>LYSV01000010.1 GCA_001657315.1 Flammeovirgaceae bacterium BBD 1991-12 | reverse complement strand
CTGGCGAAATTTTTTAGGAAACAAGGTTTATTCCTTCGTTAATATTTTGGGGTTGTCTGTTGGCATGGGAGTTTGTCTTGCAATTGGTCAATACATCTATTTCGAATTGAGTTATGACAAGTTTCACAATAATTTTCAAAACACCTATCGTATCATTACTGACAAAACTCAAAATGAAGTTGACGATGTATTTGCATCTACCACCTATGGGATCGGCCCCACTGGAAAAGAAACAATTCATGAAATAAAGGAATATGTCAGAATGCTTCCACAATTTGGTGGTACAATAGTAACCAACCCCGATAAAAATGAGTCCTTCAGTGAACGTAATATCTTTTATGTGGACACCACATTTCTGAAAGTATTTAATTTTCCCCTTAAACTAGGCAGCAGGGAATCGGTATTTAATGGGATGTACAATATTGTGATCACCCAAAAAATGGCTGAGAAATATTTTGGGGCTGAAAATCCAATGGGGAAACCTCTGAATTTAAGCTCAAAAGGGGAAGGTCTGGCTGAGGGAAACTATATTATTAGCGGAGTATTAGAGGATTTACCAGTCAATAGTCATTTACAATTCGATTTTCTGTTGTCCATGGAAAATTACATGGAACTTGGTTGGTGGGGACAAATCAGGCAACGGGATAATGGTTGGAAGAAGTCCCGCTTTGTGACTTACATTACCCTGGAAGAATCCGCTAACCTTGACCTGGTACATGAAAAGTTGAACCGCCTCACCGCCCTATACAGATCGGAAATGACTGCCAGTGAGAATATTGTAGAAAAAGTGAGATTACAACCTATTGCAGATGTTCATTTAAAACCTGAATCTTATATGCACTCCGGGTATGTAACCAATTATGGTAATATCAAAAATGTTAAATTTTTTCTGATTATTGCCTTTTTTATCCTATTCATCGCATGGGTTAATTATATCAATCTTTCCACGGCCCGTTCCATGCACAGAGCAAAAGAAGTGGGAATCCGCAAATCAATCGGGGCATTCAGGAAGCAGTTGATCAGTCAATTTATGATGGAGTCGATATTGGTCAATTTAACAGCGGCTCTCCTGGCCATAGGCTTGGCCTTTTCTTCATTACCTATTCTAAGTGGTATTATCGGAAAGGAATTAGAATTAAATATTTTGCAAATCCCTATGTTTTGGGGTTGGTTCTCTATGGTGATCATTTTTGGTTCGTTACTCTCGGGATTGTATCCAGCTTTTGTTTTATCCTCTTTTAAGCCAATAAGTATGCTTGGCGCCCATAAAACATCCCGCGCTGGCAATATCAATTTGCGTAGGGGCTTGATTGTATTTCAATTCCTAACCTCATTGCTCCTTGTATCGGGCACCTATTTGGTACACAAACAAATCACCTTTATGAAGGCTCAGGAATTGGGCATGGACATAGAAAAAGTAATGGTTTTTAACGGCCCGGAAAGGTTTTTAGACAGAAGCACCTTGGAGGCTTTCACAACTGAGGTGGCACGTCATTATTCGATTTCTGGCGTGGCCGCTTCAGGTTCATTGCCAGGTGATGGTTGGAGTAAATGGAATCTTCACAAACCTGGAGAAACCATAACTGAGGGCCAATTTGCCACACCTTTGGGTGCGAGTCTAAATTTTCCAGAGGTCTATGACCTTGAATTTCTGGCGGGAAGTTCATTTGTTCAAGGCATGTCAAATGAAGATTATGTTGTAATCATAAACGAAGAGGCTGTCCGTACTTTTGGATTTGGTTCGCCCGAAAATGCTATTCAGAAAACACTTATAAGACCGGGTAAAGAAATAGAAGAATACAAAATAATCGGCGTAGTCAAAAATTTTCATTGGTTATCATTAAGGGAGCCATACAGGCCCTGTCTATTGGTATTGTCGGTCGAAGGGGCAGGGTTTAGCTACTTCTCATTTAAAACGAATTTGTCCGATATTCAGGAATCGCTCACACACATTGAGAAAACTTATAAGTCATTTTTTCCAGTCGATGTATTCGATTATTTTTTCCTGGAGGATAAATTCAACAGGCAATATCAGGCTGATCTCCAGTTTGGAAATTTATTTTTGGCCTTCGCAGTGTTGGCCATTTTTATCGCTTGCATCGGACTTTTTGCATTGGTTTCATTCTCAGCTACTTTGAGGATTAAGGAAATCGGTATCAGGAAAGTACTTGGAGCAAGTGCCAATAACCTCATGATGCTGTTATCCAAGGAATATCTCATACTCATTTCCATCGCTATTGTTTTAGGCATTCCAGCGATCCTGTACCTGGGAGGCGCATGGCTGGATAATTATGCGTTCAGGATTGACATTGGATTGGATCTTTTCATCATTCCTGCATTAGCTTTGGTCATTATTGCAGTTTTAACGGTGAGTCATCGCACCTGGTCCACCGCCAGCGCAAATCCTGTAGATTCCCTCAGAAATGAATAGAGCACCCACTCCTCCCAAACTCTTCCTCCGCTTTTTCCGCTGGTACTGCCACTCCGGCCTGTACCCTTTTATGGAGGGAGACTTGTTGGAATTGTATGAAGAAAGAGTGGAAGCGTCTGGGAAAACCAGGGCTGGTCTCAGGTTTGCCCTGGATGTAGTGCGCCCACTTCAACCAGATTCTTTTCAACCTTTGTATATAAATCATCACCCGTTTATCACGATTTAATTACACCGGGAACAATAATCCACAGATCCCGGTTAGCCTTAAATCGAGGTACCAGCAGTAGCATTACAGGTTTAAGAACAGAACATTTTCCAGAACCAATATGAGCACCAAAACAGAGCGTTTCAATATTGTAAAAAAGATGGAAAATGACGTAGGGCTTGGAAAATGGGACGAACTGGATATTTACTTTACTGATGATTTCAAATACCGGGTAGCCAATACCTCTGAAAGGCATGGAGTCAAAGGTCTGAGAGCGTATATGCTATGGCAGAATACGTTGGTACAATGGAAAGGCCATGATATCCATCTGATCACTGAGCAGGAAAACGCTCTGGTGGTGGAAGTCACATCTTTTTTTCACCGGCTTGCTGATGAAAAGGACATCTCGATCCCCTGCACGGATATCTACCGCTTTAGAGGGACCCAAATATACGACTGGCGTGTATACGCAGATATTTCCTGGTTTGACAAAGCCTGAGAGAGAAATCGAGTAGGCTTGTTCCTGTTTTTGGGTCACATCCAAACCTTGATCTCGCCTTTTTCCGGTAGAAAAGTTAACTTTAAAACTATCAGGTCCTGACAACACGGCTTTCTTCAATCCATTGCCCTGAGAGTGAAGAGATATGCATACCGATTTGTAAAAGATCTCACAAATCCAAATGATCCGACCTTATGAATGTTATGTGAAAACCTGACAAAAGACATACTTATTTTATAAAGGTGTAATGAAATTTGGCGGCTGAAGAATTCAGGCACCGACAAAAGCAAGATCAATACAACGTAAAGCGATATAAATCATGGAGTTAAACTACATTGAGCACATCGGCATAGCGGTGAAGGATATGGACGCTGCTATCAAATTTTATGAAGAGGTACTGGGATTGAAATGCTACTCCATAGAGGAGGTGGCTGATCAGAAAGTAAGAACAGCCTTCTTTAAGATCGGGCAGACCAAGATCGAGCTGCTCGAAAGCACCGCTCCGGACGGCCCCATAGGCAAGTTCATTGAAAAGAGAGGAGAAGGTATCCACCATATGGCGTTTGCCGTCAATAACCTGGAGGATCAACTGGCCGATGCCGAATCCAAAGGAGTAAATCTCATTGACAAAAAACCACGCAAGGGGGCTGAAGGTCTGGATATTGCTTTCCTTCATCCAAAATCCACCAACGGTGTCCTGACGGAGCTATGTGAAAACAAGGGATAGTTATTCACCGAAGACCAAAACTACTTACTAACATGTCCACCAATACTGAAAAAATAAAAGAACTGGTCAGCAAGCGGGAAGAAGCGCGGCTGGGAGGAGGAGAAAAACGCATCGATGCGCAACACCAAAAAGGAAAGCTTACAGCCCGGGAAAGGATACAACTGCTGCTGGATGAGGACAGTTTTGAAGAGTACGATATGTTCGTTACCCACCGTACGTTTTCATTTGGCCTCGATAAGCTTAAATACTATTCCGATGGTGTAGTAACAGGCAGAGGCACCATTGACGGCAGAGTGGTTTACATATTCTCACAGGATTTCACCGTTTTCGGCGGCTCTTTGTCAGAAACCTTTGCTTCCAAGATCTGCAAAATACTGGATCAGGCGATGAAGGTAGGCGCACCGGTGATCGGACTGAACGACTCCGGAGGAGCCCGTATCCAGGAGGGGGTAAGATCACTGGCAGGCTATGCAGAGATCTTTCAACGGAATATCATGGCTTCCGGTGTGGTACCTCAGATATCAGCCATATTCGGCCCCTGTGCCGGCGGGGCAGTCTACTCACCGGCACTGACGGATTTCATTATGATGACAGAGGAGACCTCCTATATGTTTGTCACCGGACCCAAGGTGGTACAGACTGTTACCGGTGAGGTGATCAGCACAGAAGATCTGGGCGGCGCCAACGTACATGCCACAAAATCCGGGGTGTCACATTTCCTGGCAGAAAATGAAGAAGAAGGCATATTACTTATCCGAAAGCTGATGTCTTACCTGCCGCAGAATAACCTTGAAGATCCTCCTGAAATAGAATGTAACGACCCCATCGATCGTTTGGAAGATCAACTGAATGAGATCATTCCGGATAATCCCAATAAACCCTACAATGTAAAGGAGATCATCAGAGCAGTGGTCGATTACGGCGAGTTCATGGAGGTCCAGCGGAATTATGCAAAGAACATTGTCATCGGCTTTGCGAGATTCAATGGTAAACCCGTAGGCATCATCGCCAACCAGCCTATGTATCTTGCAGGTGTGCTGGATATCGACGCTTCCCGCAAGGCCGCACGATTTGTACGGTTCTGTGACGCCTTTAATATACCACTCGTCACAATGGTGGACGTACCGGGATTCCTGCCGGGCAGCAGTCAGGAGTATGGCGGCATTATACTGCATGGAGCAAAATTACTTTTTGCCTATGGCGAGGCGACGGTACCGAAAATCACTATAACACTAAGAAAATCATACGGAGGAGCTCACGATGTAATGAGCTGTAAGCAACTCAGGGGTGACCTGAATTACGCATGGCCTACTGCGGAAATTGCAGTAATGGGTGCCAAGGGAGCAATAGAAGTGCTGGAAGGAAAGAAAATTGCGACCATAGAGGATCAGGAGGAAAAAGAGAAGTACATAACAGAGAAGGAGCAGGAATACCTCGAAGAGTTCGCCAATCCCTATCAGGCAGCAAAATACGGTTTTATCGATGATATCATAGAACCCAGAAACACACGGTTCAGAATTATCAGGGCGCTGGAGACGCTGGCCAGTAAGAAGGAATTCAACCCGGCCAAAAAGCATAACAACATTCCACTCTAAATTTTACGCGTCATGTCCACACTGATCCTGAATGCACAGATTAGGGAAGGCTTTGTCATACTGATCGTGGGGCTGCTGATCATATTCTCAGTGCTTCTCCTCCTGTTTGTAGTATTTCAGTATGCCGTACCCACGTTTATGAGCAGGGTAATGAACAGGTCCGTCAAAAAGACAGACGAATCAGAGATCACTGAGCCCGCCGTCCATACGGGAGAGGAAATTGCGGCTATTGCAGCTGCAATACATGCTTTTCTCGATGACATCCATGACAAGGAAAATCCTATTCTGACAATACATAAATCCAAAAAGGATTACTCCCCCTGGAGCTCAAAGATCTATACCACACACAATCTCCGCAAGCGGAGAAACTGAAAACCGATATGAAGGTTATATCAAACTTATTCAGACTCAAGGCTACGCAGACCATTGAGATCATCTCTGTGGTCTGCTAAAAACAAAATATAGCGATGAAAGAGTACAAACTTAAAATACATGGTAATGATTATCATGTACATATCAGGGAAACCGAAGCCAATATCATCCGGCTGGAGGTAAACGGGTCCAGTTATGAGGTAGAAATGGAAAAAGAGGTCCAGACTACCAAGACACCCGTACTTGTAAGAGGGGGCACAAAACCTGCACATCAGGTAGATGACCTGAAAACCTCCGCCTCCACCAAAAAGATCTCCGCTCCCCTGCCGGGTACCGTTCTGAAGGTCCTGGTAAAGGAGGGTGACGAGGTAAAAACGGGAGATGCATTAATGATCCTGGAAGCCATGAAAATGGAAAATACCATTCTGGCAGAATCATCGGGCAAAATAAAATCCATAAAAGTTCAGGAAAACAGTACTGTATTACAAGGTGACCAACTGCTCGAAATCATTTAAGCTCATGATAACAAAAAAATCATATCTTTTCATCGCAATCTCATTTTTGATCGTACTGGTCAGTGGTTATGCGCTGGCCCAGGTGCTTGATAGCGCTTCGACACAAACCCCTCTTAACGATGGGGAAGAAAGTATGATCAGCCATGCCATAGACGGCATCAGAATTTTCCTTGGGTATACGGGCTTTGCCAATCTGACCATTGCCCATCTGATCATGATCGTGGTGGGATTATTCTTCATATGGCTGGCCATAGAATATAATTATGAACCTCTGCTGCTGATCCCTATTGGCACAGGGATATTGATCGGGAATATTCCTTTCATAGCCGGCAACCAGATCGGTATTTATGAATCCGGCTCGGTATTGAATTATCTTTACTTTGGGGTGGTGAAAGGGATCTACCCTCCCCTTATATTTCTGGGGATAGGTGCCATGACTGATTTTTCATCACTGATTTCCAACCCTAAGCTTATGTTACTTGGCGCAGCGGCTCAGATCGGTGTATTCCTGACTTTTATTGGGGCTATTGCGCTGGGGTTCAGCCTGCAGGAATCCGGGGCTATCGGCATAATCGGCGGCGCGGATGGTCCTACAGCCATATTCCTTTCCTCCAAGCTGGCCAATGGACTGAACAATACCCAAAACCTGATCGGCCCGATCGCGATAGCGGCTTACTCCTATATGGCACTGGTACCTGTGATCCAGCCTCCTATTATGCGCCTTTTGATCAGTAAAAAAGAAAGAACGATCAAAATGAAGCCCCCCCGTGCGGTATCCAAGAAGGAAAAGATATTTTTCCCGATCATAGGGCTACTCCTTACCACTTTCATCGCCCCCTCCGCACTGCCCTTGTTAGGTATGCTCTTCTTCGGGAACATACTCAAGGAGTCTGGCAGAACGGAACGGCTGGCAGATACGGCCCGGACCAAAATGATCGATATTGTCACCATTTTACTCGGAGTGACGGTAGGGGCCTCCACTCAGGCAGATGTGTTCCTTACTATCGATTCACTAAAGATATTCTTCCTTGGGGCAGGATCATTTGTGGTAGCCACCACGGGAGGACTGTTATTTGCCAAGCTTATGAACCTGTTTTTGAAAGGTGACAACAAGATCAATCCGTTGATCGGAGCGGCCGGAGTATCGGCAGTTCCTGACAGCGCCAGAGTGGTGCAACATGAAGGACTAAAGTACAATTCCAGCAACCACCTGCTCATGCATGCCATGGCACCCAATGTTTCCGGAGTAATTGGCAGCGCCGTAGCCGCGGGTATATTGCTGAGTTTTCTTGGATAGTCTGGAGACTGGTTGCTGGTCGCTGGTTGCTTGATACTCGTGTTTCTGGTTCCATAAATACTACAAGTTAAAACCAGATACCAGCATCCAGTGACCAGAAACCAGAAACCAGTAACAGCCTCTACTCCTCTATCAATTGTTTTAGCAATGATCTGACTGCCTTTGGCTCCTTCATACTGAACCGGGCTGCTGAGCGGTTGTCTCCTACTTTAATAGTGTAGGCATGCTCCGGCATGGCCTTAAAGGTATCTTCATCAGTGGCATCATCGCCTATGGCCAGAATGAAATCGAGATTATTGGTACTGACCCACTTTGCAGCAGCCTTTCCCTTGTTCACTTCCAGGTTTTTTATTTCTACGACCATATTACCTTCCAGTACCTGCAGGTTCATATTCACTGCAAGGTATTTGAGGTGGCTGATGATCTCCCGTGAGCGCAGTTCTCCCAATCCTGTCTCTACTTTTCTGTAGTGCCATACCAGCGAGTAGTCCTTCTCTTCAATAAAAGACCCGGGCGTCTTGTTTACATAGATCTCAAGCACCGGCCGGATGTCCTCCTTCCATGAGTTATCCAGATTATCACTGGTTTTCCACGGCTGGTCCTTACTTTTTACCCAAACTCCATGCTCCGCCACAAACTCCAGGTTATGCTGTCCCAGCCATTCCTCCAGCGTATTTTTATCACGACCGCTGATCACTACCACCTCCGTATTCTCCTTTTTTGCCAGTAAATCCAGTATCTCATGAAGCTCCTCATCAGGGCTCGCCTCTCTGGGATTAGGAGTGAACGCGGTCAGCGTGCCATCATAATCAAGAAAAAGCAGTTTGTTGTTGCTCTTCCGGAAAGACTCCACCAGCTTCTGCTGAGCGGTGTCATCAAGTATCTTGGTTGTCATTTTTTGCTGTTTATCAAAAACATCCACCAGCCTGTCCATGAATAGTTTCACCCAATGGTGGATGTTATATTTTTTCAAGGTAGCCTGCATGATCTCCATGTGCCTTATCTGCTCCTCTTCCGTCATTTCCAGTGCTCGCTTGATGGCATCCCTTACCTGGTGTTTATCGTTGGGATTGACAATGATGGCCTCAGAAAGCTCTTTGGAAGCGCCGGCCATCTCACTTAAAATAAGCACACCCCGCTTGTCAAGTCTGCTGGCCACATACTCCTTGCACACAAGATTCATACCGTCGCGCATGGGAGTTACCAACGCTACATCGGCCATCCTGTAAAATGCAGACAGATCATTTAATGGAAAGGACCTGTAAAAATAATGAATGGGTGTCCAGTTCACAGAACCGTACTTACCGTTGATGCGCCCTACGAGCAGATCGACCTCCTCCTTCAGATCACGATATTGATCGACACTATCCCGGGAAGGTACCACCACCATCATTAATGACACCTTACCCACATACTGGGGGTACTTTTCCAGAAAAAGATCAAAGATCTGAAGACGGGCAGGTATGCCCTTTGAATAATCAAGCCGGTCAATGGATAACATCAGCTTCTGGTCACCAAGTGAGGTCCTGTACTTCACCTCCCTGCTCAACGTATCCGGTGAGGCGGACGAGCTGGCATATTTGTCGTAATCAATACCCATGGGAAAGGAATCCACCTCTACCGTCCGCCCGTCCTTATTCAACTGCCCGTGCTGATTGCTTATGAAACAAATGCGACTTACAGCACTCAGGAAGTGGCGCATGTCATCATAGGTATGAAAGCCTATCAGGTCGGACCCCAGCACACCATCCAACAGCTGGCGGCGCCAGGGAAGCAGCCGGAATACCTCGAAGGACGGGAAGGGAATATGAAGAAAGAATCCAATGCTGACATTGGGCAGTTTTTCCCTGATCATCCCCGGCAAAAGAAACAACTGATAGTCGTGCAGCCATATGGTATCATCCGTATTGGCAACAGCCACTACTTCGTCACAAAATTTCTGATTTACCTTCTCATAAGCCTGCCAGTACGATTTCTTGTACAAGGCATATTGGGTAAAATAGTGAAAGGTGGGCCATAGGGTTTCATTGCTAAAGCCTTCATAATACAACTCTATTTCCTGCTCGGTAAGGGTAACGGGTTTCATATTCTCCTCCCGCAATTTCTCCGAGGCCTCTTTTTCTTCAGTGATATTATCAAAATGAATGCCCGGCCAACCCACCCAGATGTTGTCCCCTTCCCTGTAGATGGATCCAAGCCCTGTAGCAAGTCCGCCTTCACTGGGTTTATACCGTAAGCCACCCTTTTTATCGCGTGATACTTTTACCGGCAGCCTGTTAGACACAATTATGGTTCTTCCCATAGCGTCATGAAGATACCAAAAGTGAGACTCTAAGCAAATGAGGACTTTAATAATTTCACATTTGGATAATCTGTACCGCTCCATTATATCCCTCAGGCTGGGTTCAGATATGTTGCGCCAGTCCACAGAATGTTGATTTTCTCAACGTTCCGGCCCGTGTTTTAAAAATCAGATAATAATTAAGTTACTGTCCATCAGCATGTTAATATTTCACTTCCGCTCTGGCACACCTTTGGCAAATCCTTTAAAAGCTAAACTATAAACATGATTTAAACTTTTGGAAACCATGAAAAGAACACTTTTATCTCTTGTCATTGCATTGACGGCTTTAACATTTTCAGCAGAAGGATACACCAGCCTGCAGGATCCGGCCAAAAAGGAAATAAAGGCTGATGATCTTCCCAAAGCAGTCAGAAATGCAGTAGGAACAAGTGAATATGCCGCATGGGCGTTGGGAAAGGTACATGAAGTACCCAGCAAAAAAACCGAAGGAGATATGGACTATGAGATCGAAGTCAAAGATGCTTCCGGCAAGGCACTGATCCTTGTCTATGACAAAGACGGAACACTGCTGGAAACAAAAGACGCAAAATAGAGGCCAGCAACCAAACCAGCCAAATTACCTTAATCAACCTTCAAACCCAACAGAGGTGTAACACTACGTTATACCTCTGTTTTTTTTTATTCAATCTGTATAAAACGTCGCATATCGAAAACGGCTTAAACAATCATCCGGATTTGGGCAACTTTATCAACAGGTGCCGTTGAGAGCATTTGACAGGAAATACAGCCTGAATACGACCCTGTGATATACCAACGGTTTCCTGATCACCGTTAAACCATGAAAGTCAGCCTTATATGAAAAATCTACTGGTGATTGATGACGATGCCTCGTTTAATCTGATGCTGAAAACATTTTTAGGGCGTTTTTACAAGGTAGATTCCACATTGAACGGACATAGTGGGATGGGCAAACTCAGGAAGAACAGCTATGACCTGCTCATTACGGACCTGCGATTGCCCGATCACTACGGGCTTGACCTGTTAAAAGAGGTCAAAAAAACCAATAAGGATCTGCCCGTGATCCTGATGACAGGCTACGGTGATATTAAATCGGCCGTAGAGGCCATGAAATCCGGCGCTGCAGATTATATCAGCAAACCAATAGACCCTGAAGAACTGCTAACCCTCATCAAAAATGTGCTCAAGCCCCGGCAGGAAGAGCCTGAAGGACCTCCCCTGTTTGTTCAAAGCGACAGCGCAGCCTCCCGACAACTTGAAAAGTATACGGATCTTGTAGCTCCTACCGACATGTCGGTGATCATAACCGGCGAAAGTGGCACGGGTAAGGAATATGTAAGCCGTCTTATCCACGGCAAGAGCACAAGAAAGGACGGCCCCTTTATAGCGGTAGACTGCGGAGCTCTTTCAAAAGATATTGCAGGAAGTGAATTGTTTGGCCATGTAAAAGGTGCTTTTACGGGAGCTTATGCAGATAAGGCCGGATGTTTTGAAATGGCCAACGGAGGCACACTGTTCCTTGATGAAATAGGAAATCTCTCCTATGAGATACAGATACAACTACTGCGGGCCATACAGGAAAGAAGCATACGAAGGCTGGGAAGCACGCAGGACATAAGGACAGATGTAAGAATACTGGTTGCTACCAATGAAGAATTAAAAACTTCAGTGGCCAATGGTCAGTTCAGAGAGGATCTGTACCATCGTCTTAATGAATTTGCAATAGAAATACCACCACTTCGCCAAAGGCAGGAGGATATCGAGACATTTGCACAACACTTCCTCGCTCTTGCCAATCAGTCACTGCACAAGCAGGTAACCGGCTTTGCACATGACTCAATGTTGCACCTAAAACAATACCCATGGCCAGGAAATCTCCGCGAGCTGAAAAATGCAGTAAAGCGGGCTGTTCTGTTTTCCACGGAGGACCTGATCTCTCTGCGGGACCTGCCCTCAGAGATCATTAAAAACAACTCAAGGGAAAGCAACCTTTCTGTTCCGGAGAAGAAAACCGCTTTTGACCTTAAGAACATCACGGCCACTACAGAAAAGGAAATGATCGAAGCAGCACTTATCGAGACGCGTTACAACAAATCCAAAGCTGCCAAAATGCTCAATATCGATCGAAAAACCCTTTACAAGAAGCTCAGGGATCTGGATATTGATGCATAATGGTTCTATGTTCTATGTTCGAAGTTCTTAATTCTATGCAGATAACATACTTTGAACTTTGAACATAGAACATAGAACTTCGAACATCTAAACAGGAACCTGATTTTGTTTTTTCAGGTCCCTGATCTTCTCCTGCACCAAATGCAGGGATTCTTTTATCATGGTGGTCAGATGATCTATTTCACTGGAGTTCCGGACATCAGCTTTTTCTTTTCGTTCGATCTGTCTTAAAAGCTTTACCACTTCATCAATCCCTAATTGTGCGAACGGGGAGATCATTTTATGGGCCTGCTCCTTAAATTCATCAAACCGTTTTTCTTTGTACAGGAGTTGTAAGGTATCCAGATCGGTAACGGCATTTTGATGAAATACCTCCAGTAAATTGATCAGGGTAGCGGTGTTGCCTCCGGCAAATACTGACAGCGTTTTCAGATTGATGGTAACGTCTTCTTTTACATTTGTAACCAGCGTCACATTATCCTGATCCACTATCCTGGAAATGGTTGCCAGGAGTGTCTTTTGCCTGAAAGGTTTGGTAATATGGTCGTGAAACCCATTTTGTTCCACCCATTGTTCTTTTGACCGGGTACCATCCGCTGTGATGGCCACAACAGGTACATTCTGATTACGCGAATCAAGGGCACGGACCCTCTTCAGTAATGTGATGCCGTCCATTTCAGGCATATGAATGTCCGTTAGTACCAGATCGTAGATCGATTTTTTCAAATGACGCAGTCCTTCACGCGCATTACTGGCACATTCCAGTTGCTGCACTATATCCCCAAGAATGGTTTGCAGCAGTGTGCAATTGAAATGATCATCATCAATGATCAGGATCCTCATTTTACTAAAACGCTCAGAGATCTTCACCTCATTTTCCTGTATATCCTCCGAAATACGATCCAACGGCGCAAATCTTACCTTGATGGTAAACGTAGTACCTATATTGACCTGACTTTCCACCTCTATTTCACCACCCATTGCTTTAATGATCCGCTGGGATATAGCGAGCCCCAGACCGGCGCCCAGGTGCTTCTTTGTACGGGTGCCATCACCCTGATAGAAATTATTGAAGATCCTGTGCTGTTGATTTTCCGGTATGCCTGATCCACTGTCGCTGATCCTGAATTCCATTTGCATCCAGTGCTCTCCTTTTTGCTGCTGTGTGATCTCAATTTTCACCTCACCCCGGTCAGTAAATTTTATGGCATTATCCATGATATTGAACAAAACCTGCTTCAGTCTCACACCATCTCCAAAGAGCAGGGTATGAAGATCCTCTGGTATCTCCATGCATACCTGAAGGTCCTTGCGAGCTCCCCGTGCTTTAAAGGTCTGATAGGTCTCCTCCACGATCTCTCTCAGATCAAAAGGTGTCTCATTCAGCTCAAATCCACCTGCTTCGATCTTGGACATATCGAGAATATCATTTACCAGAGAAAGGAGATGACGGGACGAATTACTGATTATGGAAAGGTAGGAACCCTGCCTCGGCGACAGATCCGTACCTGACAGTTGCTCTGTAAATCCAGTGATAGCGTTGAGCGGGGTACGCAGTTCATGACTGACATTGGCAAGGAATTGCTCGCGTGTCCGGGCCAGTTTTTCGGCCCGTGATTTTGCTTTTTCCAGCCTGCCTTTGTAAAAATTGCTTCTGGAGATATCACCAAATATGAGTAGAATACAAATGAAGCACCCCAGGAACGCCAGCGCAATGATGAAAACGATCACTGTGAGATGATCTCTGACAATAGCCTGCGCTTCGGCTTTTTGTTGAGTATAATAGCTACTCTCGGAGTCCTCAAGTTCTTTTATTATCTGCTTTACCTGATTTATGATCACAGAATTGGCCTCCAGTAATTCCATTTCCTTCATTACCTCACGACGATGGTGATTGTATTCTTCTTCCCGGATGGCCTGCAGGATCTGCTTTACCTCATTCAGGATGAGCGTATCCGGCTGGATTATCTGGTTCGTATCATATTCATATTTGGTCTCGTGTGTGATGCGTGTTATGGTATCTACAGATGTTTCTACCGGCTCCTTTTTGGAAAGCAGCTTTTTTATCTTGTTGAAGATGCCCTCGGCTTTTTCAATATCCTGTACCGGTCTGTATACAAGAAGTGTATCCACGGATCTGCTTTCCGTGGACGTTACTTTGGAAATGGTGGTGAGGGTAGTGGAGTCCAGTACGTTCTCGTCCAACTGCTCCAGCGCCTTCTGGCTGTACATGATATTGGCCCTGCTTTTTCTGCTTAAAAAGTCCTGCAGCTTAATGATCTTTTGATTCAGGAGCACGGAAATGGAATCCAGTCTGGACGGCTCTACCCTGTCATGCCAATCCGATTGCATAAGTCCTTCTGCAAGTGTATTAACATGAGCTACTTCACTCAGGTAGCGTTTGTAATACTTCCAGTCGCGGGAAAGAGAATAGGCCCTCATGCTGCTCTCTGCTTCTGAGAGGTGCATGACAATCGCATTCATATTTTTGGACCTGTCGTTAGGTTTCGATATCTGGTGAACGGCACCAAGCAGTTTATCAAAACTTGCGTAGGCAAGGAAACCCAACGTCACGAACGTTGCCATAGCCAGAGTGAACGAAAGGATCACCTTGGCCTTCATTCCTGAAGATCGATCCTGGTTGGGTACCATAACGAACCATGCGCATTAACAGATACCAAAGCTTTGATACCTGTATCGTTAGCCTCAATAATTCGCTAATTTACAGGAGGAAACAAGTCTGTTTCGGTGAATGACCTTATGGCCATATGAATCACCCGGTGATCATTTGCGGCTTTTGACGAAGTTAAAGTCTATTTTTTTACCGTCCCCGCTTATTGTGGCAGTAAGCTGATCCCCTTGCAGCGAATAATCGATCTTTTTTGGGAAATCATGATCTGGGTTGGAAGAACTGAAGGCCTGATCTCCCGTAATGGATAGTTCGAAGTAAGTGGGGCTCTGATTATGCGAGACTTCTGCTACATAATAGATTCTATCATCCTTGATCACGATCTTAAGTTCTTCCCTGAAAACGGTATCAGCACCCTGAAGTGTTACACCATATCCTATATAGGCCTGATTACTTATCCTGCTCCAGCTTTCCCAGGCCTTTTGTCCTGGGCGCACATTGGTGCGTTCCCATGTATGGCAAATCCATTCAAGCTTGCTGAAATTCTCTATGATACGTTGAGAGCTTTCTGGCTGTGCAAAACACAGGTTCCACATCGGCATGAATAAGATAACGACGATAGTTCTTTTCATTTTTTCCATCAAATAAAAACAGAAATATGATGGATGTATTGTAAAAAACCGACGTGGAACCTGTGAGTGCTTTTTTATGGGACCAGTATCATGAATGACTATTTGATATTTTCCAGCTTTACCTCAAAGATCAACGTTGAGTAAGGCAGGATATGATTGTTGATCTGTTGTCTTGTCAGCCAGGCCTCTCTCACCTCTTCTGGTATGGTCTCCACATTGGCGCCATAGGCGAGGTGGGACGGAACGATCACGATAGCCTCTTCTCCTTTTTGCATGAATTTCATTCCCTGTTCAAATCCTTCGATGACCGAGTCATTGCCAATGGTAAGGGAGATAGGCTTGCCAGTCTCGGATTTATCAAAAACGGTACCATCCAGATAGGTGCCGGTGAAGCTGATAGTGACAACATCTCCGTTTTTCGGTGTATCACCCTCACCGTCCGTTAGTTTTTTATAGGCCAGCCCGGAAGAATAGATCTGAGCATCATCCCAGTTCTTTTCCGCCACATAATTTTCAATGGCTTCCTTTTCGATTGCCTTTTGCGAATTGGCATTATCAATCTCTACCAGATCAACGTCTATAATAAAATTGGCGTGGACGGGGATCAGGGATTTATATGAGTACGATCCAAAAGCCAGGTATGCAGGAATAAAGAACCTGAAGGATTCCCCTTCCCTCATTAGCCCTACACCTAAATTAAGTCCCGTGGGAGCCAGGGTGTATCGGCTCGAAGTATACAAAAACTTTACAGGCTGCCCGTTTCCAGTGGCGTCATCAACCCCTCCTACTTTACTTCCGCTTAACAATGACATGTCATAGTAGATCGATAAAATGTCCGAACTTTTCACTTCCTTTCCGGAGTCATTCGATGCAGTTTTTATGTAATAAAATCCTGCAGGGCTCCTTTCTGCTTCAATCTGATTATTGGCAAGGTAATCTGCAATAGCCTGCTCATCACGTTTTCTTTGCTTTTCGAATTCCGACTCATCATCCATACAACCCTGTGTGAATGCAAGGGATACAAGCAGGCAAACAACACCAGAAATTCTACTGGTCATTAGTCCTCTTCTGTTTTTCATGGGTTCTTAAACTTGTTAAGTACAATTAAAAAGGGTATCCCAATATGTCCATCATGAAGATACCGGAGTACTTCACGGTAAAATATGGGCCTACCTTCCTGAATAAGACCCTTGAAAAACCCTGAAGGTTGGAAAACAGCAGCTAAGAGAAGATTTGTCTTCAGTGATATGAATTACCCCGAGCCGATCTATCAGTATCACAACAAACTGCTCAGCAATCCTCTGACAGGATTCCTTTGAGAGCATAAAGTGTCCAATCCCGGATGTGGAATTTAAAAAAGAATATTCACAGGGTATCGTGTACGGGAAAACCCGCCATAGTGTATTTGAAATTACTAACCGGACTTTTCTTCCTTCAGCTTCACAATTTCTTTCTGCAGGTCAAGCACAATGGAAGCCAGCTGCTCAGTAGATACTTCTTTCGATTCATTTGCATCCGGAAACCGGACACTTATGTAGGCCTTGCTGGACCAGACCTCCAGCACATCTTCCATATCAATCTGATAGGGAGCATACTGCCGGTTGTCAGAGACCAGAAAGAGCTTTCCACTGTCCTGTATGTAGTTAAACACTCGTTTATAGACAATCCCTTCGGACGCTGTTACAAGCACATAGGTCTTACCGTTCTTAATATCCCTCACATCTTCCACAAACTCCCCTATAATAATAGTGCCCGGCAGGATTGGAAGCATGGAATCACCTGTTATCTCAAAGGCCCGGTAGGTAGCATTGGTAGGAAGTATGGGAAGTTTGAATTTGGGAAGCTCCTGAATATATTCAGGGTCTGAGTATCCGTTAAGATACCCTGCCGCCGCCTTTTGAGGAACCAGTTCTATATTCTCCCTACCCTCGTCGTTTACAGTGATCGCCAGTATTTCTTTTCCACGCTTAAATTCACTGGTGAGCAGTTCAGCCTCCGAAAGTTTCATGACATCCTTGTTGATCAATATGTCTACTGAAGTGCCAAAGAGCTCCGCCATTTTGATAAGATTGCTGATCCGTGGGTCAGCACGCGCCTCTTCATAGGCCCCGACCAGAGACCTTTTAATACCTATGCTTTCTGCAAACTGCTCCTGTGTCAGGCCCGTTTTCTTACGCAGATACTTGATATTTTCACTGATACGGCTCATGAGCTGAAATAATTAAACATTAGAATACGATCTTCCCGGGTAGGTTTTTGTGCTAAATTATACAAATGTTGATGGAATTCATCTCCACATTCCTCAGACCTGAGTCTGTTTTCAATCTTACTCACTACCTCTTTCAATGTAGTACCGGACTCTGCCAGTAAATATCCATAGTATTGCTGGCTTTCTGTAGATGAAACAAAGAATTTGATCTGACACTTACCGGACCTGAGTCGTTTGCTTGTCAGTTTTAGCTTATATTGCCGCATTAACTAACTAATTTAGTAATTGCTACTAAATTATGGATTAAATTAATTCCGCCAAATGTTTTACTAAAAAAATTAGCAGGCAGGGCTCAGTTCTTTTATTGCCCTGAATGTAATAATTTCGCAAATGGAATGATAGACAGCTACCGACACAGGGGCATGCGCCGCCAACTCGTGAAAACATTGAAAGGAAAAGGCATAAGGGACACGGCGGTACTGAATGCCATTGGGAAGATACCACGACACTATTTCTTTGACAATGCCCTGATAGAGCATGCCTATCAGGACAAAGCCTTTCCTATTGGCGAAGGCCAGACCATCTCTCAGCCGTACACCGTGGCTTTCCAGTCAGAAATGCTCATGATCAGGCCTGATGATAAAGTGCTGGAAGTGGGGACAGGATCGGGATATCAGGCTTGTGTCCTGCTGGAATTGGGCGCGAAGGTCTATACCATAGAATACAACAAGGTATTATATGACAGGACGAGAAAATTCCTCCCCACTATGGGATACCAGCCACGGTTCTTCCATGGAGATGGGTCCCGGGGCCTTCCAAGGCACGCCCCCTTCGACAGGATCATCGTTACCGCCGGAGCGCCATCGGTCCCTGCCAGCCTGATCCAGCAATTGACACCCGGAGGGATTATGATCATACCTGTAGGGAATTCCAAAAAGCAGCAAATGCTCAGGCTCACGAAAGTAAGCGACAAAAAAATCAAAAAGGAAACCTTCGACTATTTCAGCTTTGTACCTTTGCTTGGGGATGAAGGATGGAAGGGATAGGGTTTTGGAAGTTGGAAGCTGGAAGTTAGAGGTTAGAAACTGGAAAGAATGAGAGGGAACAGGACCTTATTTAAGCTATAAACGTTAACAATGATTAAGTCATACAAAGATCTGGAGGTACACCAAAAAGCTTATCAACTGGCAATGGATATTTTCAAAGCTTCCAGAAATTTCCCAAGGGAAGAATTGTACTCTCTTACATCCCAGATTACCAGTTCGTCAAGATCAATAAGTAGTAATATTGTTGAAGGATGGGCAAAAAGAGAATATGAGAACCTATTCAAGAGGCATCTTATAGACTCACTTGGATCATGCCATGAGACTGAAAACTGGGTTTCATTCGCTAAAGATTGTGGTTATATCTCGGAGGAAAAATTCACGAAATACAATGAAGAACTTGATACAATCGGAAAAATGCTGACGCGACTTCATCAAAACTGGAAAAAATTCTAAACATCAATATCAAACTTCTAACTTCTAATTTCCAGCTTCTAACTTCTAACTTCCAACCCATGTCAAAGAAAAAAAAACAAGTCAATGATTCCTACGTCACCATGACGGAGCTCGTGCTGCCTAACGATACCAACACGCTGAACAATCTTATGGGAGGCAGGCTCATGCATTGGATGGACATTGTTTCGGCCATTGCGGCACAAAAACATTCCAACAGAATAGTGGTCACAGCCTCTGTGGATAATGTTTCCTTCAGCAAGGCGATCCAGTTAGGTAATGTAGTTACATTAAAAGCCCGTGTGACACGTGCTTTCAGTTCATCCATGGAAGTAAGAATAGATGTAGAAGCAGAGGATATCCCCAGTGGGAAAAAATTTGCCAGTAACAGCGCCTTTTTCACATTCGTGGCGGTGGATCAGAGCGGCCGGCCCATTGATGTACCGGAGGTGGTACCGGAAACTGAAGAAGAAAAAGAACTGTACGATGGTGCACTCAGGAGGAGACAATTGCGGCTGGTGCTGGCCGGACGCATGAAACCGGAAGATGCCAGCGAGCTTAAATCTTTGTTTAACCTTACCAACGGAACCGATGATCAGGCCTGACGCATTGAAACACTTTATTACTGAGGAGCTGTACATTATTCCTGAAAATGAAGAGCCTCAGCCAATTCCATTGGAAACAGAGCCCTCCCGGGATACTCAGTTTAAAGGTAATGCAGCAGGGAGCGTACTTGTTCTCGTATATGATGAGCACCACAGTCACATTGATCAGGAACAGGAACAGTTTCTTCATAAAATCCTGGGAGCAGTAAAGGTACATGAAGAGGATGTGGCCCTACTCAATATGGCTAATAATGACGTGAACGAGACCATGCTTCTTTCAGCCACTGCCAATAAAATTCTCGTATTCTATCCTGGCCAAACTGTGATACAGCAGCCCCCTCCGCCATATTCCCCTATGTCGTTTCAGGGTAAAACAATCCTTATTTCAGACACTCTGGAGCAATTGCAGCTCGATCAAAACAAAAAAAGGCAACTATGGAAGTCTCTTCAGCAAATGTTTATCATTGGCTGAGCCCGGCAGTTGTAAGCAATTTTAAAGATCGCCTTATTTGCCCGGTGTGACATTTGAATTTAGCTTTACCAAAAAAGAACGTCATGAAATACCTCTGTATCTTCAGCCTTGCTGTTTCTATACTGGCCTGTGATACCACAGACCAAACAACACAATCGCCAGAAAAGATAACTGCCAGAAAGAAATACGCCCTGGTTATCCATGGTGGGATCAGCGATCCGCTAACCATGTCTCAGGAAAAGCTGGAAGCTCACGAAGAAGGCCTGAGGGAAGCGCTCCGGATCGGTAAAAAAATACTGGAAGAGAATGGAACAGGTATCGATGCGGTGGAGCAGGTGATCAGGTACCTGGAAGACCATCCGGAGTTCAACGCTGGTAAGGGAGCCTCCCTTACTACTGAGAGAAAACATGAGCTTGATGCCTCTATCATGGATGGAAAGACCCTGGGAATAGGCGCTATAACAGGCGTAACCACTGTAAGGCATCCAATATCACTGGCCAGAAGAGTGATGGACAGCTCAAAGCATGTTTTTTTCTGGAACACTGGAGCAGAGGAATTTGCTGATCGCCAGAGCGATCTTGAAAGAGTGGAAAATGATTTCTTTACCACAGAAGAGAAGAAAGCAGCACTGGAAGAAAAAATGCAGGAGACTGCATTGAGCTGCATCACATGTGGTCCGGAAACGGCACGAGACTCTTTCTACGGAACTGTAGGGGTGGCCGCGCTGGACAGTTATGGAAACCTGGCTGCCGGTACATCCACCGGCGGGGGTACCGGCAAACAACACGGCCGGATTGGCGATTCACCGGTCATAGGGGCAGCTACCTATGCCAATAACCATTCATGTGCAATTTCCTGCACCGGAAAAGGCGAAGAGTTTATCCGCCATACCGTTTCTGTACAGGTATCTTCGCTCATACGCTACCAGGGGCTTTCGCTTCAGGCGGCTGTTGATACTGTATTGCAGCAAAGGCTGAAACCCGGCGACGGTGGGATCATAGGGGTGGACAAGTGGGGCAACACTTACCTTGGTTATAACACCAACGGTATGTTCTGCGGTGCAGCAGACTCAGACGGACTATTTGAGGTAAGGGTAAAATAATTCTACTTTAACCCAAAATTATAATGTTTAAAAAAAACAAAACCACACACAAACATGCCGGCACCTGAACACCTTAACACTCAAACACCTTAGTTCCGGAACACCCTAACACCTGCCTTTTATTTACACATACCACACACCAAAATGCTACCTCACAGTTTCATATGATTTATTTCACATTACCATTGGTTATTCTATCTTTGCGGCTAATTAATTCAGGGGCGTTGAGCCCTTTTTTTAAATTTTGAATGTACGAGACGATAACCTAACAACTTAATTAGAATGAATAATGTCATTTACGTGGTTCCCCTGCTTGGGCTTCTGGGACTTGCAGTTATGGCTGTAAAGTCAGCCTGGGTGAAGAAACAGGATGCAGGAGATGAGAAAATGCAAAGCCTGGCTGATCACATACGGGAGGGTGCACTGGCCTTTCTGAAGGCTGAATACAGAATACTGACCATTTTTGTAGTCATAGCAGGTATCCTGCTGGGGATCGTTTCAGTACTGGTACCTACCACACATTGGTTTATCGTCATAGCGTTCATTATCGGAGCATTTTTCTCCGCTCTTGCCGGCAATATAGGTATGAGGATAGCAACCGCCGCAAACGTTCGCACAACCCAGGCGGCCAGAACCAGCCTACCCAAGGCACTGAAGGTATCCTTTACCGGAGGCACTGTAATGGGGCTGGGTGTGGCAGGCCTTGCCGTATTTGGCCTGAGCCTTTTGTTTACCACACTTTTCTTCTGGTTCATGGGCGGCGAATGGACCGCCAATGGCGTTGGTGACATGACCATAGTTCTTGAGGCGCTTGCCGGTTTTTCCCTTGGAGCCGAATCCATTGCTCTTTTCGCCAGGGTTGGCGGCGGTATTTATACCAAGGCTGCCGACGTAGGGGCTGATCTGGTAGGTAAAGTAGAAGCAGGTATACCGGAAGACGATCCCAGAAACCCTGCCACCATTGCCGATAACGTTGGTGACAACGTTGGTGACGTAGCGGGTATGGGAGCAGATCTGTTCGGCTCATATGTAGCCACAGTACTGGCATCCATGGTACTGGGCAATTATGTTATTCGTGACATGGGAGGCAATATCGATGATGCCTTCAACGGAATAGGTCCGATACTGCTACCACTTGTCATTGCCGGATTGGGAATAGTCTTTTCCATTATAGGGACAATGTTCATCCGCATAAAAGACAACTCAGCAAAGGAAAGTCAGGTTCAGGGAGCGTTGAACCTGGGCAACTGGAGCTCTATTATATTAACAGGGATTGCCGCCTTTTTTGTTATTAAATGGATGTTGCCAGCAACTATGACCATGAACTTTTTTAGCGAAGGGCCCACCACAGTCACCTCCACAGATGTTTTCTATGCCGTACTTGTAGGGCTGGCTGTAGGAGGTCTTATCTCCTATTTTACTGAATACTACACGGGTTTGGGTAAAAAACCTGTTCTGTATATTGTAGAAAACTCTTCCACCGGTGCTGCAACGAATATCATCGCCGGTCTTTCCACGGGTATGATCTCAACTTTTGCTCCTATCCTGCTTTTTGCCGGAGCAATATGGGGAGCCTATGAATTTGCCGGTTTTTATGGTGTAGCCATTGCTGCCTCAGCCATGATGGCTACCACAGCCATGCAACTTGCGATCGACGCCTTTGGTCCTATCGCCGATAATGCCGGTGGTATTGCGGAGATGAGCGAATTACCTGAAGAGGTACGAGGCAGAACGGACATACTGGATTCTGTAGGCAATACTACAGCAGCCATTGGAAAAGGTTTTGCCATAGCTTCCGCAGCATTGACCGCTCTGGCGCTTTTTGCCGCCTATGTGACATTTACGGGCATTGACGGGATCAATATTTTCAAGGCAGAGGTGCTTGCCGCTCTTTTCATCGGAGGCATGATCCCGGTTGTTTTTTCCGCACTGGCCATGAGGTCCGTAGGTAAGGCGGCCATGGAAATGGTACAGGAGGTAAGACGACAATTCAAAGAGATACCCGGAATTATGGAAGGCAAGGGTGAACCTGAATATGGCAAGTGTGTGGATATTTCTACTCAGGCAGCCATCAGGGAAATGATGCTGCCAGGGGCCATAACCATTGTAACGCCCGTCATCATTGGTTTTGCTATAGGTCCAGAGGCTCTTGGAAGCTATATGGCCGGAGTAGCAGTATCCGGCGTGCTTTGGGCAATTTTCCAGAATAATGCCGGTGGATCATGGGATAATGCCAAAAAATCCTTTGAAGCCGGCGTAGAGATCAATGGAGAAATGACCTTTAAAGGTTCTGAGGCTCATAAAGCAGCGGTAACCGGTGATACCGTAGGGGATCCGTTCAAGGATACCTCCGGCCCGTCAATGAATATTCTGATCAAACTGACCTGTCTCGTAGGCCTTGTGATCGCGCCTATTCTGGGAGAAGTTTTTGGCAACAACAGCCATCATGCAGAGGTTCCCGGCTCACATGAAATGAAAAAAGAGCTATCACTAAAAAGTGCTTCTACAGAGCTGACAGCGATTGAAATGGAATATTCAACCCCCTCTGGGGAGATCGTTAATACCGATCCTGAACTACAAGAATAGATCTTTTGGAAAAATAATTGAAAGCTCCTGTTTTAAGGGGCTTTTTTTGTTTAGAACGAATTGGATATCTTTAAAATGATTTAATGCAGTAATGAAGCAGTTTTTTATCACCACCATTCTTGTTGTCCTGGTCTGTCTGAACAGCAACGCACAACAAAGTATTTTTGGAAAATGGAAAACCATTGATGATGAAACGGGCGACCCAAAATCAATAGTTGAAATATATGAGCGTGGCGGCCAGGTTTATGGAAAAATTGTGAAATTGTTCAGAAATGGTGATGAAGACCCTGATCCCATTTGTGATCTGTGCCCTGAGGATGACGCACGATACGGTAAAAAGATCATAGGCATGGAGATCATCAAAGACCTGAAAAAAGAGGGAAATGAATATGCCGACGGTACCGTGTTAAAGCCGGATGAAGGAAAAATATTCAGGTGCAGGATATGGCTGGAGGAGAATCAACTAAAAATAAGAGGTTACTGGGGTTTTTTCTATAGAACGCAGACCTGGGTGAAGGCAGATTAAACCAGAAATCAGTCAACATAACTTTAAAATAAGTGTTTTAACTTTAATTTTCAGTTTCCTGCTTTTTTGGTTGGTTACCACATAACATTGGATTGTATAAAACTAAGAGCTCGATGAAGGATAAGGAGATCTTCGAACGGATATGTAGCGGAGATGAAAAAACCCTTGAATACCTGTACAAGAAGTACTATCGAATGATGACCAAAATGGTCATTTCCAATAGTGGTTCTGAGCAGGAGGCCAAAGATATATATCAGGATGCTCTGGTAGTTTTTTGGCAGAAGGCAGTGAGTGGAAATCTCGTCCTTACATCAAAGATCAGTACATATATTTATAGTATTTGCCAGAATTTGTGGAGAAAGGAGCTGGACAGAAAGAAGAGATTGACCAATGAGGAGAAAGATTCCATTGAATATGCCCAGCACGACAAACAAGAAAGAGCAAAAATCATAAATAAATGTATCCATCAGTTGGGAGATACGTGTAGGAAGATACTGATGTATTATTATTTTGACGGCCTGTCCATGCAGGACATAGCCGATCAACTTGGATTTGCGAATACAAATACCGCTAAAACAAAAAAATACAAGTGCAAAAAGAAGTTGGATGAATTGGTAAAATCTCAGTATACTGAGAGTGACTTTTTGGATTAAACACTTATGAGTAACTATAATTTGATCGATGCCTACCTGGACAATGAGCTGAGCATGGAAGAAAAGCTCAGTTTTGAGCAGCAGCTAAGTAAGGACCCCGGGCTGCGTCAGGAACTGAGCCTGCAACAGGAGCTCATAGAGGGAATCAGGGAGGCAAGAAAAATGGAGTTGAAGGCAATGCTGGATGCGGTAGCTGTAGGAGGGTCAGGCATGGGGAATTCCATTTCCGTAGGTAAGTTCATTGCCGGCATAGTATTGGTTGGCGTGGTAACCTGGGGAGTATTTTATTTTACAGAACAAGCCCCTGAGAGAGAATATGTACCCGTAGCAGAAAACACCTCGGAATCTCTTGAAGATATGCTTAAGGTTCAACAAGAGGAAACAGCCGTGGAAGAGGAAGCTCAACCGGCCGAAGGAGAGGAGCCTGTGCAGCAGCAGATCGCAGTACAGGCAGAAGCTATGAAGGATGAACAGCCTGTGGCTGAGACATCAAACGAGGTTCCGGCTATCTCGCAGCCTGATATCAGAAAGCCTGAAACCATAGCAGCCTTTGAAGGTGGCGAGGAAGCAGTGGATAGTTTACACGCACCTGGCAGTACCCGGGTAGAAAAAAAGGAATCAAGCATGTCAACTATTGATGTGAAGGTTGACAATACGAAGAAAAAATACACGTTCCATTATCAACTCAAAGGAGGTAAGTTATTCCTGTATGGTGATTTCAGCAGTGGACTTTATGAAATACTGGAGTTCAACACCAATGAAGGCAAATCCCTTTTTCTTTATTTTAAAGGGAAGTACTATGCCCTTGATGATAATCGGGAGCGTATAGTTAAACTGGAGCCTGTCAGAGGGAGATCACTGATCGAAAAGCTGGAGGAGGCTCGCGGGGAAAACTAGAATACTTACTGATTTTGATCAAAAGCCCTTGTTTTGTTCCGCCTTTCAAACAAGGGCTTTTCTCTTTTTACCCGGACGGCGCCCTTTCCATATCAAAAACGTCCTGCAGCATGTGATGATCTGAGTCACGGTTTTCAGGTGTTCCCTTTCATCATGCAAATCAATCCCTGAAGCTGTGAATAATAGGCGTTAATTATTAAATTTGACGTTTAAAACAGATATCGTGGAGAGAAAATACAGAAAAAAGAAAAAGTTGGGTAGCTATCCCTACTTCAGCGTTGTTTTCAGCATTTTCCTCTCGCTCTTTGTTATTGGCCTCTTTGGCTTGTTATTCATTCACGCCAGTAAACTCACCACTGCCATTAAGGAAAACATCGAAGTACAGATCTACCTTAACAAGGGAATTACTGACAATCAACGCATACAGATCCAGAAGACATTGTCCTCAAAAGAGTATATTGCCAGAAAGAATGAAGAGCTTCAGATCAGTTTCGTATCCAAAGAAGAGGCTGCAAAAGGATTTATAGAGGAGACGGGCGAGGACTTCACGAATTTTCTTGGCGAAAACCCGTTAAGGGATGCCTATATCATCAAAATAGATCCTGAATTTCAAAGCGGCGAACAGCTCACGGAGATAAAGGAAAACATAGAAAAGCTGACAGGCGTATTCGAGGTGGTATATGTTGAAAGTCTGGTTGAATCCATCAATAAAAATCTGGCGAGGATCAGCGTAGTACTACTTGGGTTTGCTGTTATTCTTATTTTTATTGTCATTATGCTGATCAACAATACCATCAAACTCGCACTCTTTTCTCAGCGTTTTCTTATAAGAAGTATGCAGCTCGTAGGGGCCACAGCTTCTTTTATACAAAGACCCTTCCTGATAAGGTCCGCCCTGCATGGAGCGATGGCAGGTGTTATTGCCTCCGCCGGCCTGTATGGGTTACTCAACTTTGCCAATCGGAAAATCGAGGACCTGGCATCTTTGCAGGACCTACGGATGATGTTTATACTTTTTGCAGCGCTTCTGGTGCTGGGAGCAATTATAGGCTTTGGAAGCACCTACCGGGCAATCAATAAATATTTGAAATTGTCTCTGGACGAACTTTACTGAAATGGAGAAAAACAGCAAACTACCCTTTGGAAAGAAAAACTATATCCTGATGCTGATCGGCCTGGCAGTACTGATACTTGGCTTTATCATCATGGGACTGGACCCGGAGCCCTTTGGCTTTGGCTTTTTAGGTATCACCCTCGGACCTCTCGTGGTCATGGCAGGCTTTGTCATCGAAATATTTGCCATTCTGAAAAATCCCGGTAACCAGGAATGACCATAACAGAAGCGTTGATCCTGGGGGTCGTTCAGGGACTCACTGAATTCCTTCCTGTAAGCAGCAGCGGACATATTGAACTGGGAGCTTATTTCCTTAATGTGCAAAGCCCGGACAATCTGCTGTTCTCCATCATCGTTCATGGCGCCACAGCATTAAGTACCGTAGTGGTATTCCGAAAGGACATTCTTAAACTGCTCATGGAGCTCTTAAAATTTGAGTGGAACGAGTCCACCCAATTCATTTTTAAGATCGTTCTGAGTATGGTCCCGGTAGGTGTAATAGCCATATTGTTTGAAGATAGTATAGAAGCACTCTTTACCGGCCAGGTGCTGCTGGTAGCTGCTATGTTGGTTGTGACCGGCACGTTGTTACTCCTGACATGGTTCAGTGGTGTAAAGGAAAAGGGCGTCTCATTCGGCAAGGCATTCGTCATAGGTATTGCCCAGGCTGTTGCTATATTTCCTGGCATATCGAGGTCCGGATCCACCATAGCCACGGCTCTGCTACTGGGAGTGAACAAGGCAGAGGCCGCAAGATTTTCCTTTCTCATGGTACTCCCTCCTATTCTGGGCGCCACCCTGTTGAAAACAATAGAATATTTCAGGGCCCCTGAACTGAGCGCCCATGTAAACAGCACCTCACTCATGGCGGGTTTTGTAGCCGCCTTTATTGCCGGACTGCTTGCCTGCCAGTGGATGATCAATATCGTCAAAAAAGGGAAGCTCATTTACTTCGCCATCTATTGTTTCATCGTCTCCGGACTGGTGCTGATCATGACCTTATTATAATGGAAAGCGATCACATGCAGGATACTGGCAGTGTACTGCTGGTGGACAAGCCACTGGAATGGACGTCCTTCGATGTAGTAAAAAAGCTGAAATACGGACTAAAGATAAAAAAGATAGGCCATGCCGGCACCCTGGACCCACTGGCAACAGGACTCCTGATCCTTTGTACCGGCAAAAAGACCAGACAAATTGAAAGCTATCAGGCTCAGGAGAAGGAATACACGGGAACCTTTATGCTGGGTAAAACCACCCCATCCTATGATCTGGAAACGGAGGTCAATGCAACGTATGACATCGGCCACATTACTGAAACACACATACTGGAAGCTGCCAAAAAACTAACGGGCTGGATCGAGCAGATACCCCCGGCATTCTCAGCCATAAAGGTACAGGGTAGGCGGGCCTATGAAAGCGCACGCGCGGGCAAGGAGGTACAGCTTAAACCCAGAAAAGTGGAAATAAAACAATTTGAGATCACTAACATGGCACTGCCTGAAGTTTCCTTCAAAATAGTATGTTCCAAAGGTACCTACATCCGCAGTATGGCCCGTGATTTTGGTGAGCAGCTTGAAGCAGGGGCCTATCTGGCTTCGCTCAGAAGAACGCGTATCGGAGAATTCAGGGTGGAGGATGCCCAAACGATAGACCAGGTCATCAAAAACAAGGGATAACCAATGCCACAATCACCGAAATTTTGTTATTCGTAACAGTAAGTGATCAAAATAATTCGTCCCGTGCCTGTCATTTGTTAGAATATACAAATTCATTATTTTATATGGAGTCCATATGGCCAATTACTGAGATCAGCTATAACTATCTGGCAATCGGATGCCAAAGATCTTATTTATGTAGTTTTCAATTAGGGTTTATATAATTTGCACTGAATGAACATATATCACGGCATAGAAGATCTTGAGCCGCTGCCGTATGCAGTAGTGACCAGCGGTACATTTGACGGGGTGCATATGGGGCATCAGAAAATACTGGGTCGGTTGAAAGAGATCGCCCTTCAAAATCAGGGAGAAACCGTGCTCATCACCTACTGGCCGCACCCCAGACTGGTGCTGTATCCAGAACAGAATGAGGTGTGGCTTCTGAACACTTTTGAAGAAAAGGCCGAACTGCTGCGGGAGCAGGGCATCAATCACCTGCTACGTATTCCCTTTACCAGGGAATTTGCCGCTATGTCATCCCATGAATTTATCAAGAAGATCCTGGTGGATAAGATCGGGACAAAAAAGCTTGTGATCGGTTATGATCATCGGTTTGGGAAAAATCGCGAGGGTAGCTTTGAGCATTTGAAAAAGAACGCCAATATATATGGCTTTGAAGTGGAGGAGATTCCCAAACAGGAGGTAGATCATGTAGGAGTAAGCTCCACCAAGATCAGAGCCGCCCTGCTGGCTGGTGATATAGAAAGCGGCAACGAGCTCCTCGGCAGGGATTACAGCATAGCTGGCAGAGTGGTGAAGGGTGAAAAAATAGGGCGTATGATAGGCTTTCCCACCGCCAATATCGAGATCGATTCCCAGCACAAGCTTGTCCCGGCGGATGGTTCGTATGCAGTTCTGATCGGTTATGCAGGTAAGATCTGTAAGGGGATGCTCAATATTGGGTACAGACCAACCGTGGGCGGCAAGGTCAAAACCATTGAAGTTCATATCTTTGATTTTAAAAAGGATATTTACGGAGATAGCATTTCCCTCTACTTCAAGCACAAGATCAGGGACGAGATCAAATTTGATGACGTGGAAGCCCTTAAAGTACAGCTGGCCAAAGACAAGGAAAAAGCCAGTTCATTATTGCAAAAACACTGATATGCCTGCCGGAGAAGAAGCGAAATTACTTTGGACACCCACTGAGGCCTTCAGAAAGGATGCGAACCTTTCCCACTACCTGACGTGGCTTGCGCGGCACAGGAAACAGTCACTTCAGGATTATCAAACACTATGGCAGTGGTCGGTGGATCACCCGGAAGATTTCTGGCAGAGCCTCTGGGACTATTTTCAGATCATGTCAGCGGGAGAGTACGCAAAAGTACTGGAAGGGAATAAAATGCCCTTTTATTCGTGGTTCAAAGGCGCACGGCTGAACTATACAGAACATGTTTTCCGCAATGAGACGGAGGATCACCCTGCCATTATTCATAAACAGGAAGGTCAGGAACTGCTGGAAATGAGCTGGAAGGAGCTAAAGTCGGGTGTAGCTGCCCTACAAGCTTTCCTGAAAAGGTCGGGCATAAAAACCGGCGATCGCGTGGTGGGCTACCTTGCCAATACGCCGGAAGCTACAGTTTCCTTTCTGGCAGCTAACGCTATAGGCGCGGTATGGTCCGGCTGCTCCCCGGATTTCGGGGTCAGCTCAGTGATCGACCGCTTTGCTCAGGTCACTCCCAGGGTGTTGATCGCGGTAAATGGCTATCGCTATGGAGGCAGGGTATTTGATAAAACAGAGGTAGTCCGGCAGATCATGTCAGCACTTCCCAGCCTGGAAAAGGTGGTCATTATAGACCTGATCGACGGTAAACCGATTGAAGGGACAACAGCATGGGAAGAGGTTATGGCCGTTGATGTGCATGAGCCGGAGTTCGTAAGAGTGCCTTTTGAGCATCCCATGTGGATACTGTACTCCTCCGGTACTACGGGCATCCCAAAAGCCATTACCCACAGTCAGGGAGGCATTTTAATGGAGCATTTAAAGTACCTCACCTTTCATAACAATGTAAAAAGAGGAGACCGCTGTTTTTGGTACACCACCACGGGGTGGATGATGTGGAATTACATCCAGAGCGCGCTACTGTGTGGCGGAACCGTCGTACTATACGACGGCAGCCCGGCATGGCCCAGGGTAGATGCTCTCTGGCAACTGGCCGAGGAGGCCGGAATTAACCACCTCGGAACGAGCGCCGGGTATATCATTGCCAATATGAAGGAAGGAATGGAGCCTTCTCGGAAGTATGACCTGAGCCGGCTGGTCTCAGTGGGCTCCACAGGCTCCCCCCTGCCCCCGGAAGGTTTTGACTGGATCTATTCAAAGCTAAAGAAGGATCTGTGGCTTACCTCTATCAGCGGAGGTACCGATGTCTGCAGTGCTTTCGTAGGTGGGAATCCCCTCTGGCCGGTGTACAGCGGGGAGATCCAGTGCAGGGCGCTGGGATGCAGGCTGGAAGCTTTTAATGAAGCAGGGCAGCCGGTGACCGATGAAGTTGGTGAAATGGTGATCACCCGCCCTATGCCGTCTATGCCCATATATTTTTGGAACGATACAGACCATCAACGCTACATTTCAAGCTATTTTGAGCTGTATGAAGGCATCTGGCGCCATGGCGACTGGATATGCATCACACCACGAAACGGCCTGGTGATCTACGGCAGGTCTGACGCTACCCTTAACAGGGGAGGTATAAGAATAGGCACAAGTGAGATCTACCGGGCTGTAGACAAGATAGAGGAGATCGCGGACAGCCTCATCATATGCCTGGAACGAAAGGGAGGTGAATACTACATGCCTTTATTTGTTAAACTGAAAGACGGCATAGCACTGGATAAAAGTCTTAAAGACAAAATAAACCGGACGATCCGGGAGGACTATACGCCGCGCCATATTCCTGATGAGGTGATAGCTGTAGAGGATATCCCCTATACTATTAGCGGCAAGAAAACGGAAGCTCCCGTTAAAAAAATACTTATGGGCCATGACCTGGACAAGGCCATCAACAGAGATGCGCTGAGAAATCCAAAAGCCATGGATTTCTTCATGGAAATGGCCAAAAATATGGAATAGCTTAATGTTCAAAGTTCAAGGTTCGAAGTTGAAGGTTGAAGTGCTGAGAACATTGAACATTAAATATTGAACTTTCCACCACTTTGAACTAACATAGACCATGAGAAAATCTGAAATAAAGTTTATCATAGAACTGGACGAGGACAACGTACCGGACAACATCACCTGGGAAGCTACGGAAAAGCCGGAAGACGGGCCCACGCATACCAAATCCATCAGTGTTTCGCTATGGGATGATCTGCAGAAAAACACTATGCGTATTGACCTCTGGACAAAGGAAATGCCTGTAGATGAGATGAAGAGATTCTATATTGATTGCCTTGGGGGCATGGCCCAAAGCCTGCTGAACAGCACAGGTGATGAGTTCATGTCTTCGGAAATGAACAATCTCTGTGAAAGGCTTGTAGAGCATCTTAAAAAGGAATCCGAAGAGGGCCCTTCCCGCTAGGGGGACTGCAACCGTTTCCGGAAATCTTTTCAAAAAAAGTATGCATGCCTACTATTTATGAGAAATTTCTCGTAGATTGGAGGAATTACGCCGTTCTTAAAATCAGTTTTCCCGCCGGTGAATACAGGAAAAGAAAGGATTGTTAACCGAACTTTACAGGCTAAAAACTGAATTTAGACTATGTTTAAATAGAATATTGGCATTATTTAATGTGAAAAATCCAGATATTTGAAGTTAATATTTGGAACTTGACCATTTGGCAAATGATATTAAACTTTGATGAGGTCAATGCTGTTGGGTCCAATTTTGAAAAAGAGGCCCAGGTTTTTTAGCAGATACTGCCCGCATCGGCACAAAGGAATACATATCTCTGATGAACGGGCCAATCATCATTTGACAGAGCTTAATGTAGCTTAATATGACAGTTTCATTTAAAGGAGAAGGCATTTTATACGTGAATGAATCATAAACAGTATACCCCTAATGCTTATTTCAGGTTTTCCAATCCGTACGTAACCAATTAACCAAATCCAATAAATAAAAATCCAAACTATGAAGAAGATCTTGACAAAAGTTGCTCTGGCACTACTTGGTGTCTGTAGTTCTTTTATGTTGAGCTATGCGCAGAGAACTACCATATCAGGTAAAGTGCTGGACGATGGTTCCAATGAGCCGCTGGCGGGCGTCAACATTGTGGTGAAGGGAAAGGTAGTGGGCACTATCTCTGACGCCGATGGTAATTTTGACCTGTCAGTGGATCAGGCCCCTCCCATTACTCTGGTACTCTCCTTTATTGGTTTTGAAACCCAGGAGCTGGAAATAAGCAACAACGCTACCTCAGGGTTGGAAATATTCATGGCTGAACAGTCCCTGTTGGGTCAGGAGGTAGTGGTTTCAGCATCGCGGGTGGAGGAAAGTATTCTTGAATCACCGGTTTCCATCGAAAAAATGGACATCCGGGCCATCCGGGAGGCCGCTGCACCTAACTTTTACGATCAGATAAAAACACTGAAGGGTATCGATGTAAGTACCCAAAGTATGACCTTCAGCTCCATTAATCCCAGAGGCTTTGGCGCCAATGGCAATACCCGTACCGTTCAGTTGATCGACGGTATCGATAATCAGGCCCCAGGGTTGAATTTTCCGGTGGGGAACATTGTGGGGATCAGTGATGTGGATCTGGAAAGTGTGGAAATACTACCCGGGGCGGCCTCTGCTCTCTATGGTCCCAATGCCATTCAGGGGATCATTCTTATGAACAGCAAGAGCCCGTTCGACTATCAGGGTCTGACCGTTCAGGCTCAGGTAGGTGTTAACCATGTGGATGAGGAAGATGACGATATGTCGGCCTATCAGAGCTATCAGCTTCGATATGCCAAAGCCTTCAACAACAAACTGGCCTTTAAGGTAACTGCAAGCTGGCTGAATGCACAGGATTGGAGATCGGTGGATTATCGTGATCAAACTGATATTGTGGAACGAAGCGGGGCATTTGATCCTGATGTACCAGGGTACAGGGATAACGTCAGGACGTACAATGGTGTTAGTATATATGGTGACAATGTACTGAATGTAGGAGCACTTGGTCCTGAGGCTGTTGCTGCACTTTTACCTACTGATTCCAGAGGAAACTTCAGTGTCAGGGGCTTTACAGAAAGTGAATTTGTAGATAATGAAACTGAAAGTTTAAAGTTGGGTGGCGCGCTTCATTACAGGATCAACGATAACATTGAAGCCATTGCACAGTATAACATAGGATTTGGAAGTACGGTGTACACGGCAAATGACCGTTTCGTACTGGATGATTTTTCCATATGGACAGGGAAATTGGAACTTAGAGGTAGTAATTTCTACGTAAGGGCCTACACTACCCGTGAAGATGCAGGAGATAGTTATGCGGCCAACACATTGGCCACATTAATGAATGTCGAAACGTCAATACCTGCTTATGTTGAAACATTTGCCGGAGCTCGTCTCCAGGGAGCAAGCATTGATCAAGCGCATGCAGCTGCTTACCAGGCATCAGAAGCCGCCCGATTGGAAGTGGGTAGTGCTGAATATAATACACTGTTTGACAGATTGCGGAATACCCCTATTTCCGAAGGTGGTGCACAGTTTCTGGATGAAACCAGCCTGAATCACTTCGAAGGGATGTACAACTTCTCCGACCAGATCGATTGGGCCGAAATTGTAGTGGGTGCCAATTTCAGACAGTATAACCTGGAGTCTGGTGGCACTCTGTTTGCCCTTGAAAGCATAGATACCGGAGATGAATTCTCCTATACAGAATGGGGCAGCTATGCGCAGATCACCAAACGACTACTGGATGACCGGCTGGACCTGACAGGATCTATCCGTTATGACAAAAATGAAAACTTTGACGGCCAGTTCTCACCCCGTATTTCCGGGGTATTTACCGCCGGTGGCAATCATAACTTCCGGGCTTCCTTCCAGCGTGGTTTCCGTATACCTACTACGCAGGATCAGTTCATCAATCTTGATGTGACGACCAGAAGATTGGTAGGTAGTAATGAAGAACTTGTTGATCAGTTCTTTTTCAGAACGAATCCTGTTTACACCACGGAAAGTGTAGCCGCTGCCAGAGCTTCCGGAAATGTCAATGATCTGGTACAATGGACAGACTTTGATTTTGAAACCGAAAAAGTGAATACTTATGAAGTAGGTTACAAGGGGCTGGTTGCAAATAAACTGCTTATTGACGCTTATTATTATTTTAGCAGATACAATGACTTCATTACAGAGATCGATCTAACGCAGGCCAACGTTAATGATGTGAACGCATCAGGGCAGACTCCTTTGTATGCCGGCACCACAGATAACCGGCAGGCTGACCGTGACGCTCTGGTAAACGAATCTATTACGGGTCAAAGATACGGCTTCGACGTCAATTCCGGTGAAACGGTCGATGCTCAGGGGTTTGCCATAGGTGCGGAGTATTCATTACCAAGAGGATACAGTATAGGTGGTAACTTTTCCTACAACAAACTACTGGATGAAGACCAGCTGAGGGAAAATGGTTTTTTGGCTCAGTTCAACACTCCGGAAACAAGGTTCAACATCAAGGTATCCAATAGGAAGGTAACGGATAACCTGGGATTCAATATTGTGTACAGATGGCAGGACGCCTTTCTTTGGGAATCTGCTATTGGTCAGGGGGTCATTCCAGCTTTTGGAACCCTGGACGCACAAGTGAGTTACAAATTGACGGATCTTAAGTCAATTGTTAAATTAGGTGGATCCAATATTTTGAATGAGCGTTATACGACTTCCTTTGGTAACCCAAGACTAGGAGCCCTCTACTACATTTCCATCACTTTTGATGAATTCTTAAATTAACTCAAGACATCGGAAAAACATGAAAAGGATATATAGCATACTTATAGCATTGCTGAGCATTACAGTCATTTTCAGTGCATGTGACTCTGAAGATGATCTGATCGAGGATAGAAAAGAGGATAACCCTCTGCCAACTGACCCGGGGCCATTGACAGGCTCAGCCGGGAATGCCGACTTTGGCACCTATATCTCTCTGGGTAATTCATTGACAGCGGGATTAATGGATGGCGCCCTGTATACCCGAGGACAGCAAAGTTCATTTCCAAATTTAATGGCAGCAAGGTTCGCCCTGGCCGGAGGAGGTGTTTTTAACTTACCGGATATCAACAGTGCCAACGGGTTTAATGTAAGCCTAAATGATCTGGAAAATGCGTTTGATCCTGGTGCTGCTCAATTTGGTCGGTTTTTTCTGGATCTAAGCATTCCGGGTCCGTCACCAACTACTTCGGCAGATCCATTAAATATGGTGGAAGACCCGGCAAGTATAAATAATCTCGGCCTTCCAGGAATGAGACTTATTGAACTAACGATTAACGGATACGGAACTCTCAATCCATTTTATACTCGTTTTGCAATTGACCCAAGTACCACCTCCGTTCTGGAACAGGCCTTGGCAAAACAGCCCACATTTATGACTTTTTGGTTAGGCAACAATGACGCCCTCGTGTGGGCTACCGGAGGTGGTGTGGGTCCCATTGGAATAGATGGTACAGGCATGCCGGATCCGACATTGGATGCCACACCAAATGCTCTTGTTAGCACCACCAGTTTTAATGCTACAATCGATGGAGCAATGGCAGCCTTCTTTGGAAACTTTCCCGACTTAAAGGGTGTCATTCTCAATGTCCCTAATGTCACTTTGGTACCATTTTTCCAGGCCGTTCAATGGAATGCTATCCCCATGGACCAGGCTACAGCAGATGTTTTCAACGCCGGATATGCTGGTTACAATGCGATCCTGGATGCCCTGACCAATCCGGCACTCGGTGCGGCTGCTATCACTACTAACGAAGCGGAGTATCGGAAGGTCAGTTTCTCTGCCGGAAACAATCCTGTGGTTGTAGTTGATGACCAGCTTACAGACATTACAGTTGGTCTTAATACGTTATTGGCATTGGATGAAATAACCGAAGCGGAATTAGCTGCTCTGACTCCATTGGTACAAGCCCGTCAGTTAAAATCTGCTCAGGAGGATACCAATTTAGAGCAATTTGGCCTGCCAGCCGAAATCCTTACACTGTCAGCAGGAAGCGTATTGGGAACACTGGCTGATCCCGATAATCCTGCCTCGGTCATTGGTGTGGGAGTTCCTTTGGAAGATAGTTTTACACTCACTACTGATGAAATTGGATTACTACTCAGTAGGATAACTGCTTTTAACACAAAAATATCAAGTGTAGCGGATACCTACGATGGACTGGTCATGTACGATGCCAATGCCTTCTTTACCTCAATAGCAGTAAATGGTGGCATAGAAGCTGACGGTTTTGCATACAGTCCTGACTTTACTCCTGCCGGTGTATTCTCCACAGATGGAATTCACCCGAATCCGGTAGGACACGCCATACTGGCCAATAATATAATGGACCTTATAGAATCGTCGTTTGGCTCGGAGTTGCCTGCATACAATGTAACTGAATTCACTACGGTCCTGAATCAATAACAATCCTGAAAAATATCGATAAAAAGAGGCTGTTCCATTGTGGATCAGCCTTTTTTCTACCTCTATAGGTCTAAAGTCAGCCCATATCAAATACCCTCAAAACTTCACCACACGCCTTACCACCCTCATACCGGGATAGAGGATCTCCAACAGATAAACTCCCTTTTTCAGATCCCCGGTATAAAGTACATACTTGCCAGAGGCCTTTTGGTATATCGAGAAAGATATGGACCTTCCCGTGGCATCCATAAAATTGAAAGCAGGGTCACCTTCTGCGAAGTGATCGGAATGGATATTTAACTCATCCAATATAGGGTTGGGGAAAACTTTTATCGCCGGATTATTAAGGACATCGTCAATATCCGTGATGGTTTCATTTGCGTTGATCAACATTTTAAAAGCGTTATCCACTGATCCGCCAAAACCATCGGAAGCAGTCACGGTGATCAGGACAGTGCCGATGCCCTGTTCGGTCAGTACAAGACTATGGTCATTGATAACGGCTGTGGCGATACTCTCGTCACTGGAAACAACGGAAAAGCGGAGTGCATCACCATTGGGGTCGCCGAATACTCCGGTCAGATCCACTGTTTCTTTTTCGAAACCCTCATTGACCACCCGGTCCTGAATAGGATTAACAACCACGGGAGGCTCCTGAACTGCAGCCGCTACACTTCTTTTCAGCATATGTCCATAGCCTCCGGTGGCAAATATTCCGGATCCGGATACTGTCAGGTCAATTAAATTAGTGTAAATGCCCTCCGGGATCACTTCTTCCTCCCACGTTATGCCACCGTCATCCGTTCTCCAAATGGCAGCCTGACCTACTATCTCATGGGTTTCCCTTGCAGCACCGGATGCATAACCTACATTATTGTCAAGGAAAAGAAATTCGTTGATCTCTACCACCTTGTCCGGCGAAAAGGTCACCTCTTCCCAATGGCCTCCCCCATCCATGGTTCTGAGTACCTGCCCGGTAGGCTCCAGAACAACAAGGCCCGCTTCTGCACTGATAAACTGACTCCTGATCATGACTACTTCTTGGGGAAAAGTACTGATCACTTGCCATGTCTGTCCACCATCCACCGACCTGTGTATGCTACGGGGAGTGCTTATTACTATCGATTGATCATCTATTACGGACATGGCAATGGCAGATTCCGTAGTGCCCACCGCATTTTCCTGCCAGTTGAGGCCCAGATCAGTACTGACACGTAGTAAGAGCTGTCTTGAAGAGGGCTCCGTACCCGCGTAGAATATCCTGTTCTCAATGACCGCCATCGGGCTGGCACCTGAATTGATCAACATAGAAGAAACAGGGCTTATCGTTTTTCCACCATCAGTAGAAAGGTACACTATGCCCCAAAAGAAGGGCAAGAAAACCAACTCCCCGTTGGAAAGCACCTCAATATGGGTCATGGCATTGAAAGGGGAGGAATCATTGATCACAGACCAGTTCAATCCATTATTGGTACTGTGGACCAAACCTTTATCCGACAATGAAAATATTTCATTTCCGCGGACAGCGGTAGCCCTGAATTGCAAAGAAGGCCGGAACCGGGTTTCCCATGTAGCCCCACCGTCCTGTGTGATGAGAAGCTCCCCTCCCCTACCTGAAATGACACCATTTTCTGTCGAGTTGAAAGTAATGTTCTCCAAAGAGAGTCCTTCACCAACAAAAGATGCTTCCCAATTCAGCCCACCGTCAGTGGTTGTCAAAAGAATATCTTCCCCGGAACTGTTTTCATTACCGATCATAAATCCCTTATTGACAGAGACCCACTCCATATCATTCTGCCTGAAAGCTGCCGGTACAGACACCTCGTTCCAGTTTTCGCCTCCATCCTCTGTTTTAAAAAGCCGGTCACTCAGGCTCTGTGATCTGGTGAGGGCCAGATAACCGGTCTGTTCATCCAAAAACTGCAGACGTGGCTCCCGGTGATCCTGAGTAAAACTTAGTGTTTCCGTGGTCCATGTTGCTCCACCGTCACTGGTCTTTTTGATAATATATTGAAATGCAAAATTGGTCCACCGGTCCGGAGCCTGATAACCTGCAACATATCCCACCGACGGTGTGAGAAAAATCACATCTGTATAGGAAACAAAGGGGGTAATGGAAGCAGTCCAGCTAAGCTCCTCCCACGTATCACCGCCATTCACGGTTTTAAAGATCTTGTCATAGGTACCGACGGCAAGGCCCACATTGTCATTTGCGAAATCGACAGCGTTGAAATAAGGGCTGTCTGATAAACTGTTTTTAGGATCCAGCTCAAGCTGCAAGGTCCATGAAAGATTACCATCCACTGTCTTGTAGATCCGGTTGCGTTTTACCAGATAACCTGTTTCAACACTCGGAAAATCCAGGTCGTACGCCACGCTTATCGGTAACAGATCTTCATTTACCGCCAATCCATTGTCCCCGGAAATTGTCCAGGTAACACCGGCATCATTGGATGTTACCATCTGTACGCCCAACGCATAATAAACATCTGTATTCTCCGGATTGATCAATCTGTGCGAGCCGTACAATACCTCACTCTGCGGTGATATTTTTTCCCATTGTGCCACAGCAGAAGTATAAAAAAATGCCATTGCGATGATCAATATGAGGATAAGGGGCAGTCGTTTATACAGGATAAAAAAATGTCTGCTGATCCGGTTATTCCACGCGTCAAATAAAACCATGTTCCTATGCTGGGTATCATTTGTTATTGCCGATGCACAATCCCACCCCACTGGTCCTTTTCTGGTCTTGCAAACATTAAAACCATTATGTACCCCCCTTTTCAAGACAGGGTGGAAGTCTTTTTGGTTGCAGAACCAGTTAAGGGCAGATAAGAATTATTATGCGATAGTTGGGATGTCAACCGGATCTCCTAAAGTGGTCATAACATTTTATCCCCTGTTATGGTCACTGACCGGCGTGAGCGTATTTTGACCGACACGGTGTTCAGCGTATGAAAAGCTGTATGTATAATTATATCCATTAAAGCCAACTATAGACACGAATTATCCCCTGGGGCCAGGCTCCAGGGGATTTTTTGTTTCCAGAGGGAACGTCGTTGGCAAAAGGTCATGGAAGTTGTTAACCAAAAAGGGCTCCCGCTATCGTAGCTGTCATCATAGTGGCAAGGGTAGCTGCGAAAAGAGCCTTCATACCCAGACGAGACAGGTCACTTTGCCGGCTTGGGGCCATACCTCCTATACCGCCGATCTGTATGGCTATGGAGCTGAAGTTGGCAAACCCACAAAGAGCATAGGTGGAAATGACCACCGCTTTTTCACTAAGCACACCTGCCTGTTTGAATTCCGCCAGGCTCAGGTAGGCCACAAATTCATTGATAACGACCTTCTGCCCGAGCAGACTTCCCACTCTTATGGCTTCATGCCAGTCTACCCCCATAACGAACGCAAATATTCTGAATATCTGCCCAAGGATATACTCCAGGGAGAAGCCGGTGAACACACCGTTCGTACTTTCCACTACATAGGCATTCAGTCCTGTCCATGAACCGATGCCATCTACCAATATCCAGTTCAATGCGAAGATAACGGCTATAAAAGCCAGGAGCATAGCGCCTATATTCAGTGCCAGCTTGAGTCCGTCCGAAGCTCCCCGGGCCAGGGCATCGATAAGATTTACCCCCAAGGAATCCTGTGACACCTTCAGTTCAGTATCGATCTTTTCCGGGTGAGTCTCCGGCATGATAATTTTGGCCAACACAATAGCTGCAGGGGCATTCATAATGGAAGCACTGAGCAGATAGGCTGCATATTTCGCTCTTTCCACAGGGTCATCCCCACCGAGAAACGCTACATAGCCTGCCAGTACTCCCCCGGCTATGGTAGCCATACCCCCGGTCATAAGGCACATCAGCTCCGAGGTGGTCATTTTCTTTACAAAGGGCCGTACCAAAAGGGGGGCTTCAGTCTGACCGAGAAAGATATTGCCGGCAGCTGAGAGGCTCTCTGCCCCGCTAAGCCGCATACTCCTTGCCATGATCCAGGCAATACCATAGACGATCTTCTGCAAAACCCCCAGGTAATACAGGCCTGTTGAAACGGTGGAAAAAAAAATAACTGTAGGCAGGACCTGAATGGCAAATATGAATCCCAGCTTATCAGTGGCCAGATCACCAAAAAGGAACTTCGCCCCATCAGTGGAAAAGCTAAGGAACTTTACAAATTTTTCACTGACCCAGTCGAATCCCTGGGTCACAAAATCCACCTTAGTGATCAGAAGACCGAAAATGACCTGCAGCAGTATGCCCACAAAGACCAGTCTCCAGTCTACTTTTTTCCTGTTATATGATAATAGAAAGGCTACCCCTACCAGAAAAGCAAGCCCGATAAGTCCTCTGAGATAGTCCATTGATGAAAAAGCCCGTAGACGTTAATTGCGCTTGCTCAGTTCGTCTCTTATTTTGGCGGCTTTTTCGTAGTCCTCATTCTCAATGGCGTCATTGAGCATATCCTTCAGCCGGTCAACGGATTGGTTCTTAAGGTCCTCCACCTGTTTGGAAACAGGCTTTTTCTCGGCTTTGATCTCACTTCTCAATTCGGCTATCTCATCTTCATTCTCATCGGTAAGTACAATACCTGCTTCAGCCAGTATAGCTTCATAGGTAAAAATAGGAGAGTCAAACCTTAGACCAATAGCAATAGCGTCCGATGGACGCGCATCTATTTCTATGGATCTGTTGCCATTGCTGCATATGATCTTGGCGAAAAAGACCCCTTCCTTGAGGTCGGAAATAATGATCTCCTCTACCTTGTAATCAAAGCTATGCGCAAATGATTTGAACAGGTCATGGGTCATTGGACGATTGGGAATGATCTTCTCGATCTCAATGGCAATGGCCTGTGCTTCAAACATACCAATAATAATGGGTAACCGGCGGTTGCCATCAGTTTCTCCCAGTACCAAAGCGAACGAACCCGATTGCGACTGGCTCGATGAGAGACCTAATATTTCAAGTTTTATCTTATCCACAGACTATTTTGCTGCCTTTAACGCCTCAGTCAATTTTGGAACCACATCAAATGCGTCCCCAGCTATGCCGTAGTCGGCAGCCTTAAAGAAGGGGGCCTCTGCGTCCTTGTTAATGACCACAATATATTTAGAACTGTTCACACCCGCCAAATGTTGAATTGCACCTGAAATACCTACGGCAATGTACAACTGAGGGCTCACTTTTACCCCTGTCTGACCTACGTGCTCATGATGTGGTCGCCATCCCACATCGGAAACGGGCTTACTACAACCAGTTGCTGCCTCCAGTTCCTTTGCAAGGTCCTCTATCATACCCCAGTTTTCAGGTCCTTTTAACCCTCTGCCTCCCGAAACTACAATTTCTGCTTCAGGTAGCAAAATTTCTCCGGTTGCTTTGTCCACACCTGTGATTTTTGCCCCAAAATCGTCATCACTCAGGTTGGCCTCAAACTTCTCAACACTCACGGGTTGACCTGTTTCCTTTATTTCCGCTGCATTCTTCTTGATGGCCAGTATTTTTTTGGCTTTGGTCAATTCCACATTGGCAAATGCCTTGCCGGTGTATATGCTTCTTTTTACTTTAAATCCTGCAGAGGTGTCCGGCAGCTCGGTAACATTCGACACCAGACTGGCATCCTGCTTTATGGCCACACGGGCTGAGACTGGATTGCCCAAAGAGGAGTTAGCCAGTACGAGAATATCAGCGCCAGTAGAATCCATGGCCTGACTTATCGTATTGGAATAAGCCTGAATTACACCCTGATCCAATCTTTCATCCGCCACCTGCAATACTTTACCTGCACCATACTTCCCAAGGTTCTCAAGCTCTGTGGTTTCCGCTTCGTTACCCATTGCCAGCGCCACAACTTCCCCACCCATAGCCGCAGCATAGGCTACAGCTTCCACGGACGTCTTTTTTACTTTACCTTCGGCGCTCTCTACAAAAACTAATATCGTCATTTTCTATCTTTTATCCCCTCTTGTTTTAAATTACTTTGGCCTCATTTTTCAACAGATCCACTAATTCTGATACATTATCAGGATCAATCATTTTTACGGATCCCTTGGCAGGTGGCAACTCAAACTGTCCGAGTTGTGTGTTCTCATCATTGCCTGCCGGCTCTACCACATTCAGCGGCTTTGTACGTGCGGACATGATCCCTCTCATATTGGGTATTTTCCACTCGGCAATAGGCTCCTGACAACCGGCAACAAAAGGCATTTTCACTTCGAGGTACTCCTTGCCCCCTTCTATTTCACGGGCCATCTTAGCGGTATCTCCCTCAATATCCAGTGTCATCACAGGTGAGATGGAAGGTATCCCCAGCATCTCACCTACCATGCCATGCACCATACCACCGTTGAAGTCAATGGACTCCCTACCCATTAAAATAAGGTCGTATCCCTTGTCCCGGGACTGCTCGGCAATTTGTGCGGCAACAAAATAAGAGTCTGTTGGTTCAGCATTCACACGGATGGCATCATCCGCCCCTATCGCCAGTGCCTTCCGTATGGTAGGCTCCGTCTCCGCCCCCCCTACGTTCAGGACAGTGATGGTCCCCCCCAGCTGCTCTTTTAATTCAACAGCTCTCGCCAACGCATAATCATCATAGGGGCCAATGATAAACTGCACCCCGTTTGAATCAAACTTCCTATCTCCATCTGTAAAAGCTATCCTGGACGTAGTATCCGGAACGTGAGTAATGCACACCAATATTTTCATTTAGAACCTTATAAGTTGAAAAAAACTCTGTTTAAGCTATTATTTTTGCCGTGAAGATAATGAATAATAGACCAAATAAAAATTGAATGTCAGATGAATTCGCAGCGGCTGGAACTACTTCAGGAATACCTCAAAAACGACCCTGACGATCCTTTTAATCTATATGCGATCGCTACAGAATACCGGGATGAAGCCCCTGAAAAGGCCCTGGAATATTATGATAAATTACTGAACGAACATCCGGATTATCTGCCTACGTATTACCACGCAGCTAACCTTTATGTCGACCTTGACCTCCGTGATAAAGCGGAAAAAGTCTTTAACAAGGGGATCGAGCTGGCAAGACAGCAGGACAATAAGCTCACGCTTAGAGAATTGCAGAATGCGTTGGATGAGTTGCTGTTTGAGTGATGGTTGATAGTTGATGGATCGCCTGTTTTTTGTTTCGGGTTAAGGTTTGTCCGTTTTTCCTCTTTGCCGACTGTCACGGGACTCTCCACCGGATTCCCCACGGGGTTCTGCGAATGTGAATGTGAGCTATTTTGCCGGCTGCCGATTTAAAACTCAGACTATATCTCAACCACCAGTTTACCCAGTTTCGCGTTGGAGGCCATATCGTCAAAGGCTGAAATTATATCTTCAAACGGGCGTACGGAGTCTACTACAGGCTTGATCTTGTGTTTTTCGATGAATTGCAACATTTCTTCAAACTCCTGATCATTGCCCATGGTGGATCCCTGTAGTGTGATCTGATTCCAGAACATGCGATACAGGTCCAGGGAGGAGGGTAATCCGTTCGTCGCTCCAAAAAATACGACGCGCCCGGCAGGCCTCATGATCTTAACGAAGTTATTGATCTGATCACCCCCGGCGCTGTCAATGACCACATCAAAGCCACCTTTGGTCTTCCATGGGTTTTTATACCAGTCAGGCTGATTGTAGTTAAACCCTCCGGCAGCCCCCATAGCCACGGCCCGTTTGATCTTTTCCTTACTACCGGAGGTCACAAAAACATGGGCTCCTGCTGCTATGGAGAACTGAAAAGCAAACTGAGCCACACCCCCGCCAAAACCTGAGATGAGCACGTTGATACCTTCGGTGACCTTACCATGATGAAAGCAGGCACGGTAGGCCGTCAGCCCTGCCAGCGGTACTGCGGCAGCTTCCTGAGCTGTGAGATGCCCCGGGATAGCATGTATACGGTCCACATTTACCGCCAGGTACTCGCCCATGGTGCCATGTGCAGGCATACCTAATATGGAATAGCTCCGGGACTGTACCCGCTGGTCTTCGCCCCAGCTCACATTGGGATTGACGATTACTTCCTGGCCTACCCAGGCATCATCCACCTCTTTTCCTACCTCAACCACTTCACCTACCCCATCGGACCCCAGTACGGTCTGGAGCTTAATATCAGGGTATTTTCCTTCGCGAATGAACTGATCCCTCTTGTTGAGTGCTGTTGCCTTCATTCTGATCAGGACCTGATCATCCAGGACTTTAGGCTCAGGAATATCGAGAATTTCAATCTTTCGGGGTGCGGTGAGTACGAGAGCTTTCATAGCAACAGATTCTGCATGAGCAATATTTTATCTAACGTAAGGTACGTGCTGACAATGTTACCAATTCTTCATGAAGAACGACAAGCCTCACCAAAAATTGATATACAAAGCAGGAAATACGCTAAGGACCATCACAGCAATGGCCCTTTAAAAACTACAAGGAAATTACGGGAGAAATCGTACGTATCAGAAAGGCGCCTCCTCGTCGTCCTCATCCGGCCCGGTATATCCGAATCCCGGGGATGAAGGAGGAGTATCATCATCCAATGACGGCCCTTCGTTCAGCCTGCTCCCCAGTGTTATCGTACCGGAGTCACCAAACTCAGGTGGTATACCGGGTGTAGAAGGAAATTCATTGGAGAATCCTGGCGTATCAAGGTCGGAGAATTTAGTGAACTTGCCAATGAACTTCAGTGGCACATTTTCGAGTGACCCGTTCCGGTGCTTGGCTATGATCACTTCACCAACACCCTGCGTGGGCATGCCGTTCTCGTCCTCAGTAATGCCGTAGTATTCAGGACGGTAAAGAAACATCACCATATCTGCATCCTGCTCAATAGAGCCGGACTCTCTAAGATCAGAAAGCTGCGGACGCTTGTCACCACCCCGGGTTTCCACAGCACGGCTTAGCTGCGACAGGGCAATGACAGGTACATCAAGTTCCTTGGCAATACCCTTCAATGCCCTGGAGATGGAAGCGATCTCCTGCTCCCGGTTTCCTCCTCCCTTGGAGGTGTCCCCGGTCATCAGTTGCAGATAATCGATCACTATGAGCTGAACATTATGTTGCGCCTTTAGCCTCCGGCACTTGGCCCGAAGCTCCAGAATAGTAAGGGCCGGGGTATCATCAATAAATATAGGCGCACTGCTCAGCTTATTGGTTTTGTGGATAAGTTGCTGCCATTCATACTCGGCAAGGTTCCCTTTCTTGATCTTTTCACTTTCCAGCTCAGCTTCTGCGGAGATCAACCTGTTGACCAATTGTACGGAAGACATCTCCAGCGAAAAAATGGCTACCGCGTGGTTGAAATCCACCGCGGCGTTACGTAGCGCCGACACAACAAACGCGGTTTTTCCCATCCCTGGCCGCGCCGCTATGATCACCATGTCAGACTTCTGCCAGCCCGAGGTTACCCTGTCCAGCGCCGTAAAACCACTGGGCACACCGGTGAGGCCGTCCTTGTGGTTCTTGCGTTCCTCCAGCTCATGAATAGCCTGAGCCATGAGAGACCGCATGTTGTCGTAATTCTTGCGGATATTGGCTTCAGATATTTCGAAAAGCGACGACTCGGTTTTATCCAGCAAGTGAAAAACATCAGTTGTGTCTTCATAGGCATCGTGCTGGATCTCGGAAGCAACACGAATAAGTTCCCGCTTAATAGCCATCTCTGTGACAATACGGGCATGGTACTCTACATTGGCGGCTGAACTCACTTTTGACGTCAACTCGGCAATGTAATAGGCGCCACCTGCAAACTCAAGGGTGCCATTCTTGCGCAGTTGGTTAGCCACCGTGCGCATATCCACCGGCTCCGAGTTATTGAACAGATCCACAATAGCACGATAGATCTCCTGATGAGCGTCCTTATAAAAGCTTTCCGGTTTTAGAATATCTATTACGGTGGACAAGGCGTCTTTTTCGAGCATCAGTGCTCCAAGTACCGATTCCTCCAAATCTATCGCCTGCGGAGGCAATTTACCCAGTCCATCCGCCAAATCCTTACTCAATCTACTCGACTTATGCCCTACCCTCAGCGAAGATGATTTGTTTTCCATCTAAATTTAAATAAGTACTTAAAGTTCAATTATCCGTTCGATTTTCAAACCTAAAAAGAAAAACGGGTACCAGAAAATCGGTTGAAACCAAAGCCTGAATATAAGGTGTTTACAGAAAATATTTCTAACTCCATCCATTGTTAAAAAAACCAGTTGACCCGGTACTTTTTCCACACTTCAAACCAACAGTGTGTGACTTAAATGTTGAAAAATTTTAAACGTCTCCACAAAAAATTGAGTTGTCCACATTGATATCAACACCAAATACTGAAATAAAATTTTATATTTTTTATAGTATTTTTGGCGCTTAAGTGAAGAATTTATGGAGAGCAAATCCCTGCAAACTCATTTCATAGCCATAGGTGGTAGTGTCATGCATAACCTTGCCATTGCGTTAAAAAGAAAAGGACATAGCGTGACCGGTTCGGACGATGAAATATTCGAACCGTCACGATCCAGGCTCGAAAATGAGGGGATACTGCCGGAGAACGAAGGCTGGTATCCGGAAAAAATACATGCAGGACTTGATGCGGTGATCCTGGGCATGCACGCCAGAAAGGACAATCCGGAGCTACAACGGGCGGAAGAACTGGGATTAAAGATCCTTTCCTTCCCGGAGTTTATCTATGAACAATCATCAGACAAGCAGAGGGTGGTGATCGCCGGCAGTCATGGTAAGACCACCATCACGGCGATGATCATGCATGTTTTGAAGTACTTCGATCGTGAGTTTGACTATGCTGTCGGGGCCGCCATAAAAGGGTTTGATACCATGGTACAGCTGTCGGATGCACCACTGATCATTATTGAAGGGGATGAATATCTTTCCTCGCCCATTGATCCCACTCCGAAATTCCTGAAGTATCGGCATCACATTGGCTTGATCTCAGGTGTTGCCTGGGATCATGTGAATGTATTCCCTTCAGAAGATGAGTATGTAAAACAATTTGAGCTTTTCGCTGACGCTACACCCAAGGCAGGGTCTTTGGTGTATTGCGAGGAAGACCCCATGACATCGGTCATTGGCAGCAAGGAAAGAGCAGATGTGAACGCAATAGGCTATAAAACACCTTCTTTCGTTATTGAAGAGGGTGTATCCTATCTGATCAATGGGGCGCACAATGTTCCACTGAAGATATTTGGCAAACACAACCTCCAGAACATAGCGGGAGCACTGGAAATACTAAAAAGGGTGGGGATCACTGAAGATCAGTTCTACCAGGCAATTTCAGGTTTTGAAGGCGCCTCCAAAAGGCTGGAGCTGATCGCTGAAAACTACGATTCAGCCCTTTACAAGGACTATGCCCATTCACCATCCAAAGTACGGGCTACCACACTGGCCCTGAGGGAACAATATCCGGAACGTGATCTTGTAGCCTGCCTGGAACTGCACACCTTCAGCAGCCTCACGAAGAGCTTTCTCACAGAATATCAGGGGGCCATGAAGTTTTCCAATCAGCCTCTCGTCTATTTCAATCAGGATACGATCAACCACAAGGGGCTTGATCCTATATCTGAACAGGACATCATTTCCGCCTTTGGGGAGAGGGGTCTGAAAATATTCAACGAAAAGGAAAAACTTATGGATTATCTGAAGGATCAGGACTGGAAGGATAAAAATCTGCTGATGATGACCTCCGGTACATTTGATCATCTTAATTTTGAATCACTCAAGGAACTTATAGAATAAAAGGCAACAACCTTATTTTAACCCCAAAAATGCTCAAGATGCAACTAAACCTTAGAAATCCGCTCACAGTTTTTGACCTCGAAACCACAGGAACCAACATTGTAAATGACCGGATTGTCGAGATATCCGTGGTAAAACTCATGCCCAACGGGGAGGAAATAGTAAAAACCCACAAGATCAATCCCACCATACCCATACCCCATGAAAGCAGTCTGATCCATGGTATCTATGACGAAGATGTCAGGGAAGCGCCTACCTTTAAGAACATTGCCAAAAGTCTCGCTAAATTTCTGGAGGGCTCGGATCTTGCCGGGTTTAACGTACTGAAGTTTGATATTCCGGTATTGGTGGAGGAATTTCTCCGTGCCGGGGTGGATTTTGATGTAAGCAAACGCAAGGTAGTAGATGCTCAGAAAATATTCCACATGATGGAGAAGCGCACGCTATCGGCAGCTTACAGGTTCTATTGTGGTAAAACCCTGGATGATGCCCACAGTGCGGAAGCCGATACCCTGGCCACCACAGAAGTACTGAAGGCTCAGGTGAACAGGTATGACGGCCAGGATGTCTTTGATAATCTGGGTAAAAAATTGGGGGTGATCACCAATGACGTGGAGAGCCTGCATAAGCTGACCGCGTCCAATCTGGTGGACCTGGCTGGAAGAATGGTACTCAACACAAAGGGTGAGGCCGTTTTCAACTTTGGCAAACACCGGCAGAAATCCGTTGTGGAAGTATTGCAAAAAGAGCCCAGCTACTACGACTGGATGATGAATGGCGACTTTCCACAGGATACAAAAAGAAGACTCACCGAAATAAAACTGAAGGCCCTTTCGAATTTTGGCCGTTGAGGTTGAAAGTTCAATGTTCTAAGTTCTACGTTCTACGTTCAATATTCATTATTCAATGTTTATAGAACGCTAAATCATTGAACTTCAAACGTAGAACATTGAACTGTTTACCCCTTCACTGTTACCGCCTGCATTCAGGCAAACATGCAAGCTGATAATCTATCATTTAAGAGGCTGATATTCATCATGTCATTGCATTGCACAATTCTCTAATCTTGCCATACCTAAACCAGGCAAAATGGAGATTGTAAGGGTCTGTCAGAATTTTCCAACCACCCAGTGGGAAATGTCGGGGGTGGATCATGGCCAGGCAGTCCATATAAGAAGAGGGGTGAGCCCTGTTCTGACGGAAAAGTGTTTTATTAAATTAAATCAGAAATAATCAGTACCTATCATGTCAAAGGCAAGTGAAGTTTTATCGAGTGTAAAAAGCGGAGATAACGTATTCATCCATACCGCCGCCGCAGCCCCGCAGGCTTTGGTGAGAGGTTTAGTGGAAAGAGCTCCGGAATTGAAGGATGTGAACATCTACCATCTCCACACGGAAGGGGATGCTCCCTACACCAATCCTGAGTATCAAGGCATTTTTTATACAAATGCTTTTTTTATTGGTGCCAATGTGCGCAAGGCAATCCGTGAAAAGAGGGCCAGCTATGTTCCTATTTTCCTGAGCGAGGTCCCATCTCTTTTCAGAAAGGGCATTATCAATCTGGATATAGCACTGATCAGCGTTTCGCCCCCTGACAAACATGGGTTTTGCTCATTAGGGGTTTCGGTAGATGCGGCTCTGGCGGCTACCAAAAAGGCAAAGACTGTCATTGCTCAGATCAACAGTCATATGCCAAGGACACACGGGGATGGCATCATTCACATCAGTGCTATTGACCATTTTATAGAAGAGGATATACCCCTACATGAAGCTCATCTGACTGAGGTAAGCGAAGTTGAGCATGCGATCGGCAAAAATGTGGTGGAATTGGTGGAAGATGGCGCCACTTTACAAATGGGTATCGGCGCTATACCCAATGCTGTTTTAAGCTGCCTGGGTAACCACAAGAATCTGGGAATTCATACCGAAATGTTCTCTGACGGTGTGCTGCCGCTGGTAGAAAAAGGGGTAATTAATGGTGCTATGAAGAAAAAACACCCGGGCAAACTGACCGCCACCTTTGCCGTAGGTACGCGAAAGCTATACGACTTCATGGATGACAACCCCATCGTGGAGATGCTGGACTGTTCTTATGTGAATGATACAGCGGTGATAAGGAAAAATCCGAAAGTGACAGCCATTAACAGCGCTATTGAGATCGATCTTACCGGTCAGGTATGTGCTGACTCCATAGGGCACTACATGTACTCGGGTGTTGGAGGCCAGATGGACTTTATACGGGGTGCTTCATTGTCGCCAGGAGGTAAGGCTATTATTGCCCTGCCATCCGTAACACGAAGAGGCGAGTCACGTCTGGTTCCAAGTCTGAAGGAAGGTGCCGGCGTGGTCACCACCAGAGCACACGTTCATTATGTGGTCACAGAGTGGGGTGTAGCCAATCTCTACGGCAGGTCACTGAAGCAAAGAAGAAAATTGCTGATCGATATTGCCCATCCTGATCACAGGGAACGGCTCGAGGAGATCAGCTTTGACCGCCCCCAAGTCCATCCGGTGGGTAGCTAAAGATAACTTTGTTCCTTTTTTAAGATCAGCGGGGCGTGATGCCTCGCTGATTTTATTTACTACATATCACTTTATCTTCAACGTAACCACATCCGAATGTTCCCCACTTACAACTTTAATCATATAGTCTCCCTCCGAAGCATATGACCATTCGGGTTCTGCTTTACGTTTCTTCCTGCTGTAGCTGGTGACCCTCAGATCCCAGGTAGTCTTGTGAAAGCCCCTGCCCTCCGGAGTGACAGATATCTTTCTGACCAGTTGATCTTCTGCGTCATAGATCTCAATTGCTATTTCAGCATCTTCCTGACCTACGTAATATCCAAGATCCAGCTTTGGTGTATAGGCTTCAAGGTAAGGGTATCGGCTTTCACCCCACCGGTCCGAATGCCTGATATCCTTAACGGGAAATACGACGACCGGCTCTTCCAGCCGTCCGGCTACGGCCTGCAGGGGTTTGGCATCCAATACAAAGATACTTCTGCCGTGAGTACCTACCACGAGTTCATTCTCACGGGGATGAACGATAAGGTCATAGGCGGCCACATTGGGGATGGCGCTGATCAGCTCCCATGACCTGCCACCGTCCAGACTGGCATAGGTGCCATTATCAGCACCCAGGTACAGGAGGTCTGGATTTACAGGGTCCTGGATAAGGTCATTCACCACCATTTCAGGCAAATTCCCTTTTACCGACTGCCATGTTTTTCCATGATCCTCACTTTTGTATGCGTAGGTATGGAAATCATCCTCACGGTAGCCGTTAAGGCTTACGAATACATGTGCTTCGTTGTGTGGTGAAGCAAATACACTGCTCACCCATTTATTCGATGGTAAACCTCCATTGATCTGCTCCCATGAATCTCCTCCACCCCTGGTAACATGCACTTTGCCATCGTCCGTTCCCACGTAGATCAGCCCGAATTTCAGGGGGGACTCGGAAATCTCCGTAATTGTTGAGAACGGGACATTGCCCTGTGGCAGGTCACGGGTAAGGTCCGGGCTGATGGCCACCCAGCTTTCTCCTTCATCCATGCTTCTGTACAGTTTCTGCGCCCCCAGATACACAATATCCGGATTGTGCACGCTCAGGACAAGAGGGGTTCTCCAGTTAAACCTTAGTTTAGGCTCACCAATATCATGTTGTGGAGTTATTTTAACGGTCTTATTGGCCCGTCTGTGCTTTTTGTAATAGTTACCGAACTGAAACCCGGTATATACCAGATCTGCATTGTCAGGATTGGGAGCAATGAACATGCCGTCGCCTCCAAAAACGGTCTGCCAGTGGGTTGTACGGTTAGGCACAGATCTGGAAGAGCCTACCAGTGAGCCATTGTCCTGCAGCCCTCCATATACATTATATGGTTTTTCCATGTCCACATTAACGGTATAAAACTGACCTACCGGCATATTATTGATATGCCTCCAGTAAGCACCGCCATCATAGCTTTCATAAAGTCCTCCGTCATTTCCCAGCCTTAGGTGATCAGGATCTTTCGGATTGATCCACAAGGCCTGATGGTCGACATGTACATCCCCCAGAGAATCAATGCGGGCATAGGTTACTCCGCCATCATTCGATTTGAGCAGAGGCACACCGAATACGTAGAGCTGATCAGGATTGTCAGGAGCCACTCTTACCTCGCCAAAATAATAACCGTAGGTAAAGTATACGCCTTCAAGATCATAACTATTCATTTTTTTCCATGTTACCCCACTGTCATCTGAGCGGTACAATTCTGCACCTACTACCGAGGTATTAAAGAGGTCAGCGTTGGCGTCACCAAAATAGTTGGCTATATCCTCAGGAGTATATTTGCCCCCCAGCACCTCTCTTTTCACGCGCTCGGCATTGTATTTTTTGGGGTATCCCTTGTCCTTGAGAAACTCATTCAGCTCACTATTGTCAATGGCCAGAAACGCCTCCCGGCTCATACTTCCGAGATCTGAAGCTTTCAGCCCTTCCTCCTGCTGTTCCTTTTCTTCCCTCTTTTCTGCCTGATTATCCACAAACGCATAGATCACCTGTGGGGAAGACGGGCTCACTGCCAAACCTATGCGTCCTACCTGTGGGCCTTCAGGAAAACCATCCATGGTCTTAAACCAGGATTCTCCTCCATTATCGGACCGGTAAATAGCTGAACCGGGGCCGTTGCCTTTAAAATCCCAGCTCCTGCGGGTACGTTCCCACGAAGCAGCCCATAGCTGATTGGGATTCTGTGGATTAAGGATCAGGTCTACAACACCAGTGCTATCGTTGACAAAAAGCGTTTTGTTCCATGTTTTCCCACCATCGGTGGTCTTAAAAACACCCCGCATATCATTATGTGTATATAATGCACCCAAAGAAGCTACCCACACGATATTGGGATCATCGGGATGAACGATCACCCTGGAGATGTGCTGAGAGTCCGTAAGCCCCAAATGCTGCCATGTCCCTCCACCATCATTGGACCGGTATACCCCCGTACCGGCATAGCTCGAACGGCTGCTGTTCTTTTCACCTGTTCCTACGTAAATAATGTTATTGTCGGAAGGCGCCAGTGCGATATCTCCAATGCCCAGTGCGTCCACTTCGTCAAAAACCGGCTCGAACGTAACACCGTTGTTCGTGGTTTTAAAAATACCCCCGGAAGCAAATGCAACCAGATATTCATTGGTATTGTTGATATTGACATCAATGTCGACCACACGACCACCCTGTACCACCGGGCCGATGTTACGGGCAGGGTAGCGTTTCAGGAGTGAGGTGGGCGCCATTGCATTTCTTTCCTGATGCCCTTTTCGTAGTACTTCTCCTGGTTTTTGAGCGTTGGAGAAGGAAATGAAAAACAGGAATATCAGGGTCAGTCTGATCTGGTTCATGTTGATTACGATTTGGTTTTAATGCCTTACTACACTGTGTTTATGCACTGTTTCAGAACCTTTTACAAAATACCTGGGGATCAAAAACAGCTGATTTCCTATGCTGGACAAGGCCTGACTAAACTAACAAATATAAGTGTCGGCGTCAAAAGCCAGGGTCTCTGAAAGTTTGTAGTTTTGTGTAAAAGGTAAATCTTATCTTTATATGAACAATGATCCCGAATTAAACGGCAAGTATCTGGGTTCCATCTCGCAGGATTTTGTAACCGTGGCAGATACCCTGAAGGAAGCATCATACCAGATCCGAAAGCGGGGATTTTCAGATTACCCGATTTTTCCGGTATCCAAAATCGACCTGCCCATTGGTCAGTTACTGATCGGCAAAACCGAGCAGGCCACCCATTGGAACTATAATGTCTCTTATCTTGATGAGTTTGTACAGCGTGAGATCGTTGACGGTCAAAAAGCAGAGGACTTTAAAGTCAGCTACAAGGACCCGGATGAGTTCTGCTGCCTTTTCGTGGTGGATGATAACTTTACGAACTTCGTTTACATTCCTTATCCGGAGGACTAATACCCGCTTCCTGACCCTCAAAGTCAAACCATGGGTCCGTCCTAAAATCTTCTCCCCGATTTACAGTGAAAACTACGCGATCAAATCTTTGAGCTTAAAAAATTTGTAGCTATTTTGATCACATGTTCCCCAAAACTGTTTTCGTCACTTTTCTTGCTCTGGTCCTGAACGCAGGAACCACAACAATGGAAGCCGAATACGCAGAAATCCATGTTTTCCGACCGAAACAATTTCAGGGAGGGGCTATCATTTTTCAGGCCCAGGTCAATGACAATACCATCGGCCATTTGTCCAACGGTTCAAGGATGATATACCGGGTATACAATGAGGGGGCCATTGATATGAAGCTAAAAGCTTCCGTGTTCACGTCCAAGACCGTAAGTTTTGGAGTGATCAAAGGGCAGAAGTATTACATCAAGGCGGGGTATGACGACGGCTTTGGCTCAAATCTTTCATTTATACAACTATCCGCGCAGGAAGGGGAGCTGAAATTCAATGATCTCAGGTTGTACCACAGAAAAAAGATAAAGGTCATAGATGAAGACCCTGATAAGTCAGGGGTCGTGGACGAAGACGTGTACAGCCTTGGGTTAAAGGAATTTGAAGAAAAGGAAGGAAACAGGCCCTCCATGGGATGGATAAGTCCCGTTAAAAACAACTTCAGAACAGATGTGGAGATATTTTCACTCCAGCTTTGTATAAAGTCAGACGCAGAAAAAATAAATACAGATATCCGTTTTAACGGTGAGCCATTTGAGACACTGACTGACATTACCACCTATGATAAAAAATGCTCCTATACCTACATCGCCAACCTTAACCTCAAACCGGGAGAAAACAAAATTGAAGTAAAAATCACTGATGAATTTGGTGAATCCACCTTTTCACGCCGGGTGTATTACAAGGAAGCAGAAAAAACCCAGTATCGCGGGCTCGCACTGGTGATCGGCAATAGTGAGTACAGGTATGCCACCGATCTGAAAAACCCAGGGAATGATGCCTACGACATGCACATAGCACTGAAGAAGCTGGGATTTGAAGTCATGAAGTTTCAGGACCTGGGAGCAGACGAAATGAAAAAGGTGGTAGGAAACTATCTGCTAAAGCTTGAAGAGTATAAAACTGGGGTGATCTTCTATGCAGGGCATGGCATACAAAATACAGGTAGAAATTATCTGATCCCGGTGGATGTGCAGTTAGGCAGTGCCAGCGATATTACTTCCACCTGTATAGATACGGGTAGTATACTGTCCCGAATGGAATTGATGGAAATGGAAACCAGTATCGTTATTCTGGATGCCTGCCGAAACAATCCCTTCAAGGATCTGCAAACACGTCAAAGTGATAGTTCAGGGGGACTTACAGGTACGGATGCCCCTCCTGGGACTATTGTTGCCTTTGCCACAGCGCCGGGCAGAACAGCTTCTGATGGTACAGGCCAAAATGGTTTGTATACACAGGAAATACTCAAACATATCTACAAACCTGATCTCAAGCTTGAGGATCTCTTCAAGCAGGTAAGGGTCAGCGTAATGAAAAAATCCAACAACCGACAGATCCCCTGGGAAACCTCTTCCCTGGTGAAGGACTTCTACTTCTATCAGCAACCAAATTAACTGAAATATCAAAACTGAAAATCATGAAAAAAAGTCTACTGTTTTTTGCAGCGCTGATACTAATAAATTGTTCCGTATTTGCGCAGATAAAGTTTGGCGTTAAAAGTGGCCTGAACGTTTCCACGATCTTTTTTGATCCCGATCCTGAACTGGACATCAGCCCACTGGCCAGCTTTCATCTGGGGGCCTTCCTCAACTATGGTTTCACAGACAATATCGGCCTGCAGGTAGAGTTAATGTATTCCGGAGAGGGCGGCCGGCTGACAGGCGAGACCCTCGGTGAAATAGTGGGAACAGTAGAAGACCTTGATCAGGAACTAAAAGACAGGTATAGCTTTTTATGTTTACCTATATTGCTGAAATATCATCATCAATCTGGTTTCACGGCAGAAATCGGCCCCACGGTAAACTTTTTACTGTCTGCAAAAAGCACCAATACCCTCAGCAATGACGACGCCAGTCTGGCATTAACTCAGGATTTTGACGAATCCGTTAACGGTACCGACATAAAATTCGCACTGGGCGCCGGCTATGAGTTGGCATCCGGCCTGAGCTTTAATGGCCGGTTCTCGTTTAGTGTTTCCAATATATTTACACAGGAATATACAGATAGCGTTGGAGGACAGGAAGGTTTTATCTCTATGTTCCAGCTCAGCGCCGGATTCCCTGTCTTTGCCAAATAATAACTGTCCTCTATCAGACCATCAATATTAATTATGAACTACTTGCGGTCTGTCAGGAACGAAATTCTACTATATTTGTGTTGCAACTTTGAAAGTATAGGAATTTATTAAAGAATAGAATAATGAGCAAGACAATTGAACTTACAGACGCCAATTTCGAAGAAGTCGTTAGTGGCGATCAACCCGTGTTGGTGGATTTCTGGGCTGAGTGGTGTGGACCCTGTAAAATGATAGGGCCCGTAGTGGAGGAACTGGCCGGTGACTATGATGGAAAAGCTGTGATAGGCAAGGTCAATGTTGATGAAAATCCCAATGTTTCTGCCAAGTACGGAATACGCAGCATCCCTACTCTACTTGTATTCAAGGGAGGTGAGATTGTTGACAAGCAGGTAGGCGCCGTACCTAAGGGAGTATTGTCACAAAAGCTGGATGCGCAACTGGTCTAGTAACTACTGGTTATCTGGCCCGCGGGTGCTGGAATAAGCATTCTTGCAAAGAAATAATTTAGTAAAAGGTGGTTTCAGGAGCCACCTTTTTTTATTTTAAGAATATGGGTTTTGCAAGTCAGGCGGAAACCAGCCTTAGAAACAACCGGAATCTACTGAAGGGGAAAACCTCGCTCAGAAGTAAATTGTCTCACTGGTACGGAAAAACCAGTCGTAAACCTCCATGGGAAGAACTGAAAGCATGGAAAAAATCGGAAGTAAGTCGTAAGAAACGTCTTGCCTTCGCCACTATTATGATGATTGTAGTTTTTACCTTGCTCAGTGTGGTTATTATTACAAATATCCTTCAATAAAATATTTCGCCTATGCAAACACTTATCATAGTGATGGTAACATTGGCCCTTGTCCTTTGGGCAGCGGCTATAGTCAGCATCGCCAGGTCTGGTATGAACCCTGCCGGCTCCAAAATAGTCTGGATAGCATTCGTCATTTTTTTTCCGATAGTAGGCCCTATGGCTTATTTTGGTCTGAAACACGGTACAGCCACCCAAAGGTGAGTCCTGCTCCTGACGTCCAAAGTAAACCATGACGGCACTCACCAGTATGGGTTCAGTGTTGAATATTCAAAGTTGAATGTTCAAAGCGCTAATATTAGATACCCATAACCATCCATGACTTACCGACCTTTCAGGCTGGCAATGGAGCTCTTGATGTTTTTATCATCCGGTGCCAGTGCCAACGCTTTTTCGTACCCTTCCAGTGCCGATTCTTTATGGCCCAGCACAGCTTCAAGCCTCGCCAGACTGGCATGTGTCACCGGTTCATCAGGAAACATCAAACGGTTGATCCGGTAGACTAAATGTGCTTCTGCAATATGAAAGGAAGAAAACAATAGGAGTCCGTAGGTATTGAGCTCGTACTTATTGGCCACTTTGTTTTTGTAAACAACCGCAAGAGAGTCCTTTGCTGCTTGTATATCTTCCAGTACATGGTGAGTGAAAAGATGATCCAGTGCCTGTACTACCTCATAATTTGGCAGGTACCCCTTCCCGGCAATAATCGCCTGCATATCCTCCTCCAGCGTAGTACGCGGCTTTTCCACAATACGTCCTGTTTCCAGTGAATCTTTGTGAAAAATAAAGGTAGGAACCCTGTGAATGTTCAGTCCGGCCTCTTCCCTTCCGGGACTTTGTTTGTAGTTCTGGAAGGTCCGGTCTACAGCGATCAGCTTTACTTTCTGCTTATCAAATTTCAATTGATCCAGGATTTTGTAAAACCGGGGCACCTCTCTTTTGCTGTCACCGCACCATGTACCCATGAACAATGTTACAGAATCAAATGCGCCGTACAGATCAAGCAGCCCTGCGATATGGTTTTTATTTACCTCATATTCGTTATAGTTCTTGTCGAACCATTCCCCAAAAGGGTCCTCTTTTAGCTGCTGCATTGAGGACTGTCCCAGTAGCTTAACCCTGCCGGTTTTGTCGGTAAGCCTTAACCCCTGAGGCTGGGATTGGGCTACCCCGGCCACCAGCAATATGACAACTAATACTTGTTTTTTCATGATCGTTGAGTTTTTACCCCGAATTTAACTGGCAGGTGAATGAAGGCATGTTAACAGATTGCCAATAAATGTTAACAGGCTGTTAAACTATCTGGTCAGTCTTTTTAAGGCACACAAAATCAGAGGTCAGAATATAAAAACGAGCAATTGCAATATTTATAATTTCCTTTTCCTCACATTCGCGTTCGCATTCACAGAACCCCCATGGGTCCACGGGACCCGGCGGGGAATCCTGTAGGCTCACAGGATGCGGCGGACTGACTCCTGATCTTTGGTGCCTGACCCCTGTTCTTAAATTTGATAAAGTTGGGATAAGTGCTTTTCCGGGTGCCGATCATGTTGGTTTTACAATCTTTACTATTTTCGCACCTCAGCATTTAAGCCCTTGAAAAAATCTGCGGATATATCACGTGTAATTGAACTTAATCTCGCCATGGTGCTTATGAGCACCTCCGGAGTTCTGGGAAGGTACATTACCATGCCTCCGCCGGTGACTATCTGGTGGAGGTGTCTTATAGCTGCTGTTTTTCTTGGTTTGTTCTGCTGGTGGTGGAAGGTAAGCCTGCGTGTGCATAATAAGCGTGATATTCCTGCGCTGATCCTTGGCGGAGTACTGCTGGGAGGACACTGGATCAGCTATTTTTTCGCATTGCACTATTCCTCAGTAGCCATTGGCATGCTTTCACTATTCACCTATCCGGCATTTACGGCTATTCTGGAGCCGCTCATTCTCAAAACCAGGTTCAGGGTTTCGCATATCATATTGGGTGGTCTGGCTATGCTGGGAATATACTTTCTGGCCCCAGGCTTTGACCTGCAGGACAATTACACCAGGGGGATAGCACTTGGCCTCTTTTCTTCTATCCTGTACTCTTTGCGGAATGTATTTCTGAAGCACAAGGTACAGCGTTACCCCGGTTCTATGCTGATGTTCTATCAATTGGTAGTGGTGACGATCTTCTCATGGCCGGTATTACTCGTTCTGGATACATCGGGTATTGCTTCGCAGTGGCTTCCCACTCTTACACTTGCGCTGGTCACTACGGCCATTGGTCATACCTTGTTTGTCATGAGTTTTAAGCATTTTTCTGTAAGTACAGCCAGTATTATCAGCAGTAGCCAACCGATCTATGGAATAGTACTCGGTATGATATTCCTGGGTGAAATTCCGGGGCTTAACACCATCATTGGCGGAGTACTGATCATCAGTACGGTAGTCATTGAAAGTGTGAGATCCTACAGGTGAAGGGCATAGGGCCTGGCGCATGGGGCATAGCGTAGGGAGTGTAGATATTCAGCTTTAAGTTCTAATCCTAAACAGGACATACGCCAAGCGCTATGCTCTATGCCCTATGCCGGTAGCTACCAGCTCCGGTAACCACCGGAAATCCGGATCTTAAGAGGAAAAATATCCGTTGCCCTACGACAGCAATTAGGTTTGCCTGAATTTTCTTAAATTCCGGTAGGCTACATTTTACAATTGAAAGCAACATGGCAGAATTAAAGACCAAACTCAACGAGGGCAGCGTTACTCAATTTCTTGATGGTGTGGAGGATGAAAAAAAGAGAACAGACTCCTATAAAATTCTGGATCTGATGAAAGGGATCACTGGCAAAGAACCAAAAATGTGGGGTACCAGTATTGTAGGTTTTGGCCAGTACCACTACAAATACAAGAGCGGTCAGGAAGGCGACTGGTTTCTGACAGGATTCAGCCCTAGAAAACAAACCCTGACACTCTACATTATGTCAGGGTTTTCAAAGTATGACGAGCTTATGGCGGGACTCGGAAAATATAAAACCGGCAAGGCCTGTCTTTATGTCAGAAAACTGGAAGATATTGATGAAAAGGTGTTGAAGGAGTTGATCCGCCAGTCAGTGGATTATATTTCAAAAAGGTATAGCTAAAGAGAGCCTGCCTTGCTCAAAGGATAGCACAATAGCGAAAGGCTGCCAAACGACAGCCTGTTCTCCATCTTAATTTAACGCAATTCTTTTGGTAAATATCTTCTCTATCTCCGCGACATCCTTGGTTTTCCAAAGTATCTTCTCAAGATCCTCTGTATCAGCATACCGAACCGAATAGCCCACGGCCAGAGCTTTTGAAAGTGCCGCCTTTACCTCCTCTTCTTTCAGGCTTCCTTTTTTAAGTTGCTTTTTATAATACCTGTCCAGCTTCTTTAATGAATTGTAGATGGAAGGTTTCTCGGTGATGGAGGCCGGGTTCGGAGAATTGAAGGAGGCCTGGGGTTTGTAAACATATTTTTCCTTCAGTGCATAGAATTTTTGGGTAAATTCCTGACCAAGGTAATGTTGAGAAGCATATTCCGGCACATCTACTTCCATTTCACCGGATTTATCAGCAAAACGGAATGAGGGCTCCTGACCATAGGAAACTCCCAGTATGGCCAGTAGCATTATGGTTAGTAAAACTTTCTTCATGTTTTTGTTTTGTTTAGGTTAATAAAAGAATCAGTTTTATATAGTTTGGTGCTTTTTTCACGAATATCAGTAAAAATACGAGCCTGATAAGGGCATTTCTACATCTTGTTTGATTGAAAGCTGTGTAAAATTAACCTGAACCTTATTGACCTTAATGGTTTGTGGTTGACTGCTACTTCCTATTGACAGCCCCAAAAAAATATGAGAAAGAGTAGAAGAAGAACCAGCAGGATGACCATGGTTTTCATCCCCACAGAGGTTTGAGGGAATTCATAGCCGCAAATCGGACACTCCTTACTTTTAGCGTCAATTTCCATAGCACATGACGGGCATTCTTTTTTCTTCATAGGAACGAAAATAAGGAGTATTTGTATTTTTGGAGTCTTGGATCTTACAAATTAACAAATACCTTACGATGACAGCACCTCAGTGGAAAAAAGCTAAAGAATACACAGATATCACTTACAAAAAATCTGATGGTGTAGCGCGCATTGCGTTCAACCGGCCTGAAGTACGAAACGCTTTTCGTCCAAAAACCGTGGGGGAGCTTTATGACGCTTTCCTCGATGCCCGGGAAGACCCCGAAATTGGCGTGGTACTGCTATCTGCGGAGGGCCCTTCGCCGAAAGACGGTGTATATTCATTTTGCAGTGGAGGAGACCAGCGGGCGCGTGGCAAACAGGGATATGTGGATGACGATGGTGTGGCAAGGCTGAACATCCTTGAAGTACAACGGCTGATCCGGTTCATGCCCAAAGCGGTCATTGCCGTAGTCCCCGGCTGGGCGGTAGGCGGCGGTCATAGCCTGCATGTCGTGTGCGACCTTACACTGGCCAGTAAAGAGCATGCCATTTTTAAACAGACCGACGCTGATGTAACAAGCTTTGATGGTGGGTACGGATCTGCCTACCTGGCTAAAATGGTTGGTCAGAAGCGGGCAAGGGAGATCTTCTTCCTGGGAAGGAACTACTCAGCTCAGGAAGCCTATGAGATGGGTATGGTCAATGCCGTAGTACCGCATGAGGAACTGGAAGACACCGCCTACCAATGGGCACAGGAGATACTGGAAAAGTCCCCCATTTCCATTCGCATGCTAAAATTCGCCTTTAACCTCACGGATGACGGTATGGTGGGTCAGCAGGTATTCGCTGGTGAAGCCACCCGGCTGGCCTACATGACGGATGAGGCCAAAGAAGGCCGGGATGCCTTTCTGGAAAAGAGAAAAGCGGATTTTAAGAAGTTTCCGAGGATCTCAAATTAAGGTTTCGAACAGACCTGCAAAAAGGTGTGCTAAGGCCACAAAACCTACACAGGAAGAATATCAGGGCTTTGCGCTTCTTCCATCCTTTACGTGAAAAACGGCGCATTTGTCTGAGAACTCTAACTTGAGTTTTACGGCTATTTTCATTATATTATTGGGTATCAACTAACCCATACACACCATGAATGCCGTACAACGAATAGACCTGTGGCTTGACACGGTCAAAGCTCCATCATGGATGGACGTAATCAGGTTGGCGCTCGGTATCTTTATTTTCTATAAAGGTTTTATTTTCACACAAAATTTTCAGGCCCTCACAGAAAATGTTGCCTCCATGGACGGGCTTTTTCTTACCATTCCTATAGCCCATTACATTTCCATTACCCATCTGGTAGGCGGATGCCTGATCGCTATGGGAGCCTACACGCGGGCGATGTGCCTGTTGAATCTACCTATCCTCATCGGAGCGGTGATCTTTAATGCCGGTCATTTCCTCACCGTAGAGAACCATCTGGAACTGGCTATGGCCATTATTGTATTGGCTCTGTTGGCGCTATTCTTCATTTATGGTGGTGGCCGGTTTTCACTGGATGAGTTACGAAGGAGGGATCTGCAGCGTAAAAAAGGTTAATTTGTATTGTTGGAAAGGTGGAAGCTGGAAGTTAGGACGGGCTTCTGACTTCCAGCTTTCAAAAGGCTCTTACTCGCCCCTGTAAATCAATACCTTAGATTTCAGTTATAGCTTAGCATGCTGATTTCCATATGATAAATACCAGCCCCAAAACCCCAGACCTCCCTGTACCGGCCTTCTGATCACCTTTTCTTTTCTGATTTCATAGGAATTATCACCGTTATTCCGGGTAATTGATTTTTTTTGAATAATTTATGGAATTGCTTCAGGACCAGCATCCTATGAGTAGCACGCAAACACACTCCCTATGAAACGAGCTTTACTATTCCTTATCATACAATTTCTGCTCCACTCATTTCTATCTGCCCAGAACTCCAATCTGTTAACAAGTATAAAAAACAGCGGCCTGATGCAGATCTATGAACTTACCGATGATCAGGCCTATGAAATGTACAAAGACAAAGGGATCAGCAAAATACAAGAGCGGCATTTACACCGCTGGCTTGCCAATATACCACTGGACTCCAACTTCAGTGATCACCTTCCCGCAGGGCATTACCTCAAGGTATATGCCACCGAAAACAGGTTACAAGCGGAAGTTTTTTCTATCACTGACTTTAGTATTGAAACAGGTAATAACCAGGCAGATATGTTTTTAAAGATCTGGAAGGATGGAAACTCTGTGGATTACGCGCAGGTTAGGCTTAACCAAAAACGTATACGTTATAATAACAAGCTAAAGGGCTACTGGAAAAGAAAAACGAATGCAGCCGGCTTTCTGGAAGTATCCATCGATAACAGACGGTGGTTTTTTCATCTTACACGGGAGTTACAAAACTCATGGTTTAAGAGGACAAGGCGAAAAGTACTGTACGGTACCCCGCTCAGGTATGTCATTACCCCTGTAATATTTGTGGTCGAACTGCCATTGCATGGCTATAAATCCATAAAAAATGGTTACGTCTATGGCAATATTTCCAGGATACGCAACTTCAGCGTAAACGCGTTCGAGAAGATAAAATGCATGTTTGATGATCTGTATTGCTATGACGACCATCAGGACAAATTCCGCGGTTATGCCGTGACCAACCAGCCGAAATACAGAAAAAAAGATACCGTCAGGTTCAAAGCGCTAAATCTCAGCAAAAAAGGCCGGCCCAGAGGAAGTAAGCCGCTCAATATCTACCTGAAAGAAGGGTGGCAGCCTTACAAATTCATTGATACTGTAACTCCTTACCGAAAGGGTGCCTATACGTATGACCTGCTGCTACATGACTCTCTCCAGTTAAAGCTCGATAAGCGGTATGGCATAGGTATAGGCGCAAAAGCACACAAAATTGTCAAAGAGGCAAGCTTTTATGTAGAAGACTACGAACTTAAATCTATCCGGCTCGAATTAAGAACGGATGGGAAAAACATCCACCGGGATTCTACCTTCAACATCCATGCTGAGGGTAAGGATGAAAATGACCTGACCCTTCCTGACGGACGCCTGAACCTTTACGCCCTGACGGAGATGGTAACACTGCCATTACAGAGTGAGGTGTTTGTACCGGACACATTGTGGACCCATGAGACCCTGCTAAAAGCTACCGGGGAGACTATCATTGTTTTTCCTGACTCTCTTCTGCCGGAAGCCAACATAAGCATTAAGCTGATAGCGGAATTGAGAAATACTGAAAACGAATACGTCAGCAAGACACTGCAACTGGAATATTTAACGGAGAAAAAGATAAAAGGCAGGCTGGAAGGTGACTCTCTTTTGATAGAATACCTGGTGAATGGAAGATCAAAGCCTGTCACAGGGGTACTGATCGCTGGCAGGGATACCCTCGATCAGGTAAACTTACCGATCAGGTTTAAGGCAAACCCGTTCATTGAAGACTACAAGGCTATTGTTGGAGACAGCATATATGCCCTGCCACCTTCTGATTTTCGTCCTGAGGTTCAGCTGTCCACACTGAGGACAAGCGATTCGTTGGTTTTTGAAGTCCGGAATCCTGCCAATATTCCCTTTACATGGTTCATTTACAGAACCAACAGGCTGATCAAAAAAGGAAATAGCCGCCAACTATATCATATCATCCGTAATCCGGGTCAGGCCAAATACTATGTGAATCTGCAATACGTGTGGGGCGATCAGATCTATTCTGATGATTATGCGGTGGATGAACTTTTACGACAGATCAAACTCTCCAGTGATCTCCCTACCAAAGGTTATCCGGGCATGGAGGCTGAATTTATGATCACTGCCAGGGATGAAAAAGGGAGACCTGTAAAAGATGCTGACCTTACTGCCTTTACCCTAACCAGAAAATTTGGGTACGACCCCCCTGAACCAGAAAATTTCAGCAAGAGGACAAAACGTTTTCGCCATCTTATCAATCGTTTTACCATCACTGATCATGAGAAAGACATCGAAAACCGGCTAAATTACAGCTATTGGAAAGAAAGGCTCGGGCTGGACAGCCTGGAATACTATCATTTTCTGTATCCTGGGGAGGACTACTACAGCCATGTGAGCCCTACCCCTGACAGTACCACGGTCTTCGCGCCTTTTGTCGTTCAAAACGGCCGGTTACTCACCTCCAAAGTCGTATATCTGGACCACTGGCCGATATATTTTGCATGGAACACCCTCAAGGACCCTTACGCCTTTGAAGTCCGCGAAGGATACCACAAGATCAAGATCCGCACTGACAGTTGTGAAGTGTCCCTGGACAGTGTTTACTTTCAAAAAGGGATGAAAACCATTTTATCCATACCCGCCATGGCCAATAGTCGCGTACACATTTCGAAAATGACACCTAAATTGTCCCGCCATGAAAAGAAAAATCTGCACCGTTACATTCTTCCCTACCGGCGGATAGCCCTCAATAACGGTACATTTGCCTATATCCGTCAGGGTAAACGCTATTTCCAGGTAGCGCCCTCCCGATCTTACGATAACAGGACCGGACCTGTCCACTACGGAAATGCCAATCTGCAGGTGCTGGACAGTTATGAGCTTTCCTTCGATCATGAACCGGATTTTCAATATGACTTTTCCCCCGGGGTCATAAAAATGCGATCATATGAGCGCTATCCATCGTGGCTGGGAAACATATCCGCGCCGCAATCCCTGCATGACATGCCACTGACAGAAGAAACCATTACTTCTCGAAAAAGGGAATATGAAGAGGCTCAGCGCCTGGCCTCAAGAGTTTACCAAAACCCACGATGGACAACCGGCAGGAACAGTTCACTTGAAATTACACATCACCAGTCCGTAAAACAGCAACGGATCATCAACACACTATTATTCAAGCTGGACGATGCCCGTTTTGTGCGGGTGTATCCCGGAAGTGCACAGCGCTTTCATGATCTTGACAGTGGATATTATAAACTGATCTTTTTCCAACGGGACCGGTCTTACTTTTCGGCGGATCGTGTCAGAGTAAATCCGGGAGGACAACATTTTCACAAACTTCCGCCAGCTGAAATTCATCCTGCTGACTCTTTCAGTACCACTATTGACCTTATCATAAAAAAAGCTGTCAATCAGAAAAGGATATCGAATAGTCAGAAAGAGTCGATCAACCGTACCTACCGGACGCGGTATTCATACAGTGGCGTCGGGCGAACCTACTCCGGAGTAGTAAGTGGAAGTGATGGCTTTCCATTACCTGGTGTTACCGTCATTATCAAAGGTACCAACTATGGCACGATCACGGATCTTAACGGTTATTATGAGATCTATGGCCCCAATCATGCCGTTCTTAACTTTTCGTTTGTGGGCTTTACCCGCGAGGAGATCATCACAGATCTGCAGCCTGAATATGATGTAATAATGAATGAAGATGTCAAGGCACTTTCTGAAGTAGTAGTGGTGGGATATGGTGTTACGACAAAAAAGAAAGCTCTGAGCGCTTCTGTGAGCACCATAACCGCCCTTGAGGGACGAATAGCAGGTGTACAAATAGTGAATGGAAGGCTGTCTGGAGATATGGCTGCGTTGGCTGGAGCCAGTGCTCCCATCAGAATAAGAGGAAACTCCTCAATGGGACTTGGGAATGATCCCTTGATCATTGTGAATGGGCAGATCTTTGAGGGAGACCTGGATGAATCACTGATCGATAAAATTGAAATTTTGTCCGGCAACGCGGCGACTACCCTGTACGGAAGCAGGGCCAGTGGAGGGGTGTTGATCATCAGCACCAAAGAAGGTTATAAGGATCCTGCCAGCAAAAAGCAGGAGGAACTGTTGGAATCCCTGCCTCAGCAAAACTCCATTCGCACTAATTTCCAGGACCATGCTTTGTGGGAGCCACAGCTCAGAACCGACGGACAGGGAAAGGCCCGGATCCGCCTGAAACTCCCGGACGACATAACGAACTGGGAAACCCATATTCTGGCGTATGGCAGGGGACGACGTACCGGACGACTGAAGGTCAGTACGCAATCGTACCTGCCCATTTCAGGCCGGCTGGCTCTTCCCCGATTTCTCATCCCGGGTGATTCGGTAATCGTATTGGGTAAAGTATCCAATTATACCGGCCTTCCGCAAAAGGTTTCGTCAACATTCTTATGGAATGACGAAGTGAAAAAGAGGAATGAGCATATGGTAGAAAATGCCATGGCTGATTCACTCTGGATCTATCCGGTGCATAGCAATGACACGCTGAATATCACCTACACCATTACAAGTGAAAATGGCTTTACGGATGGTGAACAGCGGGATATCCCTGTTTATGAGAGAGGTATTACCACAGCCAAAGGGTATTTCTGGTCTCTGGACAGTGACACTACATTCACCGTCAGCTTTCCGGACAGCCTTGGAACCGTGCAGCTTCATGCTACGGCCAGCCTTGACAATATTTTTCTCGATGAGATCAACTACCTGATCAACTACCGCTACGAATGCAATGAGCAACTGGCCTCCAAACTGATGGCTATCGGTATTTTCAACAGGATCAAAGGAACTTCCGGTGACGATATCCGGTACAGGGCCCGGGCGGAGCGGATCATGAAAAAGCTCCGCGACCGGCAGTCCTCTGAAGGGTACTGGGGCTGGTGGTCTGAAGACCGGTTCGAACCATGGGTCACCGAACATATTCTAAAGGCGGCCTGGCTTACTGAAGATATGGTGAAAAACACGCTGAGATTTGATCACCTGATAGAGCACGCACTATGGGAATTGAACAAGCCTTTGCACCCTGACAAAAAGCTCAGGCTGATCAGCATTGTGAACCGGTTGGATTCCGCCTTCGATGTAAAACCCTACCTTACGGACATAAAAACTCATTGGGAGGAGCTCTCCACACTGAATAAGTTCAGGGTTTGGCGGCTTGAACAGGTGGCCGGCCTGACCGTTCCGAAAGACTCCGTCATGGCTTATGCCCAATTTGACAGCTATGGTAATCTGTCTTTCGAAAGCCCGATGAAAAAAGAACGTACTGCATTCTACAGGTCAGATATCTACCTGACCCTCAAGGGTTACGAACTCCTGTACCACATGGGAGACAGGAAATTGACCAGAAAAATCATTAATTATCTACTCAAAAGACGCAGCAACGGAAGATGGCGGAACACCTACGAGTCTGCACAGGTGATCTACACGCTAAAAGATGAGATCGGAGGGATAAATGATGAACCCACTAAGCTTGAGCTATCCGGTAGTACTGAACGGTCCATTGTTAACTTTCCTTTTGATCAAACAGTGACCGCCGGAAAACTGACAGTGAAGAAAACCGGAAATGCTCCTGTTTATCTCACCGCATGGCAGGAGATGAAACTGACAGATCCTGAGGTCTATGATGAGCATTTTAAGGTAGAAACGTCTTTCGACAAGGGAAAGAACAACACGCTGGAAGCTGGTGAAGTGATAGAAATGAAGGTGAAGCTAACCGCCCATAAGGAGGCTGAATACCTTGTTCTGGATGTACCCATTCCAGCGGGTTGCAGCTACGTTGACAAAAGGAAAGACTACAGAGAGGTCCACCGGGAGTATTACCGGGAAAAGGTAAGTATATTTTTCAAGTCGCTCCGGCGGGGTGAACACGACCTCAGCATCCGGCTTATCCCAAGATTTGAAGGGTACTTTACTCAAAATCCTGCACAGGCACATTGGATGTACTTTCCTACGATATCAGGGTGGAATGAAAGTAGAAGAGTGAAAGTAAGTGGAGAATGAGTAGTTAGTGTATATGTTGTATTAGCATGTAATTTTCAATTCGCGAATCGCGAATTGAAAACTAATTTTATTCGTAGCTTAAGACGACAATCCATTGAAACTATGGAAAACACTATTCCAAACAAACTTCCCGTCATTTTCATAATGATCATGATGTTAGCTGCATCCGGACTTGTCAGCTGCAGCAAACAAGCCGATCTCAGGGACAAACCTAATTTCATCATCATTTTCGCAGACGATCTCGGCTACGGCGATCTGGGAGCTTACGGTCATCCAACTATAAAAACCCCACACTTGGACAAAATGGCTCAGGAGGGGCAGAAATGGACTAATTTTTACGCTGCAGCCAGCGTATGTACACCAAGCAGAGCAGGCCTGCTAACAGGGCGCTTACCTGTGCGGAGTGGTATGTGCAGTGACAAGCACAGGGTACTGTTCCCTAATTCAAAGAATGGCTTGCCTACTTCTGAAATAACATTGGCGGAACAGCTCAGGAAAGCAGGTTATAAAACAGCCTGCATTGGCAAATGGCATTTAGGACACCATGAGCAATATTTACCCGTACATCATGGTTTTGATCATTATTATGGCATCCCCTATTCAAATGACATGGACAGGATCCCAGGCGGAGGCTACCTCGAGTATTTTCAGGATCACGATGCTATCAAAACAGAGGATTTTAATGTTCCGCTGATCCGGAATACCGACATCATAGAACAGCCGGCAGACCAGAATACCATCACCAAAAGATATTCCGAAAAGGTAGTTTCTTTCATTAGAGAAAACAAAAACCAGCCCTTTTTTATCTATCTGGCGCACAACCTTCCCCATATTCCTTTATTCGCTTCTGAAGAATTCCTGGGTAAGAGTAGGCGAGGCCTGTACGGAGATGTAGTGGAGGAAATTGACCATGGTGTAGGGAAGATCCTGGCTGCTTTGAAAGCGGAAGGCCTTGACAACAATACCATTGTGGTCTTTACCTCTGACAATGGCCCATGGCTCCTCTTTGAAACCCATGGGGGAAGTGCGGGATTACTGAGAGCCGGGAAAGGTTCCACATGGGAAGGAGGAATGAGGGAGCCCTGTATCTTCTGGGGGCCTGGCAGGATCAAACCAGCGGTAGTCTCTGAGATCGGCTCGACAATGGATATCTTTATCACCTTCAGTAAAATGGCCGGAGTACCTATGCCAGATGACAGGATAATGGATGGTGTCGATCTCGGCCCGGTACTGGCTGGCAATGGAACCGGCCAACGAAAAAGCATTCTTTACTACCGGGGAACAAAACTGTATGCTGCCCGCCTCGGAGATTACAAGGCACATTTTATAACGCAAGGAGCCTATGGCATGCATGGTAAGAAAGAAGTCCATAGTCCTCCTTTGCTATATAATCTCAACCATGACCCCTCGGAACAATACGATGTGGCAGAATACCACCCTGAAATTATCCGGCAAATTAATGAGCTGGTAAAGGAACATCAGTCAGATCTGATCATGGGTGAAGATCAACTGGCAGACAGGAATTGACCCCAGTATAGCACGATTGCGGTGCTACAACTTTCTCTCAATAAACTATTACCGTCCGCAAATCTCCTTATATGCACAAAAAATACATTTCCGTTCGTCATCCGTCTGATCAAAAGGTTCTTCCGGATCAAATATCTCTGTCAGCAATGCTTTAAGATGCCGGGTATATTCATCCAGGAAATAAGCAGCATTTTCAACTTTTCCCTTACCTTTCATCTCCAGCAGAACATCCTCACCCATAAAAAGTGCATCCTTGTTGAAAACGGCCGGTACGAGAATATCTTCTGCCATTTTCACTTTCTGATAAAGCAGGGCGTAGTTAAAGGTTTGCAGGGCAGCCTTGTTCTTTCTTTTGCGATCGAAGAGCTCCTCTATGCTGGTAAATGTATGTTTATCCTGTCCGGTCTTGTAGTCGATGAGGCGTACGTGACGGTCCTTACGGTCAATGCGGTCGATCGTTCCCCGCAACCCTACGTTCAAAGTTGAATGTTCAATGTTCAATGTCTCACGTTGAGAGCCGGATGTTGTTGTATCGGTGTCTGTACTTTCCGGTGCATCGTTCAGGGGAAGGTCTAGGGTGTATTCCGATTCCATTCCCAGCACTTCAAAGGGTGCATGTCTTTCATCCAGCCTGAGTATCGCGCTCATAAAATCCTTGATGATCTCCCGGGCAATGATGTTTTTGCCCTCAAAGTAGAACTTTCGATCCGGGCTTACGGCAAACTGTTTCCGGAAAGCAGCTACAGCAGCATCCTCCAGTTTCTTTTTCAATACAGCAAAATCCGCCTTTTCCAGCAGATTGCTGTTCTTTCCTTCCAGATGATTGCGGTAGAGTTCTTCCATGGCATGATGCAGTACATTTCCGAGGGATCGCGCATCTACGTCCTCCTCTATTTCATCCTGCTCATACAGGTTGGCCACATAACGGAAATAAAACCGAAGGCGGCAGTCGAGGTACGTATTGAGTGCTGACGGGGAAAGGCGCTTTTCCGGTGTTCGGTTCAGGGATTGATACCGTCCGAGGCTCTTCATTACGTCTTCATTTTTGGTAATGGTGATCTCCCGTGTTTCGCCCGGTTCAGTCAGATTGGCCAGCACTTCAGTACGGATGTCCAGCCCCGATTCATGTAACAGTTGTTGTAGAAAACGGCTCATCTCCTCCCCTCCCAGGTCATTGCCTTCCGTATTGTAAAAAAAGCTGATACTATCCGCCCGCTGGATGAGACGGTAAAACAGATAGGCATAAATGGCGTCCTGCTGATCGTAATTGGGTAGATTATAGGCCTTTCTCAGGTTATAGGGAATAAATGAATGCTTACCGGCCTGGGATGGAAAAAAGTCCTCATTCATGCTAAGCACAAATACATGCTCAAAGTCGAGATTACGGGTTTCCAGCACACCCATGATCTGTAAACCCCGCAGTGGCTCACCTGTAAACGGCAGGCGCTCCGTACGTACCAGTTGTTTGAATAGTGCCGCAAATGACCTTCTGTCGGTTTTTGCTCCAGAATCTGATAGTAGATCGGCATAGCGATTCAGTAGCTGATAGTACTGGTGGACATACTCCACTTCAAAACGGTTTTCTTCTTCCTGCGACAGGACATGCAGCTCCAGTAAAATGTCTGCCAGATAAGAAATAAGCTCATCCCCTGCCGGCCTGAATATAAGACGGATCAGGCGGTTATCGGGCAGCTCTGCCTCGGTAAAAAAGACCTTGTTGTTGGTCTGAAGATTACGTGACCAATCTTCCAGTTGTTTTTGTGCCGTCTGGATGATCAAGGGATGACGAACAATTGCCAAAGCCGGTTTAAAATGAAAAAGCAGGTGCTCTTCGGGATCAACACGGATCAGTCGTTGCAACTCCAGAATGTGCTCAATAAGGCTGTTCACCGGAGCGTATGACAGGGGAAAGCCCATCGTAACATTAATGGCCTCCACTTTTTCAGGCAGTGAATGTAATACGGGAAACAGGAGTGCCTCGTCCGCCAGAACCACCGCTACTTTCCGGATATCCAGCTCAGGATGGTTATCCAGAAGCTCACTCAGCTTCTGCCCCAGTACCTTGGCCTGCCCCACATGCTGGGGCACACCGGTGATGGTGACCGACCGGCGGTGATCCTCCAGCCGGTTGGGAATGTCCTGAGGAAATGAAGGGGCAAAAACAGTGGTATTTTTGTACTGGCGGAGGAAATTACCTGCCTCCTGGTCTTCCTGATGAAAATAGTAACCATCCAGATCCCACAGTACCTGCGCCTGCCGGTTTTGGATACACCACGAGATGATCCTTTCCTCAGCGGTGTTCAGTGCATTGAAGCCAGCAAAAAATACAGGGCCTTCAGCCTGGCTGAACCGGATCGTATCCATCCGTTCGGCAATATAGCGATATTGCATCCCCTCATAGGCGAGGCCATCTTTTTTCAGTGCATCGTTAAAGCTTTGGTAGACAGCAAACAAATGATTCCAGACAAACTCAAAACGCTCCTTCTGTACAGACCGGCTTTCTTCAAAACCTTGCCAGAACTTTCTGACGATCTCCTTTTGCTCCGGAAGCAGAAAGTCGAAGGAAAGGTCCAGTTGCTTCTGCCGGCTCAGATTAGTATATAGATTCTGAGCGTTAACGAGATACTTATCTACATCGTCAAAATCCTTGAGCAGCATCTGTCCCCAATAGTAGAAGCGGTCAAAACCCTCTTTCGTTTTAAGCACCTTGCGATATACTTCAAATAACCGGTGCACCAGGTACAGCTGATCTGCCTTCTGCAGAGGAGTATTCATAGCTATGAAGTCCTGGAAAGAGAGGATCAGCGGCGACCATGACGGCCGGTCCAGCACCTCCCTGAGATACTCACGAAAGAACAACCCTGCCCTACGGTTAGGGAAGATCACCGTGGTGTCACCAAGGTGGTCCCGGTAATTTTTGATGAGGTTTTGGGCTATTTCCTGGAGGAAGGTTTTCATTATTTTTTGTTGTCAACAGGTCTGCATCCCTCTAAACACAGAGATGAATTGGCTTTTAATCAGTATCAGAATGGTTTGAAATTACTTTTTCGATTTTAGACAAAACATCATTAATGCTTTCATTCACTTCTTCATTTCTTATCCTCAACACTCTTAGTCCCTTTTGCTGAATAATTAAATCCCTTTGTATATCATAGTCCTTTTGATGATCATGTATTTTACCATCTACTTCCAATACCAGGGCCATTTCATGACAATAAAAATCCGCGATAAAGAACAGGTTTCTATTCATCTCAGTATAAATAATAGGATGTTGCCGTAAGAACTTGTATCCCTTGAATTTTCTGTTTCTCAACAGTCCCCACAAGATAGCTTCTTCTTTTGTCTGACTCTTTCTCAGTTCTCTGGCCAAAGTTTTTATCTCGTTCCAGGTCATATTGTTTTTACGGGAGTAGTTCGTTCGTTTCAACTCACCCCGGTTCAAACTTCGTTTGAACATCCCCTCTCTAAGCTTAGAGAGGGGACATTCCGACTTTAGTCGGAATTGGGGTGAGTTCACAAAAGCTGTTAGATCCCCACCACCTCCCCCTCTTCCAAATACCATAAATACGCCTCCACATTCTCATAGCCCATTTCTTTCATTAATTGCTTATATCCTTCCATCTGCTGCCGGTCTTTCTCCTTTCTGGCTCCGGTTTTATAATCTATTACCACCACCTTTTTTCCATTCATGATCACACGGTCCGGGCGGTATTCATATTCTCCAGCGAGAATGGACCATTCGTTTTTCACCTGCCATTCTTCTGAAAACCAATTACTTACCCTTTCATCTGATAGTAGATCATCAAGATGCTGCCGGATCTCCTCTTTCTGTGCTTTGTTCAGCCCTTCTTCAAAATAGATCGCCTGGATGGCAGCAGCCTTATCCGGCAGGTAGGTGATACGGCTCAGAAGTTTATGCATGAGAATGCCATAATTGATCTTTTGGCGTGTCTCTTCTTCCATGGCAAACCCCTCACCGGAGCGTTTGACCGTTATTTTATCCCGCCAGTTGAAATGGCTGTATTGGTTAAGTGTAAGTGGCTGACCTGCTGCGCTTTCCGGCTTTGCAAATTCGAAATCCCGGTTGCCAAACTCAAATATATTCTGCTTATGGTCCCAGTATTCCTTCAGCCTGAAATCATAATCATCCAGCACGCTACGCAGTATCTTTGAAATATTCCTCCTGCCATCCGGAGCAAACACCCATAGGTTATGAATGGCCCGGGTCATCACCACATACAGCAGGTTAAGGTTATCAAGGTGTGCTTTTATTCGTTCTTCTTCATAAGCCTTACTGAAATGTGTCTTTTCCAGCCCTTTCTGATATTTCAGCGGTAGATATCCCTTGTCAAAAGGCGGTGTTTCTGTCCTGCTCCATAGAATTGGTGACCGCTGATGGTCCGTTTCCCAATCACAAAAAGGAACGATCACTGTGTTGAATTCCAGGCCCTTCGCTTTGTGAATGGTAAGGATCCGCATGGCATCCAGGTCATCGGCCACTTTAATGCTCTCTTTTGAACCGCGCTCCTCCCACCATTCGAGGAATGACCGTACATCCCCTTTTTCGTTTTGGGTGAATTTCAAAACAAGGTCCTGGAAGGTCTGCAGATAAGCATACTGCCCCTGTATCCGGTTCACCTCGAACACATCGATCAACCGCTCTATTAATTCATAAAACGGGAGGAACAGAAGAGCGCCGGATATCTTCGTAAATGCTTCAGGCAGCAGTTCGACAAAGCTGTTGTCTGCAGGCCTGAAAATGTCGTGTGGTTCAGTATCACTCTTTCTTATACTCTTCTGATACTCATAGGCCATATGAGCCTGCACCACCTTGTTTTTATCGTCCTGAAGGTATCGTAGTGCCGCAATGATCAGGCGCACTGCAGGGGAAGATGACAGAAACAATGATTCATTCGAAACCACATCATACCGGTAATGGGAGTCAGCGTGGTCCTGCTGATATTGATGGAGATAATCCGCAACGTCCTTCCCCTCCTTGTTTCTCCTCACCAGTATGGCTATATCCTTTAGCGCGACATTTCTGTCCTGTAACTGCTCTATAACCCTTGGCAGCTTATCCGCTACGAGGTCCTTCCATGAGAAGCCAGCCTCATCCTTCAAAAAGGTAATATTCACGTACCCCTGAGGGTCTTTGACTCTGATTGGCGGGATCTCCTGCCTGGCCTGACTATAAACCTCATTCAGGATTTTCCATTCTTCCGAACCTTCTTTGGTGCCCTCGTATATCATGACCTTAGGGATCAGTTCGAAGAGGGCGTTATTAAAATGAATGATGTTGGCTTCACTACGGAAATTGGTGGCCAGATTCTCGGTTTTGGTACGCCATGCGCCAATATCTTCCCGGATCTTGTTGAGCAGAAGCTCCCAATCACCACCCCGCCAGCGATAAATAGCCTGTTTGATATCCCCTACGACCATATTTTTATAGCCCTGGGCCAGACTGTCATCCACCAAAGGCCTGAAACTATCCCACTGAAAACCGGAGGTATCCTGAAATTCATCGATCAGGTAGTGGTTAAAAAAAGAGCCTACCTTTTCATAAACAAACGGTGTGTCAGAGTCCTGAACCAACTCCCTGAGAAAACGGGTAGCATCGGATATCAGCATAATATCATTTTCCCGCTTGTATTCCTGCAGCTTGCGGGTAAGGTCTGCCAGCAGTCCATAGCCGTAAATAAACCGATTGACCTGAAAAGCCGTGTTGTAGGTGTTAAATGATTGATGATAGTGCTCCAATGCACATTCAAAAGCATTTCGCAATCCATTTTCAGTAGCTGATGAGATAGCCGCTGCCTTGGTGGACGATTTTGTATACCAATGCTCTTTTTGAGGAAGCTCTTCCACCGTTTTGGAAGGTATAAAGTCCTTTGAGGATGAGGGGTTACTTATTCTGTTCAGGTAGTTTAATGGGGAACGGCTGCCTCCTGTGAAATCAGACACCGTCAGTCCGTGATCTTTAATTATTCCAAGCCCTGTCTCTCCCAACTTCTTCATTTCTGCTTCAAAGACATGAATGATGCGGTCAAGTTCCTTTTTCAGGTTTTTGGTCAGATCTCTGTCCTGCCCGGCCACTTCTTCCTCTATGGCCTTGAAATGCTCCTGAAAGATCTCCTGCGCGAGTTGCATGATATTCCTGCGAATATCCCAGTTGCCACCCTCCTGAAGGTTTTCCCGTGAAAAACGGATAAGCCAGTCGCGGACCTGTTTGTTATCCGTAGCTTCCATCAGGAGATCATCCACGATCTGGAGGAGAATAACATCCGTATCCAATTCCAGCCGGTAGCTGCCCGCAAGCCCCAGCTCCTTGGCGAAGCTTCTTATCACTGACTGGAAAAAACTGTCGATGGTGCTAACAGCAAAATGAGAATACCCATGAAGAATGTGCGTAAGCAGTTCATCACAGCGCTGTCGGAAGTCCTCTTTGGTCCATTGGGTATGCCCAAGCAGCTCCTCCGCCATACTGTCGAACCGCCCCTGCCGAAACTCCCCAAGCTTTCCGATGATCCGGTTCTTCATTTCCTGCATGGCCTTGTTGGTAAACGTAACCGCCAGGATATGCCGGTAATATGCAGGACGTCGCAATGCCAGCCTGAGGTATTCCCTGGTCAGTGTATAGGTCTTGCCCGAACCGGCAGATGACTGGTATATGACAAAGTTTTCCTGGGCCATGGATCGGTTAAAAATAAGTGAAGTTTGCCAAAGGAAGTTTACCTTTGTATGTTTTGTTGTATTAACCTTCGTTACAACCTTAAATAACTATCAAACATGAAAAAAACACTGTATTTATTTTTTGCTCTGTCGGCATTTACTGTTGCCTGTGATTCCGACGACCTGGATGACCTTCTGTCCATTTCCACCACGTTTACCCTCGATGAAAACTTTGATGTAAACATTTCTGAGGAAGGTCCTGACTCATTTGACGAGACCATACGGATCGAAGCTTCTGATAATGATCTGGACGAGCTGGATAAAATAGAAAAATACGAAATTACCTCGGCTAAATTTATCATTGCCGATTATGATGGTCCAAGTAGTACAGAGCTGGAAGACATGTCCATATCCGTGGTGGGTACAACGATCGGCTTCAGCATAGATCCGTTTGAAATTGCCAATGGCACCTATGATCTGAATGTTGACAACAGCATTCTGGAAGACATGGCAGAAGAATTTTTGAAGGACAATGAAATTGAATTGAGATTAACTGCCAGTGTGAACAACAAGCCTGTAAGCTTCAACATGACAGTAGAGCTGGACGTAAAGGTTACAGGATCTCCACTGAACTAACTGATACAAGATATTCACAGAAGAGGCTGTTTCGAAAGGAACGGCCTTTTTTTGTTACAGTGTTTAACAAGTCGATGGTCTAAGGTCGGAGCCCGGTGTGACCATGATCATAGACCATTGACTTAAATACTATGGACTACATGCTAATTATCATTACCCCCAAATACAAAGTCCGTACTGGTGTAGGTACTGCCATAGTTATTCACCAGATTCTTTACCTGATACAAGGCATCCACTACCTGTTCTTTCTCCAACTCCCTGAGCGGATGGGCAAAGACAGACCATAACACACCATTGGACAAGGCATACTTGGCATCGAGGGCACGGTCAAAATTGGCTTCCATAAGTTTGACCAGATCCTGCTGCTTGAGTTTTGATTGCTCAATTACACCGGCCATAAGTCTCATACGGTTGGCGCTCTCATCCGTAATGAGGTAAATATGAACACCGTCCAGGTCATACTCGACCACATTATTGTTTTCCTCCACTACTACCGCTCGCTGTGCCAATGCAAGCTTTAGTGCCTTAAGGTCCATTTCCTGTCCATAGGCTCCAAGGGATGTTGCCAAAAGTACTGCCAGTAGTTTTATCCCTACCGCAGAGTTGAATTGTGACCGGTGTAAATGCCCTATCATTTTTTAATGACGTAGGTCAGCACCGGGCGTTTTGCGTGATTTACTACATCTTCAGCAATACTGCCCGTAAGCAGGTGCGCGAAGCCGGTCCTGCCGTGCGTGGCCATGGCGATCATATCCGCATTGATGCTTTCCGCAAAGTGGATAATGCCGTCCTCTTCAGAGACATCATTGTAGATGTGGATATTATAGTTGGAAAAACCACATTTTTCCACATACTCCTTGAGTGCGGGTAATGAAAGGTGGTCTGCTTCGAAGTTATTCGGAGTATTGATGCGAACCACATGTATCCGTGCATCAAATAGTGTCTGAAAGTTCCTGACCACCTGCATACAGGTCTCATCCTTATCATTGAGGCCAGTGGCGAAGACTATATCTTTAAAGTTGGCATCTTCAATACCTTCTCTAAGCGTAAGTACGGGGCATTTGGCATGACGCACCACCTTCTCTGCGTTGGACCCAAGCAGTACCTCACCAAAGCTATTCGTACCCTTGGTTCCCATTACCACCAGGTCCACATCATGTTCGGTAATAATGTCCTTGATATTATGATACGCATTTCCTATCCGCATTTCTTCCCTGATATTTGTATCGCTGTATTTGGCGATAGTAGAAGCCAGATCTGTTTTCGCCTTCTCAATAAGCTTTAATATAAATAACCTATCCTGCATATCAGGCACATCGATCTCACCGGTGACGTGAACAGAAGTGACGCTGGGGTCTTCTACCACATGCAACAGGATCACCTCAGCATTCATCTTTTGTGCCAATCGACTGGCCAGATCCACAGCATTTTGCGCCTGATCAGAAAAGTCAGTAGGTACTAGTATTTTTTGCATATCTTTATATTAGAGTTCGATTAAAGATAAGTATTAAACTTAAAGGTTCACAACCAATGAAGGTATAAAACCAGCCCGGAGTGGCGCATGACTGACGTCATCTGAACATCTGATTACGCTCAGCAAAAAAACAGGAGTATTGGACTAACATTAAACTTCAAACAACAAAACATATAACAATCATGGAAAAAATAGCGCCACCATCACAGGAATTCGTACTTGAAAAGGGATTGGAAATACTGCACAAGGAATCACAGGAATGGTCATCAGACGTTGCGTTCTGGAAGGACGAGCTCCGTTTTTTTCAGAAACTCCTTGAATTTGATGCTCTCAGAACCAGAGATCTGACTGACAAACAGAAGCTGGAGCGGTTCCAGAACCTGATCATTTACTACAACGGAGAATTGCTGGATGAATTCAATAAAAAGGTACGCAAACATGAAAAAAAACTGGCTGCGCTCATAAAGTCCTCATCATCAGATGACGTCTCTTTCAAAGAGGAGCATGGTGAACTGTCCAGCCATTTGAATTCCTTCCGTCAGGAATTCAGAATGTACAAAAAGGAGCTATTTGAATATACTGATGATATGATGTCCCGCAAGGCCAATCGGTGACCTTACGGGAATCAACTATCTCAGACCACAAAAACTCAGGGCCAGGGTTACAAGGTCATTAGGGGTGTTTTCCCTGATCTGAATGGCTACGTCCTTTCTCTTTTCAGGATCCATACGTGAGTATTTCAGCTGACTGTCAGCATATTTCCATGCCTCACTCAGTATTTGCCTGACACCTTCCGCCTCGTCACCCTTGCCCTGCTTCAGCAGGCTCTGGTAAAGGCCGTTGAGGGCAAATCCGTTTTTCCTGAAAATGACCAGATCCTGCCTGTAAACCTCTTCAGCAGCAACATACTGTTCCATTTCCATAAGGTAATCACCCAGAACATGCCTTACGGAGAAAAACCAGTCCGGCGGTTCATTGTAATTCAACCCATCTTCAATAGCTACCGCCTCCTTTAGCAAAGCAACGGCTTCCTCCCACTGGCCGGCATTTCTCAGAAGTTCTGCCTGCAGGATGTTGCCGGCAATAACTACCAGTTCATGAACACTGTTGATATCCCACACAGTGATCTCTTTCAAGACAGGGTCTTTGAGGATCTCTTCCAGTCTGACCAGGTACGTTCTCGCCTTATCATCTTCTTTTAAGCCAGCCCAGGCCATCCCCTGTGCATAATTCCACATTGCCTCCGGATAAAGGAGGTCTGGTTTTGGCAGTTTGATGATCTTTTCCCACTGTGCAAATTTCACCAGTGTATTGTAGGGTATAGTGTAGTAGTGCTGCAAAGTGGCCATCGAAGGATCTCTCATGGCTTCCTTATCCACCTTCTCTGCAAGGCTGAAGGCAGCTTCTATGGCTTTGCGGGCGTTACCTTCCAAAGCCGCACAGGCTACAAGGAAATGGATGTTGTGAGGGTACAAGGCGAGAGGATACACTCCCTGTACTGTACATGTGGTTACATAAAGGCTGTCCACTTCAGATGCTTTCTCATTGGCCAGTGTTCCCAAATGATAGTCACCGGTACGTATGTACGTATGTGACGGCATGTGGACCAGGTGTCCTGCTCCGGGAGCCAGGTTGCCCAGCTTTCCAGCTTGTTTCAGTGCCGACTCAGGAGCATTTGAAGCTTCTGTAGCATGAATATAAAGGTGGGCCGCCATTGGATTGTCAGGATTAAGGTCCAGAGCCTTTTCTATGACCGCCACTATCTGTGGTGTCCACTCTTTCAGTTCGCCGGCTTTGGTGTAAAGATCCCACGGATGGATGTCCATTAGTGACTCGGCAAACATTACAGCTATGTCATCGTCAGCCGGAAATTTTTTGAATGCTTCATGCAGCTTTTTGCTGTAGGCCACATCCAGGTGGGATCGATCATCCGGTGCTGCCGGTTCATACCTGGCCACCATAGCCTGAATAAGTACCTTTTCCCGTGGCGAGGTATTTCCTGATAGTTCCAATGCCTTTTGAGCAGACCTGTATGCTTTGGTATTTACGGAAGATTCCATGCCCATATTATAGTTCGGCCCCAGCACATAGGCGATCCCCCAGTAGCCCATGGCACATTCCGGATCCTGTCTCACCGACTCTTCAAAAGACCTTAGCGCTTCATCGTGGTTAAAACCATACGCCAGGATCAGCCCCTGGTCAAAGAATCTCCGGGCCATTTCGGAATCAGTGGTAATGTCCATCTGATGATCCCCAAGCCCCTCCAGCAGGGGAGCCTGATAGCTGTGTTTACGCTCTTGCTGCGTACAGGCTCCCACTACTATAGCGAGCAGCAACAATCGATAAAATGTTATCATGTCTTTTAAGGTTTGGTTTAGCCCCCTTACGCAGGTAAATGAAAAAGGGTTGCCTCCGTTTTTTTGGCAAAAGCTACCCTATACCGGGAGTATTAAGCCAGCAGTTGGCCCAAACCAAAAAGAATGACGAAAAGCAATGAGGAGAGCGCCATTTGCTTCAGGAACGGATCGAGCTGATCGGACGTTTGTTTTGTTTTCACCGCACGGGCATTCACGATCAACAGCGGAGTAGTAAGCAGAAAGAGGAACTGCCATGGGCTTGAGAAATTCAACAATACAAAAACGAGTGAGCTGAGCATACCCACCGTGAGTATTATCCAATGATAGATCACGGCATTTTTCCTGCCAATTCGTACCGGTATGGAATACTTGCCTGCCTGACGATCCGATTCTATATCACGGATGTTATTGACATTAAGCACCGCAGTGGAAAAAAGTCCGATACTGATAGCGGGCAGGATCAGGTCGGTACGGATGGACTCACCGTAGAGGTAGTAGGAACCCAACACTGCCACAAATCCGAAAAAGATCACGACCGACAGGTCACCCAATCCAATGTATCCATAGGGCTTTCTGCCCGCTGTATAGGCCAGCGCTGCCAGTATAGCAGCTATCCCCAGCCCAAAAAAGAATAAAAAGGCCTCGAGCCTAAAACCGAACGAAAGATAAAGAAGATAGGTGCCGCTGATAAGGGTGAGTACCACAAACAAACCAATGGCTGTTTTCATCGCTTTTAACGAGATCAGGCCTGCCTGCACAGTTCTGGCCGGTCCCGATCGGTGCTCACTGTCAGCACCGTTCACTGTATCACCATAGTCATTGGCAAGGTTGGAGAGTATTTGCAATAAAACGGTAGTAAGGGCACAAAATGCAAAAACAGACCATGAGAAGTACCCATCCACAGCCGCCATAAAAGTGCCCATACCTATGCTCGCCAGGGCCAGCGGCAATGTTCTCAGTCTAAAGGCAGTGATCCACGATCTTAGCATTTCAGCTCAAACTTGTTTAACTTTAGCATATCACTACGGTTTGGAACCTCACTATTATGAAAAACCTGCTTATCACCCTTATTGTTCTTGGAGCCAGTTCTTCTCTCTGGGCACAAAGCAACGAAACAAAATATAAACTGACCAATTATACACCGCTCACATTCAATTCCTTTGAATTTGACGAACAACTGGCCCGTCCTATTGTATACAACGAGGTAACAGACCAGTTCATAAAACTCAATGCAGCCCCCAATCTGGTAGTTCTGCCGTTAATGTTTTATTCGGATGACGGGCATGTTCTGGGTTCCATACAAACCGGCAAACTGAAGTTCATGAATATGGATGTGGAGGTACAATACTTTTATGACAACCTGGGTGTGCTCAGGGAATCAAGTTTTTCCCTGCCCATTGGTAATAAAAAGAAACGGTCACATTCTTTCCGGTACGTCAATACCCAGTAGCGCCATACCTTTTTTGATAACTGCTGACGTCACTTTGGAGAATACTACTCTGAATCTAAGTGCATTCTGGTCCTCTTCATTGAAAATGGAAACCTCCTGATAGAACCGGTTGTATTCCTTTGCCAGATCATACACATACTGAGCGATAATATCCGGTGAGTAACTATCGGCCGCTTCCTTTATTTTACCTTCGAAATCATTTAAAAGATTGATCACATTCAGTTCCGCCGGATGCAGATCGTCAAGCTTTTCAAGTGCCTCACCAGGATCATCCAACTCCAGTTGTCGCGCTTTTCTCAATATAGCCGATATACGCGCATGAGTGTACTGGATGAAAGGACCCGTATGCCCCTGGAACTGAATAGACTCATTGGGATCAAAAAGCATTCTTTTCCGGGGATCCACCTTCAGCAGGAAGTATTTCAGGGCACCAAGGCCCAGGTCATGATACAGGTGATCCGCCTGGTCTTCCGACAAGCCTTCTATCTTGCCCAATTCCCTGGTGTGTTCTTCTGCTGTGTCGATCATCTCCTGCATAAGGTCATCTGCATCCACTACAGTGCCTTCGCGCGACTTCATTTTACCAGAAGGCAAATCCACCATGCCGTAGGAAAGATGATAGCACTCTTTGGCCCATGAATAGCCCAGCTTGTCCAGTATGATGAACAGCACTTTAAAATGATACTCCTGTTCATTTCCAACCGTATAGATCTGACGTGATATCCCGGGAAAATCCCGAAAACGCAATATAGCAGTGCCGATATCCTGGGTCATATACACTGATGTACCATCAGCCCTCAGTAACAGTTTCTGATCCAGCTTTTTATCCGAAAGGTCCACCCATACGGAACCATCCTCCTTTTGATAGAATATCCCCTTTTCCAGCCCCTTCAGTACCTCATCCTTACCGAGCAGATATGTATCTGACTCATAGTATAGCTTATCGAAATCCACACCCATCTGCCGGTAGGTAGCATCAAAACCGGCATAGACCCATTGGTTCATTTTATCCCACAGCTCATACACCTCCGGATCTTTTTGTTCCCATTTGCGTAACAGTGCCTGTGCTTCCTTCATGATCGGCGCTTCTTTTTCAGCCTCCTCTTTTTTCATACCGGAAGCCTCCAGCTCAGTGATCTGCTGTTTGTACTCCCTGTCAAACCGGACATAATAGTCACCGATGAGCTTATCTCCCTTTTTACCGGACGATTCCGGTGTTTCTCCGTTCCCAAATTTCAGCCATGCTACCATGGATTTACAGATGTGTATCCCACGGTCATTGATGATCTGCACTTTATGGACCCCATGGCCGGCAGCTTTTAGTATTTCAGATACTGACCATCCAAGAAAGTTGTTCCGCAAATGTCCCAAATGAAGGGGTTTATTCGTATTGGGCGAGGAGTACTCTACCATTACCTCCTTGCCGGAAGACGGAAGCCGGCCATAATCTTCAGACTGCAGAATGGTTTGAAAAACATTGAGCCAGGCCCTGTCCGTCAATTCAAGATTGAGGAAGCCCTTTATGACATTGTATGCCTTAACAATGCTACTATTCCTGACTAAATAATCTCCAAGTTCGTTCGCCGTTTGTTCCGGGCTTTTTTTACTTAGTTTCACTAAAGGAAAACAAACCAGTGTATGAGATCCTTCAAATTCCTTCCTCGTGGGTTGTAGTGTTATTTGTGCTTGTTCAATATTTGCATTGAAGCATACGTTAAACGCATCCTTAACTGCTAATTGCAGTGTAGTCTCAATATTCATTTAAGTTAAGCTTTTAAAAAACTGACAGGGTATTTCTTAAAGATCTTATCACTCGTCATTATGGTGAGGTTTTCATGGATAGCCTGAGCAATTATTACCCTGTCGAAAGGATCTTTATGATACATATCAAGTTTTTCCAATGTATTTAAATGATCAAGTTTCAGAGGGATCAGGCCAAAATCACTGTCTTCCAACCCTTCATCCAGATTCACCGGCATTCTCAGTTTTTTTGTCTGCATTTTGATGAATATCTCCCAACAGGAAACAATACTTACATAAACAGGATTATTTTCTAAAAGCTTTATTGCCTCGGCCTTGAGTTGCTGATCGGATCGAAGCCACCAGATCAGCACATTGGTATCAATCAGAATCTTCATCCTCACCAAGTGCGGAATTATAAAAAAGGTCTTCTATTTCCTTATTGGTTTCAGGCGAATCCCAGTCATCTGCCAACCATATCCTATCTTTAAAAAAACCCGGTTTCCTCTTCTTTTTTGTGAAAGGTACCAGTTTCACCTTTGGCTCGCCTGCCCTCGCAATAATAATTTCCTCACCCTGAAGCACCGCTTCAATGAGTTTTGAAAGGTGAGTTTTAGCATAATGTATATTAACCGTTTCCATGGCCGTACCAGTTGTTAGCTAACTTAGCTAACTATACATCAGGATAAAAAGTTTCCTGGTTATTTTTTTATTGTGCAGCTCATTACCATCCCAAAACATACCCAAAGATAAGCGGTGCAACAATACTGGCATCTGACTCCACGATGAACTTAGGTGTGTTGATATCCAGTTTACCCCAGGTGATCTTTTCATTGGGCACTGCTCCGGAGTAGGACCCATAGCTGGTGGTAGAATCGGAGATCTGGCAGAAATAGCTCCAGAAAGGAACATTCTCCATTTCCATGTCCTGATACAGCATTGGTACAACACAAATGGGAAAATCACCAGCTATACCCCCTCCTATCTGAAAGAAACCAATACCCACATCTTCTGCATTTTGAATGTACCAGTCTGCCAGCCAGGTCATGTATTCAATCCCCGATCTCATGGTGGTCGGTTTCAATTCGCCTTTCATACAGTAGGAGGCAAAAATGTTGCCCATGGTAGAATCTTCCCAGCCGGGGACTATCATTGGCAGCTCCTTTTCCACTGCCGCCAGCATCCAGCTATTGGCAGGGTCTATTTCATAATATTGCTCCAGCACCCCGGACCTCAGCATTTTGAACATGAACTCATGCGGAAAATACCGCTCACCTTTTTCCTCCGCCTCCTTCCATATTTCAAAAACGTGCTTCTGCAATCTTCTGAAAGCCTCTTCTTCCGGTATGCAGGTGTCCGTAACCCGGTTCAGACCTTTTTCCAGCAGGTCCCATTCCTGCCGGGGAGTAAGATCACGATAATGAGGAACCCTCTTATAGTGAGAATGCGCCACGAGGTTCATAATGTCCTCCTCAAGATTAGCACCCGTGCAGGAAATAATATGGACCTTATCCTGCCGGATGATTTCGGCCAGTGATATCCCCAGCTCGCCCGTGCTCATGGCTCCTGCCAAAGAGATCAGCATTTTTTTATTTTCATTCAAATGGCGCACATATCCTTTGGCAGCGTCCACCAGGGCGGCAGCATTAAAATGGCGGTAGTGCTTTTCAATGAATTCGCTAACAGGGCCTTTTCTCATTTCAAATCTATTTTTCAACGGAATGCAATTCACGATTTCCCAGGCAGGAATACTTCCGCCATCATACATCTGGCACTGCCACCTCCCAGCTTTTCTATGGTATCAAGGGGGCTGTGAATAATGGGACAATATTTCTGAATAGTGGCAAGCTGTTCATCATTTAGAGAATGGTATGCAGCATCAGACATCACCAGATAAGGCAATCCGGAATCTGACATGACCTGCAGCATATTGCCTGCAAAATGATCCTGCTGTTCTTCGCTGATCTCGATGATCTCCTTATTGTTTTGTCGTAAAGAGTCCACCACAACCTGCCTCTCCTTTTCATCATCTATCGCACCGAGGCAAATGACTGCAAATTTGCCGGCTACGCACATCATCACGTTGGTATGGTATATCGGAAGGCGCTTACCCTCCACGGTTTGATTGGCATGAAAGACCACTGCACTGTATCCGAACTGCTGGCAGAAATCATCCAGCACTTCCCTGTCGGTACGAATGGATAGCGCTGCGTATAGTATCCTGTTGGGACGATCGAGGATCATGCTTCCCGTGCTCTCGAGAAATTTGTCCTCTTTTTCATAGGCAGTGAAATCAGCAATGCCGGAGATTTGAAAGCCATGGGTATGCTTCAAGGCATCGAGAATGTCCTGCCGCCGCTCCTGCCGCCGGTTTACAGCATACATGGGGTACAGTCCTACCCGGCCGTCCTCATGGAAGGAAACCCAGTTATTCGGGAAAATAGAGTCTGGTGTATCCCATTCAGCGGTATCTTCCATTACGATCACCTGGATCCCGTGCTCTCTTAGTTTGGCCACAAATCCGTCAAATTCATCTCTGGCCCTTTCCTGAATTTCATGAGGTCCGAGCACTTCGGCAGGGTGTTGAAAATAGTTATTGGGCGCCGTTTCTTCGTTATAATGAAACCGCACCGGCCTCACCATCATAAGGGTATTCGTAGATTGCTTCTGCTTTGTCATAGTGCTATTCCCTGAATAATGGCAACGTGGAGCATCGAAAAAGACCTTCCATCTTTGAGGTCTCAGAATATTTGATGGTCTCAACGATGTAACCCCGCTCCTTCAATATCCCGTTAAGCCTGGTGAAGCCCGTTTCCGATACGATCACCTCCGGAGAAATGGAAAACACATTGGAATTCATCTCATACATCTCCTCACGCGTGATCTCAATCACCTTATCCCTGCCAAAATAACCGACCAGGAACTCAAAGTCTTCAGTTTTTTTGAAACCACCCTTATAGATGATGGCTTCATCGCGACCTATAGGTTGAAAGCAACAGTCGAGGTGAAGAGCATTATCTCTGGGGTTATCATCGGATTTTTTCAACTCAAAGGCCCTCACCCTTCTGTGCGGAAAATGCTCCTTTAAGAAACGAACACCTGCAGCATTCGTTCTGGCCACCACATAACGATTGAAGTCTTCCGGTTCTGAATAGCCAACAAATATATGGTCATTCCATGGCATAACATCCCCTCCCTCCATTCGTACACCCTCCGGCACTTCCATGATGTTACCATTACCCATCTGATCGAGAAGATACTGAATACCATCTATTTCATGCATACGGTTTTTCAGGATCCTGGGGCGAACAAACTTATCATCAATAACAAAACCTATATCCCTTGAAAACACCTGGTTATAATCCTTAAGGATCTCAGGCCTGTATACTTTTACCCCATGTTTCTCCAGAACGTGCTGAAAACCCTGCATTTCCTTTACCAGATCCTCCTCTTTGGGGAAGGTGCCCTTTATGATATGTTCTCTGGATTTGGGGTCATAGGCCTCTTCAGGAGCCGGGGTATTCCCGAAGTCCTGAGCCGTACCCAGCACCACCGCTCTCAGCCTTGAGGTTTCATCCTTAACGTTAACATCTATCATAAAACCGAATGGATTTTAATGTGCAAAAGTAGTCATAGCCACCATTTTTGCATAACCTGTATCTGTAAACTTTTTTACCTCTCCGGCATGGAAATGCTGCGTTTTTTAATGGCAAAATTTTGTACTATTGCATTTCTTTAAAATAGTAGCTTCTTGATCGTTGAAAAAGTACATAGACCTGATCGAACAGACTTTCGAGTTCCCTCAGGAGGAATTCAAGGTAATCAATAATGAATTGCTGTTTAACGATGTGCCTTTAATGCCCATCATAGAGGAATATGGCACACCTCTAAAACTGACTTACTTACCGAAAATAGGTGCCAATATAGAATACGCCCGGCGGATCTTTAACAATGCGATCAAAAAGTACAAATACGCCGGGGACTATACGTATTGCTACTGTACGAAATCATCTCATTTCAGCTTTGTCATGGATGAAGCTATGAAGCATGACATCCATATCGAAACGTCGTCATCCTTTGATATCCCCATAATACACAAGATGTACGAGAAAGGTAAAATTGACAAAAGCACCTATATCATTTGCAATGGCTTTAAAAGACCATTGTACAAGGAGTTCATTACCGGATTACTCAACGAAGGTTTCATTAACTGTATTCCCATATTGGATAATCTGAATGAACTCTGTCACTATGAAGAATACGTAAAGGATAAATATGATGTAGGCATACGGGTAGCGGCAGATGAGGAACCCAACTTTGAGTTCTACACTTCGCGACTTGGTATACGCTACAGTGACATCAATGTACTCTACAGGGAGCAGATCAAACCCAGTAAAAAGGCTCGTTTAAAAATGCTGCATTTCTTTATCAATACCGGCATCAAGGACTCAGCCTATTACTGGAGTGAGCTAAGCAGGTTCATATTCAAATACTGTGAGCTGAAAAAGGAATGCCCGGAACTGGATACCATTGATATTGGAGGTGGATTTCCTATTAAAACATCGCTTGGTTTTCACTATGACTACAAGTACATGGTTGAACAGATCATAGAAAATGTAAAGTGGATCTGTGGAAAGAACAATGTACCCGTACCGCATATTTTCACCGAGTTCGGCAGCTATACAGTAGGTGAAAGTGGCGCCATTTTATACTCCGTGATCGATCAGAAGCTCCAGAATGATAAAGAGCTATGGTACATGATCGATGGCTCCTTCATTACTCACCTACCGGACGCCTGGGGGCTCAACCAGAAGTATATTCTGCTACCAGTGAATAAATGGAACAATCTGTATCACAAGGTAAACATTGGCGGACTTACCTGTGACAGTATGGACTACTATAACTCAGAAGCGCATACCAGTGAATTATTCATGCCTATGAACGATGAAGGTGATCAGGAAAAACTATACATGGGTTTTTTCCATACGGGAGCCTATCAGGAATCCCTTGGGGGTTATGGCGGGATACAGCATTGCCTCATCCCCGCTCCCAAGCACGTACTTGTAGATAAAGTAGAAGGAGAGATCAAAACACGACTGTTCGCTGCGGAGCAGACCAGTGAAAATATGCTTGAGACTTTGGGGTATTAGTTATTGAGTTATTGGATACTGGTTATTGGGGTATTGGTATCGTTTTCTTTGCGGCTTGACCGAGACTCTTCAGTTTTCATGAGGTTCTTACCAGTAACTTAATAACCAATAACTCAATAACTACTACAACCCAAAGATAACCTCTACAGCGCCAGAAAGATCCCCGGCCTTGTAATCAGCATTAGTGCTGTCATTATGTGCTACCTGTATGGTTTTTATTCCCAGTTTTTTGGCTGGTATCAGGTCCCGGTCCTTGTCGCCTATCATCCATGAGCGTACGACATCGATGTCATATTTTGCAATGGCCTTTTCAAACATAAGTGAGCCGGGTTTTCTGGTAAGACTCTCCGTGACTGACGGATGCCATGGCGCATAGTAGAAATGATCTATGTTGTGATTGCAGCTTTCCTGAATGATCCGGTGACAGGCATGCATTTGCTCCCGGGTATAAAGTCCCTGGGCTATTCCTGACTGATTGGTAATAACAATAAGCAGGTAATCTTTCTGCTTTAATGACACGAGAGACTCACGGACCCCCGGAAGTATCTCCAGCTTATCCGGAGTATATACATAATCCGGATAGTCCCGGTTGATCACTCCGTCACGATCAAGAAAAATACACTTTTTTGCCATTCAGAGAGGTTTTTGAATCATCAATAATAGTCAAAAGACTGACATGTGTCCAAAAAACACAGGATACATTTTAAAAAGATTAACAAGGATTTATTATTTTAGATAATTCTTACGTAACCATTACTAACCAGACAGCCATCCTTGAACGATAGTCTAGTAATTATACCTACCTATAATGAAAGGGAGAACGTACGTCAGATCATTGACACGGTCTTTTCTCTGGGTAAAAAGTTTGATGTCCTCATTGTAGATGACAGCTCTCCGGACGGAACCGGTGAGATCGTCAGGGAACTTCAACAAAGAGATTTCGGGGGTCGTACACTTCACCTCATGGAAAGGAAGGGGAAAATGGGATTGGGTACGGCTTACATAGCCGGATTTAAGTTTGCCATAGAAAATGAGTATGACTATATCTTCGAAATGGATGCCGATTTTTCGCACAACCCCAGGGATCTGGAACGGCTATACAATGCCTGTGCCATGGAGGGCTCGGATATGGCCATTGGATCCCGTTATGTATCCGGGGTGAATGTGGTCAACTGGCCCATGGGCAGGGTGATCATGTCATACTTTGCCAGTATATATGTCCGGTTCATCACCGGAATGCCGGTCAATGACACTACTGCGGGATTTGTATGTTTCAAAAGACATGTTCTTGAAGCTATTGACCTTGACAAGGTGAAATTTGTAGGCTATGCCTTTCAGATCGAGATGAAGTTCCTCGCCATGAAGTTTGGTTTTAAGATCAGGGAGATCCCGATCATTTTTACCGACCGTACACGGGGCAAGTCAAAAATGTCCACCTCTATTTTTAAGGAAGCTTTCTTCGGAGTAATCCAAATGAAGGTGGACAGCTTCTTTAAGAAGTATATTCCGGCCTGAGCCATGCTGATATTTGTCAGGACCAGACAGTTAACCGGACTTATATGACCAGGTACTTTGTATTTTTTGTATTACTGCTGGGAACAGGATCATGCCTTGATGCCCAGGATCCACAACGATTCAGGGCAGAGGTCGATGCCCTGCTGGTCCGGGCAGAAAAATATGATGCTGAGGACCTCATCCTATTTACCGGCAGCTCAAGTATCAGAATGTGGAGGGACCTTCACAAAAGATTCCAGGGGAAGAATATTGTGAATCACGGTTTTGGAGGGTCTCAAATGAGCGATCTGTTGTTTTACATCGATGAGCTGATACTTCGGCATCATCCTGCAAAGGTCTTTATTTATGAAGGTGATAATGATATCAATGCCGGTAAATCCACCGAAGAGATCATGGATCACACAAAGCAGGTGCTGACCAGAATAAGAAGTGATCTTCCGGATATTCCCGTATATTTTATCGCTGCCAAACCAAGCGTTTCCAGATGGTTTCTAAAGGAAAAGTATGAACAGTTTAATCAAACACTACGAGCATGGACTGAAGAGCAAGCTGACACCCATTTTATTGACGTATGGACTCCCATGTTGCAGGATGGAGAGGTAAGACGCGAATTGTTCAAGCAGGATAGTCTCCATATGAACAAGATGGGGTATGATATCTGGATGGAAGTGATCAGCCCGTGGGTCAAATAAAATAACTGGTGAAGAAATCGACTAAATCGTGGGTGCTTCCGGTCATAGTTATCTCACAGTTCGCCTGTACTTCTCTTTGGTTTGCCGGGAACGCCGTAGCAGATGATATTACCAAATCCTATGCTCTGGGGGCAGACATTGTTGGGCATATTACCTCTGCCGTACAGTTCGGTTTTATTTCAGGCACTCTTTTATTCGCCTTGTTCACTCTTTCTGACAGATTCTCCCCCTCACGGGTGTTTTTCGTTTGTGCTGTTTTGGGAGCCCTGTCCAATTTAATGGCACTGCTGGAGTCATCTGCCGCTATGTTGCTGCTGTCCCGTTTTCTAACGGGCTTTCTGCTCGCAGGCATCTATCCTGTAGGCATGAAGATTGCTTCCGATCATCACAGAGAGGGGCTCGGAAAGGCACTGGGGTATCTCGTGGGAGCATTGGTGGTGGGTACAGCCTTTCCCCATTTGTTAAAGAGCTTCGGAGCAATACTCTCATGGGAAAAAGTGATCATAGCTACTTCTGTTTGCTCGGCCCTGGGTGGTATGCTTATTCTGGTCTTTGTGCCTGACGGACCCTATCGCAGAAAAAGCCAGGCCCTCGACCTCGCTGCTTTTTTTAAGGTATTCAGGAAAAAGGAATTCCGCTCGGCCGCATTTGGTTATTTTGGACATATGTGGGAGCTGTATGCTTTCTGGGCTTTTATTCCTGCCCTTTTAGCCACCTACAATACAATGAACACAACAGACCTGAACATTTCCCTGTTTTCATTCTACCTGATCGCTATTGGCGGAGTATCATGCGTAGCCGGAGGATACCTTTCTTTAAGGGTAGGTAGTCATAAGACTGCATTCTACTCATTACTTATCTCCGGAAGTTGCTGCCTGATGTCACCACTTTTTTTTGCATCACATAGTGTTCTTCTACTGGCTTTTCTCACCCTCTGGGCTATGACCGTGATCTCAGACTCTCCTCAATTCTCAACTTTAGTAGCTCAGACCGCTCCGGAAGAATCCAGAGGCACAGCACTTACCATTGTTAACTCCATTGGATTCCTGATCACCATTTTCAGCATTCAGATGCTCAACTTTCTCACCTCCCAATGGGAAACACAATATGCTTTTCTTTTTCTCGCACCAGGTCCCCTGTTTGGGTTGATATCAATGTCATACAAAAAAGGATGAACTATTCCTGACCATGACCCTTAAGCTGACTCAGTCAAATCTGATGCTTTTGATAGGTGTTATACGGGCTATTACGAGTGTAGGTAAAACGATAATAAGGCTCACTACTATAAAAGTCAGCAGGTTTAAGCTGATGATCACAGGCCAGTTCCACCCAATGGGTACATAGCTCATATAGTAGTCTCCCGGATTGAGAGGTATGATCTTATAGTAATACTGCAAAAGGCAAATGCCTATACCCAGCAGATTCCCGCCCAGCAGGCCTTTAAGGATCAAACTCATGCCGTTATAGGCAAATATCATTCTTATCTGAAGGTTGGTAGCACCAAGGGCCTTCAGCAGACCTACCATACGCGTTCGTTCCATGATAAGGATCAGGATGATGGAAATCATATTGACGCAGACCACCAGCAGAATAATACCCAGAAATATATTTACCTGTCTGTCGATAAGGAAGAGCCAGTCGAATACCTGTATGTAGGCGTCGCTCACCTTTTCCACAAAAAGGTCATAGTCCAGCACCTCATCCAGCAAAGATTCTGCTTCATCTATTTTGTTGATGTCTTTTACAAACACCTCCATACCCCCGGCAAGGGTGTCCGCCCAATTGTTCAATCGCTGGATCAACCTGATATCACCCAGTATGAACTTGTCATCATAATAATCCGCCAGGTTAGTTTCATAGATCCCTACTACCCTGAGCTTTCTCACCCGCGGTGGATTCATAAAAAAGTGAAGGATCATCTCATCATCCCGCTGAAGTTTAAGCTTGTCAGCGATGGTCTGGCTTATCACTACTTCTTTTGCATAGGACTCATCACTAAATTCAATAAACCGGCCGTCAATCAGGTTTTCCCTGAACATTTCGAGGTCAAATCGCTGGCTTACTCCTTTAAATATAATACCGAGGATCTCCTCCTCCGTTTTAACCAATCCGGCCTTGTGACTGTACTCCTGAATATGACCAATAAGATCAAGTTCTTCGTAGCTGTCAATAGCCTCATTACTGATGGAAATGGGTGACTCTTCATAGGAGTTCCCCAGTGTATATTTCGTAACTCTGAGATGGGAACTGAAGCTGTAGATCTTTTCAGCAACAGTATTCTGAAATCCAATAAGGATCAGAAAGGAAACGATCATAACGGCCAGGCCAATGGTGATGCTCCCTACTGCCATTTTATGGATAGTGGACGAAAAGGTCCCTTTGGCCTCAGCACTTACTCTTTTTGATATAAACCAAGAGAGGTTCAACGAATATCTTTAACTTTAATCGCCCCAAATTAAGGAATAAACGTGGATAATTGGGGAAATAATATGGTGAACCGGCCAATTATATATTCTTTTGAGTTGGAAAGAGAGATCGTCTGCCCGCTTGCGTAATGGAAATACCGGTGATTCAGGGCCTGATACAGCTTTCTCTAAACTTAAGTTCATAGATATCAACAAATTTTAAGAAGCATGAGGTTATTTAAAAAAATCCAATGTCTTGCATTTGTTATCGGCTTTGCAACCTGCAGTGAGGCACAGCAACAGAGCATCATGGTCGGAGCTGAGCAGACCAGCACGTACCTTCCACTAATCGAAGGCAAGCGGGTAGCGATAGTTACCAACCATTCAGCTCTTGTTAACAATGTACATCTGGTGGACACCTTAATGACATTGGGTGTGGATATTGTTAAAGTTATGGCCCCTGAGCACGGTTTCAGGGGAGACCGGTCGGACGGTGCCGAAATTACAGACAGCCGGGATACAAAGACGAACCTGCCTGTCGTATCTATTTACGGAAAAACAAAAAAGCCCACGCCTGCTATGCTAAGCGATGTTGATGTTGTATTATTCGATATTCAGGATGTAGGGGTACGCTTTTTTACTTTTATCAGTACCATGCACTATGTAATGGAAGCCTGTGCAGAAAACAATAAGCCCATTATTGTGCTGGACCGGCCCAACCCTAATGGCATGTATGTGGATGGCCCTGTACTGGATAGTGCTTACCGGTCTTTTGTGGGAATGCACAGGATACCACTTGTACACGGACTTACCGTAGGTGAACTTGCAGAAATGATCAATGGAGAAGGCTGGCTGAAAGGTGGCGTGCAGTGTGACCTCACGGTCATTAGCGTGAAAAACTATGATCATAGTACGACATATGATCTGCCGGTAAAGCCTTCACCCAATTTGCCCAATGACCTTGCGGTAAGGCTTTATCCTTCACTTGCTCTTTTTGAAGGAACCGTCATCAGCATAGGGCGTGGTACCTATGAGCCATTCCTCCAATTTGGCCATCCATCAATGAAAGACATTTTTGCTCACAGCTTTACACCCAGATCCATTCCGGGCATGTCGAAATACCCTCCTCTGGAAGGGGTCACATGTTATGGCCAGTCATTTAAAAACGCAGACTTTGAGCCAGGCTTCACTCTTGAATACCTGCTAGGAGTATATGAGAAGTTTGAAGACAGACAGAATTTTTTCAAGCCTTATTTCCACAAGCTAACAGGCCAGAGTAGCACCATGGAGCAAATAAAGGCTGGCCTTACAGAAAAAGAGATCAGGGCTTCATGGGAGAAAGACCTCATAGCATACAAAAGCCTTAGAAAGAAGTATCTCCTTTATGATGATTTTGAATGATATGAACGGATGATGATTGACAGTTGGTAGTCGATGGTAACCAGGATCAAACCATCACATTCAACAATATCCATCAGAAGAACATTAACCACCAATGAAAGGATTAAGAATTATCTTCATGGGTACACCCGAATTCGCCGTGCCCAGCCTGGAAGTATTACTTAAAAACGGTTATAATATTGTTGCTGTCATCACAGCCCCGGACCGGCCAAGGGGACGAGGCCAACAGTTGGCCACATCGGCGGTAAAAGACAGTGCAGTAGCCCATAACCTGCCCGTGTTGCAGCCTACAAACCTGAAAGATCCGGCCTTTGTCAGTGAGCTGAAGAATTATAAGGCCGACCTGCAGATAGTGGTTGCCTTCAGAATGCTACCTGAGATAGTGTGGAATATGCCAACCATGGGTACTTTCAATCTGCATGCCTCTCTCCTGCCCCAGTACAGGGGAGCTGCTCCCATTAACTGGGCAATCATCAATGGTGAAAAGGAGACGGGCGTCACCACTTTCTTTTTAAAGCATAAAATAGATACCGGCAGGATCATTTTCCAGGAAAAAGAACCTATTGGTCCGGATGATACTGTTGGTGACCTCTATCAGAGGCTAATGCACAAGGGTGCAGAACTTGTCCTGAGAACGGTACAGGGTATAGAAAAAGGCGATTTTCCACAAACGGAGCAGGATGAGTCGCAAATACTGACGCCCGCCCCAAAGATCTTCAGGGAAGATTGTCAGATTAGCTGGGATCAACCCGTCTCAAAAGTATATGATTTCATTCGGGGACTTTCCCCCTATCCGGCAGCCTGGACAGATATTAACGGACAGAATTTAAAGCTTTTCAAAGTCAAACCACTACAAGATAACAATCATCCGGAGTTGAAGTCAGGGGATTTTCTGACGGACCACAAAAATTTCCTTCACTTTAAAACCACAGACGGGATCATCATGGTGAAACAATTACAGCTCCAGGGCAAAAGAAAAATGGATATTCAGGAATTTCTGAGAGGGAATAAATTAGTATAAATACAATCCTTGTTACTCTGTATATTCCGGTCAATCTAATCCTTAGGCCCTTATTTAGGAACACTTAGATCTTTCGCTACTCACGGGAAAGGAAAGATCGGCCTTTAGGCAAACCTACAAAACGTTGGACTCAAGGCAACCGATCCGAAATTTATCACGTGATGGTTGTGATTCAAAATTTGAGTAATTAAAATCACATCATCATGAAGAGAGACTTAAACCTGAGCCAGACACTATCCAGTGTCGGTTTATTAACTATGTTGTTAACTGCCCTGTTTGTTTTACAGGCCTGCAGCGACGACGATGATTCCGGCCCTACGGGGGAAGCCAATGTGCGGCTGGTAAAAGTAGATGCAACCGAGGACAAGTTTTACATCAAAAATTTTGGGAATGTTGCACAGAATGTATCTGACTTTTGGATCTGTAATCTGAAAAGCTATGCCCAACTGAATACACTGACCAGTGACGATCTGAACCTGGACCCTGACGAAATGATCGAAATTAGCAGATCATTGGATGATGACGCTTCGGATGTGGGATTGTATTCCACAAATAGTTTTGCCTCGGCGGAAGCGATGGTGGACTTTATGCAGTATGGTGAAGATGTAGGCACAGATGGCCGGGTGGATGTAGCTGTGGCAAAAGGTATCTGGACTGCCGGAGAATTTGTACCGGATGGTTCTCCCTATGAGTACACAGGTAATGGTACTCAAAACGGAGCTTCTGTGTGGTCCGGCACACCGGTGGCTGGAGAAGCCAACGTACGAATACTAAAAGTGGACGCCACTACCGACGAGATAACCCTCAAGAATTTTGGTACCGCAGCTGCGGACATTTCTACTCTTTTTATCTGCAATAGAATTACTTACGCCCCGGTAGGTGATCTGACAACCGATGATCTTACCCTGGATCCCGATGAAACGATCGTATTGAACAGGCCATTGGAAGATACCTCGTCCGACGTGGGATTGTATGCCAATAACAGCAACTTTGGATCAGCTGACAATATGATCGATTTCATGCAATACGGTGAAGACCTTGGCGCCGGTGGCAGGGTGAATGTAGCGGTAACCAAAGGCATCTGGACCGCTGGTGAGTTTGTAGCTGACGGATCCCCCTTTGACTACACCGGGGATGGCACACAAAATGGAGCCAGTTTCTGGTCCGGTACAACTGCGCCGAATGTCCGGATATTCCAGGTAAATGCATTAACAGATCAGATCACTCTCAAGAATTTTGGCACTGCAGCCTCAGATATCTCTACCCTTTTTATCTGCAACAGGATCACGTACGCACCGGTAAGCAACCTGACAACGGATGATCTTACCCTTGACCCTGATGAAACAATTGTACTGAACAGACCACTGGATGATACGTCATCCGATGTAGGCCTGTATGCCAATAACACCAACTTCGGGTCGGCCGACAATATGATCGACTTCATGCAGTATGGTGAAGATCTTGGCGCCAGTGGCAGAGTAAACGTAGCGGTGACCAAAGGTATATGGGCTGCCGGTGAGTTTGTAGATGACGGATCTCCTTTTGACTACACCGGAGATGGCACACAGAATGGAGCCAATTTCTGGTTTGGTACCGTGATGGCCAATATAAGGTTGTTAAAGGTAGACGCAACCACAGACCAGATCACACTTAAGAATTTTGGGAACGCAGCCATGGACATTTCCGGTTTCTTTATCTGTAACAGAATAACCTATGCTCCAATAAGTGACCTGACCATGGATGATCTTACGCTGGATCCCAATGAGACGATCATTCTGAACAGACCGTTGGATGACACATCATCTGATGTAGGCCTGTACGCTAACAACAACAATTTTGGATCCGCCGACAATATGATCGATTTCATGCAATACGGAGAAGATCTTGGCGGCAGCGGCAGAGTAAGTGTGGCTGTGACCAGGGGTATCTGGACGGCCGGTGAGTTTGTGAGCGGAGGCTCTCCCTATGACTATGGAGGTAATGGAGCACAGAACGGCGCCGGTGAGTGGACTGGGAACTAACCCATAGTGAGGTTACAAAAAAATCCAAAAAGAGAGTTTTATCAGTCTCCATTCGATGAGCTATTGGGCTGATATGGTCAGTAAAATATTCTCCGGAGTTCGTGATCGCGGATCATGAACTCCGGAGTTTTTTTGTAAAAACATCTATGGCTACATAAATGTTGATCTTTCAAAACTTAGAGGTTATTGTAGGTAAGAATGCGTATTATTAAAATACGGTTTTTACCGTATTTCATCGAATTCATATAAACCCCATCTTTGAAGAAAAAACTTAAAAATGGGTCATTTATATAAACTTATTTATTCCAGCATCAGGGAGCCTAAATGTACCGATGCGGAGATCGAAAAAATACTGGTGTCGTGCAAGAAAAATAATCCTCCAAAGGATATCACTGGCGTACTTATACATTCCAAAAACAGTTTCATCCAGTATCTCGAAGGGGATTCGAAGGAGATCCTGAGTCTGTATGATGAGATCAAAACAGATGACAGGCATAGAAACGTGATCATGTTGGCATACTCTCCTATTGGAGAAAGGATATTTCCCAGCTGGCACATGGGTTATAAGAATGTGGACAGGATCGAGTTCCAAACCAGTATCACAGCCGAAGATGAAGAAGTATTCAAGTCCATGATCGAAGGGAACAAGCTGGAAGGAGATATCGGTATTTCCGTATTGAAAAAGTTCTTTCAGATCTCAAAATAGCACTGACTTTGTTTTTATAGTTCATGGTATTGTCGTAATGTTATCGCCGAAGACGAGGCACTACCATGAAAATATCAATGATCGCTGCTGTGGCAGAAAATGGCGTTATCGGTAAGGACAATAACCTGGTATGGAACCTACCCGATGACATGAAATTCTTTATGCGCAAAACTTCGGGCCACCATGTGATCATGGGCAGAAAAAATTACGAATCCATTCCTGAAAAATTCAGACCTCTACCAAATCGTACAAATGTTGTCATAACACGGCAATCGGATTACGATGCCTCTACTGCCCTGGTGGTGCACGCATTAAAAGAGGCACTGGACATTGCCCGGGCAAATGGCGAAGATGAGGCTTTCATTATTGGTGGCGGTCAGATCTACACCCTTGGGCTGGAGGTAGCAGATATCATGTACATAACGGAGGTAAAAGGATCATTTGAGGGGGATGCTTTCTATCCAGAATACAACCAGTCGGCCTGGCAGGAAACGGAGAGAATTCCTCATCTGAAAGATGACAGGCATGCCTTTGCCTTCGATTTTGTAACCTACAAAAGAATTAAACAATAATTTTTTTTGTTTAGATTAGGTGTTACAATAAAACCCGATCTATGACAGGAAAGCAATTTAATGACCTGCTGGAGCAGATGGCAGAAATGCTCAGGAAAATTGGTGAGCATACCCTTGAACTAAGAAAGCAAAGCAAGATCCTGAATCAGCATAGTAAGATTCTGGATCAGCATAGTAAAATCCTGGGCCAGCATAGTAAAATGCACCCCCTACACCTGCAACATGCTGAAAAAGCAAACTATGCTCTGGACAAGATAATAGAGCGGCTGGAACGACTGGAAGACAGATAACACCCCTTCACCACTGTTGTGGAAAACTTCTCAAATAAGGTAATCTGGATAACCGGTGCATCCTCCGGCATTGGAGAGGCTTTGGTCTATGAGCTGGCCTCACTGGGTACACGACTCATCATTTCTGCCCGAAGAAAGGAGGAACTGGAAAGAGTGAAAAGTTCATGTCCGGCCTCTGCACAAAGCAATATTGCCATCCTTCCGCTGGACCTCGCACAGGCGGATACACTAAAGCTGACCACCGAAGCAGCCATCAATCTTTTTGGTCATATCGATATCCTGATCAATAACGGGGGTATCAGCCAGCGTTCCCTGATCAAAGACACTGACCTCAGTGTGGACCGTAAGATCATGGAAGTCAATTATTTCGGAACCATCGCCCTTACCAGGTACCTTATCCCACATTTCTCTGAGAGAAAAGAGGGTCACTTTGTAGTGGTTAGCAGCCTCGTAGGGAGGTTTGGTACACCCTACCGATCCGGATATTCAGCCTCCAAGCACGCATTGCACGGTTTTTTTGATGCGTTAAGAGCAGAACTTTATGCAGACCATATCAAAGTGACTATGGTATGCCCTGGTTTCATAAAAACCAATGTATCCATCAACGCCCTGACAGAAAAGGGAGATAGGTTTAACAAGATGGATGAGGCCCAGGCAAAGGGCATGCCCGCCAGGATATGTGCAAGAAAAATTATACAAGCCTTCAGGAAACAAAAGACCGAAGTTTACATTGGCGGCCGTGAAAAATACGGGGTTTACCTAAAGCGTTTTTTCCCAAACCTTTTTAACAGAGTCATAAGGAAGGCCAGAGTACGATAAGTCTTCAGTGGATCATTATCCCAACATGCCCACCAGCCCACCGCTGTCTGGCTATATCGGCTGAAACGTGGGCGTCATTGAGAAAGCCCGGCCGTACATCTACAGGTGTCCGGCTGATCAACATACTGTAGGAGAGCCCCCCAAAGACATATATATTTTGAAGTTTGGGATGCAACCGGGTACCTGCTGAAGCCTTAAGCCTTGAGATCAGATTCAGTTTTTCATTGAGATCAGAGCCTTCGTTGTAGTGCAGGAATTCAAGTCCGCCACTGATAAACCTGAATTGATTCATCCCAGGCGTTATCGACCGGTTGAATATTTTCTTGTAAAGTCCGTAGCCCAAGGCCCATTGTGTATTGTCAGGCCTTAACAGATCGGGGTTATACCCAAAAATGATCGCATTCTGAATATGGATCCATTTTACTGCATCCAGTTTGCGTCCATTTTTAAGGGTACCTGTACTGAGCTGATAGTTGGTAAAAAAAAGCTCGTCAGCATAGACCAGTACCTCCGTTGTATGACCAATATTCAACAGGCCTATGGATGTACCGTCTTTGGTATTGGCTTCCTTCCCCCCATGATAGAAATTGATCAAACCTATTTGAGTGCCCTGCATGGCCCCTCCAAAGTTGACCAGACCTATCTGGAGTCCGTTCATTTTCCTTGCCCGGTTAACAAGCCCCAACTGAACGGCACTGTACCCTGAAAAGCTGAAAGAATTTCTTCCTTCAATATTTCTGACCTGATTGAATCCTCCCAATTGCAATCCCTGCAATCTGGCACCGGTATAGTTTAGTAATGTTGCCAGTTGTACTCCGTCGAAAGAGCCTACCACTGAATTGTAGGCACCGGCGAGTTGCACTCCAAAGCCATATTTCTCGACGACATTAGCTAAACCAGCAGTTTGTATGCCGAATATACCTCCCTTTATGTAATTCACTCCGCCAGTCATCTGTCCGCCAAAGACATTTGTGATCACAACATTGGCCACGCCGCTGACCTGAAGGCCTTCCAGATTGGCCTCAAAACCTGAATTTATCTTCTTTTTGGCCTCCTTGAGGTTCATACCAGCAAAGGCATTGCCACCCGTAAGGTTAAATATGCCGGCTACCTGAAGCCCTTTTGTATATTCAGTATTCAGGTTGGATATGCCGCCAACTTCAAGAACATGGTTTGCAGCCGAATAACCAGAGGTCAGATTGAAAGAAAACCCATTGACATATCCTCCAGGGTGCAATCCGTTGCTCCCCAACCCGGGGGCCATGGAAAATTGTAGTACTTTGAACTGATAGACCGGTTTTTGCTGCCCTAAGGTGATCGTAGCAGAACAGAGCAGCAGCAATAAAGCCTTGAAACGGGTATACATGGGGAATAGTTGAAGCCTATGGTATGTAAGTCAGCAAAATAACGAAGTTAGCAGGCAATCATTGTTGTTGATGCCATGAAGATGCCTGACCGACTGTTCTACCATATCTATCAAAAATTGGTCAGATAGTTCTGTCTTTTTAGCTACCTTGGACGGCTCATGACAACATCAGGAGACCATGGAAAAAGAACTCGCTGAATTTACAGACCAGAGTATATACCGTATGGAGGAAAGCACCAGAATGATCAAAAAGTGTCTGGCTGAGCTCACGGAAGATGAGGTATGGAAAAGACCCAACACCTCTACCAATACCATTGGTAATCTCATGCTGCACCTGTGTGGCAATATAAGGCAGTATGCCATCTCCTCATTGGGGAATACTCAAGATAACCGAAAACGGGATGAGGAATTTTCCCATTCGGAAAAGCTACCAAAACAGGAGTTACTGGAGAGACTGACCAATACAGTAGAAGAAGCCAGGGACGTTGTAAGGCAAGCATCGCCTGAAGAAATGCTCAGAAAAAGAAAGGTGCAGGGTTTTGAGCTTTCGGGTATTGGCATTATCGTCCATGTTACAGAACATTATTCCTACCATACCGGTCAGATCGCTCTTTTGACCAAGCTGTGGAAAAACAAGGATCTGGGATTTTATGATGGGGTGGATCTTAATGCGACCAATCAGGAGTAAGAATTACCTGATCTTTTTAAAAGGTACTCAGAGTTCCTTCGTAAAAGAACTCTGAGGTATATAAAGAACGGCCTTATACCTCTTCAACACCTTCCCTTAAGGTGTCCTGGTAGCCGTGATTGATTTGAGTCATGGGCATGGAAAAAATGTTGGGTTTGTTGGTTCCCATTAGTTCACATACTCTTTTTTCTATTTTCGAGTAAAGCAATGACTTGGTTTTTATTAGCAGTATCGTTTCTGAAGTATTGATCACATCCTTTCCTGACCATCTCAACGTCTGAATACTGGGGATCACATTTGCGCTGTTTGCTAGTCTTTCCCTGATCAGTGAACGTCCTATACTTCTTGCCTCCCCTGAATCTTTGGTGATGAGATATATCAGGACCATGTACTAATTGTTTCGGCTGTAAAATCCGGAATCAATCAGCGATTTTCTCATTAAAGTTCTGGCTCTGTGTATACGGGTCTTGACAGTACATACCGGTATATCCAGCACTTTTGAAATCTCGTCATACTTCAGTCCTTCAAAGTCACGAAGGAAAATGGCCGACTTAAATTCTGACTTAAGGTTATTAAAAGCCAACATTACTTCGTCACTAAAGGTATTTTGGAATACATCAGGCTTCACAGGCCGGTTGTAATAAGGATGATCAGTCTTATCCTCATCCACCTCTATGAAAGGGCTTTTTTGTTTTCGGCGATAGTCATTTATAAACAGGTTATACATCATCCTAAACAGCCATGAACGGGAGTTGGTACCTAATTCATAATGATTATGATACTTAAAAGCCCTTAGGTAAGTGTCCTGAACAAGATCCTGAGCATCTTCATCATTCTGGGTCAGTTTAACGGCAAAGTGATATAATGCATCTGTATGCTGTAGAAATTCATCAAGATATTGCTCACGTGTGGTAGTTACTTCAACTGTTTTCATAGCATGACATTTTAATATGATAGTATTACTATTATTTATAAACGCAATAGTAGCAAAAATGTTATGATTAATTTCAAGTTAGATAAAATTACTCTTAAATCAAAGTGGGCCCCAGATACATTGATAATCAATATGCTACCTCTGCGATGTGTTCTTTAACGCTTTGAAGATAGATAAAATTTTAATCTATACAAAAAAGTATATATTAATTTATACAAAAAAGTATGTTTATTGTTTGTACGGTATTGATAAACATCAAAAGTACCTGTAAAGTGAGCTGGCTACAGTCCTGTACCTTATTAAAACTCTGAAGGTATTTTTTCTGAAATTCTCTGTATGGCACAGGCAGTCTCTTCCTCAGTCCCCAAAAGCTCCTGCAATGTGACATTATCCAATAGCTGATCAAGGGTATGCTGCACCATGGTCCAAAGTGAACGGACGGAGCAATCTACAGAATTGGTGCATAACTCCAGCACCCCGGTGTGATTACCGCAGAAACTACTGTCATACAGCTGACCTCCAAGAGCTTTAAGTATATCGTTTACAGTAATTTTATCAGCTGGTTTGCTCAATAAATATCCTCCCTTGTGCCCACGGGTGCTTTTGATGAGACCTGCCATACGCAAAGACCGGGTAATTTTGGACACATGAGGGCCTGAAAGACCCTCTGCTTTACTCAATTGTGGAATACTCACGCCATCCTCATCCTTACATCGGCCTATACGAATCAGTATTCTCAGGCCATATTCATCCTGTGAAGTGATTTTCATTGTCAGTTATTTTGATAGATCCACCCACGCTTCCATCTCTGCCGGAACGAAAGTATCTGTAAGCATGGTTTTCCTGATGAAGATAATCATTTTTTCGTTAATTAATACAAAAAAGTATAAAATGATATCATACAGGAAATATGCCTTTTTGCGTATGACCGGATCCTTACTGAAGACCAAGATTTTCGATACCTGCAGCCCAGTACAGGGTAGCGATATCTTTCTGGTAGGTGGATCTTAGCTTGAGCAGTTTGGACTGTGATTCGATCAGTTTTTCTATCTGAACATTAATTTCGAACAAATCACTTTCACCGTTTTCAAGGTTAAGTCGCTCAGCATCCAGGATCAGTTGGTAATTGTTCACCATTTCCTGCTGCTGCCTCAGTATTTCTGCAGTGGTGAGTACAGCATTGAACTGTCCGTTGATACTGTTTATGATCTCCCTTTCCACAAAATCACGTTCAAAACGGTTATCGGTCAGCTTCAGCCGGGTCTGGTTCAGCTTGGCCCGCTCCTTTCGTAAAAATATGGGAAAAGCAAAATCGACACCCAGTTTGTAATTATCACTGATCATAAAATTGTTCTGCTCTCCCTGGGGATCAAAAGGCTGATCGAGCAGATAATAATTAAAATCGAGCCTCGGTTTAAGATTTTCCCGGGCCAGATCACGGTCTACCAGCAATGACCGGTTCTTAAGGTCTATCTTGCGTATTTCAGGGTGATTTTGACGTGCCAGTTCCACCAGTTGATTAAGCACATCACGGCGGAAGTCTGTCAGGGGCAATTCCTCCGGACGTACATTATCCTCCAGGTCCAACGGAGCCCCATTCAGATCCCACAAATGCACGGATAATGCCAGAGACGCCCTTATCCTGTCAATATTCGCCTGCTGCAAGGCCGTTATCCGTTGCAACAGGGTGATCCTGGCCTGAACCGTATCCATAGCAGCTGCCTCACCGTAATCAAATGCCATTTTGGTCCGGTCATAAATATCCTGTGCTATGGTGATGCTCTGTTGCATCAGGACATAGTTATTGTAGGCATAGTACCATTCCCAGTAATCCTTGGCGGCTGTAAGCAGGATCTTGTTGATCTCCTTTATCTGATCGGCCTCCGCCATATCCTGCATCAACCGGGCCTGGCGCACCGTCGCACGCCTCTGATCTATAAAAAGGCCCTGACCAATAGGTACGGACACCCCCGCATAGATCTGTCGGTTGTTGGTAGCATCCGATATGGTCCTCTCTCTATTCAGATACGTACCCCTGTTTCTTTCTACCCCCACTTTTGGGTCCACGGGGAACCACAGCGGTATTTTGAGGGATACGTCCAGAATATTATAGTATTCAGTCTCGTCGAAATCCTTAAAGCTCCAGGACCCCTCCAGTTTGGGGTCAAATGAACCACGCGCCAGCCGGATCTCCTGTGCGGCCTGCTGTGGCAGTAATTCTGCCTGCTTGACCACTGGGTGATTGCTTAGTACGAGAGCATAAAACTCATCAAACTTGAATACAGTCGTTGTATCCTGCTCCGTCTGTGCCTTTAGGTCCTGAAACAGAAAAGCAAGAACAGACACGAAGACCAGTTGCTTCATTTTTTCTCTTCCTCTTTAGCAGGTGTACCTATTTTTTCCTCAAGGGGTGCTTCATAAAGGCTTGGTGGGAATCCGTTAAGTTGTCGCCATATTTCATACCAGATGGGTACATTATCCAGCATCACCCAGCCCTTGGTACCCGACCCCAGTCTCAACTGTTCAGGCCACGGCTCATCATCCGGATCAGGGGTGACCAATATACGGAACTGCCCGCCCACACTATTGACATAGTCAATCACCTGTACCACACCGCCAAAAGTACCTACGGACACGCTGGGCCAGCCGGAAAACTGCAACGCAGGCCAGCCGTCAAATTCTATCCTCACCTCACGGCCCTTGGAGATCAGCGGCACATCCATGGCCCGCACATACATTTCCACGGCTACATCCGGGTTGGAGGGCATGATGGTCACCACGGGCTCTCCTTCCTTGATCGTTTCGCCAATACCTGCCCGCATCGCTCTCACGATGAAACCGGACTGAGGTGCGATCACCTGATACTGCTCGTTCCGTATCTCCATATTGGCGTATTCATTCCTCAATTTGGCCAGTGAAGCCTCGCTATCAAAAAGGTCTGCCAGAGTGGCGTTCAGGTCAGACTCTGCCTTACTGATCTTATCCTGATATTCGGCCTGTACGCCGGCAAGATTCACACGGGCGTTGACTACTTCAGCTTTTGTTTGCAGGAACAGGTTTTCTGAAGACACCACCTTCATGCGTGATTCCTGGAATTTGGATTCAATGTCCTGAAATTTCGTCAGGGCAATATTACCCGCTGCGTAAAGCGTTTTGTTCCGGTCATATTGATTCTCAAAGTTATTGAAGCGCACCTTTTCCGCCAGAAAATCCACGCTGTCACTAACCAGCTTGAGCTCAGTTTGAGTGAGCTTGTTCTGCGCCTGTTCGTATTTCACTTCCAGGGCATCTTTCAGCGCGCTGATCTGATTGGTGAGGGCCTCCGCCTTACTCCGCTTGGATTCGATACTGCTTTGTTTGGCGTTGACCTGCTCTCTTAGCCGTGTCAGCAACTCGGGATCAAAAAACTTATCCTTGATCTCACTCAGTGTCAGGATCGTATCGCCCACGTTCACGAATTGTCCTTCACGTACTTTCCAGCTGGATATTCTGCCAGGTATAGCTGATTCCACAGACTGAGGCCTGTTACCCGGAGTAAACGCTGTGACCTCCCCCTTACCTCTGATATTCTGCTGCCAGGGTACAAAAAGTACGATCAAAAAGATCACGAAAAGCGCTATCAGCACCCTTGCCAAAGCACGCCCGGCGCTGGGTGTTTTAAGCGTTTTCAGGGTATATAATTGCGTATCAGTCAATTCTTCTCTAAGCTTCATGGTTATCAGTTAATGATATTGTTCAACTCACCTGACTTTACCAATTCCTCAAATGGACCTTCTGTTTTTAGATGCCCATCTTCCATAAGCATCACCCGGTCACATGCAGCCATAATCACCGGATCATTGGAAACAACGATCAATGTCCACGGGTGCTCCTTTCGTGTAAGCATATGAATAAGGTCGAAACGTTCTGATTTAATAAAATCATTGAAGAAGTCATTTAGGATCAGTAGGTTAGGCCTCTTTGCCAGACACCGGGCCAGAATGATCCTGTTGACCAGACTGGTAGGCAACCCTTTTCCTCCACTGACCATCACCGTGTCCAGGCCTTCGGGCATGGCATTTATTTCATCAGCTATGCCCACGGTATTAATGGCCCATATGGCATCTGCCGGCTGTGCATGTGGTTTAGCCAGCAGAATATTCTCCAGAATACTCCCTTCAAAAATATCTTCCTGTGATACATTTTTCCCTATTTTATCTCTGAGATTGGTCAGGTCCAGGTCCCTCAGTGAAAAACCGTCCACAGTGATGATCCCTTCATAATGCGTATTCAATCCTGATATTGTATTGGTCAGTACTGTTTTGCCTGACCCTCCCCTTCCTGAAACGCATACATGCTCACCTCCCTTGATCGAAAGGTTAATACCCTTCAGTGAATGACTCGTCTTGTCAGGAAATTTATATTTAAGATCTTTTACCTTTAAACCAAACCCTCTGTGCAGAAGTGCTTTGGGAATATCCATGCCCCCGCTTTTCTCCAGAGGCAGGTCTGTAACCTGTGATATCTTGTCCACTGCGGTAAGCATGTCATAGACTACATCCATGTACATGATGATCTTCTCTACTGAACTGAGCGTAAGGATGATGATAACCTCCGAGGCAACAAACTGGCCAAGGGTGATCTCACGCTGGATGACCAAAACGGTCCCAATGATCAGTAATCCACCGGTAACCAGTGCCTTGAAAAGCAGAACAAAGGCATACTGGCTGATCAAAACCCCGAAGTGGACTTTTCTGTTCTTCAGGTAGTTATTGACGTTGTAATCAGTCTTACGTATGGGCAGTGCTGTATTGCCGGATAGTTTAAACGAATTGATGGTTCTTGCCAGCTCTTCCAACCAGTAAACCACCTTATATTTGAATTTGGACTCTTTTATAGAGGAATTCAGCCCCTTCGGACCGGTGAAGTAGAATATCAGCACCAGTGCCCCTACCAACACAAGGCTGAAGAATACGAAAAAAGGATGATAAAACGACAGCAGCAACAACCCGAACAGGATCTGAATAACTGCGGCTGAGAGATCTATCAGTAATTTGGGCAAACCTTTCTGAATAGTAAGCACATCAAAGAACCGGTTCATAAGCTCCGGAGCGTGATGCTGTATCAGCGCCTCAGCCTTGATCCTCGGCACACGAAAAGCAAACTCAAAGGCCGCCTTGGTAAATACCCTGCGTTGCAGGTATTCCACCAGAGTGATCTGCATGACCTGAAGTCCGCCGGCAGCCAGTACGCCTACGATCACAAGACCGATCAGAACATACACAGAACTGAAAACCACTCCACCGGAGATAAGCGAAACCGTGGCCTGAATACCCAAAGGCAGGGTAAGGCCTATCAGCCCGATCAGCACAGCATAGATATAAACGTATGAAATATCCTTTTTTTCTTCAGACAGCAGTCTGAAGAGCCTCTGTACCGGATTTAGCTTTTTCTGCGTCTCACCATCATCCGGGTCATCACTCACCAGGCTTTTGTAGGAAAATACCCCCAAAAAGGAAACCTTGCCTTCCTCTTCATATAAATTGGGGAACCATGACTCGCTGCATTCCTGCACCTCGGACTTGTCCTCATAGATCTGCAGCACGCGTAACTTACGCTTTTGCTTGAAAAAAACGATGGGGATAAGCTTGTCCTCCGTTTCCTCAAACGCCATGATAGGTATTTCGATATCATGGATGAAGGAATGGAACTCCTCTCTTTCCAGACTGTTTTCCAGATAAATGATCCGCTGCTTATTGGCCGCCTCTATCAGATCTCTCCTGAACTCAGCCGTCTCGTCCATATCATAGGTACGGGGCGACGAATCGATCTCGGCCAGGTTCAACCCATCGAAATCCTGTTGAAGCAAGAGCGCAGACTCCCTTATGATCTGTATGATCTGGTTACTTTTCATGGTATGGTAGGGCTGGATTTAGACTTTTATCGTCCTGAAAACCATCTCGTTAAGAAAATCCTCGCTCTGCTTGTGCAAGCTGCCATTCGCCTTTTTCAGATTGGTAAGTGATGGCAGATGTTCCGCATAAAAAAGCTGCTGATGCGCCGTGAGCAATGCTGTACTGATCAATGAGTGCGGGTATCTGAAGTCAGGATTAATTTCAAGAATAAAGGAAGCAATTTTACCACAGAGTGACTTAAAACCCCGGAACAATCCTTCTTTATTATCCGCGTCTACCTGCTTCGTCAGGTAGGTCTTGTCAGATTCGGAAATAACAATTCGATAGAGGGCTTCCTCATCAATTTGTGGAAAGAAAGGGTCCCTCTCCTTTTTCTCAGCAATGATCCGCAATGCTATCGCCAGCTTTTGCTCAGGATCAAATATATTTTGAGTACCAAAATCTATGCGGTATTCGATCCAGTTCCAGTACCAGGCGATGAGATATACCAAAAGGCGGTGTTTATTCTCAAAATACCGGTAAATGGACGCCTCCGTAGAATCAATTTTCATTGCCAGTTTTTTAAACGTGAACTTTTCAAAGCCCAGTTCATCAATCATTCCTATACTGTCCTGCACAATTTTCCTTCCCAGCTCAGTTTCCTGCGGGTCCCTGATAAACAGGTTTTCGTTCATCAATAACTGTAAAGTTGCCATATACTTTTGAATCTTTATGTATACTAACTAATGAAATAGTATTACTATCAATTATGATAATCAAATAACACGAATGTTAGTGAAAAGTTCAAAAAAACCGGATGAATTATTTTCATTGATCACTAAAATACAGGCACGCCTGAACCGGGGCTGTATTTATTGACCATTGTTTTACAAAAACCGACAGTTTGTGGAGGGTCAGGATCCACCAAGCAGGACTTTCAGCAAACTACTGTTCTCATCCTTTCTTTTAATGATCAGCAGCATGTGGTCGTTGCATTTGGAATAGACCTGCTCGGATACTCTTCCCAGCAGAGCGGCCGTTGGGGCGGATTGCCCCCGTGAGCCAATGATCACCAGATCGGGAGCATTTGCCCTGATCCATTCGTCTATACCATTGCTGATCTCCCTGCCCCGGTCTATGCTTACCGTGTGTGGAGCAATATCCGATCCATTGCTCCTGAATTTTTCAAGATGTTCATCCAGCTTATGCCGGGCATAGGTAGTCAGCTTTTCATCAATAGTCTTTCTTCTGAGCAGGATCTCATCTATCTCATGAACGGTTTCAAATACCTGGCTCAGGTATTTCGAGGCATCTTTATATACATGCAGAGCGTGAATAATACAGTCATTATACTTTTCCGCCACCGTTTCACCCATCTGAAGTGCCATGGTGGAATAGTCGGAAAAGTCTGTGGGAACAAGAACAGAGGTGATGGATTTGTTAAACAACTCCGGTATCAAGAGTATACTGCACGGGGATTTCCTTACAATTTTTCTGGCCACAACACCCGGGCTTTTACTGCCCTTCTCTCCTACCACCAAAAGATCACACTTCACCTGCGTGCATACTCTTAGCAATTCAGTCAGGGGATTGCCTTCCCGGATATGGATCTCAACGTTGTGCCCGGACCCGAGGTCTTCCTCAATATGCTTTTGAATTTTGGAACGATAATGGGTCAGTTCCGGGATCTGCAGGTCAGGAATATCCTGCAAAACCTCGCCGGGGATATCCGGCTCCGGTGCCACGTGTGCGAAGTGGATCACTTCCGGCTTGAACCGGCGGGCCAGTTCTGCTACATTTTTAAAAATGAAGCCATCTGTTTCAGACATGTCCAGTCCAACTACCCACACCTTAGAGAATTCCATAATTCAAAATAATAGTAATGCTATGATTTTAGATAGAAAAACAATCATATCTTTGCGATGTTCCTGAATTAACGAAAAAGTTTTTTATGAGTCTGGAAGTTGTTCTTCACAATCTGCTTAATCCTGCTGTTCTTTTCTTTTTTCTTGGGCTGATCTCAGTGTTTATCAAATCCGATCTGGAAATACCACAGCCCATTCCAAAATTCCTCTCTCTTTATCTTCTGCTGTCCATCGGCATCAAAGGTGGTGTAGAACTGGCGCATAGCGGAATTACGGCAGATGTGCTCACAACACTGGGCCTGGCCATGCTCATGTCGGTAGTAGTTCCGATCTACACTTTCTATGTACTTAAAAAGAAAGTGAATATTTACGATGCCGGCGCCATAGCTGCCACTTACGGATCGATCAGTGCGGTAACATTTATTACAGCCACGGCTTTCCTAAGAGATATTGATGTAAGCTACGGAGGGCATATGGTAGCTGCCATGGCCCTGATGGAATCGCCCGCTATTATTATTGGAGTCTTACTCATTAATCTGTACCGTACGGATAAAAACAATGGCAACGGAAATAATTATAAAGGCATTCTGAAAGAGGCCCTTACCAATGGGTCCGTAGTGCTGATCCTGGGTAGTCTGGTCATAGGTGTGCTGGGTGGTGAAAGGACCGCCACGGCATTGGCACCATTCACAGACAATATCTTCAAGGGTATGCTGGCCTTTTTTCTGCTGGACATGGGGCTTCTGGCTGGAAAAAGGATCCGTTCCCTGCGAATGGCCGGCACCTTTTTAATTGTCTTCAGCATTGTAATACCTATATTGAACGCTGCATTGGGCATAGCACTTTGCTCCATGTTGAACATCAATGTCGGGGACTCACTACTGCTGGTAGTATTGTTTGCAAGTGCCTCATACATAGCCGTGCCGGCAGCCATACGACTTACAGTGCCTGAAGCTAATCCGGGGCTTTACGTTCCGATGTCCCTGGCGATCACTTTTCCGTTTAATATTATAATAGGAATACCGGTTTACTATCATATTCTGGAGTGGTTAAATTAGAGAGCAATGAGAGATCTTAAACGCGTAGAAATTGTTACAGGGACCCTTGAAACCCGCAAGGTTATCGACATTCTGAAAAAACATGAGATCAATGGTTATACCTTGATCAAAAATGTGCTGGGTAGTGGCGACAAGGGCATACAGGATGGAGAAGGCCTGCACAACGCTTTTCAAAATACGTATTTTATTATAGCCTGCTCCGTGGAAGAGCTGGACAGGATCAAGGAACCGCTAAGGGCTGTACTTAAAAAATCGGGTGGGGTATGCCTGGTAAGTGACGCCAAATGGCTGATTCACTAATAGTAGTAGTGATAAGTATGAATGCTTAGTCGTGAAGTCGGCATCGGGCAAATGGCAGTCAGCAAATCTCAATTGCCAAACAGGAAATGTCAATTGCCGATATTGATCTTGATCGAAGGCGCCAGGTACCTTCTGTATTCATCCAGAAACACATTGGGGATGGGGTTGGCATGGACATCGATATATTTCAAACCTGGCATGGTCCGTATGGAAGGAGGCAACTGATCAAGATGGTTTTCATTAAGGTACAGGTATTCGAGGCTTTTCATCCTGCTTATTTTGTCAGGGATCACCTTGATGGCATCGTTTTCAAGGTGCAGCTCCTGTAACTGTTCAATCTCAATCAATACGTCTACACTACCTTCAAGGTCCAGTTCCTTATCGTTATTCAGATAAAGTATCTTAAGTTGATCCAGATAGGTTAGTTCCCGTGGGATTACCCGTATAGGATTTCCGGAAAGGTCCAGCAATTCCAGTTGCGTAAAATTTTGGATCGAAGAAGGCAGGGTTACAATATTGTCATTTTTTATGTCAAGGACCCGCAGGTCACGGATCTGACTAATCACCGGAAACACCTGGTCCAGATTGAGGTAGGGCAAATTGGCCATGTGAAGGGTAGTGAGGGAGTCGAGAGAGCCCATGGATCCCGGTACCTCTCTGATCAGATTTCCGGAAAGGTCCAGGTATTTCAATCTCGAAAGGGCGGATATTTCGTCCGGAACTGACTTGAGCTGATTACCGGACAAGTCAAGAAACTCCAGATTTCTGAACTGGAAGATCACTTCAGGAAATTTATCATAACCTTTATCCCTCAGTTCCAACCATTCCACGGAGTTTGGAGCTGCCATCGCCTCCTGCAGGTTATCGAATCTCACCGGGATCTGCCCATAGCTTTTTACGGCACTCAGAGTAAAGAGTAACACCAGCAGAAGTCCAAAATAGATAAACGTGATCTTCTTATACTCTTTTTTCTTTTTCATGATGTGATGGTTTTGGAAAAACCGTCAGAGTAGAACATTCTGACGGTTTTTGCCTGATACTTGTTTTTCAATTCCTCAGCGTGTAATATGGCATCCGGTTCATTGTCAAATACCCTGAACCGGGCAGATCCCCTTTTTAACTCTACCGCCTCAAGTTGGGGCCTGACAAGTATAGGTATGTACTTATCAGGCCAGGGATCGTCGTCTACGACTATCCAGATCATTCCCTGTTTCTGTTTGTCCGGCTAACCGACCGATGTCAGTTGCCCTTAATTTCGTTCATGAGCAACGGAGCACTTCCATTGGTAATAATCACCTTTGAATTGGGCGAAGTGGACAACTCCTTGAATGCTTCAATAGTCTGCCACTGTAATATTTCTTCATTTAACCCCTGAGCGATCACTTTTTGTGCATCACGTGTTCCTTCCGCTTCCACCAGCTTCCTTTTAGCCTCCAACTTCTCTCTTTGCAGCAGAAATTCCATGCGTTGTGCATCCTGTTCAGCTTCCAGCTTTTCTTCCACCGCACGGGCAAGGCCCGGAGGGAGTTGGATCGTTTTTAACAGTACAGCCTCTATTTCAAAGCCACGGTCACTAAGCAGCCCTGACATCCGTTTGGTGATCTCGTTTTCGATAAAACTCCTCTGGGCCGTGTGCATATCCTTGGCAAAAAAGCGTGAGCATACATCCGCAGAGGCCGACCGGAATACACTGGTGATCACCACCTCCTCATAGTTTACGCCGATGTTCTCAATGATACTTGAAGCATATTCGGGTTTGATACGGTACAGAATGGAGATGATTGCTCCTACGTTCAATCCTTCCTTGGAAGGCAGATTAGAGCTGATCTCAAGATTTACAGTACGGATCGGCAGCTTGATGACACGCGTAACAAGAGGGTTAAAACCTACCGCACCAGGCTCTATCGTCTTTTCGCTTAGCTTACCCAGCTTACGCTTCACCCCTACTTCTCCCTGCCTCACTACTGTACAGCTGCCAAATACTACAGCCGCCAGCAGGATAAAATATATTGATCTGTTCATGATATTATAATTTAAATGGAAATTCTCAGTCGATGGGAGGTTCAGGATCATGGTCAGATTCTGACAGATAGGAACCAGTATGGACCCTCTCTTTCTTGCTGTCCATAAAGCTTTTCACAAACTCAGGATCGATCACCAGAGCGCTTTGGTAATCATCCACCGCCTCCTGGTATTTATCTACCATCAGATATGCATTGGCTCTGTGCAGATATGCCTCTACCAGACCGGGGTCTTCCTCAATAGCACGTGAAAAAAAGAAGATGGCCTGATCAAAATCCCATTGGGTCATAAATGACTTGCCCATTCTGATAAGGTCGTTTTCAGGGTTGGTATAGCTATGACCCATCCACGGGAGTATTGATAAAAATAGTATGGTAATAATTTTTTTATGCATAGCTACTTTTTTTAATAGTATTACTATTATAAACGAGAAAGTGCCTATGAAGGTTATGAAATATTGCTCCTTTTTTTAAGGAAATGTTAACTGATCAGCAGGAAATCGCGAGTACTCAGTTGCAGGTATTGGTCCACAAAGCACATTGTTCCTGCCATCAGGTCCAGTGGATGGTCTTACGGACCATTGGCTGAATACTGATCTCAACTAATGCGGGACCCGTCTTCTCTTGAGCATTCCTCCCTTTACATCTCTTACTCCATGGATCACCAGAAAGGCATCCGGATCGGCATCATCCACTATTCTGTTTACCTTGAGTAGTTCCAGGCGCGTCACTACGGTGTACAAAATGTCCATTTTTTCAGGTTCATTCCCTTTCCTGCCGTATCCTCCCCGGCCGTTCAGGATGGTCACACCCGTATTCATCTCTTTGATGATCATTTCCCTTATTTCATCACTGCGTCTGGAAATGATGGTGAGGCCGAGGTACTCCTCAATACCCTGAATTATGAAATCCATGGTTTTGGAAGCTACAAAATAGGCCAGCATGGAATAGAGTGCCGCCTCGATACCCAGCAACCACGCTGACATACCGAAAATGAGCACATTGATAACGATGATAATATCCCCCATGGAAATGTTCAACCTCCGGCTGAAGTAAAGAGCCAGTATCTCAGTACCATCGATCACGCAACCTCCCCTCACACTAAGTCCGATCCCGGCACCCAGGAAAAAACCCCCAAACACCGAAGCCAGCAGCCGGTCTTCCGTGATAATGGGGAACTCCAGCAGTGCCAGCACTATGGAAAGCACGACTACCGCCAGTACGGTTTTGAGCACAAACCTGCGACTCATCTGCAGGTAGCCAACGACGATGAACGGTACGTTAACGATCAGGATCACGTAGGAAATATCCAGAATCGTGGTTTCCGCGATCAGAAGTGAGATCCCGGTTGCCCCTCCATCGATGAAGCTGTTGGGCAATAAAAAACCCTTAAGTCCAAAGCCTGCCGAAAAAACCCCCGCCAGGATCCACAGCGATTCCGCAATGCTTCGTTGCCATCTGGCTTTTTTGTCTGTATCGCTCATATTCAAAAAAACCAGGCCGGCTGGCCTGGTTCAGTTATCCTTAGTAGTTTGTTTCTTTTTCTACCGTCAAAAGCAGGATCATTCTCCCTGACCCAGCGAAAAGCCGATCTGGCCATCAAACGAATACAGATTCTCGGTTTTTATCACCTCAAAACCTTCTGAATTCAGTTTCGACAGCAGCGCAACCACCTGCTCGTAGTTGATCACTTCATACCTGCGCTCTACGTTCGGGCCGTACTGACTTTTGACAGAGACAAACCGGCATCTCCAGTGATCCGTGCAGAAGGTCTCGGGCATACCGTCCGGGTAAACCTTTACTCCCCTGTTGG
>LYSV01000249.1 GCA_001657315.1 Flammeovirgaceae bacterium BBD 1991-12 | reverse complement strand
ATCGACACGGCACCATCATTTTTAGTTCCAATGATGGATATATCCATCCCTGGGATGGCACCTCTCGTGGAAAGTCACTGCCCGCCGGGTCCTACTTATATGCGATCCAGGATGGACCGAATACCTACAAGGGTGCCGTAACTATTCTTTTATGACAATTTCCCCTTTGAAGGATTGGGTACTTTACGTCATTCCCTTGCGAAATGAGGTACGAATTGAGACCTGGGAATCTTATTTGATACCTGAGACCTGCTTAATCCATAAGATTGCCACGCCACCAATGCTTCGCAAAGGTTCAATGACGAATTACTCCCCCTTTCCCCCTTTGAAGGGGGAAAGGGGGATGTTATACCATTTTTCGGTGCCATAGACCCTGAAACCTGCCTTTGCCGGCAGACTTGTCCAGGATCCCAAATAACACTAATCTTTCCGGTAAGAATGGATTTCTCACTTCGTTCGAAATGACAATGGTAAAATAACCCTTGTCATCCCGACCACAGGGAGAGATATTTACTCCTCCTTCCGGGCGTACGTTAGACTACACCTTATCATAGATTTTGCCCTGCAACTCTGCGAGACGGTTTCTGGAATCTGGAAAAGGCCCTGCAACCCTGCGAGACGGTTTCTGGCACCGGGAAAACGTCCTGCACTCCCGCGAGACGGTTTCCCGCACCTGGAAAAGGCACTGCGCTTCTGCGAGATGTTTCCTGTATCTGGTCCCTGCTAAAGAAAATTAGTCAGAATGGATTTCTCACTTCATTCGAAATGACAATGGTAATGACTCTTGTCATCCCGACCATGGGGAGAGATATTTACTCACCACCTGTACGTTTGGCCTGCCTGCGGCAGGCAGGCTGAATTCCGCTACGCTTTCCCGTATCGGGTACGGGACAGGCTATCAGAATGACGTACATTCTGTGTAAAGTTGCAGTGAATGAAAGAACCATCCTTATACCGCATTATTGTTGGCCTTTTGACAAACAAGCTCAAAACTATGATCTCTTTCAACCACCGTAGCTTTAGCGAAGGTGGTTTCAGTCCCCAAAACTTTAGCGAAGGTGACATTTGCCATTTCTCGCACAGATTTTAACAATTTTCGCATAGTCCATTTGCCATCTTCTTCATCATATTTGTTATTACATAAATATTGTAATTGTACTTTATTTCAACTCCTTAAATGTTTGAGGCACGAAGGCGGTTGAAAAGTTAGATGAATGGGGCAGAAAGCCAATGACTTTCTGCCCTTAATTCCCCAGCCAATGACCCAACGAGAAAACATGTTTCAATTTTTGCCATGCTCCTAATTTAACTAATCTAAAAAGACTAAAGACCATGAAAAAACAAGTACAATGTAAAATCCGGTCCAAAGTGTATTCAGTCCTTCTGTTAGGAATGTTTGCAGTAACCACTTATGTCCAAGGCCAAAGTGTAGGAGACCAATTTGACGTTGACGGCATCACATACGGCATCACCTCTCCAGCCGAAGTAGAGGTGGTAGACTATAAAGGTACCGCAACAGAGGTGACCATTCTCGAAACGGTCAATGATCAAGGTGTAAGTTATGAGGTGACCCGTATTGGGGAAAGGGCTTTCCAGGGAAAGGAGCTGACCAGTGTGGACTTCACCGGTTCGAGCAATGTGACCAGTATTGGGGCCAGTGCTTTCAGGAACAATGAATTGCCCCAGGTGACCATACCCGATGGTGTAACCAGTATTGGGACCAATGCTTTCAGGAACAATGAATTGACCCAGGTGATCATACCTGATGGTGTAACCATTATTGGGACCAGTGCTTTCAGGAATAACGAATTGATCGAGGTGACCATACCTGATGATGTAACCAATATTGGGACCAGTGCTTTTAGGAATAACAAATTGACCCGGGTGACCATATCAAACACGGTGAACAGTATTGGGATTAATGCCTTTGCAAACAATCCAATCAAAATAGTAACGGCACGGGGTGTAGCTACCGTGCCCACCATTTTTACCAATAATACCTTTTCAGACCGTCTCGAAATAGATGTGGTCGTTCCCGAGGCAACTTCCATAACTGCATATGAAAATGCAGGTTGGACGGGCTTCAGGTCCATCACGGAAGTTGCAAAGATCGATGGTGTCTTCATTGCCGATCATATCACATACCAAATCACTTTACTGGAACCCTTTGAAGTAATGGCAACAGATTATAACACTGCGGGAGGCACCGTAGTGAACATCCCGGAAACGGTAGATCATGGCCCGAATACTTATACGGTGACCGCTGTTGGGGAAGATGCTTTTTTTGATAACCAATTGACCACTATTGTCGTTCCGGAAAGTGTGACCAGTCTGGGGCAACGGGCTTTTGGCAGCAACAACCAATTGACAGAGGTGAACATACCCGATGGTGTAACCAGTATCCCGCAGTGGACCTTTGCCCAATGTAATTTAAAAGAGGTAATCATACCTGCCAATGTGGAACATATTGGAAAACAGGCGTTTTTTAACAACCCGAATCTTGACTTAGTGACAATGAAGCGTAACAATCCACCGACAACGCTCGATGCAGATGCCTTTCAAGGTTTGCACAGCACCAATCTTCGTCACCAAACAGACCTTGTGGTTCCCAAAGGTAGGGTAGAAGATTATGAAAATGCAGGCTGGACAGATTTCAAGTCCATCACGGAAGTTGCAGAGACCGGGGGCACATTCGTTGCCGATCATATCACATACAAAATTACTTCTATGGCACCATCCTTTGAAGTAACAACAATACGCTATGACACTGCGGGAGGTACCATAGTGAACATCCCCCAAACGCTGGATCATGGCCCGAATACCTATACGGTGACCAGCATTGGTAATGATTCTTTTCATGGCAAGGGATTGACCGGTGTAACCATACCCAAAACGGTGACCAGCATTGGCGTTCTGGCTTTTAGGGCAAACAATTTGACCAGTGTGGCCATACCCCATGGTGTGATCGAAATCCTGTACGGTGCTTTTGCGGGGAACCAATTGACCCATGTTAATATTCCTACCAGTGTGACCACCATTGGAGGCTTTGCTTTTGAAGGGAGCCAATTGACCACTGTGACCATACCCGAAACGGTGACCAGTATTGGTCTTGCTGCTTTTAGAGGAAACAAGTTGACGGAGGTTACTATACCCGGCAGTGTGCCCGATATTGGGGGTGAGGCTTTTTCCCATAACCAATTGACCCGTGTCACTATTCCGGATGGGGTGACCTCTATTGGGTATCAGGCTTTTGCAGTCAATCCTCTTGAACTGGTGACGGTGGAGGCCACCGTTCCCCCAAAACTCGGCGCAACTGTCTTTTATACTAGTCACCGTCACCAAATAGACCTTGTCGTGCCCACAGGTAAGATACAAGCTTATGAAGCTGGAGGCTGGACGGGCTTTAAGTCCATATCGGATGGCAGTACCCCTCCCCGGCCAGCCATTGATGCCCCACAACGTGTTGATAACCTGTCGCTCTTTCCGGTAAGTATTACATTTGATGGCGAGGTTACAGGTTTTGAGTTGGGGGATATTCAAGTGACCAATGCCACAGTGAACACCCTTACGGGCAGCGGATCAGCATATACCGCTATCCTTACGCCCACATCGCTTTGTGATGATATCACCATCGATATACCGGCCAATGTGGTCACGGGTGTGAACAGTTCGTCCAATTTGCCCAATCTGGCGGCCACGCAGGTAAGCGTAGGTACCGGGGATACCATTGATCCAACAATAACATGTCCCGCCGATGTGGTGGCCAATACCGCTGATAATGGTACGGGCGATTGTAGCACCACGGTTGACCTTGGCAGCCCTGTTACCGATGACAACTGTTCCGTTGCTGCTGTTGTGGCCCAGGTAAATGGTGCGGTGATAGACCCTGATACCTATGCGTTCGGTACGGGAGCAACTACCGTAACCTGGATCGTGAGCGATGGTGCTGGAAATACCGCTTCCTGTGAGCAGACTGTAACGGTCCATGATGATGAAACTCCCATGGCCATCTGCCAGGATATCACGATACAGCTCGATGCCGATGGCAATAAAACCATTACGGTCGATGACATAGACAACGGTTCCCATGATAATTGTGGGGTTCAGTCTCTGGCCATCGACAGGGATACCTTCGGTTCTTCCGATATAGGGGCCAATACCGTTGAGCTTACCGTAACCGATATCAACGGGAATACAGCCA
>LYSV01000248.1 GCA_001657315.1 Flammeovirgaceae bacterium BBD 1991-12 | reverse complement strand
TGACCTTTCTTTATTGGTCAGCTTTATCTTTTTGTAAGACGCTTACCTGTAATCTACAGGTAAACCATTGTTAAAGTCAATCAAAAACTCAACCCAAGCTGTTCATTCAGTTTTTGACGACCTTTTGAAGTGATCACCAGCTCTCTCGAAAACCTTACCTTCCTAAACCAGTTTTCTCCCAGCACTTTTGACAGGATCTCAGCACCCAACTGCCCGGCCAGATGCGGTTTTCGTTCACTCCAGTCAAGAGGCCAGGGAAAAAGATTCAATGAGCAATCTATGTGTTATTGATTTTTTATCTTTAGTACGAGCAATTCAATATGCATAGGAAAGCTGTGGTGCCAACCTTAGGATGCAGCGTCAATTTATGTCAAGGTTACCGTTGAAAAATGGCTGAACAATCTCGCAAAAGAAATTCAGGAATAGATGGCACTGTGGTCAGAATATTTTTGGGTTGTGATAGGGTCAGCAACGCTCATGGTTGATATTCTTAAAAACAATTTGAAGTATACCTATGAAACAACTTGTTATCATTTCCTTACTTGCTGTAACGGTTTTAGCCTGTAGAACAGAGCAAAAAAACGAATCACCAACTGATCCCAAAACGCTTGCTGAAGTTGAAGCCAATGACTGGATCTGTCTGTTTGATGGTACAAGTACCAAAGGCTGGAGAGCCTATAACGGTGAGACGCTACCGGAACAATGGGTCATAAAAGATAGTACGCTGACCTTCGATACTGAAAAGAGGCTCGAATCTGAGCATAAAGGAGGAAAGGACATTATCTATAGCGTTGAGGAATTTGACAATTTTGAACTTTATTTGGAGTGGAAAATATCTGAAGGCGGAAACAGTGGCATATTTTATCATTTAAAAGAAGGGTATAGCGGACCTCCGGAGGTCAGCCCTGAATACCAGCTGCTGGATGACCTTAAGTGGGAGGAAATTAATAATGCGAAATTAGAGGAGTGGCAAAAAACAGCGGCCGATTATGCCATGTATATTCCCGACAACAATATAAAGACAGTGAAACCTGCGGGAGAGTGGAATACCACAAGGATCCGTTTTACGCCGGAGCTGGCAGAGCACTGGCTGAACGGTAAAAAAGTACTCTCTTTTGAGCCCTGGTCCGATGACTGGCATAAGAGAAAAGCAGCGGGCAAATGGAAGGATTTTCCTGATTATGGAAAGTTTAAGACCGGCTATATTGGGCTGCAGGATCATGATAGCCCCTTGTGGTTCAGAAACATCAAGATCAAAAAACTGTAGCGTATCATTAAAATGAAAAGAAGAGAATTCATAAAAAATACCGCTGCATTAGCATCAGCATCTTTATTGCCGGCACCCGCCTGGGCATTTCCTGAAGATAGAAAACTACGAACGGCGCACATCGGCGTTGGAGGCATGGGCATGGAAGACCTTAGCGCTGTTTCATCCCATGGATCGGTTATCGTTACCAGTTTGTGTGATGTGGATTCAACTGCTTTGGCTGCGGCTAAAAAGCTGCATCCCAATGCCAAAGTATATTCCGACTACAGAAAAATGCTGAAAGAGATGGGCAATGCCATAGATGCTGTGATCGTGTCAACCCCTGACCATACCCATGCACCTGCCTCAATGATGGCCATGGAAATGGGAAAGGCCGTGTATTGCCAGAAGCCTCTTACCCACCATGTGTCAGAAGCAAGGGCATTGGCCCGGTTGGCCAGAGAAAAAGATCTGGTGACGCAAATGGGAATTCAGGTACATTCCTTCTATGATTATAAGCTGGCAACCTTGCTTATACAATCGGGCATCATAGGTAAGGTCAGTACAGTACGGGCATGGTCTCCTAAAAACTGGGGATATGACGGTCCTGCCCCGGAGGGTAGTGATCCTGTTCCGGAAACTTTGGACTGGAACCTTTGGCTTGGAACTTCTGCAGAGAGGCCCTACAAAAAAGGGGTGTATCATCCTGGCAATTGGAGGAAATTACTGGATTACGGTTGTGGAACGCTGGGAGATATGGGGGTGCATATTTTCGATACGCCATACAACGCACTGGAGCTGGACGTTCCGAAGACGATTAAAAACAGCTGCAGACCGCCGACAGGATTCGGGTATCCCGAGAATAATATGGTGACCTATGAATTTCCGGGTACGAAATACACAACCGATACGCTAACGTGGGTCTGGTATGACGGACCCGGAGCGCCAGGTATGCACAAGGATTTCGGCCTGCCAAATATGGAAAGGATCCCTGAACAAGGTGCCATGTTTATCGGTGAAAAAGGAAGATTGCTGTTGCCGCATTTTATGGAACTCCCCAGATTGATAGTGGATGGAAAGTATAAAAATATTGATTCAGAGATATCTAAACTTGAAAAAGCCGGAAATTTAGGATCGCCTGTAAGGAATTACAATACGGAAAGCCCTAAACATTATCATCAGTTCGTGGATGCCTGCCTCGGAAAAGATGAATGCACCGCACCCTTTACCTATTCAGCCCGATTAACGGAGGTAATACTTCTGGGAGTAATTGCAGGTCGTTTTCCGAATAAAACCCTGCATTGGGATAGTCGGAAAGCAAAATTTGAAGAACAGGAAGCCAATCAGTTTTTGGATACTCCTTACAGGGATTTTTAATTCATTGGAAAACAAAAAGGTCTGAGGCCACTTTCACCGCCTCACTGCCTGCCGATTCTCCAAACCTTATCATTGAGATCCGGTAGGGGAAGATATCGAATCTTCTGGTCTGCTCCCCTAATAGTTTGAAACATGATACTCAATTATATAACAAACCCTGCGTATTTGCCGCCAATACGCACATGGCTGAGCTGCAAATTCTCCGCCGCGCGGAACCTAATTTGCTTATATAATAATATTATATTAAATAAAGGTTTCATCTTTCAAGTTGACCTTTTCGTTTGGCGAGATCGTTCTCCCAATTGTCCTTCTTATTAAGTTCGCGTCAAAGCCTGTTATATAATTAGTGTTCATGTTAAATAGCCGCTCGGCCAGCCTGCCTTTGCCGAAACGGCTCCGTGCAGGCAGGCGCGCTGATCCATCCGCATGGCTTGCCCTGTCCTGTCCAAGCGCCCATTAACAGTTTTCTCCCAACGCGCTTTCCCGCTTGTGGCGGGAATATTGGCCATTCATCAGCAAGAGAATCCCAGGCAATTCTGATGTTCTATTTTCCGATATTCGATCAATCGTACTGGATTAATTCATCTACGGCGATTGTCAGACGTTAGAAAATTGCCTGTGATACACTTGCTTTACCCAACGCTCCGTTTGCCCACAGCACAAGCCTAATTATTTGAATGGATAAAAATTCCAATCTGGAATTAATTCATTTTTACCGCTGAAATTTTGAATCTTATCCATTAACCGGACTCTATGAGCTGAACCAACAAGAAATACCGCTTTTTTGGGTCTATTATTCACGAAATAATTATGAATTACATCGATCCAATGATTTTCACGTTCATCATTCCATTTTAACCAATTACTATAGGTTTTTGACAACTCATGATTTTTCACTCTCTCGATAAAAATTCTTTCCATGGAACTCTTGTCTTTATGAATCTGATCACTGTCCTTGCTATTCAAAAATGCGAATCCTTTTAGCTGTGTCTCATTGGCTTGAATTTCAGTTGCATAGAAATAATCACTAATCTGTCGTCTAAATAGTTCAAACATTGCCTCTAATCTTCCGTCAAAGGGATCATCATTTATATCAACAGGAACAATATCAATTGAAGTTTTTTCAATAATTGTTCTCAATACTTTTATTTCTGGAGTATTGAAATTCTCAATGGCTTTCAGCATCGCTTGAAAAACTTCAGGAGGAGCCTCGCAAAAAATAGTTTGAGGTGAAAGTTCTTCTATAATCTTGATTAACTCATTCGCAGTACAAGCTACTCCTTCTGTATGACTGGTTCCAATTACTGTTAATTTACCAATGCTCACGGTTGTCTTCTCTTGTATATGTGTTCGCATGATCGCTCAGGCCGCTAGGCCCATACTTTTTCATTGATAAAAAGTATGCAAAAATCTAGACAGAATAAAGCTTCCACCCACAGCTTTGCTCCGCTGAAGCTTCGCGAAAGCGAGCCCAACGCATGGCCCGCTATTCTGTCAACCCACCCGCCTGGATGGAGATTGTTCTATTTAAACATAATATTAGGAGGCTTAATAATAAAATGAGTGTCTGTTATACCTGCATGGGATTGTTTCCGTACTTTACGAATTCTGAATACGCTTTATCAGTCCATT
>LYSV01000247.1 GCA_001657315.1 Flammeovirgaceae bacterium BBD 1991-12 | reverse complement strand
CTCCGCATGACCGGTTAGCGATTGAAGACTTTATCAGCCCGGTGAACGGGTATGTGGTGGTGTACCTGAGCAATGAAAGTGATGTATTTACCGAGGTGTATTTTGATGACCTTAGGATTACGGTGAATGAGCATCCAGTGGTGCAGAGTGATGATTACTATCCATTTGGGTTGACGTTCAATAGTTACCAAAGGGCGACAGCCAAAGAGAACAGATTCAAATTCACAGGCAAAGAGGAGCAGCCGGAAACAGGTTGGATTGACTTTGGGGCACGTATGTACCAACCGGACTTAGGAAGGTGGTTTGTTAAAGACCCATTAGCAGAACTATATGAAGACCATAGTCCCTATGTATATGCATTAAATAATCCTATCAGGCTGATAGATCCTAATGGAATGGCGGTAACTGAAACTGATTCCAGCATAGTTTACACGGGGCAAGATGCAGTTGATCTATTTAGCAATTTGAAAGCTACTTATGGCAATGGTAGCTCTGATGATTCGAAAGAAGCGTCTGTCGTACTTTCACCCATAATAACAGGTCTGGTTTTTGAAGAAACCAAAAAGCAAGGTTGGAAATTTGTTTTAGGAAGGTCTGTAGGTTTAATCTTTTCATTGGCGTTTCTTCAAGGTGATAATAGCCCAGATTATTATTCACCGCAAGTAGCAGAAGAAGAAGTAAATAAATTCATAAGTAAAGGGGATTTCGTAAGCGTAAAAGAATATGTTACAGAATATAATAAAAGAAATCATGATCAAATAGTATTTAGATATCTTTCAGCTAAAGAAGGAATGTTTATAGGTAAAACATTGAAGATTAACAATACAGATAAAGACCTGAATGTATCAAGAAAGTACATCACTCCTGACGTTTTTGGATCAAGGTCGGCTGCAAAGTCATTTTTAGCTTTACCTTATGCTCCTCAAATTGGAGTTTGGACTTTTGAAAGTGAGATACATGCTACGAAGCATCCGCGTTACTCATGGGATATTGTACAGCCAGCATTTGGCGAACCAGGGGGAGGTAGAGAAGCTACAATCGGGCAGCCATTTCCAGTGAAAGGGGCATTTATTTTAGGAAAGTAAAAAGAAGTTACTGTGCATTACTATAATAATCTATCAAATAGCAAGTTCTCCAAATTGAAATCAAGGCTTGTTTCTTTGGAGAATTCGGTTGTAAAATCATTTTGTAATGAACATTCATTTAGCTTAGATCGGGAGAGATATTATAACGAGACTTTAGCGGTGAACTTGTACCGAAAAGTTGGAGATGCTAATGATCACATAGGTATTTACTATTTAGATCAGAAGGGTGAAGCCTTATTTAAGTTCTATTTTCTCAAATATTATGATATGTCAGGGGTCAGGTACTCTTATAAGGAAGAATATGACCCTCTGAATGTTGAGTCTCTGGAACAACAAATAGCTGAATTATTAGAAAAGTCATTAAAAAGACTGGAAGTGCTAACTCAAAAAGATTGTACCACAACAACAGAGTTAACGGGTAGTTGACTTTTAGAACCTACGATGGCCAAATTAGGGGTCAGATAGAGGGGCTTTGGACTCTATTTTTTATCTTTTGAACCCCCTTTATCTTTGGAGCTGTCTGAAGTTGTATTAGGTTTAACCTTCAACTCTGGAGGTATAGATTTTACTGGAAGCCCCTGGCCTTTAGGTGCTGCTTTCGTTTTGTTGATGGTAGTAAATTTTTTAGGCATACTTAGTTTTTACTTTTTGATGAATCTTTAGAGTTCTTGGGTTTAGCGATAGCTTTAGGAGGGCTTTGAACGGGTGCTGCATGTTGTCCTGCTCCGCATGACCGGTTAGCGATTGAAGACTTTATCAGCCCGGTAAACGGGTATGTGGTGGTGTACCTGAGCAATGAAAGTGATATATTTACCGAGGTGTATTTTGATGACCTGAAGGTTACGGTGAACGAGCATCCGGTGGTGCAGCGGGATGATTACTATCCTTTTGGACTAACTCATGAAGGTGGGTTTAATAGAGTAACAGCGAAAGAGAATAGGTTTCTTTATAATGATGGGTCAGAGCTTCAAACTGATTTGAACATGGGGATTTACATGACAGCTCAGAGGTTTTATGATCAATCTCTGGGTCGTTTTCACGGCATAGATGCTCTAGCAGATTTAATACCGTCTATTACTCCATCGGCCTACGGTTTTAACAACCCGATAATGTTTAATGATCCTACGAGGTTGATGAGTGAGAATTGCCCTGAGGGCGTTGATTGTAATGGAGCAACTGTATTGGACGAAGGTGCAGTGACGGTAACTGCCTCTAGGCTCCCAGCAAATAATTCATTCCTCAATTCATGGTTGTTTAGTGGTAATGTGTTTCAACGGGGGATAGCCAGTAAACATAAACAAGGTGATACTCAATTTTTAAGAGACGCTTTCAATAAGTCTAACCAAACTATCCAATGGAAAGGTTATAAAGGACAAACGGAATTTGGTAGAACCTTTAATCGATTTGCTGGATATGGCATGTTAGGTATTTCCTCAGCCATGCTTGCGACTGTAGGGTCACCTTTATTGATTGAGCAAATGAATCTTGGTTCCATTACTGCTTCGGGAATTAGGACTACATTGTTTGGAACCTCAGAAATTTTCTCTAAATCTTACTTAACCCAGGCAGGCTTAAATGCCTCAATTGAAACTACCAATCAATTACTTACAAATGGCTTCAATCCATCTGAGTTGGATGTGGCAGATATAGCTTCGCAGGGCTTCCTTGGTTTAAATACACCTCAAAGTGCAGCTTTTGGTGCGGTTGTAGATTTCAAGCCTTTCTCAAATGATAAGTTTCAAGTCAATCTAAACTCTGAAGCGGCTGTAGATTTTGCTACAGGATATGTGGCAGGACGCGTCTCGAGCATTCCGGGTATTCAGCGTAGCGGAGTAAAACCATTGATCCAGGCTGGAGCAGATTTATCCATGAAAGTTATAGCAAATGGTGCAAAAGTTAACATAAGGCAAAATGAAAATAGAAAACGTTAAATTTGGTTTATCAATAGCTTTTTTTGCTGTATTAGTGCTATCTGTTATTGGATACTTGATGTACGAATATATCACTAAATCTAATTCAGAGGTCAGATATACTGTATGTACTATGGTAGATAATTATTCCTCTTCAAAAGATATTGGTAAGAAGTATGAATATACTGCCAATGGAGAATTGTTCGAGAATATATGTACTTCGCATGCATGTGCCGAAGCTAAGTTAGGTTCAAAGTATGTATTAAAGTATTGGGTAGATGATCCAAAACTGACAGAAATATATTTTGATTCCCCCATTACAACTGATATAGTAGTCCCAAAAGATGGTTGGAAAGAACATCCATATAGTAAAAAATGAAAAGTTCACAGAACCTGTTCGATAAGATACTTATAGTTATGGTGGTGATTCTGTCAAGCTATTTTGTGTTCAACAATTATGGGTTGTTAGTTATTATACTGGTATTAGTCTCAGACTCGTTGTTATTGTATTTTGGAATAATACGTCCTCTGGTAAAGAATACAAAACAACCCAAAAGTTGAATTTATAGAAAGGGTAACTTATAGCATGGTCTTTTTACTTCTCCTGAATAAGCCCAAGCTTTTGCAGTCTTGATCTGATTGCCCCCGAAGTTTTCTGATGCTTGTGTGCCAGAGTGGGGATTTTCTCTCCACTAAGAAACGCCTCTTTGAGTTCGTTATCTTCCTGTTCATCCCATGCCTGTCCTACTCGTGGCGGGCCGTCCTTTTTAGGCTTGACCTCCTTGATCAAAGCAATGGCATGGAATAAGGAACGAACCACATCCACATTTTGATAGGGGCTATCTTCGGGAAACACCTCACTGGAAACTGGGTCAATGCCATTGGCCAGGGCTTCCAGCACTTCCAGGGTTTTATTCTTATCCATCAGGAAGCGTACGCCTTTTGCGTTTTATAATCGCGGATCACCGAGTCAATGACCGAGAACAACCGCTCTTTAGCTTCGGAGTCCATGTTCTCAATCTCCTGCATCCGTTGCACCGTTTTTTTATCTGCCCTTCACCCACTAAAAAATCCAGCGACACGCCAAAGGCATCGGCAATCTTCTTGGCCATCTCAATAGAAGGCATTACACTGTCCTTTTCATACTTGGAAATAATCTCGCGGGACGAACCAATGAGCTTGGCCAGCTCCGTCTGTGACCAGCCCTTTTCCTTGCGGAGCAGTGTAATCTTGTTAGCAATGTCAATCATAAGCGTGTAAAGGGATTTCGACTCTGAGAACGCCAGCGCTCCGATGGCCTTTCTGAACCTGATGTTCCTGCCAGAAGGGGAGCTGATCACTTTTGATGAGGACTGG
>LYSV01000246.1:944-11924 GCA_001657315.1 Flammeovirgaceae bacterium BBD 1991-12 | reverse complement strand
CAATCAGTATAAAATTTTAAAAGGCAAAATCTGAAAGCTGAGCAGCAAAGCATGAGATTATTGAGTCTCTTCGGTTATCAAAAACAATAAGTACTTTGTGATTCATGCGTGGTGTTGAATACCATCACATCTTCATATGATCATCCGAGGACGTTACCCTTCGGGCCAGGTGTGGCCAGCCAGGCCAGGCTTTCGACGGTACACGCCTTCCTGCTCAAAATGCCAATCAAGGCGGGGTACTTTGCTTCAATCCTTAACGCAGAATGACCACTTTGTAAATGGAAAGAGTATGGTTATGCGGTGGAATAACTTTTCAGTGCGTTTGAGCGGTTTTTCCATGGTGCGGAATAATTTCATGATGCGTTTTTGTGATCCCCGCGTGCCGGAGAGTGATTCTCCTGTGCGTTTGAGTGATATTTCAATGCGCTTTAGTCATTTCTTTATGCGGTGAAATGATTTTCCCATGCGGCGGAGTGATTTTTTTATGCTACAAAATGATTCTGTACCGCGTTTTTGTGATCCTGTACCACGTTTTAAGTATTTAATCCTACTTAACTAAATTTTTGAATTAGTTAAGTGATATTTTTGGAGATATAGGTGCATGTATCACTCCACTACCTTAAAAGCGATCGCCTGCCCACCCCCGGGAGCCAGCACGATCGTTAGCCTGTCCTTTGAAGAAACCTCCTTTGTGACGATCTCCACAGCATGGGGATTATCTTTCCAGTGAGCATCTGCGGCATCGGCATAAATAGTGGCCTCGTACGATTTGCCCTCCGGTAAAAAGGACAGGTCAATTTCAAATGTTCTGCCATTTTCATCGGTTGTACTTCCAAGATACCAGTTGTCCGTTCCCTTTTCCTGACGTACAATGGTAAAGTAATCCCCGATCCCTGCATTCAGTACTATGCTTTCGGTCCAGTCGGTGGGTACATCTTTGATAAACTCAAAGGCTGCCTTTCCCTCATAGTTTTCCGGCAGGTCAGCCGCCATAGGCATGGGGCTGTACAGCGTCAAATAATATGCCAGTTGCTTGCAGACAGTACTTCTTACCCGAACCTCGAAATCAGCCCAGTCTTTCTGTGGCAGGAACATTTCAAAAATCCCCGGAGTGTAATCGATAGGCCCTCCCAGTATCCGTGTAAAGGGCAATACCACACCATGCTCCGGAGAGTTACCCCTGCTCCAGGCATTGTACTCCTGTCCACGTGCACCTTCACGTGACATGAGATTGGGATAGGTACGCTGCTCTCCCGTGAATTTGATAGGTTCGTGGTTGATGATCATCAACTCGTATTTGGCGGCAGTCTGCACCATCTTTTTATAATGACGCACCATGTACTGCCCGTGATGGTGCTGCCGGTAGGTTTTATTCTCATAATCATAATTCACATCTCCGGTATATCCGACTTTGATGGTTCTAATACCCAGGTCACGGCACATTTGATACAGTTCATCCATTGCAGGCTCATAATGATCAATGTCCGAAATGGTTTCATGATACATCATCATACGCACCCCTTTTTCCTGTGCATACCGGCAGACCTCCTCCAGGTCAAAATCATCTGTAGGTGTTTTCCAGTCGAAAATGCCGTACCCCGTCCATGAGCCTTCCATGTCGTCCCAGCCTTTGTCCCATCCCTCGATCAGAACATCAGGAAAACCATATTTTGCGGCGAAATCAATATGACGTTTGGCATTTTCAGTATTGGCTCCATGAGGCCGGTTAATGGGTCTTCCAAACTGCATTTTTTCTGCCCAGGCGCTTTTGCCTGTATGCATTTCCCACCAGATCCCAATGTATTTACAGGTCTCGATCCAATCCGTATTTTCATAGGCACTGGGAGGGTTGAGGTTCATGATCATATCGGACTCAACCAATCCTCCTGCATTTTCGGCGATGAGGATGGTCCTCCAGGGGGATCGGAAGGGTGCACCGGCCCTCACGAGGTCGCCATTCAGCCATGGGGTGAGATGTGCCTTTAAACGGGGGCCATCCAATGTATTTCGCAGGTTCATACCGGCATAGTCGGTGAGATCGGCCTCATGGATACTGATCACCAGCTGTTCATTCACTTCAATGGTTGTAGGTGTATTGGCCATATTCGCGATCTCTTCCTTATCCGGGCGCCTGTAAAACTTCACCGTATCTCCGATTTCGGTGACGGGGGAATTATAATATACCTTTTCATAGTTATCATAATCTGCAAAATTCCACCATGCCCTGTAGTCTCCACCAAAGTTGAACTCTGTCAACTCATCCATAATGACAAAGTCTTTCAGATCCTGCTGGTCCGGAAAAACATAACGGAACGCCACCCCGTCGTTATAAGCCCTGGCAATCACATCCAGGAGAAGACCTGTTGACCTTTGCTTTAAATGAAGCGTCAACTCGTTGTAATGATCCGTCACTGTTTCCCGCTGGCCCCATACGGTTTTCCATTGGGTATTACCAGTGAACCGGCTGCTTCCAATGATGGTGAAGTCATTCTTCAAACTCCGGTCTTTCAATTCAAAGCCAAGCCTGGAGGGTTTGATGAATTGTAGCCCCTCACGGCTCACATCATAAAAGATCTCCCCAGCCTCATTGATCGTAAATGAAAGCTCATTTTTCCGATCAGGGGATAAAAGCCTTGTATTGATATCCTTGGGAACGCAGGAAACAAAGGTTGAGATCAACAGTGAAAGAGAAAGCAACTTATCCATACTATTCTATTGTTTTGCGTGGACCAGAATAGGTATTATCACTTAATAGCAGATGAAAAATAGCGCTTTCACTATGCTTATGACATAACAATCGTTTGTTCAAAGCTGAATTACAGGCCAGTGCTCTGAGATAGTCCAAACGGTCAGGTTGGTTCTCTGCTGAGACCTGGATCCTCTCCGGTCATGCCGGTATTCCCTTTAAAGAGTCGAAAAAAGTGGCCCTGGTATTCAATAACCAGGGCCAGGTGGTGGAGTTGCTTAAATGAACATTACAGATAAGAGCAGATACATTTCATTTAGCCTCTCCCCATTATTTTTTACAGGTTTTTGTTGCAGGTCCGGAAGACCGGCAGCACTCAATACCATGGTGATCAATGCCATTCACCATTTATCACCATGGCTATTCACAATCGATCCTTTTTTTACTGCCCGGTATCACCTGCCGGTAAAAGATGGGCCCACTGAACTCACTCCCATTGTGACCTTGTGCCATGGTAAATTCTTCTGTAATACACCTGCCATTGGGATAGGTAGCAAATCCGTACACGCGGATCTCCCTGATTTTCGTCACGCCGCTATTGTTCGTGCTTACGTAAGACGCTACCCAATCCGTATTCATCTTTACCTTTTTGAACGTCATCTCCCAGCCGTAATCCCTTGCTTTTTCATTTAAGATGGTCACAATTTCTTTGGCAAGCGCCGGGTCTTTTCTTGCTTCATCCAGGTCTGCAAATTTTATCCCTGTAGATACTGCATCATTGGCGCCTTTTACCAGGGTAAATTCGCCCGCGGCAAGCGGCCGGTAACTCTGGCTACGTCCATCCGATCCACTGTACAGTTCTATCCTCACGTCATGTTCACCTATAGGTAATTCGTCCAAAATCTCCAACCAGTAGTCGCTCACCATTTCATCTTCCGGTTTTGGCGCCAACCAAACCTGGCGAGTGCTGTACTGTAATGATTTTTCGTTGAAGCTAATATTCTGGATATTCCAATTTGACAACTCCCCATTGACATACAATTTGTAAAAAGCGCTAGCCAGCCGGTAGTTATCCTGGCCGCGATACGCCTCCATAAACTTTTTGCGTGAGAGAAAGGGGATTGTTAGATGTTGTATATCCATCAGTTAGTGTGTCATTGGCCACAGAACAGATCATGTAAGCCCTTCCATAAATATGGTCACTGGTCCTGAATCTTGTCTTTAACCTGGAAGGGTCCTCATTTTGAAACTGGATCTTTTCATCGGAAAAAATGATCTTACCCACATTTTCCCGGTGCATTTCACTGGTGATCCCCTGCTGTGGTACGTCTTTCCTGTAACCATCCTGGAAAACATATTGCTCTCCTTTATATTCAAATTTGACTTTTTTCCCCTTGACACGTGGCTTCGTCAACTGGCCATACGCTGTCGATACAAAAAGTAAACTGATGCTTAATACTAAAAATCGCTTTGTATTCATGATTAAAAAATATTGATTAAGGTCCTTTGCATATCACGGCTCATGGCCGGTAATTCCTGCTAAAATTGGGATCTGTCATTTTCCTGTTGGTCTCACTATCCATTTTTTGAGACTTCTTTTTTTATTTTTTTGCAGGTCTCCGGGGCAGCTTAACCAGGAAATCCGATTGCCTCTTTCATCTCCATTTTCCCGATCCTTTTTAGGTGGCATTCCATTCCTGCATCTTTAAAAAATGAATCATCAGTTTGTTTGGGGTACAATTATGTTGTTCATTGGTCTTTTCAGCAGCAGGTAGGAAGATATCTACAGGGCCGACACGCCAGTGATACCTTTTAGTAAATCAGTCATAGACCTGTATCAAAAAATAAAGGAATCAATGAAAAAAGATAAACCTATCCGGACCCGGCATTTTCTACTTCAAAGCTTACGTCATTACTGAGTGAACCTCCTGAGAAAATTTCAGAATCTATAAAAGTGATCCACCAAACAGCCTCTTATCTTTCGTAAATCAATTCAGAGTCAATGAAGCTATGGAAAGGATAAAGGATCCAGGTTTTAACTAATATTTCAGAATAGACAAATTATCAAACCGCACGTTGTGCCAACTGCATCCCAGGCCCACCATCCCTTGTCTTGCATAACCGTCCCTGAGTGATTTTACTGGTTTATTATTGATCAAGACTTCGATTTGGTCCTCCTTTACCTTAAGCCTTAGGTTTGTCCACCCCTCTGCGTCGATATCGATTTTTCCTGATCCCAGGATCGCACGGTTTTCATAGAGAAGCTCCCAGGTTCCATGATCATACAGTTTAATGGAGTATCCTTTGGTGTAATTAGCTACCGCCGAAACCCTGGCAAACAATTGGGCATAGGCGCCTCGGGGTATCTGCACATCGACCGACACGTCATAATCGGTCCATTCCGTACTTCCAATCTGAGTAAGAGGTCCAAGCGGTTTGAAGGCATCATAAAATGTCCAGTCTACAGGTAATACTTCCATTTGCTGTTCCAGGTACTGGTTGCCGCCTGTTTTTTTCAGCTCGAAACCTCCTTCAATATCAGCAAAATACCGGGGTGCACGGTTGCCGGCATAGTCTTCTTCAAAGTCCGTACGGTAAGGTAATGTAAAGCCTGCGGTACCTGGGATGGCTCTACCCGGGGTTCCCTTCACCTGCCCGGTACTGGTAGAAAGGGTATAGATCGAAGCACTGTCAAATGCGTAGTGTATCACCCCTTTGACCGGCTTTAATGAAGCGACTTTGACAAACTGCTCCTTCTCATTGGATCTCCATACATGAAATTCCTTTTTAGCAAGGTTTTTCGGTAGTTTGATATCCGCTTGCTCATTCTTACTGCCTGTATAGACCATAATAGAGACGTTTTTTAAGCCAGGGTCCACCAGGGAAGTATAATTTCCACCATCGGGAGATGAAAAGTAGCCACATCCCTGATCCAGGTACTTCCAGCCTGGCGCAATGAACTGGGTGAAGTGGGCAGCGGCCCATACTGCGGGGCTCACTTCGTAGTATCCCGACCACGGCTGATCTGCTTTCATCAAACCGGTGGACTTCCACTCCCCGGTGTTGTCATAATAGCTGTCAACCGGGCACCAGATCTGCATAGCCGTTACCCGGTCCCGGATGTACATTTTGTTGAGAATACCGGCTAATATGTGTGCGTTCTTCCAGCTTCCATCGTGCATGGACCAGTCTTCCGAGGCCCAAAGGGACAGACCGTCCAGGCTTTTCGCCACATCAGTAGCAGCAAATTTATCATTGTCCATTTCTGGCAGATGGTTGAAGATATAGTGATAACCCACTGCATCTACTATAGAAGCCAGTTCCGGGTCTTCTGCCAAAAGCTCGCAGAATTCCCAGTAGCGATGGATATTGTCAGGGGCCAGTATTTTTACACCGGACAAGCCGGCGGCATCCAGCGCCGGTTTAAAAGTGTCTTTCAGCCATTCCGGACTGATCTCGCTCTCATTTTTCCCGGGCGAGATATACTGCATGTCAATGCCCCAATACTTTTTCGCGCCGAGGATGAACTTCACAATGTAGTCGGCATTCTCTTCAGTCCAGTGACTGCGGAGGTACCCGGGAATGGCCCATTCAAGGGCGGAAAAGATCACATCCTTATTTCTGTTATGTGCCTCCTTCATGAGCCAGTATTCATAACCTCTCCTGTAGTACTCTTCCTTTGGGTTTTGTAATTCATCCAAAGTCCTGGCGTGACTCGGTTCGGACCCCACTACCACGGCATCCGCGCCGATCTCCACTTTGAGTTGTTGCAAGGATGCCCCGAATTTTGGCTTGAAAAGAAAATCGAGGATCTCGGATCGCTGTGGTTCGGGATAGTCGATCAATAGTTCCGAGCTGGCACCGGCGCTCACTCCGCCAATGCCTTCATAGGTTCTGCCCGGGTCATTGGGGTCTATAGTGATGACGGTCTGTGACCAGACTTGATGAAAAAGAAAGAAACACAGTGGGAGGAATACGTTCTTTTTTATGAATTTGAAGATAGACATTGTATTGGGTTATTTGTTTTGTTTAAATAGTTGGTCTCATTCGAAAATTGGTGAGTTGAGTAACCCATCGCACCCCTACCCCTAAAGGGGAAGCCACCCGCGCGACGGATTGCCTCTTTAGGGGTTAGGGGTGTTGTGGCCTTAAGGCCACCTGGTGTAAAATTTAGCTCATCGCTCCACTTAGGCCTGAAACATTTTTTCATATGGATAGGATCAATTTTCAACAGCCCGGAAATTATCCTTATACTCACTAGGTGACAGGCTGGTGGCTTTTCTGAACAATCGATTAAAAAAGGATATACTGTTAAAACCACTTTTAAATGCAGCTTCCGAAATACTCACGTCATCCTCGATCATCAGCTTTTTGGCGTAACCAATCCTCAATTCATTAATGTATTGAAATACCGTTTTCCGGGTTTTCCTTTTAAAATAATTGCAAAAACCCTGGGGTGACATATGCGCCAGGTCTGCAAGTTCGTCCAGTGATATTTTGCGTGTGAAATTGTTGGCTATAAAGTCGTAAGTCGTTGATAACCTGTAGCTCGAGTACTTTCTGTGTATGGATGAAAACGAAGGAGTTGATAAAATTTCTACATTTTCCAGTATCGACAACTCTTTGAACAGTTTAAGGAATTGAATTATTCTGTCTACACCGGTGGAATTTAGCACCTTTTCGATCAGCAGGGGAATGGAGCTGTCATAGGACCGGAAATGGATCCCGCAGTTTGCTTCATTGAAAAGGGACTTTAGCGTTAAAAGCTCGGCAAAACCGAGGCCGTTATCATCCATTACACTTTTGTTGACATGGATCACAATAGCTTCTGCCCCCGGGGAATTATCTTCAAAGTACAGTTTATCATTCAGCCACAGATGGGGCAGCAAGCTTCCTAATAAAACAAGGTCACCTGCTTTAAAGGTATCCACATGATCCCCGATAAACCTCACACCATGACTTTTGACAATGTAAACCAGCTCAAGTTCCTCATGAAAATGCCAGTGTTTGTACAGGTGATCGAGTGTATCCCGTCTGGCGGCAACGAGGCTATGCCCCTGGTTTGGCAATTTGATAAAGCTGGGCTTCATAGTTCACTTAAATTAATGATAAAAACTGCTTGATTTAAAATTTTGATTAAAATAGTGTCAATGATGGTTTAAATCAATGCAAGATGGTGAAGCATATACAGCTACATTTGATATTAAGAATCCCACTTTATATTTTATGGTAAGAAATAAAGAAGACTCGGAGCTATTCGAGGTAGTTGAAAAACATCTGTTTACGGCCGTAATTGGTGATATCATGGATAAAATGGGCTTTTTTCACCAGTTTTTGCCCCCCAGGATCCAGCCCCTCGACAAAAGGATGAAAGTAGTAGGCAGGGCAATGCCGGTATTGGAAGCTGACGCATACCAGGACCTGAGCCCAAACAATGATAATTACATTATGTCCAAACCTTTCGGGCTTATGCTGGAAGCGCTGGACGATCTGAGAGCGGGTGAGGTCTATATATGTACCGGAGCCTCCCCCACGTATGCCTTATGGGGTGAGCTGATGAGCGCCAGGGCCATGCAACTGAAAGCCCGTGGTGCCGTGGTAAATGGTTATTCCCGGGACTCCCAGGGAATACTGGAGCTAAACTTCCCTACCTTTTCCTTCGGAAGGTATGCACAGGACCAGGCACCGAGAGGCAAGGTCATCGACTTCCGGGTCCCTATCGAGATAGGAGGCGTACATATAAATCCTGGTGACCTGGTGGTAGGAGACGATGAGGGAGTTTGTATTGTGCCCCGGTCCATAGAAAAAGAAGTGATCGCTAAAGCCTATGAAAAAGCGACCGCAGAAAAAACGGTAAAAAAGGCCATAGAAAATGGGATGAGCGCGTCGGATGCTTTTGATAAATATGGTATCATGTAAAACTCTTATGGTAGCGCTATGAAAATTACGGATGTAAAAGTGTGGCTGGTGGAAGGCGTCAAGTACAACTGGACGCTGTTAAAGATCTACACGGATGAGGGGTATACCGGAGTAGGCGAAGCAACCAACTGGCCCGGAAGCCCCATTATTGAAGGAGCTGCCAGGCATGTGGGCGAACGGATCATTGGGCTGGACCCGATGAAAACAGACTATATCTGGACCAGGCTTTACCGCGATCTCAATTGGGTAGGACCCTACGGCGCCAGTTTATGCGCGATCAGCGGTATAGACATGGCATTACTTGACCTGAAAGCCAAAGTACTGGGAGTACCCTGCTACGAGCTTTTGGGGGGATCGTTCAGGAATAAAATACTGCTTTACGCCAATTATTGGTTTATCAAGGGGGGACATAATAAAGAAGATTATACCAGGCAAGCCAAAGAGGTGGTGAATAACGGATTTACGGGTATAAAATTCGATCCCTTCGCACACGTTGATTATTCTTATGGAGATGACGTGGATACCAACCTGTCCCTTACCAAAGAGCAACAAAACCATTCCTTCAATATAAGCCAGGCCGTAAGAAACGAGGTGGGGCCTGATGTGGACATGATGATCGAGACACATGCCATGTTGAACATGAAAACTGCTATTACCATGGCCGAACGGCTCGCCGAACTGGACATTACCTGGTATGAAGAACCGATGGGCCCGGAAAACCCCGACATGCTGAAAGCATTCAGAGATAGAATGGCCCCTAAGGTAACGCTTTGTGTAGGAGAAAGGCATTATACCCGGGGGGGTATCCGCCCGCTGCTGGAAAAAGGTGTTTGTGATATTATAATGCCCGACATTACGCGCTGTGGCGGTCCCTCCGAAATGAAGAGAATGGCTACCATGGCAGAAACCTACAATGTGCTTATTGCCCCGCACAATCCCAATGGTCCGCTTTCCACCCTGGCCAGCGGCCATGTATGTGCCTCATTGCCCAACTTTTTCCGCCTGGAATTCATGTATAATGATGTTCCATGGAGAGATGAAGTCATTGACCATCCACTCGATATACAAGACGGGTACCTGGTCCTGTCAGACAGGCCCGGGTTGGGTGTGGACCTCATTGAGGAAGAAATGGAAAGGCACCCGGGGGTTAGAGAGCCCAGACAAGGATTCTACGTTTAACACTTCTCCAATGATCAGCATAGACCTCAATAATAAAGTAGCAATAGTCACTGGAGTTTCCAGCGGCATTGGAAAAGGCATTGCAAAAGTCATGGCCCAGGCCGGTTGCAATATTGCGGGGTGCGCCAGGGCAGAAAGCACCAGCCAGGGGATCCGGGATCTGGAAAAAGACATCCGAGACATGGGCAAGTCACTCTACTATAAAGAGGTAGATGTGACCCTGGAAGACGCGCTGGGCTCATTTGTTGAAGGAGTAATTGGTGAGTATGGAAAAATAGATGTTTTAATCTCCAATGCCGGTGTCAATATCTTTAATAGCGCTGCAGATTGCAGCGTCGAAGACTGGGAGTACAACCATAAGCTTAACCTGAAAGCGCATTGGTCAATGAGCAGGTTTTGCCGACCGTATCTGGCTGAAACCAACGGTTCTATCGTTATTATGACATCAAACCATGCCTACCAAACTCTTCCGGGATGTTTCCCTTATAATGTGACAAAAACTGCCTTGACCGGCCTTGTACGGTCATTGGCCATTGAATGGGGACCCCAAGTACGCATCAATGGAATTGCTCCCGGGTTCATCGAAACAGAAGGTGGAAAAGCCTGGTTCAACTCTTTTGAAAACCCTGAGCAGGAAAAAGAGAAAACAATTAATATTCACCCGGCCGGCAGACTCGGTACAGTGGAAGAAGTTGGCGTCTTGTGCGCTTATCTGGCCAGCAATTATGCAAGGTTTATCACGGGGGCTACCTATCTCATCGATGGAGGCAGGAGCGCCGTGATGCAGGATATATAGTACATTGAAAAACGCAGAACTCTTTTGGCAAGGTACGTGCGGGTTAGGCGAGGGTCCAATCTACGATCACCGTTCGAACGAATTGTACTGGGTGGATATCACCGGAGGAGCTTTATTCCAAAAAGCAGTCAGCAAACCCGGAATCAATATACATCCATTCGATCCGGTGCTGGGGTTTGCCATACCTACCGCTACCCATGGCAAAATGATCCTGGGGTTGACTCAGGGTATCTGCATATACGACTTAGCCAGCGGATCCCTGCGGGTCATTGCCCATGTTGAAGAAGATTTTACACGGAATAGATTTAATGATGGAAAATGCGATCCGGAAGGGCGGCTATGGATGGGCACGATGGGATTTAATGCGGATCCGTCGGTTGGTTCTCTGTACTCTTTAACA
>LYSV01000246.1:0-914 GCA_001657315.1 Flammeovirgaceae bacterium BBD 1991-12 | reverse complement strand
GGATGGCCTGGGGCACGGAAAAGTACTACTTTATTGATACTGCGACTCAAAGCGTACAGGTATTTGATTTTGATGTTTCATCGGGAGAAATCTATGACCCCAGGGCCTTATCAACCATAGCTGCCAAACTTGGCGCACCCGATGGCATGACCATTGACGCTAATGGCAACTTGTGGGTAGCGTTATGGGGAGGTTCCAGGGTGATCTGCATCGATGGCCGGAAAGGGAATATAATTGACGAGATCAGGGTGCCGGCACCGAACGTGACCTCCTGCACCTTTGGGGGGCCTGGCTTAGATACCCTGTACATCACCACTGCACGAACAGGGCTTTCCAGGGAAGAATTAGACAAATACCCGAATAGCGGCAGTGTGTTTTTCCGTGAACTAAACGTCAAAGGACAAAAAGCAGATTTTTATGAGATCTAAAGCGGTATACCACTATCTATCCGGTATTTTGCTATACTTCTCTTCATGTAACCCGGCATTGGATAATGAGGATTACCGGGTGTCAGGCTGATGGATTATCCAAATTTAAAATGGGGAAATTATATGCGTAAATTACAATTTCCCGAAAGCTATGGCGCTGAATTTAAGATCCTGTTGTCAGAATAATTCGCATATGAAACGTGATCGGGAAACATTTGGGCGACAAGCACGCCTAATGAAGCACTCAAATATGGAACTGGTGTATGCACATTTTGCCCAACCCGGTATAGGTTTAGCGAAGCGCAAATTAAACTCTTCCATAGCTTCATTTCCCGCGAGGTGTGGGTAAGAAATAAAAGACATCATGAAATCACTCAAAATAAACTATAAACCTGAACGTCATTCCCTTTAGGTTTACCCAAGATTAACTAATGGACTATTGTTGCTGTCGCAAGGTGGATATGTGGGTAACTCGGAGAGTTATCC
>LYSV01000009.1 GCA_001657315.1 Flammeovirgaceae bacterium BBD 1991-12 | reverse complement strand
TGGTATTTTGGAAATAAAAGACAAACAGAGTCCGGTGGACACATCCATCCCAATGAAAAGACCAGAAGAAAATCGGAGTGGTGCCACGACTTCACGCACCTTTGTTCATCTTACTGTGCCTGCATTTTGCCTGGAGCACCGGTGGTGCCGACTGTTAAAAACGCCATTACCTTTAAAAGAAAACGGCTGAGAGCCGTTCATTACCACATTTTTCAGTACTTTAAGCTCGGTATCAGACCTAAACTCACAGTATCATGCACAAAAAATACATTCTCGTTCTGCTAATTACCGGTCATTTTCAAATCCTGCCAGGTCAAAAGAAAGATAAGGTTCCTGAGCAACTGGAAAGATCCAGACATAAATACGAGCAAATAGCGCATACCATCTGGGAATATGCCGAACTGGGCTATCAGGAGCATCGCTCTTCTCAGCTTTTACAGCAAACACTTCTCGAGGAGGGTTTCAATGTAGATAAGGGGGTTGCGGAAATACCCACTGCCTTTGTAGCCAGCTACGGGTCAGGTAGCCCGGTGATCGGTATTCTGGCCGAATTTGACGCGCTGCCCGGGATATCGCAGGACGCCGTGCCGGAGCGAAGGGAGGTGGTAAAAGGGGGCAATGGTCATGCATGTGGACACCATTTGTTCGGTACAGCCTCTGTAGCTGCTGCCATAGCGGTAAAGAACTGGATGAAAAGCTCCGGGCAGAAGGGTACCATACGACTATACGGTACCCCGGCTGAAGAAGGCGGAGCGGGCAAGGTGTATATGGTGAGGGCAGGCCTTTTCGACGATGTGGATGCCGTACTGCACTGGCACCCCAGTCCGGTAAACGCTGCAAATGCAGCTTCCTCTCTGGCGAATAAATCAGCCAAATTCAGATTCTATGGTGTTTCCGCACATGCTGCTTCCGCTCCTCATTTCGGCCGTTCCGCGCTGGATGCTGTGGAAGCCATGAATTACATGGTCAACCTGATGCGGGAACATGTACAGTCAGACTCCCGGATTCACTATGTCATTACCGAGGGAGGAAAGGCGCCCAACGTGATCCCGGAGTTTGCAGAGGTATTCTACTATGTGCGGCATCCTGAAATGGACATTGCGCGGGAGAACTTCGAATGGGTAGTAAAAGCGGCCGAAGGAGCTGCCATGGGCACAAACACACGCATGGAGTACGAAGTGATACATGGCGCATATAATCTGATGCCCAATGAAACCCTGGCCCGGGTAGTGCACAAAAACCTTGAGCAGATCGGTGGCTATACCTATACCCCGGAAGAGCTGGCCTTCGCCGAAAAGATCAGAGAGACACTACCGGAAAAAAAACAACAGGACCTGGACCTTGTAAGTCAGGTGGAGCCTTTTGAAGTGCAGGAAAGAGGCCGCCGGGGGTCTACCGATGTAGGAGACATTAGCTGGGTAGTGCCTACTGCCGGTCTGTCTACCGCCACATGGGTGCCCGGCACAAGCGCCCATACCTGGCAGGCTGTAGCTGCCGGAGGGATGAGCATAGGACACAAAGGTATGATGCTGGCAGCTAAAACCCTTGCGCTCAGCGCCATTGATTTTTACAGGGATCAGGAAGTATTAAAAAAGGCAAAGGAAGAGCTCTTGCGCAGAACCGGACCTGAATTCAGTTATGCACCACTGCTCGGGGATAGAAAGCCGCCGCTGGATTACAGAAAGTGAGCGAAGCACAGGTAAAAAGTATCTCAAATGAGGAATACAGTTTTGACCTTTCCCTACCCAACAATTTAATCTCATACAGTAGCCGAATTGATCCCCAAAGGCTTTATCATTGCACTGCTCCAGCAGGAGTAAAACAATAGCTGAGGATCTTATCGAAATACCTTCAACGTGAACGTAAAACATCCGGCTTGGGTAAAGGTCACTGTGCTGCTCACCAGCATGATGACCGTCATGGCGGGGGCCACCATTGCTCCTGCCCTTCCGGAGATGACCCGCGCCTTTCCTGAGAATGCTGCCGCGGAAACGCTGGTCAAACTTATTCTGACCATTCCAGGGTTGTTCATAGCCTTTACAGCGCCCTTTTCCGGCTGGATTATCGATCGCTTTGGCAGAATACGGTTCCTCGTTGCCATGCTTTTTCTTTATACCGTGGCGGGAACCTCCGGCCTGTACCTGAACAGCCTGATCGAGATCATCATTGGCAGAGCTTTTTTGGGAGTGGCAGTAGGTGGTATCATGACGACCTCCATTGCCCTTATTGGTGATTATTTTGAAGGAGAAGAACGTCAGAAATTCCTGGGGATACAAGCCGGGATCATGTCATTTTCAGGGACAGTGTTCATCACGGCGGGCGGGCTGCTGGCGGATGTAGGCTGGCGCTATCCGTTTTTGATCTATGCCATGGCCCTGATCGCGATACCCATGGTACTGTTGTACCTGCCTGAGCCTGACAGACTTCCACCTCAGACTGATGGAAAAAATGGCCTGGCGGCCATCCCCGGGATAGCATGGATCGTTTATGTCCTGTCCTTTTTCGGAATGGCCGTGTTTTACATGATGCCCGTGCAGGTGCCGTTCCTTATTCAGCAAATTGCCAATGTAGGCAACACTGCCACCGGTCTGGCACTGGCAGTGGTCACTTTCGTGGCCGGTATTGCTTCTTTTAACTATCCCCGGCTAAAAATGCATTTTACCCATTATCAGATCTATGGCATCACTTTTTTGATTGTAGGCGCAGGATTTCTGCTGGTATCTATGGCCAGCAGCTACGCAACACTTTATCCAGGTCTGATCATTGCTGGTCTTGGAGCAGGTTTTATCATGCCCAACTCCAACCTGTGCCTCGTTACCCTGTCATCACCGGAAATGCGGGGACGTATCCTGGGCCTTTTGACAACTTTCATTTTTCTGGGACAGTTTGCCTCCCCGCTCATGTTCCAGCCTGTGGTAACGCTGACTTCCATTAAGAGCGGATTTCTTTACCTGGCGATTCTGTTGATCGTTTTGTCAGTTATTTCACTGATAAGGAACCGCCGGCTGATAAAGTGAGTCTGTAAACAGGATACGGCAGGATAACCGGTACGCGCTATTTTATTATCTATGAAGATGGCTCATCTCAAAGCCGGGTTTTTCTGAAGAAAAATCAATATTACAACTATGAAAACAATAAACTACCTGCTAAGCCTTATCGTCATTTTATCTGTATGGGCTATACAAGGCTGTAGCAGTGATGACGACTCGGATCTGACCCTCGAGCAGCAACAGCTCCTGGCCTTGTCCGGAACATGGTCGGTGTCTGGTGATGCAGATGTTAAACTTGGTGGTAATGATGCCCCGGGGAACTGGTCCGGCTTCAGTATCAACTTCACGGAGCTAAAGGTGGTAAGTGTAAATAATGTACCCTCAGAAACCACCATCTTTCAGGTATCTTCTTTTGACGTAGGCGGCACCAATACGGAAACCATTAACCTGACCTTCAACGATGATGAAAATGAAACAGCAGTGGCAAACATCAACGGCGACACTATGACGCTTTCTTTCCAACTGGATACTCAGGAGGATAAGCTGGGGGCACGTACAAACAGCGTTACAGGCACCTGGACCTTTGAACTGACGCGATAAAGTAAGATAACATTCTTCATAGGGGAAGAGCTCCGGGCGGTTTGGCCGGGGCTTTTTTATGTGGGGGCGATTCATGAATCACCCCTACTCTACCTCAAGCACGAAACCTTTGCTGTGCACGTTGCGGATCTTTATGGCAGGATCCTGACTCAGGTATTTCCGCAACCTGGAAACAAAAACATCCATACTTCTACGGTTAAAATAGTCACTTTCCCCCCACAGCTCCTTGAGCACACTCTTTCTGTCCAGTATGTTTCCCTGGCAGTCACAGAGCGCTTTCAGTATTTCAGCTTCCTTGGTGGTCATTACTTTTTTGGAATCCCCTATACTCAACTGTTGGTTGGTGTAGTCGAAAAGATACTTACCCAGGGTATAGGTCGGGGGTTCATTTAAATGCGCACCTTTCCTTACCCGTTTCACGATGGCGTTGATCCTGGCAATGAGCTCTTCCTCATCCACCGGCTTCACGATATAATCGTCTGCACCCAGCCGGAACCCTTTAAGCTTATCCACCTTCAGCGCCTTGGCGGTCAGAAATATTACGGGAACCTGCTCATCGGATCTCTTTATTTGTTCTGCAGCCGTGAAGCCGTCCTGCTTTGGCATCATCACATCCAGAATACACAGATCAAAACTGCTTTTCAGGAAAAGCGCCACGGCCTCTTCCCCATCCCGGGCCAGTGTCACCCTGAAGCCATGCATCTGAAGATACTCCTGCAAAATGTAGCCCAGGTTATGATCATCTTCAGCCAAAAGAATACTCAGCGCTGTCATGATGCGGGGAATTGAATCGTGAAAATACTACCTGCCCTTGGACTGCTTTTCAGCTCTATTTTACCCTTATGAGCTTCTACAATGCTTTTGACATAACTCAGCCCCAGGCCGAAGCCCTTGACATTATGTACATTACCGGAAGAGGCCCGGTAGAACTTGTCAAAAATAAACTTCTGGACCTCCTCGCTCATTCCTATACCATTGTCACGTATGCTTACCACAAGGCCTTCGGAGTGATCAGAGGTGGTCACCTCGATGTCCGGAGCCTTTTCGGTATACTTTTGCGCATTGTCCAGCAAATTGTAGATGATATTCTTAAGATGCGTCTCATCAGCATACAGGACAGACCGTTTGGCGTCCAGATTAAGCCGTAGGTGTCCTTTCCGGTCCCTGATCAGCAGCGTAAAGTTGCGTGATACGGCTATGAGCAGTTCATGAAGATCCACCGCCTTCTTTTCCAGCTTGAAATTGCCCGAGTCCACCAACGCCATCTGCAGCACCTTGTCTACCTGACTTTTTAGCCGCTTGCCTTCCGTATCAATAACCTCCACATACCGCGACAGCCGCTCCGAGCCGGTGATCTCATCTGCTTTTTTGAGCATGCCCGATGCCAGATCGATCGAAAAGATAGGTGTCTTAAACTCATGCGTGAGATTATTGATAAAATCATTTTTTAACTGCGAAAGCTTTTTCTGTCTTCTGATCGTAAGAACGGTATAGGCAAAACAGCCAATGATCAACCCGATGAACAGCACGGAGGTGATCAGCGAACCCTTTACAGTGGAAAATACATAATCATTGACATCAGGAAAGAATATTCCAAAGTGATAGCTGGTGGTCTCCAAAGGTGAAATACCGCAGGTGAGGCCCGTCCAGCCGTAAGACCGATCCTCGGGGTTGCACTGGATCAAAAGTACGGCACTGTCGGCTGAGGTACCTGCAACAAATCTAAAACCCGGGTCTCCGTTGGTGTTATGATCGTAGATGCCGTAGGTATAGGAGGTTTGGATGTTATAGATAGACAGCACGGTGTCGATCACGGATCTTACCGTTGAATCGGTTTTATTGGCCAGAGCGCCTGAAGATCCAATATCGGAAACAATCTCACGGAGCAGGTTCTTGTCTTCACGGTACCATTTGCCGATCAGTTCGGAGGCGAGATCTACTTTCTGATAGAAGGTCTTTCTGTGAGTAAGGATGGACTCATTCAGCCAGTTGTACTGCATCCAGCACAATCCGACCAACGAAAAAAGTGCGATCACGATGACCGCAGTGGTGGCCTTCGTACTAAGATTCATACTCTAATAATACGAAAATTTCAGCGTTTAGGCGGTTTTTCCGCAGTCATTAGCTTTTTGTTAACACTTTTAACTTTTCATTGGCTGGTATTGACAAACCCTTAAGCCCCGGAAAGGGTAAAAGTAGGTATGTTGAAAAAAAGATGTACCGGTCATTCATTATAGCGCTTATCGTATGGACTTCTCCCATAATTACATGGTCACAGTCTCTAACTGACAGTGCAGCCAAAAACTTCGCACTACAGGACAGTAACGGTACGATCCACCGGCTGGAGGACTACCGTGGCAGGATCATTCTGCTGGATTTCTGGGCTTCCTGGTGTGCTCCTTGCATTAAAGCCATACCGGAGATCAAGGACCTGTATAATAAATATGACGACCGCATGAGGTTCGAGATCATATCGGTTTCCATGGATTTTGACAAAAGCCACTGGGTCACCGCACTTAAACGCCACCAGCCTGCGGGGATAAACCTGTGCACCTTCACAGAGAATTATGCCTCTGTACGGAAAAACTATAACGTCATCTCTCTGCCCAAAACATTCCTGATCGACGAAAACGGCAAATTCATAGGTGAGTTCTCTACACCCAATGAGGTGGATAGGAAACTGTCCGTTCTGCTTTCCGCACAGCATTAACATTTCGTTGACTTTTTTAACATTTGATTCACTGGCTTTAACATTCCGTAAGCCCACAGGCTGTGATGATCATCGTTCATTTGGATATCACTAAAATTCACATCTCATGAAAAAAATGATCCTCATTCTCGGAATTATTCTGGCGCTGTGCATTGCCGGTAAGCCGGTGTGGTCACAGTGTCCTACTCCCGTGCCTCTTGACAAATCATCAGTTTCAGGTGCATGGCAAGGTGCCTACAGCTCTGAGGGACAGTTCCTGAGCTTCACATTACAACTCAGGGAAGTCGATGGCAAGCTGCAGGCTTCACTGAACATCCCGGAAGTGAACGCCAAAAATGTAGTTTACAAGACCAGAGTATGTAAGGGACAGGAGCTTCACCTCACCCACTCTACCGGAAACGCTTCGATAGAGTTCATTGGAAAGCCCCGTGAGGGAGGAAGTATGTCAGGAAAGGTACTTTTCCGTGAGAATGGCAACGTGATCTCCCAGGAAGTATTTACCCTAAAAAAACTTGAAAAAAGTCTTTAAAATCACAATTCATGAAACCAATAGCAACAATTCTGTGCCTGACAATAGCGGCATCCACCTTCGGTCAGCCATTGACCGGTGAATGGAAAGGTGCTTACATACTCAATTCCTACGTAACAAAATTCAATATTTACATCCTTGGTGACGCAGCGAAACAGACTGTTCACCTTGACCTTCCGGAAAGCAACCGGTTTGACCTCTCCTGTGACCTACTCCAACATGGAGATTCGCTGAAATTAAGCCGGATCAACAACCAGGGTAACCTTATCACCTTTGAAGGGAAGTTGCACGATGGTCAGCTTTCCGGTCGTGTAATTATGCATAGTGAATCCATGAAGGATAAACCAGGAATGTTCCAGCTCATGAAAAGCAATGCAGCGGTATTCAAGGGTCAGCAAATGCCGGATTTTGAGCTGGTCTCCATGGAGGACCAGTCACTCATCACCAAAGACAGACTAAAAGACCGGTACTACATGCTCGACTTCTGGGCTACCTGGTGCAAACCATGTGTAGCTAAGAGGCCAGGGCTCATGAAAATCAAGGAAACCCTTGGGGACAAGCTTGAGATCATTAGCATATCACTTGACGATTCCCCGGAAGTGATCTCTACATTCCGCAAGGCACAATTTGAAATGCCATGGCTGCATGTGCTGAAAGCTGAAAAATGGGATGATGATTTCATCAAGACCTATCTGACAGAAGGTCTGCCCTATGGTTACCTTGTCAACCCTGAGGGCACAGTGGTGGCCATGGGAAGGGAGCTGGATGAAAAAAATCTCCTCAAAACGGCAGAACGCCTTATTAAATGAACAAGGTAGCCATGCAAAAAAAGCTGGCATTGATCTTCCTGCTGGCCATAGCCTTCCTGGATGGTTATGGCCAGAAGATAAACGGCCTCGTTCGGGACAGTGCCACTTTGGAGCCCCTGCCATTTGCTACTATCTCTGCCATTGCAGCCAATGGAAAGGTCATTTCAGGCAGTCTGTCAGATGATGGGGGCCGGTTTACCTTTACCCTTCCAAAGGAAACGGCCGCTGTTGAAATTGGTTTTATGGGGTACAACACACAACGGCTGGATCCTCCCTTTGGCAATATCCGGGAGCTACAGATAGATCTCGCAGTACAATCGACCCTGCTCAATGACATTGTGGTTGAAGGTGAAAGGACCACACGTGAATTTCTCATTGACCGAAAGGTGATCCATTTTGGCTCGGAACTGCAGGCCTCAGGGGGTACCGTTTTGGAAGCCTTTGGACAACTACCGGAGCTGGAGGTCAACCCTTCCACGGGCGATCTGTTCTTAAGGGGGAACAGCAATGTTAGAATTCTAGTCAACGGAAAACCTTCACCCCTGAACAACCAGGACCTGCTGGAGCAGATCAATGCCAGCGAAGTGGAAAAGGTGGAGATCATTACCTCCCCTTCCGCCAGATATCAGGCAGACGGACTGGCTGGCATTATCAATATTGTTCTGGACCATAAAGTGGTAAAAGGGCTGGCCGGTACATTGAATCTGAATGCCCGGACAAATCCCGGCCATGGAGCCAGCTTTAACCTGAAGAGCGGTTTCGGTCGATTTAATGTACAGGGAACCGTGTCACACAGAGACAACTTTTACAAAGGCCGCAATACCAATATCCGATCCTTTAACGGTACGAACGAAGGACAGATCAGTAATGCCAACAATGAATTTGATGGTCAGGTCAATTCACTGAATCTGCAGACCGACTGGTTCATCAATGACAACAATGACCTTTCCGCATCGGTGAGGCTGGTCAACAACGAACATGATATTGACGTCACTACCAACATTCTTGACCAATCAACCCTTACGTCGACAAACAGCTTTCTGAACAATTTTCACAGTCATAAAACAGCCGTGTATCATCTCAACTATCGTTCGAGGTTCAATAAAGAGGGTGATCAATACCTTGATCTGGACATCAACCTCAACCGGAACGATAACATCCTGCCCTATACACTCCATGAAAACGGCCGGTTGATCTGGGATGACGATCTGTTCTATGACAACCAAATATTGAATATGGCTATAGATTTTGTTACACCTGTTGGTAAGCATACCAAACTGGAAACAGGTGCCCTGTATACCTTTAAATCCATTGACAATGTTCAAACCCCGGTTGCAGGAGGGCAGGAAAATTCTTCCAGCTATATCTATGACGAAAAAACGTACGCAGGATACGCTATCATAAAAAAACAGCTCAGTGACCTGGGGGTTCAACTGGGGATCAGGGCCGAGCATTTTAATTCGGATGGCGTCATCAATCACGAGGCAAATGCCATAGGCCGTAATTTCTTTAACCTGTTCCCGTCAATACATATTCGATATAAGGTAAATGACAGGCTGAACTACTCTCTGGCGTACAACCGGAGGATAGCAAGGCCCAGCTTTCATAACATCAACCCCTTAACCACGATCAATGACCCTCAGTACCGGAGGGAGGGCAATCCAGGACTGAATCCTGAGTTTACTGACAATGTGGAAGCCTCCGTGCAATACAATACGAAAAAAATATCCGTTGACGGAAACGTATTTTACCGGTATACCACCGATATGATTAACAGGACCTTCGCTGTTGATAATGATCAGATCACAGTAATGACCTATGAAAACGGGGGAAAAAGCCATGCGTTCGGGCTGGAGAGTACCATCACGAAAGAAGTAAGTGAAAAGCTCAGCCTTTCCCTTACCTCTACTCTTTTCTATCAGCAGGTTCAGGCGGCTCTGGATGATTTCTTTTTCAGGGATCTGTACAATTACACCTTCAGGAGCAACCTGAAGTACAGTTTTTCGAAGAACCTGTCAGCTGATGTTCAGTTCCTCTATTTTGGAAAAAGACGCCGGCTTAATGCAGAGGTGGAAGATAGAAATTTTATGAACGTTGCCCTGCGTTACCGGGTGTTGAAAGGGAAAGGATCAATGAATTTGAGATTCACTGATGTATACCGGGGAGACATTTATAAGAATTCACGTTTCAGCAATGATATCGACGAGGATATGAAGTGGGTCGGGCAGACCCGGGTGGCAATATTTTCATTTGTATATAACTTTTCGAAAGGGGATATAAAAAGCCGGAAGTCCAGGGGAAAGAATTACAGGGAGTCAGGAGCACTTGAGTGACGTTTTTGTAACCTTCACCACGCTTCTCTTCTTCCAAACCTTACTAAGCTTTTGAAGCTTAGTAAGGGTATTTGGTACCACGCATCATCCCATAAACCTTTGGCGAAAGTCATATAAGAACAGCAGCCGGTAATTCAGGGGTCCCTCCATGTAATGTTCAGACAGTCTGTTCTAAATAAGTAAATACTCCAAAATGTTACGAGTGGGGATTGGGATACACAAACAGTCCCACACTGTGAGGATGCCGGACGAATCGTTCAGAGTGACGATGCTGAAAACATTGGCCATCAGCACATACCTGCCATTAATTAACCAGCCACAAGTTCCAGCTTTCTGGGCTGATACTTTTCGGCCAGATCAGCTATGGCCCTGATATGTTCAGGGGTGGTTCCACAGCAACCTCCGACAATGTTGATCAGATCCTCCTGCAGAAATACCTCGATCTGGCTGGCCATGTCCCCGGGAGTCTGGTCATACTGACCGAATTCATTGGGAAGTCCTGCATTGGGATGAGCGCTGACGAAAAAATGCGACTCCCGGTCAAGCACCTGCAGATAGGGTCTTAGTTCCTTAGCGCCCAGCGCACAGTTTAGGCCAATACTCATAAGAGGGAAATGCTCGAGGGAGATCAGAAAGGCATTGGTGGTCTGCCCTGAAAGCGTACGGCCACTGGCATCTGTTATGGTTCCTGATACCATCACCGGAATTCTCCTGCCCTCCTCTTCAAAGAGCTCGTCAATGGCATACAAGGCTGCCTTGGCGTTAAGGGTGTCAAAAACGGTCTCTACCAAAAGCAGGTCTGCGCCACCATCCATCAGCGCCTTTGCCTGCTGTTTATATGCCACTACCAGCTCATCAAACCCGATGGCACGGAACCCCGGATTGTTCACGTCTGGTGAAATAGAGGCTGTACGATTGGTAGGTCCTATGGAGCCGGCAACAAACCGCGGTTTATCCGGCTCCCGGGCAGTGAAGTCATCAGCTACTTCCTTCGCGATCTTTGCTGACTGGAAGTTAAGGTCATAGACAGCCTCTTCAAGGTGATAGTCGGCCTGTGCAATGGTGGTACTGCTAAAGGTATTGGTCTCAGCTATGTCCGCGCCGGCCTCAAAATAGGCGGCGTGAATGTCTTTGATAATATCCGGCCGGGTAATGGACAGCAGATCGTTGTTCCCTTTCAAAGGGTGTCCATGATCTTTGAAACGCTCCCCCCGGAAGTCGGCCTCCTCCAGCTTATGTCTCTGGATCATGGTACCCATGGCGCCGTCCAGTACCAATATTCTTTCTTTTAATATTTCTTCTATGCTCTCCATTACACTCAACGTTTACTTTTGCTGATCATCCCATCAGACTGAGTATATTCTTTATGATCTCTAACAATATCTACCCCGCTTTCTCAGACTTTCAGCTGTCGGTTTATCTCTGATATGCTGAATTCCGGTCATAGCAACATAAAATTGAAAAGAATCATCCAAAAAGTAGACAACTATTTCATTTTATTGTTAATTCTGCAACCAGAAAAACAGAAGTCTCTCTTGAAACTGGCAGCAATCGATATTGGTTCCAATGCCATTCGGCTACAGGTGACCACCACTATACTTACCAAAGGCCAGCTCAACTTTAAAAAGCTGGAATATGTCCGTTTTCCTCTAAGGTTGGGCCAGGACGTATTTACCATCGGCAGGATCAGCAGCTCCAATGAGATCAAATTCAAAAAGCTGATGCAGGCGTTCAAAATACTGATCGACCTGTACGAGGTAGATGACTATATGGCCTGTGCCACGTCCGCCATGCGTGAATCAATCAACGGCCGGCAGATCGTGAAGGATGTACGGAATGAGACAGGCCTGGAAATTCAGATCATCGATGGAGATCAGGAGGCTGCCATCATCAACAACGCGATCAGCTCATTTCTGGCTCCCGGCAGAAACTATCTCCATATCGATGTGGGAGGCGGTAGCACGGAGCTGAATATTCTTAAGGACGGTGAAAAGGTGGCGACAAGGTCCTTTAAAATAGGTTCGGTACGCAGGCTCGAGCATCATGATTCACCTGAGATCTGGGATGATATGCAAAAATGGGTAACGGATAAGGCCATGGAGTATGAAGGGAAAATAACCGCAGTAGGTACAGGAGGTAATATCAACAAGATCTTTGAACTGGGTCAGAAAGTACCGGGAGACAAAATGAGACTGACGGAGATCAGGGAAGTCCAGAAACTGGTCAGCGATCTGTCTATTCCTGACCGTATCAATGAGCTACAACTCAACCCGGACAGGGCTGATGTCATCATTCCCGCTTCAGAGATCTACATAGCGGTTATGGAATGGGCAGCGGCCGGCAGGATAGTCGTCCCGGATGTAGGCCTGAAAGATGGTATCATGCAGTTTCTGTATCAGCGCAAAGCAAATGAGGACAGAAGCATGGTTAAGGAGTAGATCCGGTTTGGCAAAGATGAACAACAGCCGGAAGGACCTGAAAAAGGATTTTAATCCTGAGCCTGTCAGTTTACAGCGTGTATTTCCTTATCCAATTACCGACATGGCGGTTTTATAAAAATTCAGCAGGCCGGAAAGGCCTGCTGAGTAGAATATTCTTAAATGGCTCTGAACCAAGGATCAGGCATAGTACCACTGACCATTCCGGTTGACCACCTGATACCAGCGGGTGCCATCATAACCATTGCCATACCAGTACCACAGGTCGTTGTATCGGTAAACCCTCAGTCCGTCAATGGTATACCACTGGCCGTTGACATACTCCTCGCCACCACCGCCACCACCCGAGCCGGGGTACATGATGGCTATTCCTGCCTTGTCATCCTGGGAAAGACCGCTCCTCTGGGTATTGTACAGGCTGCCATCCTTGCGTGTGATGGTAGGTCTTCCATTGCTGGAAAAAGCATAAGGCCCATACATCATGATAGACCGGAAGTCCAGTGTACTGGTGTAATCCTGACCATCTCTGCCTCTTTCCACATAGGTCCTGAAGTTATGCTCCCTTCCGGAACGGATGTTTTCGAACCGGATGTCGATATAATCATCTCTGTCAGCCCTTGATTGCTCATGGTATAACCCAACGGCATGGCCAATCTCATGGATAGTGCTTCCGGTACTGCATCCGCCGGCCAGATTGATGGACTGCCTGCCCCCTATCCTGCCTACGTAGGATGAACATCCACTGCCAGGTCTGAAATAGATATAGTCATTCTGGTTGGTACGCCTTATAAATCTCAAATAGGTGTTGGCCTCCCAGTGTGCAATGGCATCGGTAACCCTGCGCTGGTTAGGAAGGCTAGGGTCAATCTCATAATAAACGGTATTGTCAGGCCATCTGCCTCGTGTTCTGCCCGCGCTTTCCGTTTGGGGGCCGGTAGCCTTAGGAGGTTCCACAAACGACAGCTGGTCAACGGGAATGTGAATATCGCCCTGGAAAATGTATTCGCCGTCGACGAGCTCCATCTCCACCAACTGTCCCAGGTAATATACACTTACTACTTTACCCTGTATCTCAGGATTTGCCAGCTCCCCCTGTTCAAAGTCCACCTGGGGACTTACCACAGGGCCTGTGCCCTGCTCTTCGGTACAGGCGGATGTGAGTAGAACGGCCAGTGCCGCAACAACATTGATCTTTCTCATTTGGGTTTAGATTTAAGTTGAAAATCGATTACCGGCGCAAGCTAGTATGAATACCAACCGGGGTAAAGTGCATCCTGAAACAAAACATTACCCATAGGAAAAAACCAGCAAGATCGTATCCTGATGAGATCCAAAGAGAATACTGGCGGTCTGTCTTAAGCATATTGATAAGTTCAGATCCCATTTAACTGGCAAAATGATCACCCATTAATCAAGTAATACTTGAAATCTACCATACTAAATATCTCATGAATTGGCATATAAAAGATATAAATACCTTCACCACTGAGCAAAGAAATGGATATCCCAATGGCTACCTGAACAAGAAGAGGAAATATTTTGAAGGCATAGGACAGTAAAAAGGTACATCTGTTTACCGGTTTTTCAAAAGCACAAAACCATAACAGCCCGATACCGGCCCTGCTTTGTTATGTTAAGAACCGGAAAGAGTTAAACATTACTGATCCTGTGAATGACCTGCCAGGCAATCCTGCTCATTACCTGTCTTTCTCAAACATTTCTATGGTGAAGTTCAACAGGCTTATGTCGCCGTGCCTTCCATGACCCGGTATAACATATTTCACATCAGGGTATGTCCGTTTAATCCCTGAAACTGTATTGGACCACTCTCCTACTCTGGCATCACCAAGGTATCCTCTGCCAGACCTCAGGGATTTGACCAGACAGCCACCGAACAAAAGCTTCTCAGTAGGGATATAACCTACTATATTATCCTCGGTATGTCCCGGACCAAAAAACCTGCAGATCACCTCGCTTCCGCCGATCTGAAAGGTATGCCCGGTATCAAAACCGTGTTTCGGAACGGTAACACCGTCCTCTCTGGCCAGCTCTATGGTCCGTGTGTGAGCATAGGAACTGATACCAGCCTCGTGAAAAGCCTTCAGGCCTCCAAGACAGTCATCATGAAAATGGCCCGGCACCACAGCTTTGATCTCGCTGTTCATTTTGCTGTGTATCCAACGTATAAGCTCAACGGCAGCGGTATCATTCACCGGTGTATCAAATACGATAGCCTCGCCTTCACTGATGTACACCAGTCCGTTGGAGGCCACTCTCCCGTAGCTCTCCGTCATTAACCACGACACATGAATGAAAGACTTCGGTGTCACTTTTATTATGCTCAGGTGCTCCGTTCCATACTCTTTGGCTGGCTGTGCCACAGTCATGGAATATTGAAAACCAGCAACGAGGAACATGATCATCAGTTTTTTGAAAGAATGCATGATGCTTTTTTTACTTTGGTTCTTAACAGTTTATTGAAGCAGCCCATATCATATGATATCTCATCGTGCTGTATTTTTTCTTTCACAGGATAGCGATGTTATGGTTGATGTTACAAATAAAGTACGATGTAATAAATCATCCTAAAATGTCCTGACAGTGGCACAATATTTTTTTAAATTGTCGGCTTTTATAACCTAAACCTTTTACAAATGAAGACAGACGCAAGGCGCTGGAAGGCAGCGCTGATTCTACTCTTGTTGGCTACTGTGTCATATGCACAGACTGAAACCCAAAAACAAAAGATCCGCAGTCGCTATGACCAGTCAAAGCTCTCTCAGTTACAGAGACAATTTACTGATAAAGACCGGTCGCGGAAGCAGGAAGCTCTCCGTATGGCCGCCGAAAAAGGCTGGGAGGTGCTCAGAAAAAACACAGATGGCACCTTTGACGAACTAATGGCGGTTTCCGAAGATGGTCTGCCGATCTATTACACCATCTATAATGTCGATGCCGCCCGGTCCACAAGGACCGATCACCTGCATTCAGGAGGTTCACTGGGTCTCAGTGTCGACGGCCAGAACATGACAGCTCATGTGTGGGACGGCGGCCCCACACGACCAACACATCAGGAATTTGACGGCCCGGGAGGGAACAACAGAGTGACGATCAATGACGGAGCCACCACCCTGAACGGGAACAGCTTCCACGCTCAGCATGTGACGGGTACCATAGTGGCGTCGGGTGTTCAGCCCAACGCCAAAGGTATGGCGCCTCAGGCCAGAGCACTTACCCATGACTGGAACAGCGACCTGTCAGAGGCCTCTGCTGAAGCGGCTGCCGGCATGCTGGTTTCCAACCATTCCTACGGTTTCAGGGCCAGTCTCATACCGGATTGGTACTTCGGCGCCTACATTGGCGAATCGAGGGATTGGGATAACCTCATGTTCAACTCTCCCTACTATCTTATGGTAGTGGCTGCCGGCAATGACGGCAACGACAACTCCTCCAATGGAGCACCGTTGAACGGAAACTCTTCCTTCGATAAGCTGAACGGTCATTCTACCTCCAAAAACAATATGGTGGTGGCTAATGGTCGCGATGCCAGTATAAATGCAGACGGATCACTGAACAGCGTAACCATCAATAGCAGCAGCAGTGAGGGTCCCACAGATGATCTGAGGATAAAGCCGGACATTACCGGCAATGGAACAGGTGTTTATTCCACCTATGACAACAATGACGCCGCCTACAATTCCATCAGTGGTACATCCATGGCATCTCCCAACGTAGCCGGCACATTGCTGGTCCTGCAACAGCACTACAACAATATCAACGGTAGTTTTATGCGGGCAGCCACTCTTAAGGGGCTGGCGCTGCACTCCGCTGACGATGCCGGCATAGCCGGTCCTGACGCTGTATATGGCTGGGGACTGTTAAATGCCAGGGCTGCGGCTCAGGCCATCTCGCAAAATGGCAGTGAATCAAAAATTGAAGAGCTTACACTGAACACCGGACAGTCCTATCAGATCACAGTAGAGTCGGACGGCGTGAATCCGCTGGTAGCGTCCATATCCTGGACGGATCGTCCGGGTACGGCCAATACAGGTACAGCCAACCTGACCACTCCGGTCCTTGTCAATGACCTGGACGTACGTGTTTCCCAGGGTACTACCACCTATTCACCCTACAGGTTGACCGGGGTTAATTCCAACGCCACTGGTGACAACGATGTCGATCCTTATGAAAGAGTGGATATAGCCGGAGCGGGCGGCACCTACACGATCACTGTAACGCACAAGGGGTCACTTACAGGCGGCAGCCAGAATTACAGCCTTATTGTTACCGGACTTACCGGCATTCCGGTCGTATGTAATGCCACAGTACCAGCCGGTCTGGGAGCATCCAATATTGCGGCTACTTCGGCAACGCTGGCATGGAATGTTGTTCCCGGTGCCGCCTACGATCTCAGATATCGTGAGTCAGGAACAACCACATGGACGACCGTAAACGATCTGGCAGGAGCCTCTACGGATCTTACCGGTCTCACCCATTCTACTACCTACGAGGTTCAGGTGCGAAGCCAATGTCCGGATGCTACCACTTCTGCCTACAGCAGTTCCGTAACTTTTACTACCACGCCGCTGTGTGGCACCGTAATATCCACCTTCCCTTACTCAGAAAGCTTCGAGACCGGTATCGGCAACTGGACCCAGGAAACTACAGATGATCTGGACTGGACAAGGGATGCCAATGGTACTCCCTCTAACGGAACCGGGCCATCCTCGGCAGTTGACGGAACATTTTACCTGTACATTGAAGCTTCCGGCAATGGTACCGGATATCCCAATAAAAACGCTATCATCACCACTCCGTGTTTTGATGTAAGCGCTCTCACATCACCTTCCCTGAGCTTCTCCTATCACATGAACGGAACCTCAATGGGCAATCTGGTAGTGGAGACCAGCACGGACGGAGGCAGCTCATGGTCAACAGCGTGGTCAGTCTCCGGCTCACAAGGCACTGCATGGAATAATGCTACTGTAGCACTACCTTCTTCAGGAAGCCTGCAGATCAGGTTCAATGGCACTACAGGCAGTAGCTGGAGCAGCGATATTGTCATCGATGCCGTCAATATAGGTGAAGATGGCGGCCCGGGCACGTCTTGCCCACCTATTACCTTCAGTGGAATAACTCCTTATGGTAGTCAGGACGTAGCAGGTGACTTTCAGATACAGGACGGAGGTGCCACACTGTTCCTTGAAAACAATACCTGGAAATACATCTCATTTCCCTATACGGTGACCGCTAATACCGTGCTGGAGTTTGAGTTCAGAAGCACCGGCGAAGGTGAGATCCATGGTATTGGCTTTGACAATGACAATGCCATCAGCAGTGCAGCTACGTTCAGGGTATATGGCGTTCAAAACTGGGGCATCACCAATTTTGACAACTACACCGGCACGGATTGGGTACAGTACAGTATCCCGGTAGGCTCATTTTATACCGGAGCTTTCGATCGCCTTTTCCTTGTGAACGATAACGATGCGGGCAGCGGTAACAATTCCTACTTCCGCAATGTGAAGGTACACGAGGGCACCTGTAGCACTTCCCTTGAGTATGCCGTGAGCAATGCTGAGGAATATGTACCGGTAATAGGAAATGAAGGAGAATTCGGCCTTTACCTATATCCTAATCCCGTACACAATGAACTGAACGTAATGCACAATCTTAATAACGCAACGTACTCTGTTCTGTCAATTTCAGGAAGGGTGATCTCTACCGGAAAAACGAAGGAAATGGAGACGCTGAAGATCAATACAAGTCTTTTAAAAAGTGGCATTTACCTGCTCAGGCTGCAAAACAGCAGCGGAATACAGATCGTAAAATTCCAGAAGCGGTGATATATCACTAATCCAATAAAAAAGGCCGTCACATTCCTGGATGACGGCCTTTTTTATTTTTTAACATCTATTGGAATACTAGTCTGCCTTCAGAAATCTGAACGTTTTGAGTGAGTCATTACCCTCTATCTTTATCAGGTGCATGCCGGCAGGCAAATAAGATACATCGAGTTGTGCCGTCTGACCAGTCATCTCATACCCTGCTCTGACCCTTCCGGAGGCGTCGGTGATCGAGATGATGTATGTTCCATTTTGATTCCTGCCATTTTCCATGGGTATTTCCACAAACAGATGATCATGTGCAGGGTTAGGGTAAAGCCTTACTCTTTCACCTTTGGCAATGTCTTGCTCAAGGCTGGTGACCACGGATTCTCTCAGTAAGGCCGAGAACGCAGCATTTACATTGCCGAACCCGTCAACCACCTCTCCCTGCTGTATCGTGAGATTGACCGCATCCTTTGTGGCAGGAACTACCTGAAAAGATACAGATTCGATAGGGTTGGCATAGCTTACTACCCGGTTGCTTTCGAGGTCCGCAACGTACATTACACCGTTATTATCGATGTGAATACCTCCCAAAGCTACAAAAGGGCTGATATCTGGCGAAACAATAACATCACTCAACCTGCCGGTTACCTCACCTGAATTATTCAGGACCACTACATCAGCGCTACCGGGTATCACGATATACTGATCACCGTTGTCTCCAAACTCAAGATCAAACAAAAGTGGTTCAATGTCAGGTGGAAAATCGTCAGGCCCCAGAATGGCTTTGATATCGATCAACCGGGCAAATTCACTATTTGAATCAAAAACGTAGATCAGCGGCTTACTTTCGGCTATCAGAAATACCTGATTAAAGGGCGATACCTTGACATTGAAAAAGGAAACGGTATCCCTGGCCGGGTCGGTATCGCTGTACCCCACATTTCTGATAAAATTTCCTTCTGTATCATAGACCCTCACAAAATGGTCACCCTGATCTGACACATAAAGATTTCCATCACCGTCTATATCTATACCCAGAGGCTCTATGGCCTCCGGCGCAAAAGATCGGGAATAGGAAAGATCAGGGCCAAAAACTGCTACACCTCCATTATTTACGTCCGTTACGTACACATTGTCATTGTCATCGATGGAAAGAAATGCCGGGCCAAAGCCTGACAGGTCCGGCTCCGTGACAAGTGTGGTTGTGAAGTTCCCGGCCCTGTCAAAAACCGACACGCCTGCTTTGTCAACATCCGTGACATATACATTACCTTTCGAATCTGTATTTATATCCACCGGAGTTTTAAACTGAAAGTTCCCAGGGCCTGACTGCCCCGCAACGCCCAGTGTCTGGTATACTGAAAGTTCACCGAAATCAAAATTATTGAAGTCTTTCTCAACCACTTTTCCGTTGTCGACCTCCAGGCTTGCGATACCTCCAAAAACAGCCGGCTCGGAAAAACCAAGTGTAATGTTCAGGGTATCTTCGGTAGCGTTCAGCATACTTTGCTGTAATGAAATGGCAGGAACATTAATGTCATACTGTACAGTTGCACTTTTTTGATCGACACTTGCATTACCCAGCAGGTCTGAGAATATTCCGGAAGTGGCCTCAACGGTGATCGCACCACCCGATTCAGGTATAATGTCAAATTCGTAGGCTATACCAAAATCCGGCCGTGTATTCACCCCCTGATCATCAAACCCGGTTTCCAGGTCTATGATATTGATATCTTTATTGTCGAAATCCATCACGTACATTCTGTTATCCGGACCAAAGTCTATACCTGTAGGAGTATTGAATAGTCCTTCATCAGTGCCCGCACGGTCCTGAAGTCCAAAGAGGCCTTCCCATAAATTTATACCCTGAAAAACGGTGATCAGAGAACTTCCCCTGAAGGCACAATACAAACGGTTCGTTGTATAGTCAAAAGTGATCCTGTCCAGCAGGCTGGTTGTGGGTAAAAATCCCAAACCATCTGCGCCTGATCGTTCAATAAGATTGCCGTCCAGGTCATACCAGTATAACAGGTCTTCCTGATCACGGTTAAGCACATAAAGTGAATTGCTGACTGTATCCACAGTAATGCTTACAGGATCAGTGACATCCATATCATCAGGGTCGGCTAAGTTCCTTTCGATCTTATACAATGGATTACCCTGCAGGTCAAAAGCATGGACTGAATTGAAGTCTGCCACAAACAGAAGGTCCTCACCTTCGGCAACGGCCACGTCCAGCACTGAGGCAAACGAACCAGCAATGGACCGGACAAAATTACCTTGTAAGTCAAATACCTGCACGCGGTTATTGAGGAAGTCACCTATATATACATGACCATTCCGGTCAAAGGAAACTGCTAACGGGCCGTTGAACTGATCATTAGCGGTACCCGGTGTACCTATACCCAATGTCAGTAGCAACTCTCCACTCTTACTGTATTTATACACCTGATGGACGTTGATATCCGGTATCCACAGATTGCCGTCCTGATCTATGCCCAGATCAGCGCCGGCTTCGGCCACATTTTCAATTTTACTATACGTCACCTGCCTTAGGTTACCAAGAGTAGCATTGGTTGCTGTGAGATCAGCCAGATCCGGCACGTCCATTAGCTCGGAAAACACCAGACGGCCTGTCATGGGAGACGTGTTGGATCTCTTCCTGGCAAGAATGGACAGATCAAATAGCGGTGCCTGAATATCAATAATGGTGGAGGAAATGGAAAGTGTGCGGCTGATCTGATTGGATAAACTATCCTGCAAAGACGGGAAAACCGGTTGGAAGCTGATCACCCCGTTATCCACGAAAGGTCTGATATCAAAAGTAACGGTATCTTCAAAATCACCAGGAAAATTCAGATTCTCAAAATCACCATTCTGAATGAGAAAGGCATTGGGATCAAAAAGCTCCACCGGCTCGCTAAAGATCAGCTTCACCTCATAGGGATCGGTATTGAAAATAGTATCGGGAACGATCACGCTCAGTACTTGTGGAGGCTCGCCGTCATATATAATTTCCAACGTACCGGAAGCTTCATTGCCCAGCCCACCCGGGTCTCCGGTGACCACGTCTGCGCCCAGGGATACCCGTATGGTATCAAACATATCGAAGATCTCTGGGGTGATCTCCACGGTATATTCACTGCCGTTATTGGCCGTCAGGTTGTCTGCAAAACCTTTGGAAACGGAAATGTCATCCGCTGTAAAATCCACTACATCTTCACTAAAGGTGAACGTCACCTGTATGGGCGTGGTATTCGTAGGCATCTGAACAGAGGTGGTGATATCGACGGTAGGTTGGGCCATGCTGTAGTAGCCGGTCAATAGCGTAAAGAGGTAAAGCTTATATTTCATGGAACATGTAAAGTTTGTCTGAAAATTCAAAAAGTAAAGGGTTCAACAGCCTGTGAATCCCTTTCTGTTCAGTGTAAGTAACCCTTTCGAAGCAGAATAAATACAACGCTTGACCCGTCGCTTGTGGCAAGCGACTTTTTCTTCATGAACAGACAAGTATATCACCCTATTTTTCCTGTACTAAGATACAGAAAGCCTCTGAATATCAACCACTTTACGTAAAAACCTGAAATTGAACGCGGCATCCCGGATCTCCTCAGTTTTTGTAATCCAGCTGACCAATGAAGGGATTGGCGCTCCGGATTTGTTGGTTGCAGGCGATGAATTGTGATGAACGGTTAAACAATCGGAATATTCTGCATTTAACTTTGGGATTATTATTGATCATGAACAGAACTATCAGACTGTTATTGGTGCTTGCCATAGCAGCAATAGCTATTTTTTTTATTTTTTTCCCTGACATATTCAGTACGGAGGCGGGGAGCGTGAACACAGTTCAGACATCGGAAGAAAGAAATATACCGGTCAATGGTATTGTGGCCAGAAGGAATACCCTGGATAACTCCCTCAAAATCACAGGATCATTACTGCCTAATGAATCCGTAGTGCTGAAAAGTGAGGTGGCAGGTGTTGTGCAAAAGATTTCCTTTACCGAAGGGCAGAAAGTAAAAAAAGGGCAACTGCTACTGCAACTTGATGATGCTGAGGTGGCGGCTGAGATAGAAAAACTGGAATTCACAAAAAAGCTTAACGAGGACATAGAGTATCGTCAAAAGCAACTGCTGGCCAGGGAAGCCATCAGTCAGGAGGAATATGAGACTGCCCTTACTACCTTAAATACCACACTTGCTGATATAAAGGTAAGGCAGGTGCAACTTCAGAAACATCAGATCAGAGCGCCTTTTGACGGGATCATAGGACTAAGGTCCGTGAGTGAAGGCAGCTATCTGAATCCGGCAGATGATATTGCCACGGTTTACAACATCAATCCGATCAAGCTTGATTTTTCGGTTCCGGGCAAGTATTCCAGTGAGGTTGATATCGGGGACAGGATTCTGTTCCGGATCGATGCCATGGACGAAGATTTTGAAGGAAGTATTTACGCCATTGAGCCTCAGATCGACCCCCGGACGCGCAGCCTGAGAATACGGGCAAAAAGCAGTAATCCGGATAACCGGCTTCTGCCCGGGCAGTTTGCTGAAATAAAACTTACGCTGGACACCTACGAAGAGGCCATAATGATACCTACGGAGGCGGTGATCCCTGAGCTTAACGGAAAAAAAGTGTTTGTGCTGGAAAATGGAAGCGTTCAGAACCGTGCTGTTCAGACCGGGATACGAACAGCCAATTCCATTCAGGTCACGTCCGGTATAGCACTGGGAGATACGGTAATCACTACAGGCATCCTCCAGGTCCGGCCGGGAATGCAGGTAGACCTAACGCTGGAAGAATTGTGAGATGAGCAGCTTGTCCAACATCAGTATAGACCGGCCGGTACTGGCCATTGTAATGTCCCTGTTGATCGTCATTATGGGTGTGGTAGGTTTTAACTTCCTGGGAGTAAGGGAGTACCCAAGTGTAGACCCACCTATTATCACGGTAACCACAAGCTATGCCGGCGCCAATGCGGAGATCATCGAAACCCAGATCACTGAACCATTGGAAGAATCCATTAACGGTATTCAGGGGATTGAGTCATTAAGTTCGACCTCCCGCGACGGGCGCAGTACCATACGTGTGGAATTCGGACTGGATAGTGACCTGGAGGCTGCGGCCAATGATGTCAGGGATAAGGTTTCCAGAGCTGTCAGGAATCTGCCTCCGGATGCTGAGCCCCCAGTAGTATCAAAATCAGACGCCGACTCTTCGCCCATTATCGGTGTGAGGATCTTCAGCCAGAAAAGGAACCTGCTGGAAATATCCGAAGTAGCCAGCAATATCTTCAAGGAAAACTTCCAGACCATCCCGGGGGTGAGTGAAGTCAGGATATGGGGTGATAAAAAGTATTCGATCCGTCTGTGGATGGACCCGGTAAAGCTGGCAGCCTATCAGGTTACGCCACTCGACGTTTTTGATGCCGTGAACACCCAGAACCTGGAGCTGCCATCAGGAAGGATCGAAGGCAGTACTACCGAGCTATCGGTAAGAACACTTGGACGGTTGAACACACCGGAGGAATTTAATGACCTGATCATCAAGGAAGATGAAAACGGGGTAACGAGATTCAGGGACATAGGCCGGGCAGAGTTTTTCCCGGAAAACGAACGAACGATTTTAAAAAACAACGGTGTGCCTATGGTGATCACGGTGGTCACGCCCCAGCCCGGTTCCAACAATCTTGACATTGCCCGTGAATTCTATAAGCGCCTCGATGGGATCAAAAAGAACCTCGCATCGGATATTGAGCTGGAAATATCCTTTGACAACACGGAATATATCATCGAATCCATTGATGAAGTGGAGCAGACCATCTACATCGCCTTCGGTCTGGTAGCACTGATCATCTTCAGCTTCCTGCGGGACTGGCGCACGACCTTCATCCCTATCATTACTGTACCCATTAGCCTTATCGGTTCATTTTTCCTGATGTACATGTTTGACTTTTCCATTAATGTACTCACCCTTCTGGGAATTGTGCTGGCCATCGGGCTGGTGGTGGACGATGCCATTGTGGTCCTTGAAAACATCTACACCAAGATAGAGAACGGAGAAGAGCCTCATGAAGCCGGCAAAAAGGGAGTAAAGGAGATATTCTTTGCGGTGATCAGCACTACCGTAGCGCTTACATCGGTGTTCTTCCCTATTGTCTTCCTGCAGGGACTTACCGGTAGATTGTTCCGGGAGTTTGGCGTGGTGGTAGCCGGAGCGGTGATCATATCCAGCTTTGTGGCACTCACGCTAACGCCGATGCTGTCTTCCAACATGTTGAAGAAACGCCAGAAAAAGCAGTGGATCTACCGCAAGACCGAACCTTTCTTTGAATGGCTGAATCAGTTATACGGTAGCACTCTCGATGGCTTTATGAAATTCAAATGGGCGGCCTTTTTGATCGTAATACTTTCCGGTGTGGTCATTTATTTCCTTAATAAAAACATTGATCAGGAGATGTCACCCATGGAGGACCGCGGCAATTTCAGGATATATGCTACCGGCCCCGAGGGTGCCACTTTCGATTACATGGATTTTTACATGGACCAGATCCTCGAGCTGGTGCGTGATGAAGTACCTGAGAACAAGAGCATACTTACCATTACGTCTCCCGGTTTTGGAGCATCGTCCAGCGTGAACTCCGGCTTTGCCGTGGTAAACCTTGTGGATGCGGAGGACAGAAAGAGAAGCCAGACCCAGATCGTTAATGACATTAAGCCCAGGGTAGCTCAAAACACCCGGGCCAGAGCGTTCGTTTCCCAGCCCCAGACCATTGGCAACCGTCGCGGACGACTGCCCGTACAGTATGTCCTGCAGGCCCCCAACCTGGACAAGCTGAAAGAGGTGATCCCTACCTTCATTGAAGAGGCAAATAAAACGGGAGTATTTGATTTTGTCAATGTTGATCTGAAGTTCAACAAACCTGAGATCAATATAGCCATCGACCGTAACAAAGCGCGTGACCTAGGGGTATCGGTACGTAACATTGCCCAGACCCTTCAGCTCTCACTGAGTGGACAGCGGTTTGGCTATTTTATCAAAGACGGCAAGCAATATCAGATCATTGGCCAGGTAGAGCGCACTGACAGGGATGATCCTCTGGACCTGAAGTCCATCTACGTGCAGAACGATGATGACGAACTTATTCAAATGGACAACCTGGTCTCACTGGATGAAAAAAGCACACCTCCACAACTTTACCGGTATAACCGTTTCGCCTCGGCCACTATCTCCGCCAGTCTGGCACCGGGGCGTTCTTTAGGTGAAGGGATCGACGCTATGGATGGCGTAGCAGGCAAGGTGCTGGACGGTTCCTTCAGCACAGCGCTGGCCGGCAGCTCCCTGGAGTTCAGGCAGAGCTCCGGTAATCTTTACTTTGCCTTTGGTTTTGCACTGGTATTGATCTATCTGGTACTCGCTGCACAGTTTGAAAGCTTTCGTGATCCGCTGATCATCATGTTCACCGTGCCAATGGCTTTGGCCGGTACGCTGATATCGCTTTATCTTTTTGGCGAGACCATCAACATTTTCAGTCAGATCGGGATCATAATGCTGATTGGCCTGGTCACCAAGAATGGTATCCTCATTGTAGAATTTGCCAACCAACGCAAGGCACAGGATATGAGTATCCACGAAGCTATCGTAGGGGCAGCCAAATCCCGCTTTCGCCCCATACTTATGACCAGCCTCTCCACTATTCTGGGCATTCTGCCTATAGCTCTTGCGCTGGGTGCAGGATCAGAAAGCCGGGTATCGATGGGTGTAGCAGTGATCGGTGGAATGCTGTTTGCCACGGTCCTTACCTTATTCGTTATCCCTGCTGTATACAGCTATATCACCAGTAAACAAAAACGACTGGCACGGACATGAGACCTTTCCTTGTTACCATTCTCTTCATGCACGTTGTTGCATTGCCGGCTTCAGCGCAGCCTACCCTGAGCCTGGGAGATGCACTTAGAATAGCGTTGGAAAATAATTTCGACATTAAAGTGGCGCGAAACAACAAACAGATAGCAGAAAATAACCTGACCCATGGCAATGCAGGCTTCTATCCACTGGTAGAGGCTACGTTCAATCAGAATTTTGGCCTTTCAAGTTTTGAGCAGCAACTGAACAACGGAGAAGAACGATCGGATAACGGGGTTCAGAACTCCCGAAGAAGCTATGGTGTTTCTCTTAACTGGACCTTGTTTGACGGACTGCGGATGTTCCGTCTCTATGACCAGTTGCATACAACGGATGAGATGACGGAAGATCAGTTGCGGGCATCGGTTGAAAATCTCGTTTTCAATCTGTCAAACACATTCTACCAGGCGGCGCTGGAAAAAGAACGGCTAAAGCTTTTTGAAAGTAATGTAAAACTGTCCGAAGAGCGACTGGCAATCGCGAGGGACAAATATGAGCTGGGCAAAGCCTCGAAACTCGAATACCTGCAGGCCCAGGTAGACTACAATTCAGACATGTCCTCCATGATCCAGCAGATCGAGCTGCTGGCTATCACCAAATTTGATCTTCTGGAGCTGATGGCCAACAACAGGGATTCCGTAGATTTTGATCTCAAATACCAGCTGGAAATAGACGAAGGTCTGTCCCTAGATGAACTGCTGGCAGCAATGGAACTGGAAAACCCGCAGCTGCTGGCAGCCCGGAAAGCTGAGATCGTAGCACGGTATGAAGAGGAGATCACCAAATCAGAACGAATGCCTACCATAGGTATTTTCGCAGATTATACACATCAAAGCTTTGAAAGTCCGGCAAATTTCGCTGTAGAAGGGAGCTCTGACAATGTAAACTATGGCCTGACCGCACGGATCACCCTGTTTGACGGTTTGAACCTGAACAGACGTATACAGAATGCCAGAATAAACTCCGAATCCGCAAGGCTTACCTATCAGCAACAGACCCTGACATTTGAAACCAATCTTAAACAAACCTACCTGAGCTATACGAACAACCTCAGCCTGATGGAACTTGAACAGCAAAACCTTCAGGTAGCCAGGGAAAACAATGACATTGCACAGGAAAGGTATGAAATAGGTCTCTCCAATGCTGTCGAGTTAAGGGAATCACAGGTGAACCTGATCAATGCTGAGCTCCGCCACCAAAATGCAGCCTTTGCTGCCAAGCTCGCTGAAATCGAGCTCAAATTCCTTGCAGGCATGATGTTAAAGACAAATGAGTAGTGCGGCCGCCTCGGTCCGGGATCAATAAAATTCTATGAAATAGAGATCACTTTCTCCTTATTGTTTAAAAAAATATCTTCAAAATCTTCTTTCTGAAGACAAAATGGTTCATGTAATGTTTCGTTCGTTTTCGAACGGATTTTTTCTCCAGGAATGCTTTAATTCAGCATTAAACTCTTGTTGAACCTAAACCCAACTTCTCATGAGACATTTTTCTTTATGGGCCATGGCCCTTTTGGCTTGTTTACTCCTGTCCTGCGAACCACAGGAAGAGTCAGTCAATCCCGAGGACGGGATTTCCCCCGGAATACTTGATCAATTGAACGCACTTGGCTTCAACACTGTGGATATTGAAGTGAAAAAGATCGAAACCGGTTACATTGTGGAGGGCGATATTCTGCTCACACAGGATCAGATCATGAACATGACGCCCGGCTCTTTGCTGCCCACCGAAGAGCATTATCACACGGACAATCTGGTTTCCGGGCTGCCCAGGACCATCTCGGTATTTGTGGATATGCCTCAACTTTACAGGGATGCTACGGATATTGCCATAGCCAGGTATAACGCAGAAAACCTGAACCTTACCTTTCAGCGGGTCACCTCATCTTCAGGCGCTGACATGGTACTCAGGGCTTCGCCTTTCTGGTATTTCTGGTTTGGTATCCTCGGATCCGCAGGATTCCCCACAGCCAGCGGTGACCCATTCAATCAGATCCTGCTCACTCGGCAATTTTATGACAATGTAAGTAACATTAACGGCCTTGCCACTACCATAGCGCATGAGATAGGTCACTGCATCGGCTTTCGCCATACAGACTTCATGGATCGAAGCTTCAGCTGTGGAGGTGCACCCAGCAACGAGGGTGATGGCGGCGTAGGAGCCAATTTTATTCCGGGCACACCCTCAGGACCGGACCCTGGTTCATGGATGCTGGCCTGCGGAAATCCCGAAGGAGACCGTCCTTTTACAGCCAATGACCAAATAGCATTGGACTTTCTTTATTAATACCGGTTAACCTAAAACCAGAAGGGGTCGTCTTTTCCAAAAAGACGGCCCTGTTTTTTTTGTTCATTCCACAACACCTAATGCCAGGGTGCATTTTAAGTAACGTGAGTTTTGGGTTAATAAAGTATCCTAAAATACTTCATTTCAATGCAAAGTAATGAAAACCAGCTATTCACCGCAGAGGACGCGGTGAATTCGCAGAGGATACAGAGTGATCTCTGTGGCTCTCCGCGGTTCCCTCTGTTTTCTCTGTGGTTAAACATTTGACTATCTGGGCATTAAACCCAAAACTCACGTTAAGTAAGCCCCCACCTTTCGGATCCGTAATCCCTGAAAGGTGACCTTCAGCAGAAATTTTCACTAAAATAATCAGACCGGTGAATGGTTTACCGGCGCCAAATGCCAATAATCGTTTGAACGGTAATATATAGATCACTATTTTGTCAATATTCCTCTAACCAACCCTTGCAATGAAAATACGAAAGAACAAAAAATGGATGAACACTATTCACAAGTTCGGAGGCCGTATGCCTTACTACTGCATTCCCCGCAACCTCCAGGATGTAGTGGAGCTCGTACAACGGGCTGAAAACGAAAACAAGCGAATTAAAGCCGTAGGTTCCGGACATTCCTTTTCCGATGTAGCCCTTCCTGAGGTTTATCTTGTAGATCTCAAAAAACTGAACGCACTCCTTCCACTGGACAACAACAGCATCAAGCCGGAGTACCGCCAACTGAATCTTGTCCATGTGCAGGGAGGCATGACTGTTCAGAAATTTAACCGGAAAATGGATCGACTGGACCTTTGTGTAAAGAACATGGGGGGTATTGACAATCAAACCCTTGCCGGGGCCATCTCTACCGGCACACATGGTACCGGTCTCGGGCTGCCTTCCTTTCCTGGCATGGTGCGCTCTATCCTGCTTGTTACCCATGGCGGGAAGTGCCTGAGGGTTGAGCCCACCAACGGTATCACTTCCCCTGATCAGTACCACGACACGAATGTTGAACTTGTGCAGAATGACCAGGTCTTTTACAGTGCTGTGCTCAGCCTCGGTTGTTTTGGTATCATTTATTCTTTCATTCTGGAAATGGAGGATATGTATTTTCTGGAGGAAACCAAAAAGTGCTATGACTGGAGTTATGTCAAACCCAGGCTAAAGGACAGAAGCCTGTTTTATGAAGAGGATGGCAGTACACCCATACGCGGTGTAATGGTCCAGGTCAACCCATATAAAAACAAGGATGGTGACCATACCTGCATTGTAGTAAGGCACCGGCTATTGAACACCCGACCACACCGTACGCTGGGTGACGCTACCAGAAACTGGATCAGCAGTATTCTGGGTAGACTACCCCTGTCCTATCTGGTGCTCCGCAGGATCGCCCGGCGAAAGCCCGAAAAGCTGCCTGGTATGATTGACAGCTCGCTAAGGTCATTACAGGATAAACGGTATGAAAACAAGGGGTACCGTGTACTTTATCAAGGTGCCGAATATGTGAAGATCAGAGCCTATGACAGTGAGTTTGCCTTTGATATGACGGACAACAATAATGATTTCATCACTGCACTGGAGGAAATGTTTGACAAGGCGGTGGAAAACAAGGAAAAAGGACTTTTCCAGACAGCACCCATGGGCCTGCGGTTTGTTGACCGGTCACCGGCCTACCTGTCTCCGGAATATGGCAGGCAGGTGGCCTATATCGATACTCCATTTATCACCGGTACACCTAAACTGGACGAAATATTGTATGGCTATCAGGAGATCATGCTCAAACACAATGGCATACCGCATTGGGGAAAGATCAATACCATACTGGACGGAAAGCCGGAAGTGATCGAAAAGTACTATCCGGAATTGCAGGTATGGCAGAAATACTTTCGTGAATTTAACCCCAAAAAAACCTTCAGCAACAAGTTTTCCGACCGGCTGAATCTCGGGTTTGTTGGTATGGTCGTGTAAGCTTTTAACGTAGAATCCTGAACTTACTCTGCCTTTTTACGGCTGATGGCATCCCTTATACGTGAAGCGCTTTCGTAGTCTTCCCTGGCAAGTACACGGGCTAGTAGCTCTTCCAGTTCATGAAGGGGATAGTTGATAAAAGCACCGCGCTTTTCCATGGTCAATCCTTCCTGATCCACGGTAAAACCGGTTTCGTTGATAATATCCTCATACGAATAAATAGGACAGTTACACCTGACCGCAAGGGCCACGGCATCGGACGTTCGGGCATCTACAGCTATTCGCCGTCCATTCTGTTCAATGATCAGTAATGCATGGTATTTTTCTTCTACCACTTCATTGATCACAACCTCTACCAGTTGCCCTCCCAGCTCTGAGATCACATTCTCGAACAGGTCGTGCGTTTGAGGGCGTTTTGAGGTCATCTTTTCAAGCACCATGGCTATGGACCGGGCTTCCGGTGGCCCGATGGTGATGGGGATCCTTCGGTTCCTTTTTATATCTTCCAGTATAAGCGCAAAATTCCCGGGGTGCGATTCACTATTGGCGAGTGCCACGATATTTAACTCAACCTTTTCCATGATCCTTACATGAAATACCGGAGGATCATCCAGCCACCGTAACCTATGCACAATAACGCTGATACGAGAACAAGGATCATCTGAAATGAAGTTGTTGCCTTGATCCTTCTTGAAAACGGCAGATTGAAAACACCGGCCACTACCATCATACCCAGCATGGATCCCACACCAAAGATGATCAGGTAAAGAACACTTTCATAGGCATTTTCCAACTGTGACATGGCCACCAGTACTACCGCGCCGCTGCCTGCCAGTCCATGGATGAGGCCAATGGTATAGGCAAGCCGGTGATTTGCTGTATCATGTACATGATGAAGACTGTCATGACCCCGCATACGGAACAGCCGGTAACCTCCCAGCAGGATCAGCGAAATGCCAACGATCACTTCAAAAAGCTCAAAATGAGACCCGGCAATTGCAGCCTTGCCCAGAATAATGAGACATCCTATAACAAAGATCATGGACGTATGGCCCAGCCCCCAGAAAAGGCCATCGCGTAAGGCCTGCCTGAAGCTGGTACGTTTGTTTACAATGTTACCTACTGCCAGTACATGGTCAGCCTCAAAGGCATGATTAAAACCAATAACAGCAGCAAACAATAAAGGGAATGTCATCATGTATGTTTTGTTTTCAGAATGATCCTGTGATTACCCGTATCTGCTATGGCCATGTGATGCTGATGAACACATAGCGAAAAAGGCCAGTAAAGGGAGTTTTCCGTTCCTTGTACAGTGGTGCTGTTCTCACTACCTGTTTCAAAGTCGTCATGACCGATCAGATCATCCGCGGGCATATTATTCTTTTCAGGCACTTTTTCAAACCATATCAGGCGGCTGTTGCCGGTATCTGCCACCCAAATACCTTCATCTTCAAAAAAAGAATCATAACACCAGTTCAGTGAACAGTCTGATGGTGTTAGCCGGAACTGGTTTTGCCCGTTGGCGCTGAGATCATTCTGGCCAATGATACTATCTGCTGGTCGATCAAAGGCGCTTTCCCATGCATGCCAGATCAGCACCCGATAATACTGGGTGTCGGTGACGGCCAATTGCCCCCCCGGCCCTATGCGCACGGAATAAGGCCATACCGCATTTTGGGCATCGTATTCCTTTTCACCAAAATTATGCTGTCCAATCACATTGTCCGCCGGAGTAAAGCTGGAGGTGGGAATTGTCTTAAAGTACAATACACGCCGGTTTCCTGTATCTGCCACCCACAGTTGTCGCCCATCGGAATGAACCCCATAGGGCCAGTTCAGGGTCCTTGCGTCCGGTTCGGCGCCTATACCCTTATAATTGGGCAGGTTGCTTTCAACATCAGGTTGTCCCAGCACTACATCGGCCGGCTGTCCGTTGGCTGTGGGAAAACTGTTCCAGATCAGCACTCTGTGGTTCCATGCATCAGCTATGATCACTCGCTGACCATCGGACCATATGCCTGAAGGGTACTGTAAAGAGCCTGCATTTACTGCCTGTCCGGCATTGCGGTACGTATCAGCTACCTGCTCCTGCCCAAGTACTATATCAGGTGCTGCAAATTCGGATTGTGGAAAGGAACGCCAGATGAACACGCGGTTCTGACCGGTGTCCGACACGAAAAGTGCGTTATCCGTGATCCAGATTCCCCTGGGTGCCAGAAAAGGATTGTTTTCTGCTCCCTTGAATACCAGACTATCTGACAATATTTTGTTTTCAATCACCTCCATATCATCAGCAAATCCGAGGAAGCTGCTCACCTGGCAGCAGGTTAAGTACTCTTTTGCCCCCAACAGGGCTTTTCATGACCACCTGTCCTGGATGGTTGGAGGTCACGGTGCCTATACATTGTGCATTTTTCCCTTCCTCAGTATCTCTTAACATGGCAATCATGTCCTCTGCAACTGGATCCACAATGCCTACAAAAAGTCCTTCATTGGCCACATACAAAGGGTCCAGCCCGAGCATTTCACAGGCACCTTCCACGCCGGAGTTGATAGGGATATTCTTCTGGTCGAGCTCCATACCTAAACCGGACTGCGTCGCTATCTCCTTGAGAACGGTAGCTACCCCTCCCCTTGTCGGGTCACGTAAAACATGAATATCATGACCAAATTGTCCCAACAGATCATTCACTACCTTACCCAGACTTTGGGTATCACTTTGGATATCCGTTTCAAACTCCAGTCCCTGCCTCACTGACATGATCGCTATTCCGTGAGTAGCCACTTCACCACTAAGAATGATCTTATCGCCCGCCCTGATGTTATTTACCGAAATGTCGGCCTTCTCATGGACCTGACCCAGCCCGGTGGTATTAATGAAAAGCTTGTCCCCCTTGCCTCTTTCCACTACCTTGGTATCACCCGTGACCACCTGTACGCCGGCAATTCCAGCAGCATATTTTATACCCACCAGTACTTCCCAAAATTCTTCCACCGGTAATCCTTCCTCTATGATAAAACTCAGGGAAAGAAATTCAGGTATGGCTCCGCACATTGCGAGGTCATTGACGGTACCATTTACGGCCAGCTCGCCTATGTTCCCTCCGGGAAAAATGATCGGTGAGATCACAAAACTATCCGTGGTGAATGCTGTCCTGCCTGTAAGATCAAGCAAGGCTCCATCATGCTGCTCATTTAAATGATCATTTTTCAACAGGTCAAAAACACCACTTTCCAGCAGCTTACGTGTTAACAGCCCGCCACTGCCATGACCGAGAGTGATCACATCAAAATCCAGCTTTGGGAGTGGGCAGTCGAGTCGCAGTGCCATATTAGAGTACCTCTTCCTCCAGATCAGCGTTAGAAAAATGATAATAGGCGGCACATGCCCCCTCGGAAGATACCATAGGCGCACCAAGAGGATGGGAAGGAGTACATTTCTTCCCGAACTGTGGGCATTCGTGGGGTTTTTTAATGCCTCTGAGTACTTGTCCCGCTATACATTCCTTACTCTCACCGGCAACCTTTATGTTTACAGCAAATTTCAGATTGGCATCAAAGCGGGCATATTCAGGTCGCACTTCATATCCACTTTGTGGGATAGTACCTATCCCTCGCCATTCACGGTCCATGGTCTCAAACACCTGCCTGATCACTTTAATTGCTTCTGGATTTCCTTCGGGCTTCACCACACGACTGTACTGATTTTCCAGCTTCCATTCGCCTGCTTCCAGTTGTTTTACTGCCATCAAAATACCTTGCAGCAGATCCACCGGCTCAAAACCGGTCACCACCAAAGGTACCTTATATTCATTTGCAATGGGGTAATACTCATCTATCCCCATGATGGTACAAACATGACCAGCCGCCAGAAATGCCTGAATTACGTTGTCTTCATCGTCCAAAACGGCCTTCATTGCCGGAGGCACCAGCACATGGGAGGCCAGAATGGAGTAGTTGTCCAGCTTTTTCCTCTCCGCATGGATCACAGACAGTGCATTGGCGGGAGCGGTGGTCTCGAAACCTACGGCAAAGAAAACCACCTGCCGGTCGGGGTGGGCTTCCGCAAGAGATACGGCCTCCAGTGGTGAATACAGAATACGCACATCTGCACCCTCCGCCTTCGCCTGCAGAAGGCTTTTTACAGAACCGGGCACACGCAACATATCTCCAAAGGAGCAAAGGATCACGTTCTTGTCCTGCGCAAGATGTACTGCTTTGTCGATGAGGCTGAGAGGTGTTACGCACACGGGACACCCGGGCCCGTGGACCATGGTTATTTCATGCGGAAGCAGGTTCAGCAATCCGTTCTTTACAAGGCTGTGCGTCTGCCCACCACACACCTCCATGATCGTCCACGGACGTGTAATCGTTTTCCTGATGCTTTCAAGAAAGGACTTTACCAGCTCAGGGTCGCGGTATTCACTTAAAAACTTCATGACCTTTTGTTTTCAATTTGATCCATGGAAGAAGGCTCGAGTTCGTCAAGCTCCCCCGCCTCTCTCAGGTATTCAAAAGTCTTTCTGGCTTCTTCCTCATTCACAACACTGATAGCCACCCCCACATGTACCAGAACATAATCACCTTCTTTGGCATGAGGCACCATTTCCAGGCTGGCCTCTTTGACAATGCCGCCAAACTGCACTTTTGCCATGCGTACCAGTCCATCGTACTGAGATTCTATGGACTTTATCCTGCCAGGTATTGCTAAACACATTTTATTTATGATTTAATATAATGCTCTTCCATTTTTAATGATGGCCTCGTTGATCCGTTTATGTAGTGGATCAATTGTCCAAAGGCAATGTTTTCATCATTGGGTGGCATCTGCCTGTGAAAACAAAGCTGATACGCTTCACCCAACTGCTGCCGGATCAGATCGGTCAGAACACCATTCTGAAATACTCCGCCACTGAAGGCCAGGTGACCGTAGCCACCCTGTTCGGCAGTTTTTTCAATGATCATAACCAACGTTTGATGGAACCGTGCGACTATTTCTGAATGTTCAGTGTACTTTGCAAGGTCATCGATGATCTCCGACAGCATAGGCCGTATTGAAACAACGCTCCCTGATATTTCAAAACCGTACGGTTCCGGCTTTTTCCAGTTAGAGTGTTCAAAATACTCCAGCGCCCGTTGTTCCAGCAGCAGTCCGGCCTGTCCCTCATAGGTCGATCTTTCCAGCTCGCCCAACAAGGCTGCCACTGCATCAAAAAGCCGGCCCACGCTGGAAGTGTACAGATCGGGATGAACGATCAACTTCCGGTAGAACTCCCATTCATTGTTATTGAAAGTACCTTTGAGTACAGGGTGGCCATGCGTAAGGGAGAAGGCGGACAGTCTCGGTTCTCTTGCCATCTTATTGCCAGCCATCCATGGAAAGTATTCAATATGTGCTGTTCTTTCCATTTCTCCATTCCGGAAAGTAAAAAACTCACCCCCCCAGATATTGCCATCGTGACCATACCCCATGCCATCCCAGATGACCCCCAGCACTTCTTCACTGGTCTCTGCAACATTGTTTTCTGCCAATACCGCGGCAAAATGTGCTTCATGATGCTGGACCTGATGAACAGGGATCTGCATCTCATTCGCCAGTTGTTCACCAAGGGATGTGGTGAAATAGCCAGGGTGCAGATCCGTCAGGACAGCCTGCGGTTCCGCTTTCGTGAGCCTTAAAAAGTGAGACAACGCCTGCCGGAAGGTTTCCTGGGACTCAAAACCTTCAAGATCACCCAGAAATTGTGAAACGTACATGTTATTGCCGGTGGAGAGGCCAAAACTTCCTTTCATCTCTGCTCCAAGTGACAGCACCGTTTGCTCCGGCAGATCCATGGAATGCTCATAACCCGGAGCCAGTCCTCTGGATCTTCGGATAATGATAGTTTCTTTATTGAAGGGAGTTGGTTTGATCACAGAATCATCCTGTGGCATACAGATCTCCCGGTCATGTGACAGGATCAGGTCGGCAAAACGGAACAGTTCATGATGTGCCCGATCATTCCTGTATACGATGGGCGAACCACTAAGATTGGCGCTGGTAGCTATCAGGGGCTTCCTGAATTGCCGTGCTATCAAATACAGTATGGGAGCATAGGGTAGCATTACCCCCAAATGCCAAAGCCGTGGTGCTACCAGTTCATGGCATAGCCCGGAAGGAAGCTCAGGTTTCAGAGGCAGGATGAGTATAGGCGCAACGGGACCGTTCAACAGCCTGGCCTGATGATCTGTGACATAAACATCCTTCTTCAGTAATGCACTGTCAGGATATAATACAGCAAAAGGTTTTTCCGGACGATGTTTGCGCTCTCTCAACAGCCTGACAGATGATGGTCGTGTTGCATCACACATCAATAAATATCCACCTATTCCCTTCACCGCCAATATTCTTCCCTCATTCAGCGCGCTATTCACCGACTTCAATGCCTGTTCCTGATTGGTCACTTCATGGCCGTCAGCCGATGTCAGCAGCAGGGATATCCCACACTGAGAACACGAGTTGGTCTGGGAGTAATAACGGCGATCCGTGGGGTCCTCATACTCAGCCCTGCAACGTTCACACATACCAAATGCCTCCATGGAGGTGAGGTGGCGATCATAGGGAAGTCCATCGAGGATGGAATAACGTGGGCCACAATTGGTACAGGTGATGAAGGGGTAGGAAAATCGGCGATCAGCCGTATCGGAGAGTTCCTGCATGCAGTCCCCGCATATTGCAAAGTCCGGGGTTATGGTCAGGTCCGGCCTACCGTTTTCCGTACTTTGCCTGATCTCAAATCCGGAAAAGGATTGTTGGACAATCTCCTCTATATCATGATCCGTCACCAATGATTGAACCGGCGGATGTTCTATACATCGCCGATAAAATGCCTGTGCCAACGCAGGCTTTGCATCAATTTCAATGTGTACTCCGTCGGATGTGTTGCTCACCCATCCGGCCACATTCATTTCCTGCGCCAGGCGATAGACAAAGGGCCGGAAGCCTACTCCCTGAACACGTCCTTTGATATGAATGTGGTAACCCGGCAAAATCAGATAGTAGCTGTCTCTGAAGCTACCCGTTTTTCCCTGACCTTGTTCATTAGCCATTCACACCAGGCGTCCATCCCTTCTCCCGTGAGTCCGGAGACCTGGATCACTTCTATTTCAGCATTAACGTCCCTGGCATCCTTTGTCACTGCTTCAACGGAAAAAGGCAGGTATGGCAGCAGGTCGGATTTTGAAACCAGCATCATATCACTGGTCAGGAACATTCTGGGATATTTCTTTGGCTTGTCGTCCCCCTCAGTAGTGGCCATCAGCGTTACGCGGTAATCCTCCCCCAGATCAAAGGAAGCAGGACATACCAGATTCCCTACATTTTCAATGAACAATAACTCCACACCGTCCAGCTCGATCTGCTCCATGGCCTGCCACACCATCTGGGCCTCCAGATGACAGATACCACCGGTCACGATCTGTAATGCCTCTACGCCGCTCTCTTTTATTCTGTCAGCATCCCGCTCAGTCTCGAGATCACCCACCAGCACTTTCATCTTCACCTGATCACTGATCCGTTTTGCTGTTTCCTGCAGTAGTGTGGTTTTGCCGCTGCCGGCTGAAGAAGTGATGTTGATGAGCATAATGCGCTGCTCAGCCATCTTCTTTCTTATATTCTCAGCCACAAAATCGTTGGCCTTGAGAAGGTTAAAGGAAGAGTTGTCACATTGTACACTCCCCCGTGCTGCTTTGGTTGATTTATCTACAGACATGGATGGTTAGGTTGTTATGGAATAAGGAAGATACTAAAAAGGCAAAATATAGAAAAGCTTTTCTAATGATTAGAATTTTTTTTCTAAAACAATGCAAATCGGACTTCAGCCATGTTTTTTACAATCGAACAGTTCCGGCTCACATATCAAGGCCTACTCTGCAAAATGAACTTTTTCTATTAACAACTCTGTTCCCTGAATGAGATTTCCCGAGGGGTGGCCATTTGAACATTTGAACAAATTATTTTGCACTTCGGATACCTCTCCACAGACCTCACATTTTATTTTTACGGGAACTACATTTATAACGAGCGCAACATCTGTGTATTTGTTTTCATCCTGGGTTACAGCATCAAAGGCATTTTGTATCAGCGTAGGTTCTACATTGGAAAGTGCCCCCACCTTAAGATCGATCTGCTGTAAACAGCCCAGTTCCTCTTCTCCAAATTCATGCTCGAGGGTGCGAAAAACATTCCGGATCAACGATACCTCATGCATAGCTCAGGAGCCCGTCAAAATCCTACTCAGCTCTTTTAGTTTTTTGAGGTGCTCCTCTGCCTGAGTGATCAATTCAGTATCCGTAGTGAGCTTTTTTACTTCAAGTGCCTTCCTGACCATGTCCCTGTAGCGCACACGCTCCATTCCGCTGTTTATATTATGTACCCTCCAGCATGCTTCGAGGTAATTCAATATGGTATGGGCGCGCTCCAATGGATATTTTCCGGCATTTCGTATTTCCAGCGATTCCTTGAAATAGTAGATCGCCTTTTCAAAGTTGTCGCCATTCCTTGCAGCAGGATATTTCATCAATGCGTTTGCATAATTGTTGGTGATCATGGCATAATTGTAGGGAAACCCATCTTTACTGAAGTATTCCAGGCTCTCTTTAAAGGAGCTGGCAGATACTGCTGCCATAATACCTTCCTGTTTCGGATCTGTAGGCATTTCCGCATAGATCACACCGAGGTTATGATGTATTTCTGCAAATACGGCTGGTGAGGTATGCTTTTTAAAGGTTTTGAGAGCCTCCTGGTAGGTTTCTGCCGCCGATTTAAAGAACTGCGGGTTACCATTTTGTGCCCAGGTATACAACAATGTCCCTTTTCGGAAGAATGCATTGGCAAGAAACTCCGTCAGTTCCTCTCTCCGATAGGTAGCTATAGCCCGGTTGATGTAACCTAATGATTCTGTATAGTTTTCTTCAATGTTAGCCACTTCAGAGGCCTCAGCCAGTAGCAGAGCAGCCTGAACATCCATACCACGGCTTTCGTAAAACTCCAGGGTCTCCCCTATCAGGGTTTTCAATTCAGCAATGAGTTGCTGATCATAGGGTACGGCCAGCTTTTTGGCCAACACACTGACAAGGTCGAACTTAAGGGTATACTGAGCATCTTCGGAAATGGCTTCATTCATTATTTGGTTTCTCAGTAGTTCCTCTGCATGCTCCACATGGCCACGGTCAAACAAATAAACCCCATAGTGACGCGCCGTAAACGAGGCGAGCTCCGGATCGGGAGCCATCGCCAGCGCCATCTCATACAACTCTGCCGGAGATGAACCATTATCAGTCTTTCTGGTATAATGGTAAAGGATCGCTCTGTTGTGATTGCCATAATAATCATAACCCCATGTAAGATCTGGCAGCCCCTCACGCTCGGTAAGGTACTTGAAACACCGGATAATAATTTCAAGGTCCGGGTCGGTAGTGTACTTCAGAGCAAGATCATAGTGCCCGAGCTTGGTCAGGGCTATGGCCATTAGAGCGTTTTTGTTTAATGAAGTAGGTGGAAACAATACAGGAGGCTCCTGATTATGCCATTTGTGAGGCCATCGGATAGTGTCCTCTTCCAGGATAAGATAAGGGATCCCTGATGATCCGGGGATCGTATCTTCCAGCAGATCAAATCTGATGACTTCACCAAGATACTCAAGGGCTTCTCCGGCCGTTTTACTAATATTCTTAAAAGTACAAATGGTAAACATAGTGTTACACCTCCTTTCTTTGATCATCATTCATTGGTTATGTCCTTCTAAAGGACCTATCTCCCCTTCCCAGAGGCTGCGATACTTCATTTATCTCCTTCGTAAGGAAAACATTATGAACGGGTTATGTTTGAGAGATTATTTCTTATCGGATCGCAAGTTAAATTTACAACAAAAACCGGTGTTTATTGCCCGGTAGAACATGGTTTCTGCACTAAACACTCACTTTTAGAAATCGCTGGTCATAGTGTACTTCAACCGGAAGTCTTCTGTCCGTATCTTCCAGGTCATGGTCAATGATAAACTCCCGGACGGTTACGCTTTTTGTCCCATTTGTATCTTTATCCTTGAGTAAACACTCTTTGGATTCGTGTAACTTCGGGAACCAGGTATTGGAATGAGCCGAGACAAGGATAGCGTTTTGCTCTGCCTTGTAACTAACATATACAGTCGCTGAACCGGCAAACAACCGGCCTGAAAGATCACGATCGATGATCAAATGCGAAGATCTCAGATGAACGGCATCAGGCATACTTATTCAGTTTCAGATCTTTCAGAATGTATTCGATCACCTTGTCACCTGCCGTTTTTACCTCATCTGAAAGCTGCACCTCCAGACGGGTGTTGTCAACTGCTATCAGGTACACCTCAATGTCATCGGGGTACTCCGTACCCAGGATCTTTTTGGCATAGGAAAGGGCCTGGTCCCATTTTAAACTATGCAAGAAGACCATAGGATCCTCCTCCGGAGCTTTCATGACCTCCTTTGCCGGAACCCGGAACAGTGTACCGGGCGCTTCGCCTGAATTTACCACAGCATCTACGATAACAATACGCTGATGACCTCTCAGCCTGAAGAGTACCTCAAAGGCGGATGTACCCATATCAAAAAGTGTGATGTACCTGATATCGGCCACCAACGTTCTCAGTTGGTCGATCACATAGATACCGATGCCATCATCACTACGTACAGGGTTGCCAAAACCCATTATGGCTGTTCTCACTATACTCATAAAAAAGATACCCTCTCCACCTGGACACTAGATTGCCTCTATTCCACCAACAGTTTAAAGTTTGAAACGGGCCAGCTCCCTGCCCGATTTTTGATCATGGGCATGTACGGTACATACGAGACAGGAATCAAACGACCGTGCCACCATCCCCACCTCCACGGGGTCCTGCGGATCTTCAATTTCGGTACCTTCAAGTGCCGCTTCTATAGGCCCTGACTTGCCTTCTGAATCGTTGGGGCCTACGTTCCACGTAGTAGGCGCTACCACCTGATAGTTTTTGATGACCCCGTTCTCTATTTCTATCCAGTGAGCCAGCGCTCCTCTCGCGGCCTCAGTAGCTCCGAATCCTTTTCCGTCCTTTTCTTCCGGTTTGATGTAGAACTCTGCATCAAGGTCGATCTCTGAAAGCCACTGGTCAATGTATTCATAAATACGTGGCGCCTCATGCATACGGGCCAGCGCACGGGTAAAGACACTTGGCCCGGGATCTTTGATAATATCACCAAACAAAGGATCCCTGATCTGATGATCCATGTTTACCGGGTTGGCATTCATAACTACTCTTGCCAGAGGACCCGCCTCCGCCGAATTTTCCATGTACCGGGGGGCTTTGGACCAGCTGTACTTTCCATTAAAGTCGGTATGCTCCAGGCTCTGGGAAGGTAACGGGGTGGGCAGCGGCTGATCCCACGGATGGGCCGGAGGCACATCTTCAAACCATGTATGGTCTACATGCTCCTGAATACGATTGTGGTCAAAAACATGGTATTCCGAACCATCGTAGAAACCGCTGGAGCTGATGAGTGCCTGGTTACGGCCTTCAATGGTAGGTATATTGTACCGGTCCTTATGCAGGTAGGTTCCAAAAGCGAGGTATTTACCTACACCCTGGCCAAACTTGTCCATGCCAAATTCCAGGGAAGCACGAATGAACAGACCGAGATCACTGTTGCGCTGTGATTCGTTTTCTTCCACCCAGGCCATCAGGTCATCCCATGACCGGACCTGCATGTATCGTTCTATGGAGCACCCCAGCCAGACTGTTTCCAGCCAGTCCAGCCTGAACTGATTCAGTATGGCGTGCGCTCTGGTAATATCCTTCAGTGTAGGTGCACACATTACACCGCCCGGCACCATGTAGCTGGAATGCGGCCACTGCCCACCGAAAAGCGCGTAGATCTCCACAGGCCTCCCGCTGGCAGTCACACCCGTTTGAAAAGACGTGCCCGTATAGGCAGCGAAGCGCTTTACTACTTCATCGTAAAGAGGCTTACTGGCAAATTTCTTGTTTGCCATATCCGTGGCAAAGATGGCATAGAACCATCGGGGAATACTTTGAAGGGTTTCTGTGGCCTGTCCAAGAGCTCTGAGCAGAAGGGCATTGGGTGAAAGCCTCGTACCCCATGCAGTGTCCAGCGCTGAAGAGGCGCAATACAGATGAGATCCACCACAGATACCGCATATCCTGGGTGTTACAATTAAACCTGACTGAGGGTCTTTACCTTCCATGATCTTTTCAAAACCACGGAACATGGCAGCCTGCGTATGAGCGCGGGTAACCACCCCTCCTTCCATAAATACTTTAACATCAAGATCCCCCTCTACACGTCCTACCGGTGATATGTTCAGTTCCTTTGTTGACATGCTGATTTATTTTGAAGCTTCCAGTAATGTTTTGTTGCTCGGGCTGACCTTTCCGACACCTGCCTTAAAGTAGTACATGAGCTTGCTCTCCCCTGCAGGAACTTCTTTCGGCCATACTCCCAGATATTTCATTGTTTTCAATACACTCCCTTTTTTGAGATCATTATGAGGGAAACCCGGTTCCGTACATCCGAGGCAGGGATGATTTGCCCTTGTCTTACTGGAATGCCGGTTCCATAGAATATTGTTACAACTGGCACGGGTCATCGGTCCGCGGCATCCAACCTCATAGAATAAACACCCTCCCCGCTTTCCGAAACCACCATCCTCCTTTTGTATGAAATTTCTGACATTGGGACATCCCGTCTGTACGAAATCAGTGAAGAATGTCTTAGGTCTGTGATAATCATCGATCAGCACATCTTTGATACGGCCGGTGGAGATAGCCACCAGTATTTGCGTTACCCAGTCGGGATGTGCCGGGCAGCCGGGTATGTTGATCACAGGGAGCCCGCCTTTGGAAACATAATTCTCACCAAGAAAGCCGCCCTTAACCTTTTTGTGGAACTGCATCCCTGTAGACTCACTGGGATTGGGAGGAACTGCCGGTATTCCACCCCACGTAGCACAATCACCTATAGCGACATTGTACTGAGTAACAGCTGAAAGCTCCCTGATCCAGTCGATCATAGGCCGGTCTGCAAAATAGTTCATAGTACCCGTACCGTTGGGGCCCTGTACCAGTGAGCCCTCAAACACAAGAATATCCAGTTGCACCTTACCTGCCAGAATATCATTCAACAGGTCGGAGACCTGCTGGCCTATCTCAAGGCCTATGGAAGGATGCCAGAGAATATTGATACCGAAATCGGTGACCAGTTCTACCACTGTTGGTTCTTCGGCGTTCAGAAAAGACATGGTATTTCCGCTACAGGCTCCGCCCTGTAGCCAAAGTAGGTTCGCCATAGTGTATGTATTTTAAGAAGTTGGAATCTCCACAGGTACACACCTGCAGATGTTCAATCGTAGAGGTAAGTTAAAGATTTATTTCAGGTTAGAAAAAGTTTTCTAATCCAATCCGTGCGCACTGCTTAATTTAGAAAGATTCTAATCAAAAGGGTTCAACTGCGCACGACAACCAGTCTTTTATACTCCTGGATGCCCTTACTTGTGAAGAAGGGATAGATCTGTGACCAGATGACTGATTTGAACGACCCGATATCATTGGTTTCTTCCCGGATGATCGATTGAGTTACCCAGAAGGTGATGACCATCCAAATGGTATGTGCCACCTGATCGTAGTGTCCGGGAAAGAGCTCAGGTTTGAGTACACCCCTGTTTACGTTGTATTCAAACCGTTTTCTTATCTGAATGATCATACGCATGATAAACTGCTGTCTTTCCTGGTGCAGGTGAGGATGGCTTCTTTTTATCTCCACAATATCGATGAAGTAAAAAGGGAACCTGACAATGAAGCAATAGAAGTCGGTGAGCTGATTTTCCAGGTCAAGGAAGTTGGGCTGGGACCGGAATTGTGACAGTATACTCTGTAGTTCTTCTCCGATGGTACGGTAGGCCTCCGTGATGATGGCTTCCTTGTTCCTGAAGTGGTAGGCCAGATTGCCAACACTTATACCGGTGCGGTCTGCAATATGTTGTAACCGTACGTTGGCGAATCCCTGTTCGTTGAACAATTCGATAGATGCCTCTATGATCTTTTCCCTTGTCGCCATAACATTATGATGCTGCCGCTGCAACAGATCCACAATCAGGACCCGTGCTATGCTGGTACAACGACAGACGAAGTTACCATTTTGATTGGTTTATTAGTTCAGGCATTCTGTAAAATCCTTTTTTTGTATACGCAGTGTACCTCTTTGGTCCTTGGCAGCCAACCTGCGCATGTATTGGGCAGTAAGATTGGCCTTCTGCAATGTGTGGCACCGGGTGATCTTCCTGCATATCAGCTTCAGTGGAAATTTGACCCAGGCAAACACCAGAAAGATGGTCCAGTTCCCCTCTCTGGCCACTACATGATCAATAACTGCGCTATCCAGAAGCCACTGATCATTATAAAAAAGGTCCAGGTCTATGATCTCTCCATGAGCATCGTCCTTGTCATGATTATTCATGAAGTCCAGGAGGGTTTCGTAACACCTGGCGTCAATATAAACTGTCCTTTGATTCACAGTATGTTTTCCGTTTTATTCATTGCCTGTACCTGCAGATATTCCTGGTGACCAATTTCACTGAAATACGGGCGGATCAGCGACCAAAGCGTTTCCTTGAACTCCAAAGCAGATGTGGGCTCCCTACCCTGTATGAGGGACTGATGGTACCATGTATTTTCGCACATCCACAGCAAACAGGCCAGCCGCTCCGTGCCTGTACCGGCATCCGGACCGGAGAGCGATCCCCGGGACAGGTTGAACCTGAGCATTTGTTCCAACTGGTATATTTCCCATTTCACATGATCCTGATGTTTTTTCTGAATGGAAGGGCTGCTACGCAATATCTCCAGTGTATCTATGTAAAAGAATTTGTATTCCATTTGCACTTCAAAAACATTGCACCAATGCCGGTCCAGATGCTCAAAAAGAGGAACGATATTCAGCTCATGAAGCAGGCCTTTCTGAAGCCTTTTGATCTCATGGTACAGATACAGAAGGATCTCCTGCTTATTGCTAAAGTGGTAGGCCAGATTCCCTACACTTACAAAAGCTTCATCGGCGATATGTTGCAGACGTACATTTACATATCCATTGCCGTTAAAAAGCTTTAGCGCGGCTCTGGCAATATTGTTTTTTGTTTCTTTCATTCCCTGAGCAGGCACCCGGTGTCCCCTGTGATCACCTCATGATCTCCCAACTGTTAGGAATTAATGGCATGACCCCATACAATATACGCAATTGTGAAACGCATGATGGTGAGTTTAACGGAAAGTTTTCCACAAATCAGGAACCTCTCCAGGTATTATTTGGCGAGCCCTGAGGGTTCTCTTTTTTATTCCTGGGAAAAATATAATGGAACCCCAGCAATACCCTTTACGGCTCTTTCCTCACCAGTTCATCCCACATCTCCTGCCATTCCTCTGCAAGGCTTCCCTCAAAAAAATTTCTCCGGGCTCTGCGGTACCAGTACCCGGCATTCCAGTCATCACCCTCCTTGCGATGCAGATAGGCATGTATCCATGCTGCCTCCGGAGTGGGAATATCCTGCACAATGTTATGGGCACTATCCCAATCACCAGATCCATCAGCTCTGAGGGCCTTTTCATATTCCTTTTTGTATTCCATGATCAAAACAATTCCGGGACTACCAATCGGTCATCAAAGATTGCCACTGAATTTAGTCAAAAATAAATTATCCAGCCACCGTTGATCAAACAATCGTACATCCGGCAAAGTTGCCTTCAGTACAGCAGGGTATTACTGATTATCAAGGAGATATCATCGTTTTCAACAGCTGTCTTTCACGCCGGTTCAGAATATGCATACGTTGGTGGTGGACTCTAGGGACTGAGGCGTATAATGTAGTACAGAGGTCTTCAAACCCGGTACTTATCCTTTATAATTTCAGAGATGAAAAGCTACCGGTCAAAATATTACAGAATGTTCCCTACTTCATCCAGCCTGAGATTCTTTTTTGAACTTCCCTTCGTTATTCTTATCCTGTACCTTTTATGTGCCTTACCCTTGTCACGGAGATAATAAACCCGGTAAGTACTGGCACTAATGGTCCATCCGGGGTAATTTCTGGCGATGACCCTTACCATTTTTTGAGGAGGGCTTATCCCCACATATTTCTCATAGGATTTAAGGATTTTCCCCTGGTGATCATAAACCGCAATAACGCGACCACGGGTATGGGAGAAGGTGATCCTTCGCTCGACCCTTTTATATCTGGGGTCTATTTCTTCCATATCATAACGGGCAGCCTCATTCTCCAGCACCATTACCGGGTCGGGGGTAGTATTGTCTATGACCTTGTCAAGGTAGTCATAATTATTGTCGCTCGCCCACGCGCCCTGAAGATCTTCTTCGGTAAAATGATACGCCAGGTTTTGCGTATGACCAAAACAGGTAAAGCACAACAACAAAGCAGTAAGTATGTATTTCATATTGAGGATGGTATAGTTGGTTATTTGGTGTCTTTAGGGAAACTCTTGTTATCATTTTATCATTGAAAATGAAGTACTTAAAATCATTTCAAGTCTCTCGCTTTCATTCCGAATACTTTCGGATGGAATATCCGGGGTGTGACAAATGCAGGCTGCAGTTATGCCCGGGCCATTTGTAAAATTCAATTCATCCCTTAGTGGTCATAGTATTGAAATCAGGCACCTTGCCACCGGATCATTAGTGCTACCATACGTTGGAGATTATGTTAATTAATTAAGGTTTATTTGAAGATCCACAGGCCTAAGCGGATAAGCATGATACAATAAACGACGTGATTAGCAGAAATAAGGAAAAACGCAGGTTGACAAAAGGTATACATGAGCCTGAAAGCTTCCATACAGCCCGTCAGGGCGTTTTCTATCCTCAAAAATGTTTTTAATGTGTTATATCTAAAGAGACCGGAACTCCGGCTGACCCGGACAGGTAAAGGTTTTCGGCAACCGGTGCATGGATACTGCTCAATTCTGGAATAACGACCTGCGCAGGATAACTGCACCGGTCATCAAACATTTACACCTGAACTTGGTCAAAATAGATTATCTTGCCAATCCAAGCCTAACAATTTGATCATGATACGAAGCTCACTCATTTTACTGCTATTGCTAACCGGACCTGCAAGTCTGCTTTTTTCCCAGGATATGACAGCATTTGAATACAGGAACGTGGGGCCCTTCCGGGGTGGCCGTGTTACCGCTGTAGCCGGTGTGGCGTCACAGCCTTCTACCTTTTATCTTGGGGCAACAGGTGGCGGCGTGTGGAAGAGCACGGACTATGGTGTAAGCTGGCACAATATCTCTGACAGGTATTTCGAAACCCCCTCCATAGGCGCAATCTCCGTGGCACAGCATGACGGCAATATCATATATGTGGGTACGGGGTCTGACGGTTTGAGAAGCAATGTTATTACCGGCAAGGGGATGTACAAATCCATTGATGGCGGAAAAACATGGGAGCATACCGGATTACGGCAAACCGGGCAGATAGGCGCCGTGGAAATGCACCCTGACAACTACAATATTGTGTATGTAGCCGCCATCGGACAGGCTTTTCAGCCCAATGCCGAACGTGGTGTTTACAAAACCAGTGATGGAGGTAAAAACTGGAAAAAGGTACTGTTTATATCCGACAAGGTAGGTTTTACGGACATCGAGCTGCTGCCTGGAAACCCTGAGATCATCTATGCTGCAGCCTGGAAGGCAGAAAGAAAACCATGGACCATTATAAGTGGTGGCAGTGCAGCTGAAGGTGGCATATACAAATCAGTAGATAGTGGCAACTCATGGGAAAAACTTACCAACGGACTCCCTGGAGATCTTATTGGTAAGATCGATCTGGCGGTATGTCCGGCAGATTCCCGCATACTATATGCCTTGGTGGAAGCACCCGGCAAGGAAGGTGGTCTGTACCGTTCGATGGATCAGGGGAAGTCATTTCAACAGGTATCCGCTGACAAGGGCATAAGGACGCGTCCCTTTTACTATACCAATATCGAAGTGGATCCCAAAGATCCTGACGTTGTCTATGCCATGGCCACTGGCTATTTTAAATCAGTAAATGGCGGCAAGACATGGTCGCGGATGAGACCGCCGCATGGAGACAACCACGATATGTGGATCAACCCTGACAACACCGACCTCTTCATCCAGGCCAATGACGGTGGCGCCAATATCACGCATAACGGTGGAAAAACATGGTCTACACAGTTCAACCAGCCAACAGCTGAGATATACCAAGTGGAAGTAGATGACCAGTTTCCCTACTGGCTGTACGGTGGACAGCAGGACAATTACACTACTGTGGCCGTACCCAGCATGGCGCCTAACGGTATACAGGCTCCCGGCATTGGCTGGATCATGAACACCGGTGGGTGCGAGACCGGACCTGCCGTACCAAAACCTGGTGATCACAATACGGTTTATGCGAACTGTAAGGGCCGCTTTGGTGTCTACAATAAAAAGACGGGTACCGAAAAGGCTTACTATGTAGGAGCGTCCAATATGTACGGACATAATCCAAAGGACCTGAAGTACCGGTTCCAGCGGGTATCACCGATTCACGTATCACCACATGATCCCAATGTGGTCTATCATACTTCACAATATGTTCACCGTACCCGGGATGAAGGAGTTACATGGGAAACCATATCTCCCGATCTAACTGCTTTCGAACCAGACAAACAGGTGATCTCAGGTAGCCCCATCACCAGGGATATTACCGGGGAGGAATTTTACAGCACGATCTATGCCATCCGTGAATCACCTGTAAAAAAAGGTGTGATATGGGTAGGCGCCAACGACGGTCCGGTTCATGTTACACAAGATGATGGGCAGACCTGGAAAAAGGTGACCCCCTCAAAACTTGCTCCCAATGGAAGAGTGGATGCTGTGGAGCCTTCCCCTCATGATGCTGCCAAAGCCTATATAGCGGTACTGCGGTATCAGCTGGGAGACTGGAAGCCCTACATTTACCGAACGGAGAACTATGGCAAAGACTGGAAGCTACTTACCACAGGTACCAATGGTATTCCTGACAACTACCCTACCCGTGTGGTTCGTGAGGATCCGGAACGGGAAGGGTTGCTTTACGCAGGCACAGAATTCGGAATGTTCATTTCCTACGATGACGGCGCCAGTTGGAAGCCCTTTCAACAGAACCTGCCCGTAACACCGGTCACGGATATTAAGATACATGAAGGCGATCTTGTACTTTCCACCATGGGACGATCATTCTGGGTCCTGGACAATATCACCGCACTCCGGCAGAATGAGATCAACAGCCTGAATGAAACAGCAGTCCTGTTCAGGCCAAAGGATACGCACAGGTACCGCTACCCAAAGGTCAGATCGGGCGACGCCAACCCATGGTATCCGTACCCCTCGGTGATCATAGACTATTATCTACCTGAAGGAGTTAAGAACGCGATACGGCTTGATATCCTTGATGATAAGGGCAATGTGGTCAATACTTTTTTCAGTGACAGCAACCAGACAAAGATCGAGGAAAAGGTGATCACGGATATGGCTACCAATGAAACCATCTATCTGATAGACAAATCATTAAAAGTAAAGCCTGGCATCAACAGGTTCCACTGGAACATGAGGTATACCGGTCCCTGGGATAAAAGGGAAAGCCGGAGATTCCGCAACGGACCCATGGCTATGCCCGGGAGTTATACCGCACGGCTCACCGTTGGTGATAAGGTCCTGCAACAATCCTTTGCCTTGCTGATGGACCCCAGAGTATCAGGCACTGTTTCTGAACAGCAGCTTAAGGATCAACTGGACCTCGCCATGAGGACCATAGCGCTGCTAAGCGATGTGCGGAAACTGGAATCAGAACTGGACAAGGAGTACAAAAAGCTTGATATGAAAAAGAAAACCGGCAGCCTTAATGAGGTCGAAGAAGAACGCCTTTCCAATGTTACCGGGGTATTGAAAAAGCTCAAGACCGGGGAAGATATCTATCCCCAACCTATGCTTACAGATCAGGTCAGTTACCTGTACAACATGCTGAACGGTGCCGACCAGGCGCCCGGTAAGGATGCGGAGGAACGGTTTTCTGAATTGAACCTTGCCCTGAAAGAGCTGAAAGGGGTTTTGTAGATCCCGCTGTTACGGTTTGACAGGAAGGTTTTTTGAGGTACCTTCGCATTCCTTTCGGCAATGTCTTACCAAAATTGCAGAATCAAGTTATGAACAGGGTGCGGGTAACAAAAGAGTTTAGCTTTGAAATGGCGCATGCTCTTGAAGGGCATGACGGAAAATGCAGAAACATCCATGGTCACTCCTATCATCTGTCAGTAACCATAACTGGAATACCTATTTGGGACGCTCTGAGTCCCAAAAATGGGATGGTGATGGATTTTGCAGACCTTAAAGCGATCGTTAACCGTACAGTGGTAGAACCTTTGGATCATAAGCTGGTATTGCTGGAAGGATCGGAGCTGAGGGAAGGTGTGCAAAATATGCCGGGGCAGCCTGTGGTATTCACCCCATACAATCCTACCTGTGAAAATATGATCATTGATTTTGCAGGGCGGATAAGGTCCGAACTCCCTGAAGAGGTAACGCTTCACAGCCTCAGGCTACGTGAAACCCAAACCAGCTATGCCGAGTGGTATCATAACGACAATGATGAGTAACGGGTGAAGCCGGAAATCACAGGAGATCAGCTTGCAAGGTCAATATTCCAGAACGAGCCACTGTTTTTCTTTCTTTGCAGAGACTGCTCTACGATCAGATACCCGACGGCTATAAGATTCCGAAGCTCACATAGCTGAGGAGAAAGCCTTTTCTTCCTATACAGGGCTTCCGTTTCCCCGTAAAGCAGCTCCAAACGTTGCCGTGCTCTTTTTAACCTCTCAAAAGAGCGGGCAATACCTACATAGTCCCTCATGGTAGCCTGCAATTCTCTTCTGTTGTGGGATATCAGAATTAATTCTTCAGCGGTGGTGGTCCCCTTATCATTCCACTCGGGAATGTCAACCGTTTGCCCAAAAGACTTTATTTCCTGTATTCCCGCCTTATAACATCTGTCAGCCATGACCAACGCCTCAAGCAATGAGTTCGAAGCAAGACGATTGGCACCATGCAGCCCGGTATGTGCGCATTCCCCACAGGCAAAAAGGCGGTTGACGCTCGTCCTGCCCATATTGTCCACATGAATACCGCCGCACTGGTAATGTGCAGCGGGTACCACAGGTATCATATCCCTTTCGATGCATATGCCCAGGCTACTGCACTTTTGATAAATAGTAGGGAATCCGGACCTGAACTTTTGTATATCCAAATGCCTGCAGTCAAGGTATACGCACTCTTCCCCGGAGCGTTTCAGCTCGCAATCGATGGCTCTGGCTACAATGTCTCTCGAGGCCAGCGCGCCACGTTGATCATACCTGTACATGAACTCTTCTTCCTGCCCCGTTCTCAGCGTTGCGCCAAAGCCTCTCACTGCCTCGGATATCAGAAAAGTCGGTGACACACTGGGCTGATACAACGCTGTTGGGTGGAACTGGACAAATTCCATATGGGAGATCACTGCCTTTGCCCGGTATGCCATGGCAATACCATCTCCGGTGGCGATCAGCGGGTTGGTGGTATGCCCGTAAACCTGACCAGCTCCTCCGGAGGCCAGCAGTGTTACACCGGCATGCCACGTTTCTATCCGGTCTGTCCTTTCGTTGAGTACATATGCTCCATAGCAAGACGGACCGGAGGGTGTATTGACCCCAGGGTCACCTAAATGGTGCTCGGTGATCAGGTCAATGGCAAAGTGATGTGAACATACCTCTATGTTTTCAGCGTGGGCAACCTTCCGGAGCAGGGCTTGCTCTATGACGAGACCTGTAATATCCTTATGATGAATGATCCGGTGAACACCATGACCACCTTCGCGCCCCAGATTGAATTCACCCTCTGTATCACGGTCGAACTCTACCCCGAGTCTGATGAGTTCTCTCAGTTGTTGTGGTCCTTCTTCGATCACTGATCTGACCACCTCTTCATCACACAATCCGTCCCCTGCCCTTATGGTGTCCTGCACATGTTCTTCAAAGGAATCTCCCTGGTCCTGCACCACCGCTATTCCTCCCTGCGCATATTTTGTATTGGATTCGCTTTCGTCAGCTTTGGTGATGATCGTAATGCTCCGGTCAGGACAGGCTGAAGCTACTTTCAGGGCATAACTCAATCCTGCTATGCCCGAGCCGACCACCAGAAAATCAGTAAAAGGCATAACGCATTAGTTTTCAGAAAGCTCAAGCATACGGACAATGGGCAGCAGGGCTTTCTGCCTGATATCCTCTTCAATGTTCATTTCAGGAGTTTCATTCTTCAGGCACAGGTACAGTTTTTCCAATGTATTGACTTTCATGTGAGAACATTCACTACACGCACAGGAGTTATCCTTCTGTACAGGTGCCGGGATAAGTTTGGCATTGGGCACCTCTTTTTGCATTTGATACAGAATACCCGCCTCAGTGGCTACTATGAACTGCCCGGAGTCATGACGCTTCACATAGTCGAGCATACCTGCCGTGGATCCAACGTAACTGGCCGTTTTTAAAATATGCTCTTCAGATTCCGGGTGGGCTATGATCCTCGATGCCGGATACATGCGGTAAAGTTCCAGCAACTTGTCAATGGAAAATGCCTCATGCACCATACAGGCGCCGTCCCACAACAGCAGATCACGACCGGTTTGCCGGATAAGGTACCTTCCCAGGTTCCGGTCAGGAGCAAAAATGACAGGCTGGTCCTCCGGTACGGAACGGATCACCTCTACAGCGTTGGAGGAAGTACATACGAGGTCACTCATGGCCTTGATCTCAGCTGAGCAGTTAACATAGCTGACTACCAGATGATCCGGATACTGCTGAATGAATTTCCCGAATTCCTGCGGACTACAGGAATCTGCCAGGGAACAACCTGCACTTGTATCGGGCAAAAGCACCTTTTTGTGTGGATTCAGGATCTTTACCGTTTCAGCCATAAAACTCACCCCTGCCATGATGAGAATATCCTCCTTTACACGGGTGGCCTGCCTGGCCAGATAAAGACTATCTCCTATAACATCAGCTACGTCCTGTATAGCCGCCTCCTGATAATAATGCGCCAGAATAGTAGCATTCTTTTCTGCCTTCAGCTCAAGGATCCTGCGGCTTGTATCCTGTAAATCCATTTCCTAAAACACTCAGGGTAAATAAAATATGATAAATAAGACTTAAAAATATTAAAACCAGATAATTAGACCTATATATCTGTTATTATTTTTGTCTAACTTCGCCTAAATTTTTCGATATGAACAACCCGGCTTACCAGCATACTTTCCATATTCCCGTAATGGGCATCGGTTATACGATAGACACCCCCTTAAAGGTGGCACATTATGGCATTTCCTCTGTAATATCACTTGTAGATGATGTACTGATGGAGAAAATGAGAGAATTTTACAGTAAAAAGCTGAAACTTCCTTTTCAATCTATTTCCAATCAGGCCGGTGACTACCGGGCCAGAAGGATCACCGCTTACCTCAACCTTGTGGACATGGTATCGGGAAAGAAATTTGAAAAGCTCAAAAACGCTCTACCTGACCATCCGGGAGTCCGAAAATACCGTGACATGCTTCCGGATACCACCGGCCAGGGACCTGTCCACGATGACTTCCATGGCCATCAGAAAAACCGTGAATCATTTTCCCTTACCTCGCTGACCATAGGAAACATAGATGTGAACATCATGACCAAACTGGACAGGGAAAATTACAGAGGCCAGCAGCAACTGCCTTCAGAATATAATGACGCACACGCAGCCTTAAGGGGATACGCCAAAAGTACGCTAAGATCTTCACTGGTGCTGTCAGCAGGGATGAACCCCGGACTGTATAGTTACCTGGAGGAGTTTGATGATTTTTATCCGGATGACACCGGAACACTTTCAAAGAAAATCACCCTGAAGGTAAGCGACTACCGGTCCGCCCTGATCCAGGGGAAGTACCTGGCAAAAAAAGGGCTTTGGGTGTCGGAATACAGGATTGAATCAGGCTTGAATTGTGGTGGGCATGCCTTCGCCACGGATGGCTACCTGCTGGGTCCTATCCTGGAAGAATTCAAACAAAAAAGGGAGGAGTTGATCCGGACCACTCATGAACTGCTGGGGGAAGCGCTTACGACCAAAAGGCGCTCCTGCCCTGCCACTCCCCTGCCTGTAAAATTCAGTGTGCAGGGTGGTGTAGGCACCGCGGAAGAGCACCGGTTCCTGCTGGAGCATTATGAACTCGACAGTGTGGGCTGGGGCACACCTTTTCTTCTGGTGCCGGAGGTGGTCAATGTGGATGCCGAAACCCAACAGCTACTGCGAAATGCAAGAGAAAAGGACCTTTATCTGAGTGATACTTCTCCATTGGGTGTCCCGTTTAACACACTGTGGGGTAATACCAGGGACATAGAAAAAACACGGAGGATCATCAGCGGCAGACCAGGGAGCCCCTGTCCGAGAAAATTTGCCAGCAACAACAAAGAGTTTACCCGCCGGTCCATATGCACGGCCTCGAGACAATACCAGCGGTTGAAGATACGGGAGCTGGACTCCACGGATCTGCCGCTGGAGGAGTACAAAAGGGAATACGACAAGGCTACCGTGAAATCCTGTATATGCGCAGGCCTGGGGACATCTGCCTTGCTGGTGAAAGGTCTCGATACCAAAACGGAAGGAAAGGGCGTGTCGGTTTGCCCTGGTCCCAACATGGCTTATTTTTCTGAAACGGTATCATTGCAAAAAATGGCAGATCACATCTATGGCAGAACCAATCTGATAGAGCGAAAGGATCGCCCGAACATGTTTATAAAAGAGGCTGACATGTACATTGATCATTTAAGCAAAAAAATGCTCCAGTCACCACAACCCTTGCCGGACCGGCAAAGAAAGGCCTTGCTTAAATTCCAGCACAACCTTATGGAAGGTATCAACTATTATATAGACATATTTTCATCCACGGGACATTCCCGTTTTCTCTATGACCTTAAAGCGCTTGAGTATAGGCTGAACCGCCTCCAACTCACGGAGTAAGAAACAAGCAATCACTTTCCGCTCCCTGTAAAGCTTCACAAAGCGTCTACATACTGTCTACAACTTCGCCAAAGTTTAGTAAAAATTTCGTATATAGGTCCTAAACTCGAATACTTTGAGCTGTAGATATCAACCTGACGTCTACATACCTTAAAAAATCCTGAAACACTGTGAACCATGAAAAAATCTTCATGCCTTATCGTATTGTTGCTGTTATACAGTTCCTTATCATTTTCCTATACTGAAAAAGAGGTGGATGAACTCTTTGATCTCGGCCTGAATGGAATTAATCTTAAGCCGGACTCAACCGTAGCCATAGGTGACAAAATGCTGACCATAAGCAGGGATATCGGTTATACCTATGGCAGGCTTCGTGCCCGGGTGATCAAAGGGGTAGGTTATTTGTTTTCCAATCAACTGGACTCGTCTTCCACACAACTTCTGACAGCATTGAAATTGGCAGAAGAATCCGGTTTTGAAGGGACGTTCGAGCATGGTCTTGCTAAAAATTTTCTGGGAAGCGTTTTCACCCGGCTGAACAGTCCGGAAAAAGCCAGGCAGTGTTTCACAGAGGCACTGGAAATATTTAAAAAAATAGACAACAAAAGTTATATCTGTGTAGCGAATAGCAACATAGGGACTATCCATTCCATACAGGGTAATTATCCCGAGGCATTGGAACGCTTTCTTACTTCACAGAAAATAGCAGAGGCCTCTGATGATGTACCCATAAGAAGACAGGCAGAGGCTATGTCCAACATCGCTACATTGTTCAATGTAACTGACAAAAAAGAAGAGGCGCTGAAGTACGCTTTTCGCACACTTGCCATTGACAAGGAAAGGAAGCTGGTGCGCGGCATACACAGCACCTATAATTTAATAGCCAATATCTATAACCGAAACAATGACTATGACAGTGCCCTTTTTTACTATCGTCTGAATATGGAGACAGCACCTCCCGATAATCCGAGGCTTACCCCGATCATCACACGGGCCATCGTCAATATGTGCAGGATATACATAAAGCAGGACAGAATAAATGAGTCTATCAGGATATTAAAAATGGTTGAAAAATCAAAATACAGATATCAGAAGGAAATAATCTGCAACAGAATTGCTTATGCATACCTACAGCTTCATGACTATGACAGCGTTATCCTTTATTCTCAAAAGGCCTTTCATATTGCAGAAAAAAACAACCTTTTACCATCTCTGAAAGATGCGTCGCTCCATTTACGTAAGGCATACTTTGATCAAAAGGCCTATGATTCCGCCTATCATTACCAAAGACTTTATTATCTGTACAGGGATTCCATATTCAGTGAGTCCAGCCAGCGAAAATTCAATAATCTGAGAATAGAGCTGGAAACATTGGAAAAGCGGAGGGAAATTGATCAACTGAAACAGGAGCAGATCATTGATCAACTTAACGGGCGTATCATGACAGGAAGTCTGACAGGCGGAATTTTGTTTGTGATGATCGTTTTCGGATTTTACCGTAACAGGCAAATAACAAAACAACGGTCGCTACAAAAAAAGCTGGAGCTCAACCAAAAACAGCTCACCAGCCATACGTTAAATATGGTGCATAAGAACAATGGATTTATGCAAATGGAGGAAGAGGTGAAAAACATGAGGAAGAAGGGTGAGTTCAACTGTCAGAAACTCCTGAATATTATCAACCTCAACAGATCCGCCGAAAAGGACTGGGCTAATTTCAATAACTACTTCAGCGCCGTACACCCCGGCTTCGAGGAGAAGCTAACAGCCAGGTTCCCACATTTAAGTATGGGAGAAAGGCGGCTGGCCTCCCTTATAAAAATAAAACTTACAAACCCGGAAATTGCTTCTATACTTAATATCGAGACAAAGAGTGCCAGAATGAGCAGGTACCGGCTGAAAAAAAAGCTGTCTCTGTCTGAAGAAGTCGATGTTAGTGATTTTTTGAATAAGTTGTAGCAAAAGAAAGAGAGGTTGGCCATGACACCAACCCCTCTGTTCAAACTTAACTTAACCATCACTGTCCCACTTCACATTCTTTGATTTTTTTAACTAGTATCCAGTCAATTGTCAAATGACGTATAGGGCAAGGTGATGAATCCTAATTGCAGTATTGGCAAGCTTCCGGTCAGTCGGCAACAGACAAAGGGCTCACGGAGTCCAGTGGACAGTGGGTAAAATATGGGGTTGCCGATTGTTTACTGCCGATTGCGGACTTTAAGGACGGAACCGAAAAAATAGTTTAAACGTCATTTGACAATTGACACGACACTAGTTCACAATATCATCCCTGCTATCGTCAAGCAGGTCCCGGTATTCGTCCAGCGTAGACTGGTCTGAAATTCCTGCCTGTTGTGCCCCCTGGATCATGGCATCAAGGAAGGCATTGTAAACCTGATCCGTGATCTCACCGGCATTGGTCATCCTGGGGTTAGCGGCTGAATGTGCCTCTGCCATGCTCATTCCGGCATAGGTTGCATTGCCACCTGAATTTTCATCTACGAAATCGGCTATATTTTCCTTTAAGGCTTCCAGGCCGGCTCCCATACCCCCTTCATCCACCAGTAGTACTTCAAAGAAAGGAGTCAATTCAGGGTCTGAGGAAATGGCAAGGATTGACTGCTCAACGGCGCTTTCAATACCGGCTCTTTCCCCTAATTTTTCATATAGTGAAAGCTCGTCACCATCGTCATCCTTCTTACAGCCGATATATGTAAGAGGAATAAGCACCATGATCGAAAAAATGGCTATTGATGTAATGTAGGTTTTGATTGTTTTCATTGCTTGCTGTATTTGATTTAATTATTTGTTTTTGTCTTCACTTAAAAGGTCATGAAAAAATGCCCCCATCCGGTAACTCAGTGATCTTTTGTTCAGAACAGGGCAACTTTCGGAAGGCAGCGGACCTTCCTCCGGGATATACCGGGTAGCCTCAAATGAGCCTGTCTGTATAAATCTGTTGAAAACTTCCTCTGACTGGTAACTGCCGGCTGCCGTGGCGTAGACCAGTGTACCTTTTTCCTGGTTGAGGTAACTGTTCAGCACGCCGGGTATCTGGTCTATGATCTGCAGGGCGCTGGCTGCGGTTAGCGAATCAAGCGGTACCTGGCTGAATTCAATCCGTGTCAGGTGCCAGTTCCCGGCAGGCTGTACCGGAAAACAGGTGACCATGTACACATGTAAAAACAATGCCAGAGGAGGCGTGATGATCAGGACAGACGACCACGCCATTATCTTCTTTACGCGTGTTCTCATTAATTTTAAGGTTGAGTTTAGTGCAGATTGATAGCGCTCTGCGCACCCCTGCCTGCTACAGGATCAATACTTTACGGAAAAAAGCCCCCTTCTCCGTAGTGACATAAATAATATACATGCCCGGTGGCTGTGACCGGATATCCAGTTCATATTCTCCCCTGAAAGGCCCCTTTTCTTCCATCACCGTTTCGCCACCAGACATACTGAGTCGAATACCAAGAATAGTCTGATGTATCCCTGCATTGATGTATAGCTTACCCCTTGACGGATTTGGATAAACAATGGCCTGGATCATAGATAGATCAGATGCCGTATTGTTTACACCGTTGTCATCTTCATCTTGTGCTGTACGGGCCAGAGCAGGCCCTGCACAATTTTCGGAGTAGATCGCTGCCACGTCCTTCTGCCAGTTGGCATAGATACCCACACCGGCAGTAGCATCGGCCTCATTCTGTACCTCGATGCATGAGAGCTCCGGATTATCAAAGCACCAAAGGGTGGTCAGCTGACCTCCCGCCACTACATTCAGCGTGGTCAGGGTGTTGTTCTGACAGTACAGTCCGGTGAGTGGGGAGTCACCCGCCATGGCCGGTGTTATATCCAGTTGCGCCAGTTCATTATCAGTGATATGAAGTACCTCCAGATTGGGAAGGTCCTGTATCTCTATTTCCGTGAGGAGATTATTCCTGCAAAACAATTCCCTCAGGCCAAGGGCGCCTGTAAGCTCAAGATTGGTGATCTGGTTGAACTGACACCACGCCACTTCAAGGTTGGGATTACCTGACAGCTCCAGTTCTGTAAGAAGGTTGCTGTCACAGTAGAGCTCCAGCAGGTTTTGATTCTGACTTACATCCAGCATGGTCAGGGCATTGTTGCTGACAATGAGTGTCTCCAGCGCCTCAAAGTCTTCAATTCCCGTCAGGTCGGTGATCCCTGAAACACTTATATTAAGAAAATTGATACCCGCTATATCCACAGTAAGTACCTGACCATCCAGCATGCCTTCGGAGTCTATACCCTGATCTATCAGCGCCTGCTCAAAATTATTGTCGGGAATGGCTGTATACTCATCTGTCCATTCGAAGACGAACGTCTCCCCTGAATTATTGCCATTGGCGTCACTTCTGTTTGCTCCTACTGCCAGCCGACGGCCGTTATTGCTTAGGCTTACTGCATTACCGAACCGGGAGTCAGCCAGTGTCGGGTTTAGGTCTGCACCCAACTGCACCCATGTATTGCCGACTAAACGAAAGACTTTTGTCTCACCCGCATCCAAACCATTGGTATCGTTTAAGTACGCCCCTACGGCCAGAGTAGTACCCAACGAGTCAAGTGCAACCGCTCCGCCAAACAGGTCAGACGCCACTTCAGCAGAGATATATTCTCCCAACCGGGACCATCCTTCATCCCTCAGTAGAAACACTCCTACCTCTCCTATACCATCACTTGTATTTGGATTGCCAGCAGCCAGCCGGTCCCCTTCATCATTTAAACCAACCGCACTTCCCAACCCTGATATGACCCCACCTATTGAAACCCAGCCGCCACCGATCCACTCGAATACCTCAGTACTACGACCATTACCAGGAGCTCCGACCGCCAGGCGGTTGCCGCTCCGGTCCATATCTATTGAAATACCAAACTGATCATCCGGCTGACCACGCAACTCCGAACCCTGCAAGACCCATGCAAATCCGTTCCATTCATAAACCCTGACCACGCCGACCATGTTAAGCCCAATGTCATAGTGGGGAGCACTTACCGCCAACCGCGTGCCACTGCCATTCAGGCTTACGTCATGGCCGAGGTGATCCCCCGTGGAATCTCCCAGCAGATCCGCTCCCAATTGCACCCAGTTTGCTCCATTGTACCGGTAGACCCGTGCCTTGCCTGATTCATTTCCATTATCGTTACTATGACGAATGCCTACAGCCAGGAGGTCGCCTGCATCATTCAGACTTACCGCATACCCGGCAAAATCGACCGCATTATCACCTTCTATATCAGAACCCAGTAAATTCCAGCTTATTCCATCCCATTGAAATACTCTGACATGTCCTCTCGCTCCATTGTGATAGATAGCTCCAACGGCCATGATCGTGCCGTCAGCATTTAAATCGACATCAAAACCCGCACGATCCCCGGCAAACTCACCCTGCATAGAAGCGGTTTCATTCCATTGCGAAAACAGCATTTGTGGAACTGCTGTAAGCAATATTCCATAAGCTAAAATAAATCGTTTCATAGTTATTTAGTGTTGGTTGATTTTCAGGTGTTTTCAATGTCCGAGCACATCACTTTTTGTACTCCCCACTATCGTCATTACTTCGTCTATCAGGTCTGGAGGTACCCCCAACTGGATCAGCGTGCTCTCAAGGTGACCTGCCACTGCGTCAAAGTGACTATCGTCCAGCCCTCTGGTCACAAGGTGACTATGAGCGTTCTTCAGATCCTTTCCGGAATACTTTACCGGTCCGTTAAACGCATAGGTCAGAAAGGATTTTTGTTTTTCGATCTGGATCTTCATATCGATATCATCGAAAAAGTGATTGATCCGGTCATCTGCCAATACTTTTTCATAAAAGACCTCTACAGCCTTGTTCACGGCATCCCTACCTCCTATCCTCTCATAAAGAGTAAGCTTTGAGTTTTGATTTTCCATGGTTGATGATCTAAATAAGTCTTGAAATAGTGACAAACCGTTTGTCGATCCGAAACTCTGAAAAACTTTTCTGGAAATGACTTGTGTGGCGTATACAAAGTATCTACAAACCAGCAGAATACGCTGTAAAGGTCATATTATCAGTTATTTAAGCAGAAATTATCACTAAATATCAGGATGGTCAGGCGCGCCAATGAAGATCGTCAGCAGAAATTATCGGGATTCCTGTATTGCATCCCGGCTATACAGAGTTGCCGGGTCTTTGTATTGAGGGGAATTCTTACCTGGCCGTTGAAATCAATAGGTTCTTATTGATCCGGTAAAGTTCAATGATCTTATCAGAAGGTAATTATCCTGTTCTTAATATGGTGATATGTCGGGTGAGTGTTTACGTATCCGGATCATTTTAGCAACCCCCAGCCCTTATTGGGTTCAGGGCCCATTTCAAAGACCAGCTCCCCTCCTTTCATAATCTCTTCGTGGTGTATCTGGCTTAAATTGTAGGATCTGTCGTTCAACGTGGCAGATTGTATGTAAAGATTCTCTTTTGAATTGCTATTGGCTATTATCGTAAATACTTTCCCTTCTCCTACATTTATTTTCACCTTATCAAATACAGGACTACAAATTTGATAGACCGGATCTCCAGGGTTTGCCGGATAAAAACCCATAGCGCCAAACACATACCACGATGACACCTGGCCACAGTCATCATTGCCTGGAAGTCCGCCGGCATGATCGAAGAAATATTTTGCCAGTATCCCGCGCACAACCTTTTGTGTTTTCCATGGCGCACCGATCGAATTATACATAAAAGGAGCGTGCATTGAAAACTCATCTCCTACATAATACATGTCATTTTCAAAGAAATCATCCAGGTACCTCTCCAGTTTATCATTACCTCCCATAAACTCTGCCAGCCCGGGAATATCATGAGGCACCAAGAGGGTATGATTCCTGTAATATACTTCTGCATCATGATCTGTTCCCTGTGCCCATACACTAATGCTTTTATCAAATGGAGGAAGCCACTCACCATTTCGTTTTTTTCCACGAACCAAGCCTGTTTCTTCATCCAACACATTAATATATCGCCTGGAACGTTTCATAAAATCGGCATAATGATCTTCTTTGCCCAGAGCTTTCGCCATTTGAGCAATACAATAGTCATCGTAGGCAAATTCAAGTGTTCTTGCTACAGGTTCGCCATAAAGCCCGAAAACATCAGCAGGTACATAACCAATTTCATTAAAGTATTCAATACCCACCCGGCCTGAAAATCCGCGATTCCCTTTTTCAGTAGCATTTTTTAGCATTGCCTCAAAAGCCAACTCAGCATCAAAACCTCTAATACCCTTTATGTAAGCATCGGCAATAACTGCATCGGCATGGGTTCCCATCATAATACTACGATACCATGGGTTTGGCCATTTAGGCAGCCAACCTCCTTGTTGGTAGGTGTTCAACATACCGTTAATGATATCAGTCGTTTCCTGAGGTTTTAAAATCACCCATAACGGGTGCAAAGAGCGGAATGTGTCCCAAATGGATAAGTCCGTGTACATTTCACCTTCGTGAACCTTAAAATCAAACGGACTAAAGTATCTGCCACCTTCGTTTAGGTTGCGGGGATTTACGAAACATTTGGTTAAGGCTGTATAGAAAATAGCCTTGTCATCTTCGACACCCTCTACGTGGATCATATTTAACTCTTCCTCCCAGACATCAGCACCCTGCACTACCGCCTTTTTAAAGTCGAAATCCGGAAACTCTTCTTCCATATTTGCCCGTGCCTGTGCTATATCAATCAGAGAAGTACCCACCTTCATCTTTACCTTTTCCTGATCCCTGGTAGCGAAAGTCACATATACCGCATTCCCATCGGCTCCCTGAAGCGCCATTTGAGATCCGGTATCAGGATCCAACTCCACCGGTTCTGCACATCTGAGCTGCATCTCAGTCGTACTTGAGCCGTCATAATATTCGATACGTATATCGTATTTCTGCCCTTTTGTAAGGTTCATTTTGTGTGTGTTTGTACCTGTTGCTCTGTACATCCACTGGTCAATTACCATTTTGTCGTTTATATACATTCGGGTACCATCCTTGGTGGTTAATTCGAAGGTATGTTCTCCGGTATGCCTTGCAACAAGAGTACCGGTGTATACCGCCGAAAAGAAATCAGCCTTAACACCTTCGGCCGGTGCTTTCAACCAATTGTAATTCAATTCGGAATAGTTCACAAATACATCAGGCTCTCCTTCCAATTTATCATTGTTATAGTACGCCGCTTTAAACCCGTCCGGAACCAGATCAGCACCAATCACATTGGGCAGCATATCCACAGCATAGGTTTCAATTTTTTTATCAAACCTTGCCACAAAGTGATTTCTGAAATGACCTGCAATAACCATGTAACCCTCAATTTCATTTCTTTCGGGTATCACTTTATAATACCCGGGAACATACACCCCATCGAAGAGTACGGATGATGACCCGGATTCCGGAAAGGTAAACTGAAAAAAACCGGTTTTGGAAGCTGCGGTAAATTCAGCTTTAATACCGTAATCGTCTAATATAACCGAGTAATAATGTGGTTTGGCGATCTCATTATCGTGACTGAATTTTGAAGCACGGGCGTCTGCATCAATTACTACATTACCTGTCATTGGCATCACACACATCGGCCCCCAATCGCCAACAACCGCTCCGTTTGGATATCGTGTGCCTCGAAATCCCTGGATTTTTTCATGCTCGTACCAATAAGGAACCGGAACTCTAATGACACGATCTGTCCATTTGGCCGTTTGAGGTGTCCAGTGGGTCAGTGCCGAGGGATTGCCCACAATGGGCGATACGTATCCCAACGGCTCTTCTGTTTCAGTTACTGTCACATCGGCTATACTGGGAGCGGTTCCTACCCGGGTATCAACAAATTCCAACAAATCCTTTTTGGGGAATGACCTGGCATCTTCCTTGTTGATGTCACAACCGGTAAAGATCATGATCGCAACAACTATTACCAACCGATTTTTGACACGGATATTCATGTCATTTCAGTTTTTCTATGCTGATAACATTATCAGCAATTAAACTTTCGATCTCTTCTTTGCCATATCCCAATTCGGTCAGAATATCCTCTCCATGTTCACCGATCATAGGCGATGGCCTTTTGATCTGCCCCGGGGTTTCACTCATGGTAAAAGGGATATTGGTAACTTTAATTTTACCTGCTTTAGGATGTTCGATCTCGACAAAAGTATGGTTGTGAATGACCTGGGGGTCATTCACAACCTCTTTCTGGTCGTTGACTTTCGCCACCCAAAGGTCCAGCCCCAACATGATCTCCAGCCATTCGTCGGTGGTCCTGGTGACGGTGATGGCCTCTATGATCCTATGGATCCTGTCCCGGTGGTCAAAGAGTACCTGGGGATCATTATACTGCATCAGAGAGTCATCGCCAAGGGCTTCAACAAGCCTGGGCCACGGACTCATGGCAATGGTTAAATAACCATCTTTGGTCTGGTACATACCGAAAGGAGCACCATTGCCAGGATGGCCCAGGTTGGATTCCGGCCTTTCGAAAGCAGTACCCAGGTTTTGGATCGTGAAATAGTCCTGCATTTGAAAGGATATGGCAGACGATAGCAAATTGGTTTTGATTTCCTGCCCTTTACCTGTTTTTTCACGGTAATACAAAGCCGCCAGGATCGCATACACAGAGTTAAGCCCGTTGACCTGATCGCATAATGCCGTACCGATCGCCACGGGTCCGTCTGACTTTTTACCGCTTGTCATAATGGCTCCGCTTACACTCTGCACCAGCAAATCCTGACCAGGCCTTGACAGGTACGGCCCATCGTCTCCCCAACCACTGGCCGAGCAGTAAATGATGCCCGGGTTGATCTTTTTGATATCTTCATAGCCGTATCCCAGTCTTGACATTACTCCCGGGCGGAAGTTTTCCATGATCACATCAGCATCTTTCGCCAGCCTGTAGATAATTTCCTTGCCCTGTTCAGACTTCATATCTACTGCAAGTGAACGTTTATTCCGGTTCCACGCCATGAAGCAGGGTGACTCATCACCTGCTATCCACTGGTTAAAAAAGGTCATACCCCTGTAGATATCACCTGACCCTATACGTTCAATTTTGATCACATCTGCACCCAGGTCGCCCATCATTTGTGTAGCGTACGGCCCCTGTAACAACTGTGAGAAATCCAATACTTTAACTCCTTCTAATGCCTGATCCATTTTCTTGTTTTGTTAAGTATACCGGGGGAGTGTGCACAGTCCTCCGTCTACCCTTATGTCTTCTCCCGTAATAAATGAAGCTTCGTCCGATGCCAAAAAGACAGCGGTCATTGCCACCTCCTGTGGGGTTCCCATGCGTCTCATGGCTGCCTGGTGTATGCTGCTTTGCAAAAATTCCTTCCCTTCGGCTTCTATTCTTTTTTCGTTCATTGGGGTAAGGATGGCACCGGGAGAGATGGTATTGAACCGTATATTATCCTCACCAAACTGGCCTGCGAGCTGATTGGTCATAGATATTATAGCGCCTTTTGCTCCGGCATAGGCTGTCCAGTGGTCCCAACTTCTGCTGGCTTGTACAGATGAGATATTAATGACACTACCGGAGCGTTGCTGTTGCATGTATGGTGTTACCAATTTTATGCTTCTGTAAATACTTTTTAAGTTGATATTCATCAATTCGTCCCAATCTTCTTCCGGCATTTCAGCAATATGTGCCGATATTGCCACAGCAGCGTTGTTCACTAAGATGTCAATGCGTTGAAAACTGGAAAGTGTACTTTCTACGAGTGTTTCAACATCTGATGTCTTGCCAACATTGCATAAAACAGACTTAGCCACATAGCCATCAGCTACAAGCGCTGCCGCTTCCTGTGCGCATTTATCCGCATTGATATCACTCATCATTACCGCAGCTCCTTCCATGGCAAATGACCGGCTGATGGCCAGGCCTATACCATCCGCTGCGCCCGTTACAATTGCCACCTTATTTTTTAATCTTTCCATATTTTTTACACATCATTTTGCTCTTCCTACGGCATTATCCTGGTACCTGCCGAAAGTTCAGCGTTATTCATGCGTTTGGTTTTCATGATCCAAGGTCGCCATTATACAGGACATTCATGACCTTGTCGCAACTATTTTTTGAGCAGGATAAACCGCGTTTGGTAGTGCTCAAAAAGCGTGGGTTTGGTTAACTGCTGCATTTCTTCACCCAGTACATTTACCTCAAAAGCCTCCGTGGCACCCGTCTGATCCAACAATTGCGAAATATCCAGGATGGCATGATCCCCCTCTGTTTCACGCAAATGCAGAATAATACCTCCGGCCGATGAGGAAGGCCTGGCATTAACAAGTAGCAGGTTAGGCAGATCCATATCGATCAGCGACCTGGATGCAGAGCCTGCGGATGTTTTTGATGTGCCTGCCGGAATGACACGCGCGAGCATAGGCACCCTGTTGTCCCATCCAAATCTTGTTGCAAAAGAATTAGAGATATCCGACGAAGAGGTCAGGTAATAGCGCCATGTCATGCCGCCCTCCTGGCTGGGCCTGAAATTGGTAGTCCAGTAATTATTGAGCACCCATGAGTATATGTGAGGCTTTTTGGGCTTATTCTGATAGTAGAATCTCCCCGTATTTATAGCTCCGAACTGTACAAGCGGCACATCATTGCTACTGAACAGGATCTGTGCCTCATCATTTTTTACAGCGGCAAAATTCTGTATCACATTCCAATCGGCCGAGGTGCCTTCCAGTTGGTTGATGCCCGGATAAACGGTTCCCCCCTGCACGTCAAAGGCTAACTGATCCGAGTCTTTCATCCGGAATGGAAAGGCCACAAAAACACCCTCGGGTGAAGTTACGGGCAATTTGACCATGTTGTAAGAGAGCTCTACCTTCTTCGAGGTATGATAGAGCCTGATCTCCATAGTGACCCCCCTGGGATCTGCACATGTAGCGATCTTGCCATTGATCACCATGCTGCTCCATAGCGGTTTTTCCTTTATCCCGGAAATTTCGATATCCGACAACTTCGTGATCGTTTTTTTGATGGGCACATATACCGTGTCCCTGTTATCATTTGTAAGCCGTTCCATAGCTCCACGGTCATTCGGTTGCTCATAAATAAACTCCCCCAGTTTCATTTCACTGGAAGTATCGAGTAGTTCTTTTCCCAGCTCCTTGTCGAACAGGCTGGTGATCACACCTCTTTGGGGGTCGATCACCAGGCGATAGTATTGATTTTCGAGTGTGTGATCACCAGCGCTTTTTGCCTGGAGGGCCGCTTGCTTTTCCTTCTCTTCCACCATGATGCGGAAAGTAGCATAGCCCATAGGGGGAATAGCGGGCGCCCAGAGTGCCCAGGAGCTACCATCGGCCCTGCTGGATATACGCTGTGCCTTGATGGGGTTTCCATGCTCATCAATTATATTGAATTCACGACCCAGGGGTAATATTTCGTGATCGATATAAACGTTGACCAACCCTGAGCGTGTCCAATTTAATGTGTTAAAAACGGCTATTGTGGGCACATCTGATTTGGGAATATTTTGTTGCGCAAGCCCCAGCGCTTTTTCCTGGATCAGGCTGGATTCCTTGAAGGCTGTCCAGGCATAGGCAGACTTCTGCCCCCACTGAATGGTAGCATTTTCGGAAAGGGGATCGCCAATACTCTCCGCCGCACCAAAGGTATGTTCGTCATAAAATAACAATTCATCATAAGCACTGAAAATGTCACTATCCATAGTTGCAGGTAGTGCAGTTCCCATTAGCCGTACCATGGAAAGCAAACCCATGTTGGCGATCATATGGGAATGAGTGGTCCTCGCTGCCTTCGTTTCATTGAAAGCTGAGCCAAATCCATCGGTCCACCAGTCCGGCCAGGCCACTTTTTTTACAGGGAGCTTTTCACTTTCATGCTGATCGAGGTAGATCATAAACTCACTGGCCAGCGACATTTTAAGTTTAGGCCATTCATACTTCTCATTCCATTCCTTCACTATATCACAAGCTGCAGTGGACGGAGGGGAGTTATCCGTGAGGTATCCTGAAAACTGGAAAGCGGTTTTGTCATACGGATATCCCTTTTTTTCCAATTTATCCAGGTACTGAGACAAGTTAGCCCTGAACTGATCGATCTTCCCTGACATGAGGCTCAGCGCATTTCCGTGCATGTAGTGCTCGCTGCGGTAGGCAAGCAACCGGTTTCCCGAATTGGACTCCCACCAGAAAGAGGTGGGTTTATCAAAAGGCACATGTGCCCGGTGACCATGCTGCCCCATAGTGAGGTACCTGACCCCTGTATTATTGTACAGGTCGATCATGGCCCAGCCAATGCCATTGACGTCATTTTGCATAGCCGTGTTGACATCTATACCTTGCTGCTTGAAGAGATTCAGGGTTTGGGTTTGTATGGCCAGTGCTGTCTCATCAATGATCTCTGAAAAATTAAAAAACATACCTGTAACTTCAATACGTCCTTCCCTGATACGTCTTAAGAGCCGATCTATCTGGTTTTCAGGACGGCTTTTAAGATACTCACGTACGGTCCACGCCGCCTCGCAGGTCCACCTGAATTTAGCCTCATCAGGGTAGTCGTCCGTCTGGTCACAATAGTCCAGGGCATAGTCAATGAAGCGCAGGTGTTCTGCAAGGATCTCCGTTTGAGATCGCGTATAGCCGATATCGGTATGGGAATGCTGCACCAGGTGGATGGTCCATTCTTTGATGGGTTCCATGGTAAAACTGGTCCGGTCTCTCTTTTTACCCATGATCACCTCGGCTTCGACCGTTGCAGGAGCAGTGACTACCGGTATGAGGAAATCCACTTCATTGAATCCATGATTCAGCGAAACATCTTTTTTTAGATCACCGACCATGATCTTTGCTTTGGTTGGCTTCTTTAAGTGCATGACCTCAAACCTTATGGTATGGAATAGTTTTCCGTCCTTTTTGGTCACCGTTTTGAGCTGATGAGCGGTAAGGCCTTCTTTAAGCGCCCTTTCAAAGGTCATAAACCAGCTATTGCTTCCATTATCAACGCCATCTACCTTGATGACCACGGGCTGCCCCGGGGTGAAATACTTTGCCGGGACCGTTAACACGGCTGCCCCCATCTCATCCCCATTTTTATCAGTCATAGACCGGTTGAAAATCAATGCTGCTCCATCTTTTCCTTCTATTTTTCGTATGGCCTGCCCGTTAGTCGGGTTGGAGAATGTCAGCAACTGTTGATCATTCACATAAAGATCAAAATTCTGGGCGGGCGACCTGGTACCTATTCCATAGGACCAGATGAATGATATCGACTTGCGGGCATATCCGTGAGGGATGACTTCCGTTTCCCACTCGATGGGATCGAACTCAGCACGAGCACGGGCCAGGAGACATTTTTCGCGGTAAGAGAATTGTGAATGATAAGTAAAACTTTTACCTCCCAGCGCACGCTTAAAGCCAGAGAAATAGTCTTCCTGGCTGTAAGCCCTGGGGATCACGATCAGAACAAGTAAAAAGAGTAATGTTGTGTTTAATCTCATGGTCAAATCTGAATGTTTTAATTGCCTTAAAGATAACTAAATCGATTTAGTAAATCCAATCAACTCATAATAACCAGTAGTTTCGATCACCCGGGAAGTCCGTGTTTTTTATAAATCCCGGTTCGGGACAACTGGATCAAAAACCAGCTTTTATCCTTATTTGCAAATAAGGATATTTTTGAAAAAAAATGCCTGGAGTTGGGATGAGATAACCTATTAAAAACAGTGGGAATACTAATATCCTGATGTAGCCTGTTTTGTGAATTCAAACAGAGGTCTGCGTTTTTCCTTTCAAGCGATCTATAGTATTAATCTTTTGATAACCAGTGATTTTCTATTTCTTCCAGTGTTTTTCCTTTTGTCTCTGGTAAATACCTCATGACAATGTAAGTGGGTATACAGAATAGCGCAAAGAGCCAAAAGATGCCGGACTCACTGATATTGGTCCTTAGCCATGGCACGAATTGCCCCACGGCAGTATTGGCTACCCAAAGTGATAGCACGGCTATCGACATTGCCCTGCCCCTGATACTGGTAGGAAACAACTCTGACAGGAGCACCCAAATAACCGGGCCATAGGAAAAAGCAAAACTTGCTACAAAGGTTAGGATGAATAATAACTTCAGTTTTGTAGAAGAATCGATATAAAACATATACCCCACCAGCAGTAGCGAGACTATGATGATGGTGACACCTACAAGCAGCAGCTTCTTCCTGCCAATTTTATCAATGGTGAAAATAGCAATAAAGGTAAATGCGAAGTTGATGGTACCCACCAGGGCCTGGCCATAGAATGCGGACTGAGAGTCTGCCCCACCCTCTTGTAAAATACTGTTACCATAATACATGATGGCATTGATGCCGCTGGTTTGGGTCAGGATGGCTAAAACGGCTCCTGCTATGATCGCCGTTTTGATCCCTTTGGTCTTGAAATAATTGATGGAAGCTTTATCTGACCTTTTCTCATCACTATCGAAATCCTGCACCTGGTATTGTTCAATGATCCTCCTGGCTTCAGCCTTTTTACCTCTGGACCACAACCACCTCGGGCTTTCAGGTATGGATAGCAGCAAAAGGAAAAACAACAAGGCCGGAACTGTTTCGGCACCAAGCATTCCCCGCCATTGCTCTGTTCCGAATATGAAATTAAAATAGTCCTGAGAACCTGCTGCCTTTAGTGCATAGCCCTGAATGAGTGCGTTGGTTAAAAACGCAACCAGTATGCCTATGGTGATAGCCAGCTGGTACAGGGAAGTAAGCTTTCCCCTGGCCTGCTGGGGGGCTATTTCAGCAATATACATAGGTGAAAGCATCGAGGCTACTCCTACGCCTATCCCTCCTATAAAACGGTAGACGACCAGATCCATGAACCCTATGGCCACAGTACACCCCATGGCTGACAGGCTAAACAGGGTCGCACTTAATAATAACGATCGCTTCCGGCCAAATTTATCACTCAAAAAACCCACTCCTACTACTCCCAGTACACAACCCACCAATCCTGAACTTACGTACCACCCCTGAAGTAAGTCCCCCAATTCGAATTGACCTTTTACCAGGTCCGTGGTCCCTGATATGACTGCGGTATCAAATCCAAAAAGAAATCCACCTAATGAGGCAATGCAGGCCAGCCTGAAAACGTGTCGGTTATTCAATTTTTTAAATGCTACGCTACCATAAAAATCATTCCACTTCCTTACCGGAAACCGGGATCCATCGGACACTGAGATCCACGTCGTCCATGTTTTTATCCATAGGGAACATAGGTCTTTTTATACGCTTGTAATCCAATCTATCAAGATCCTGGTCCACCCCACCGGGTGTCAGTGCCATCACCCAATCCCCCCTCATATCATAGAGTTCAGGAACGAGGTATCCTATTTTGACTACGACAATATCCGTTTCACGCGGGTCCAGCCCCAATTGGATAAAGTCCCGTTCATAGTGATAGGGCTTACGTTTTTTGGTGACGATCACCGAAATACGCCCCACTTGTACGACTACCTCAACCTCCGCATGTTTATCACCCTGTCTTATTGAACTGACTTTCCCGGACAACAGAATGGGACCGGCATAACGGTCGTCAACCTCTGCTCCTACGTACGCTTCTACTTCATTCCCTATTCCTACCTGCAAGGCCTGCTCTACCAGCTGTGGACCAGGTATGGAAGCATAAATCAGTGACTTACCATCTTCCTTTTTGAACTCATCTGCCTTTAAAAGTTCGTTGAGTGTCCAGGTAACATCGCCGGCTCCTCCTGCTGTGGGGTTATCCCCCATATCACTGAGCATGAACGGTCTTTTATCACTATCCAGGGCCATTTGCAATGCTGTTTCAAAAGGCTCTGTAGGAGCCACAAATTCAAAATCATTTCTGGCTTCCCAAAAACCATTGGCGAGGCGTTCTGCAGAGGTTTTCACTTTTGACTGATCATCACCTGTCACCATGATCACGGCGTGGTTTCTCGGTTCATCCGCCCATGGATAACCCACCCAAATGGCAGCATCGATTATGCCTTTTTGGGCTGCAATTGGCGCCACCCCGGCATAAAGGCTCTTACCCGGCTCAATTCTTGTGCTGGTTTTTTCACCGGGCAACAGGATCGGAACCGGTATCCATGCCTTGTAAGCCGGCTTCCCCTTGCCGCTCTCCAGGCGTTGTAACAGGTTGGTCAACGCTCTTCTCTTTGATTCGAATGCATCTTCATGCGGAGCCATCCGGTAGCAGGTGATCAGGTCCGTGTTCCTGGCCAGCTTTTCTGAAACATTACCATGCAGATCCATACAGGTGGAGATCACGCATTCATACCCCACAACATTCCGTATCCTTGTGATCATATCTCCCTCGGGGTCATCCAGGCCTTCTACACTCATGGCTCCATGGATATCAAAGAAGAGACCGTCATAGGGTAGGTTTTCCCGTAGCCTTTCCAGTGTTTCTGCCATAAGTGATTCATAGGTTTCCCGGGTCACCATTCCTCCGGGAAGTGCATGTCCCTTGACTGCCGGGAAGTATTCGGCTTGTTGGCGAACAGACGAGTCAGTATGAAGGAAAGGGAAATAATTGAAAACATCCTGTCCATAAAACGCATGAAAAGCCTCTTTGGTGGTCCTGGCAGGTGAGAACGTACTTGACTCTATGGCAAGGCCGGCAATAGCTATTCTTGGAAGCCGCTTGCCCGTTGACTCTTTGGAGGATGGTTGACAGGCAAAGCATATCAACAATATCAACCAATGTATCTTTTTGAATTTCATATACTATTCCAATATTACTGTTCTATTTGTTTGCCTTCCGGATTGAACAAAGCGAATGAAGTAAATACCTTTTTGCACAGATGTTACCTCCCTTAGATCAAGAATGATGTTGTCGGCCGCAATTGCCCCGCGTTGTTCCAGTACCTTCTTACCTAATGGGGAATATACGACCAAATATACAGGCGTATGATCATTTTGAAATTCAATATTTAAAAGTCCCCCGGTAGGATTCGGATAAATCCGGACCTGGTCAATAAGGCCTTCGAAATCGATAGAGGTTACCACATTTTCTTCTTCGGTTGTGAAACTGAATACATCACTCTGTGCTACTCCTAAAAAGTTTACCGCATCCACTCTCCAAAAATAGGTTGTATTGAATTTTAATCCTGAGACCTCCAACCGAGTGGCTGTCACTTCATCCAACAGATCATTTTCTGCAATTATATTGTTCTCACTCAGATATACGTTAAAAGATTTGGCATTTTTTGTAAAACGCCAATCAAGGGTAACATCCGTCGGTATATCAACCGATTGATCATTGGGTTTCAGACCGGAAGGTTTATCCGGAAACCCACCGATAATATCGAGCCCAAAAACTTCAAATTCTGACATACCGACGTTAGATCCTTTGCCTGCTGTTATTCTGAATTCAACAGAGGTAGTATTTTTTTCAGGGAAATTCACCTCCAGGCCGGTACCATTATTCGGTAAGGGGCCTACATCTATCTTAGTGCCATCTCCAAATTCAAGGACACCGGATAAAATCTCATCAACGGGATTAGCACGATCATACAACATTATTTTCTTTATAATGACCTCATTTGCCCAGGTAAGCTTAACCGTGGGTGTTTGTTCCCCCAAGGATGCCCATTCTGCACCGCCTACCCCATCTACCAACTTATCGGCTCCAAAGACAGAACTGAACTCCGAGGATACTTCAATAGTGGCAAGTGGCGCAATATTAGGGTCCTGGGTAGTATAAGACCATATTTCTCCGGTGGTTTTACCAGCGGAATTCACGCTATTTACCTGCCAGTAATAGGTAGTCAGAGGGTCTACATCCATTGGTTCATAGCTGGTCATAGATTGATTGCCAACAAAAGGTGGTGGATCTTCTTTTCCGAAATGCACATCATACGATACTGCATTGGGCGCGGCATCCCAGCTCAATATGGCATCCGTTCGGATACCGTCAGACGCCATGTGCACAGGCGAGGGATTCAAGGCTGCCCCGGGAAGAGGTGTTGTTACTTCTGTTGTAAATGACCATACATCTCCCTGTAACTCACCCGTACTGTTTTTTTCATCTATACGCCAGTAGTATATTGTGTTGTTTTCCAAAGTTCCCGGATCATAAAAAGCGGCGGTAAACTCTCCCTTCAGATCACTATCGGTCAGGCCGGAGCTGGTTCCAAAATACACCGAATGTGTAGCATCGTAACTCCCTCCTGTCCAGCTTAAATCAAAATCTACGCTCACCCCGGTGGCTCCATCTGCGGGCACAGGGTTAGAAGCTTTGCCGAGTGCGGGCGCGGGTATGTCAAAAGCCCTGTTAATGGCTCCTGCATACTCCTGCACCGTAGCTTTTTCAGTACAAGCCAGTATGTCTTCAAACAACCAGATAAACCCACCGTCTATACCGGCAGCATTGTTCCAGTCTCCAAGCCGCGTTTCCATACTTTCGGGGCTTTCACCTTGATTACACCCTGCATTATAGCTCCATAAGCCCGGTGTTACCTTTATACCAAACCGGGTATTCCAATTTGCCGGATTATTTAGCGCACCACCGGCGTATACCTGTAAATACACCTTGTCCACGCTTCCCGGAGAGTACGCTTCCAGCTCATCATAGACACTTTCCCAAAAGCCCGGGACCGTGTATGGCGCAAAAGTGATCTTATACCCCAGGTCAATAAGCATTTTGGAGAAAGCCACGGTAGTTTCTACATCATAATTACTTTCATCATCGTTATTGATCGCGGTTATTTCCGGGAGTATCTCCCTTACCTTAGCAAAGTTTTTATACAAAGTGCTGGTGGGGCCGGTTCCTTCGCTTTTCACCAGTGCCTCTATGTTTTCCCAATCAGGTACACCGTAGGACCCTACGGATAATTCGATCCGGTTTACAGAGGTAGGCGCTTCCAGCAGCTTCCGCACACCGTCGGGCCAGGTGGGTCTTCCAATATACTCACCGCCATCTACGATACCTGATTCATTCAGGATCAAAGCGCCATTCGTGCCAATATGGACACTCCATATGGTGATGGTGTTAAAACCGGATGATCGAATGATATCTGCATTTTCTTCTATATCATGGTACAATGCGCCTCCACTAAAAAGCATATTGCTTTGTCCAAGGGTAACGGACCAGGAGAAGGCGGCTCCCAGGAGCATAATGATCGCGTTTAATCTATAATACTGTTTCATTTTTCAAAAGCTCTGTTTATGGCATTGGCATATTCCTGCACCGTGGCTTTTTCAGTGCATCTCAGCATATCATCAAATAACCAGATAAACCCTCCGTCTATACCGGTAGCATTGTTCCAGTCTCTAAGCCGTTTTTCCATGCGCTCAGGACTGTCGCCTTTGGCGCATCCTTCTGCATTGTAGCACCACAAACCCGGCGTTACTTTGACGTCAAACCGGGTATTCCAGTTTGCCGGGTCATTTCTTGCGCCACCGGCGTATAACTGTAAATACACTTTGTCCACACTTCCCGGGGAGTACGTTTCCAGCTCATTATAGACATTTTCCCAAAAGTCCGGGAACTTATATGGCGCAAAAGTGATCTTGTACCCCAGATCAATAAGCATTTTAGAGAAAGCTACGGTAGTTTCTACATCATAATTACTTTCATCATCGTTATTGATCGCGGTTATTTCAGGAAGTACCTCCCTTACCCTGGCAAAGTTTTTATACAAAGCGCTTGCAGGGCCGGTTCCTTCGCTTTTCACCAGTGCCTCTATGTTTTCCCAATCAGGAACACCGTAGGACCCTACGGATAATTCGATCCGGTTTACGGAGGTAGGCGCTTCCAGCAGCTTCCGCACACCGTCGGGCCAGGTGGGTCTTCCAACATATTCGCCACCTTCTACGATCGTGGATTCATTTAAGACCAAAGCACCATTCGTGCCAATGTGAATGCTCCACAGGGTGATGGTGTTAAAACCGGATGATCGAATGATATCCGCATTTTCTTCTATATCATGGTACAATGCTCCACCGCCAAAAATCATATTGGTTTGCCCTTGTATAACAGACGAGGACAAGGCAGCTCCCACGAGCATAATAATGGTTTTTAATTTATAATACCGTTTCATTTTCTATGGATTTGATTTATTAATTCACTGGTAATACGATATCGTTGCACAAGGTACATTTTGTAGAAGAGACAGGGTAAAATCCCGGCCCATCAGAATTGATACCTTTTAAAAGCTTCTATCGCCTCATATTCTGCCAGGCCCAGCTTATGATACTCCTCTGCCGTGGCCCGGTTTCTTTGCTCGGACCTTTGCCAGAATTCCCTGTTGTCAGTACCGGGAAACAGTGGCCGGTCTTTCTGGGATTGATGCTTGAAAATACCCCTGCGTTTCTTAAGTAGCTCGTCCGGGCTGAGTGGTACTGCCATTTCTATCTGATCGATCTCCCATTCCTGCCACGCACCGCGATAGAGCCATATCCAGCAGTCTTTCATCCAGGCTTCCTGCTTCAGCTCTTCGATGGCCCTGAAAACAATGTCCAGGCAGACTCTGTGCGTCCCGTGCGGATCGGAAAGGTCTCCTGCGGCAAAGATCTGCTGTGGCTTGATTTTCTGTAATAAATCAGTGGTGATCCTAATATCCTTAGCAGTAGGCGGGCTCTTTTTGACCAATCCCGTTTCATAAAAGGGCAGATCGAGGTGATGTACACTGGAGTCCGGTATTCCCACATACCGGCAGGTGGATTTAGCCTCTACCTTTCTTATCAACCCTTTAATGAAACGTACTTCCTTTGTATCAATGTCACCGGGTTTTTTATGAAGAAGATCTTTCGTGATATCTTCATAAAACCTCGTTGCCTTTCCTTTGTTTCCGAGCTCAAACGCAAGAGAATAATCTTTGGCGAACTCTGCAAAATCAACTACATCTTCATCGAACACGGCAATGTTCCCGGATGTCTGGTAGGCCACATGTACGTCATGTCCCTGGTCGCGCAGCCGGATGAAGGTACCTCCCATTGAAATGATATCGTCATCGGGGTGCGGACTGAAGATCACCACACGTTTCTGTGCAGGTTCAGCCCGCTCTGGTCTGTAGGTATCATCGGCCTGGGGTTTTCCGCCTGGCCAGCCCGTGATGGTGTGCTGGATCTTATTGAAAATATGAATATTGATATCATAGGCCTTGCCATGCTGATGGACAAGGTCCGCAAGGCCATGATCAATATAATCCCGGTCCGTAAGTTTCAGGATCGGTTTGCCTACTTTTTCACAAAGCAGTATGACCGCTTTTTTCATCATCCGGTCATCCCAAACCACCGGTTCGAACAGCCAGGGTTCCAACGATCCTGTAAGTTTAGCGCTGGCGGCCTTGTCAATGACAAAAGCGGTATTCGAATGATGTTGCAGAAAAGTAGCAGGCACGTTGGTGGTCACCTCCCCTTCTACGGATCTTTTAATGATCATGCTCTTCCCTTCTCCCCACGCCATAATGATGATCCTTTTTGCCTTCATTATGGTTCCTACCCCCATCGTAATGGCTTTGACAGGTACGTTCTCCTCGCCAAAAAAATCGCTCGCGGCATCCATTTTCGTAATATGGTCCAGTGTGATCAGTCTCGTGGGGCTGTCTATGGATGAACCGGGCTCATTAAAGCCAATATGCCCGGTTCTCCCGATCCCCAGGAGCTGCAGGTCCAGGCCGCCCATGGCCTCAATTTTGTCATCATAGTCCCGACAGTACTGCGCAACTTCTTCGGCCGGAAGGGTACCATCAGGAATATGTACATTCCCGGGTCTGATGTCAATGTGGTCGAAAAGATATTCGTGCATGAACCTGTGGTAGCTTTGCAAAGCATCCGGTGGCATGGGATGGTACTCGTCAAGATTGAAGGTCACTACATTTTGGAAACTCAACGCTTCTTCTTTATGCAACCTGATCAGCTCTGCATAAACACCTTTCGGTGAAGAGCCTGTAGCCAACCCAAGCACACATTTTTTACCTTCTTTTTCCTTAGACCTGATCAGGTAAGCAATCTCCCGCGCGGTTTTGACGGATGCTTCTGTAGCATCCTGAAATATGGCCAGAGGTATTTTCTCAAACTTGTTGAAGGAAGTCTGGATCATTATTATGAAGTATTTATTTGAGTTTGCTGTGTTAAATAGAATTAGATTTAATAAAAGAAATGATCTCTGACTGATAGCCAAAAGCCACAGCCACCACCGTGTCGGCCGCTCCATAATAAACAGCGATCTTTTCACCATCTGTGAGCGCTGCACATGGAAAGACTACATTGGGTACATCCCCGGTAAGCTCATATAACTCCGCCGGGGCAAGTAAATAAGGCTGAGTGCGGTACAATACCTTATCCGGGCACTCCAGGTCCAGCAATGCTGCTCCCATGGAATAGCGAAAGCCGTTAGCTGTATTGATCACACCGTGATAAAATATCAGCCAGCCCTCCTCCGTGCGAATAGGGACGGAACCGGCGCCAATTTTGGTACTTTGCCACGCACTCAGTTCAAAAGGGGCTACTTTCATCACACAGCGATGCTCCCCCCAGTATTTCATATCAGGACTATAGCTGATGAAGATATCTCCAAAAGGGGTGTGCCCGTTATCGCTGGGGCGGCTAAGCATGGCGTATTTCCCATTGATCTTTTCAGGGAAAAGCACCCCGTTCCGATTGAAGGGGAGAAACGCATTTTCACACATGAGAAAAGTCTCAAAGTCAAAGGTGTAGGCAATACCAATGGTGGGACCATGAAACCCATTGCACCAGGTGATCCAGTAACGATCTTCAATAAAGGTAACCCGTGGGTCGTACTTGTAATCCGAAGAGATCATCTGGGTATTTCCAGGGATCATTTCTATAGGTTGATGATTAATTTTCCAGTGGATAGCATCATCGCTGAAACCGGCAAAAATATTCATCTGAATGGCTTTATTGTCACAACGGAAAACACCCGCAAAACCATCCCTGAAGGGCACTACTGCGCTGTTGAAAATACTATTGGAGGCAGGTATATCGTATCTGCCTATGATCGGGTTGGCAGAATACCGCCACATGACATGAGAAGAACCGACTGGTCGTTCCTCCCAGGGCACTTTTACCAGGCTGGCCGCTGTTGTCAGACTACTCATCTTTGATTTTTTTTATTTCCATCATTTTTGTTTTCTCGTATTTCCTGATTGTCGGGGTGGGCAAATGGCACAAACCATGCCGCCAGCAGTGAAGGAACAGTGGCGATCAATACCCAAATGAAAAAGTTTTTATACCCCAGCCAATCACTTAAATACCCACTGATCATTGCGGGTAACATGAACCCCAAGTTCATGATCCCGGAAGCGAAGGCATAGTGCGCCATTTTGTATTTTCCCGGAGCAACCTGCTGCATCATAAAGAGGATCAGCCCCACGAACCCAAAACCATAACCGAAGTAATCGGTAACGGCCGCAAGTCCTACCAGGTAAATATTTTCAGGCTGGAAAACAGCCAATGCAGCATACCCTAAAAAAGGAAGGTTAAGACAGCAGCACATGATGAACAGGGTTTTCCTCAAACCTTTTGCGGCGATAACATAACCGGCCAGTAATGAGCCAATCACAAAAGCAGCTGCTCCAAACACGCCGTAGACCAACCCAATTTCGGATGTGGTCAACCCTAAGCCACCTTCCGAAACAGGGGCTTTAAAAAAGAGTTGCACAATTTTGATGGCAAACCCCTCGGCAAACCGGTACAGCAGAATAAATCCAATGTATACCCAGGCATATTTTTTTGTAAAAAACCCCTTCAGCACCTCCACCAGGGTATCGATCCCCTCACGGAAAGTCCGTACACCCCCGGCTGTCTTTCCAGTGGGTAAAATACGGCTGTGGTAGAAGCCGATCGCGATCATAAGTGCACCGAAAGCCCCCATCACCACGGTCCAGGCCTGTACTATACCGAGCTTCTCTTCCAGTTGTCCGGCTATGTAGATGAAAGCACCCCCTACAAGGATCTTGGCCAGGTTGTAGGCCGCTCCCTGCCACCCGATGTATTTCGCCTGATCCTGTGCATCCAGCACGTCCATATAAAGGCCATCGGTGGCTATGTCGTGGGTAGAGCCACTCACGGCAACTACCGCCAACAGGCCGATGGCATAGGCAAAGAAATCCGGAAGCTGTAAGGAAAAGGCTGTGAGGGCAAAAAACACACCTGTAACGATCTGCGTGACCAATACGAAGTATTTCTTGGTACGGAACATTTCGAGTGCAGGGCTCCAGAGTGGTTTCAGTGTCCAGGGCATCATGATCGCCGATGTCCAGAAAGCGATCTTCGTATCTGTGATCCCCATATTTTTGAACATCAATGTTGAAGCCTGTGCCAGGGCAATAAAGGGAAGGCCCATAGCAAAATATACTGTAGGGATCCAGAAAACCGGGTTGGTAGGCTTATCTTCGGTTCTGGTCATCAATAATTGAGATTCTGTGCCAGTCATTTCCTGAATTCTAAAACCACCCCTTCAAGAGATCATGATGACCAATGAAAAAAGTACCACCGATCAACCTTCTTTTTCTATCGCGCTGTTGTATTCCTATTGTCAGAATTTGTGGTTATTAAATCTGACAGGTTTATTAAACGAATATAACTAAATCGGTTTAGTTTGAAAACAAAAAACTCTTTTTATATTAGATCAGCTATTTATAAGGTATGTGTTATGTGACCGTGTTGATACCGGATCGGTTATCCTGTACTGTCTTTTAACAAAAAGTCGTTAACCTGATGATCATCGTACTCACAAAACTCTTTGAGAATTTCTGCAGCATGCTCGTTGAGCAGCGGCGCGGGCCTGGAAATCCGCTGCGGTGTATCGCTGAAAGAAACCGGAAAACCGGTGGTTTTCACTGTTCCTACAGTAGGATGCTCGTACTCCAGGATCATGTTGTTGTGTTTGATCTGGGGATCTTCTACCATCTCCTCAAAAGTATTTACCTGAGAGCACCAGATATCATTTGCAAGCAAAGTATCCAGCCATTCACTGGTCGTCTTTTGACGAAAAACCTCCTCAAAATCCCTTCTGATCCCGTCCCGGTTTTCCATGATGTTATTGGATTCAAATTCATCTGAATCGTACTTCGCAAAACTCATCACCCGGGCCAGTTTTCGAACGGAGTTCATCCCAACGGACAGGTACCCGTCTTTCGTATGATAGATCCCATAGGGTGCCCCCAGCCAGGGGTTGGGAATGCCACTTTCACTGCGTTCAGGGTTGCTTCCCTTGTGTAAAAAAGCTGTTATTTCCTGCACATGAAAACCTACGGCAGAATTCAACAGATTGGCTTCGATCTTTTGACCTCTCCCTGTTTTTTCCCTGGAATAAACAGCTGCCAGTACGGATTGAACAATGAACAAACTGGTAAGCAGATCAGCCTGGCCTACAGCTGTAGCCATTGGAATATCTCCTTTTTTTCCATTCAATGCAGCACTACCGGATATAGATTGTGCCATCAGGTCCTGTCCCGGCCGTTTAAGATAAGGGCCGGAAGCCCCATAACCGGAACTGGAGCAATACACGAGCCGCGGGTTGATGGTCTTCATTTTATCATAGCCAAGATCCAATCTCTCCATCACTCCGGGACGAAAGTTCTCGACCAAAATATCAGACTTTCGAATGATCCCGATGGCGATCTTTTTTTGTTCAGGATCTTTGAGGTTGAGGGCGATGCTGCGCTTATTTCGATTGAAGCTCACAAATGAAATGCTTTCCCCTTCCGGGTAAAGGTTGCCATAGGAATAGTGCCTCATCCAATCACCCGTTACCGGTTCGATCTTCACCACCTCGGCCCCCATATCGCTGAGCATTTGGGTAGCAAAAGGTCCCTGTGCCAATTGTGAAAAATCAGCAATGATCAATCCTTTTAACGGGCCGTGTTTTTCCATCCGTTCAGCTTTTGGTTTTTGAGGCAAATGCTTTAATCGCGTGTTGGGCCTCATCGGTCAGGAAGAGTTTTTCTACCGTGCGGGCTTCTTCGTTAATACGGTCCCCGAAGGGAGTACTGGTCAAACTTAACCGGGTCAGCCGCTTCAGCTGAGCAATGGACTGTGTTGACCTGCGCGCCAGTTTTTTTGCAAAAGCCTGTACTTCCCCGTCAAATTTTTCATCATCGAAAACACGATTCACTATTCCCCAGCCATGCAGCTCTGTAGCAGTATATTGCCCGCCGGTAAAGAGCATTTCCTTTGCACGGTTGATCCCGACTTTTTGGGTCAAACGCTGTGTGCCCCCACCCCCGGGAATGAGGCCGAGGTGTACTTCAGGCAACCCCATTTTGGAGCGGTGTGAAGCAAGGATCAGATCACAGGCCAGTGCGATCTCACATCCACCTCCAAGGGCGAAACCATCTACTGCCGCGATCCATGGCTTGTCCGATCCCTCAATCGATTCGTAGAGGTTTTTCCCATTTTCCTGAAATGACCTGAACTCTTCAGGGGTCTGGCTGGCATATTCCTTGATATCTGCCCCGGCCATAAAGGCCCGTCCTTTCCCCCTGATCACAGCAACCCTCACCTGTTCGTTTAAATTGATTTCTCCGATGCCTTTAATGATCTCCCCCATCATCTTTCTGTTCATGGCATTAAGTTGATCGGGGCGGTTGAATACCAGGAAGGCAAGATCATCTTTCAAAAGGATCTCAATATGCTCGTAACTACCCGTCATGTTACAGTATGGATTTATATAGTTCGTTCAGTTGTTTGATCATTGTTTCCGGGGACTCATTTTTAACCAATCCTTTGTGCAAAAGATCGGCTCCCTGTTCCTGAAAATTATTCCAACCCGGATGTTGTGGACGAACATAGGCTTTTTCGAGCGTTTCCAGGGTATCACTGAAGAAGTTACTGCAAAGAATATTGCTTTCTTTACTTTTCCAGGCGTGGAGGTTCCCGGGCTGCCCGGCATTCAGCAGGTAGGCCCCTGCCTGGTTATCAGGGTGGGCAACATAGTTCACAAAATCAACTGCTTCTTTTATTGCTTCACAATGGGCTGAAATTGCCAGACCTACCCCGCCAAGAAGGGTTGAGATGTCGTTTTGAGGGTTTTTGGGGCTATTGGAAAAATGCACCAGCCTGGGAGCATATCCTTTACGGGCATAGTTGGAGTAGCCGAATAAGCAGGGGGAGTAGATGATCTCATCTTCCTGACTCATCCGGTCCAGGATCTGTACAGGGTTCCAATGGATGGAATCATGGTGCAGGTATTGCAAATGGAATTTTAATTCCTCCAGAGCAGTGATCCCGGCCTGTTCATCCACTGTATAGTCCCGGATAAAATCACGTCCTTTATTCTGTGCACACAGTGTCAGGAAAGAACACCACAGATCTGTCGGACAAAGAGGCCACGCTACGTAATAGCCTTTAGGCATCTCATTGTAAAAACGTTTAAGTCCGGCCCATGTCCCGGGCAGGGAGAGCTGATACCTTTCCATCAGGTCCTTACGGTACGCAGCCACCAACGCCGCCGCATCAATGGGCAGCGCATACAGATGATCATCAAAAAAATAAGCCTGGAAACAAGGGCCTACGGATTGTTCTCTGTGAACATCCAACACATAGGATGAAAGATAGGGTTTCAGGTTAAGCAGCAGCTTATTCTCATGTGCCTGTCCCATGTAGGGATGATCGATGGTAATAAGATCGTAACGTTCTATCAGATCCTCAATGGGCATATCGCCAAACTCCTTGAGAGAACGTACATCCCATTTTATCTGAACATTGGCATGCACTTCCGAATATAGCCGGGAAAGTGCGATCAATGGTTCATAACCTCTTGGGTGATCCCATGCTATTCCTCTCAATTCGATCATTTATGCCATTTTTGATAGTTATGTCCTTTTTTACATAGTGGACTGTCTGATCCTCTCTCTTATTTTATCTCCAAAAGTAATGTCTCAATAGCGTATTTGCCCAGGCTCAATTGTTTTATCTCCTGCGGATCTTCTTCGATAATGTTGGTTTGGTACATTCGCCGATAGTCAAACCATGATTTAATGTTCATATCTGTACCCTTACCTTCCCGATTGTAAAGCCGGAACACGACATCATCAGAATCTTCCGCTTTTTTGATAGCAGAAACGATCACGTCATTTCCCTGTGCGGTAAAAAAGCTTTCTTCATCAGGTAAGCCCGCTTTTGCGGATCTTTCCGGGTTGTATACTACAAAAAGTGGTTCGTTATACTGCTCCGCTATAAGGCTTCCCGACTTATCTCCTGCTGCTGAAGAAGTCAGTATGTGGGAGTAGCTATGGCTCCCCTCCTGGGAATATAAGTTCCCTTCCCAATGGCAGGACTTGCGGCTGGCCAGAAGCAGGTGCTGGATCACCGCCTTGTCATTCTCTTTGGTGGGGTCTATCCAATCCGCTGCCGCTACCGAAGAGCTCAGCGTGACTGTCATATCTTCATCGGAAGCCGAGATCCAATCCATGATGGCACGTGGGTGCACGTCTTTACAGAGTGCCGTGTAGCGCTCACCGGCGGTATGGATTTCATCACGCCCTACCTGAACAGCACCAAAGGGCACGTCATAAGTGATCGTTGCATTTTCCATGTTTACCGGGTAGGCAGTACGGAACTCCCGGTAGAGCTCCCCATTCCAGTTGAGTAGTTTGTGGTCGAATTGAATGCGTTTGAGCTGGTGGTAGATCGTAATATCCTGCTGGGCTATGGCATGCTGTATCTGCTGTTTGATGCGATAGGTGGTAAAGACACTCCCGTTTTCGATCCTCTCCACTCTGGGTGCATGGATGCTTACCTGATCAAAATCGTTCATGAAAGGTTGCTGAATGTCACCAAACTCTCCTGCCCCGTTCCCCACAGACTCCAACGTGAATATCTCTCCTGTTTTGAAATCCTTTGTTTCAAACAGATCTTTCCCTAATGCTTTATCATATACCTGTGAGAGTCCGCCTTCCGTAAAAGTGAGCCGGTAGTGAGAGTTTTCATAGGATGTTTCTTTGGCGAGGTCATTAAGTGAGTTGGACGCCGGGGCTGAATAATGAACATAAAAGGTTTTATAGCCCACTGACGGTACTTTTTCGGCTATGAAAGTCAGCTTTGCTTGGCTGATGTAGCCGTTACTGTAACGTGCCAGGTCGGAAACCTGTAAAACCACTTCCCTCCCACTCGCTTCTTTCACGGAGATGCTTTTGGCTATTCCTGGCGGCAGGTTAATTTCTACCGTTACCGGGTCAGTACGTTCCCATGACAGGCTGTTGAAAATCACTACCGGGGTGCCTGCACCTTCCTGAGTATTCACCCGGCCTGACAGGAATGAAAGCGCCTTATCCAGCAATTGCCGCCCCTGTACCCTGGCACTGACAAATTTTGATTCAAACAATCCATCCGTGATATCCCCATCGTGTCCGCCCCAGCCATGATCAGGGTATACTTTGTCTTGCCATGCCTGGTCGAATGCGTCGGAGGGATAAGGCATTTTGGATTTGTCTAGCAGGTAGGATACGGTAGAGAATTTTTCTGCTGCGGTCAGTAGTTTGGAAGCTTCTCTACTGGCCGTGAGTGCCGTATGGTGAGTTGGACCATGAATGTAAACCCATACATTGGGACGTTCTCCCACTATAGTGTCCACCAGGTCGACACTTTTAGCGGCGAGGGGCATGAACTCATCCACTGTCATCAGCTCCATATTTGGCAGATAGATCTTTTTTTCTTTTCTATTGGCATCCTTGATGCTTTTCTTATCGTTCCAGGTATCAATAAACCCCGAGTAATCAATGGCAGGAAGCATGTCCTGGCTGGACAACAAGGGCGTGTAATGATTCTTCTCCTCTGAGTATTGTCCCCACCATACGACCTGCTCCGCGCCGTACTTCAGCTGATTTCCACGATCCTGGGAAAGATGAATTAAATCGGTACCATAGTGGCCCGGCGAATACGTGAATACCGTGCTGCCATCCGGACTTCCCCAGTGAAAGAAGCTTTTGGCATGGCGGCTAATGACCATATAATCCACCCCAGCCTTCTTTAATATCTGCGGCATTTGAAGGGTTTTACCGGGCACATCCACATTCCAGTACACCTTTGAGTCGTAGCCGTCAAAAGTACTTTTAAGCCATCGTTTGCCTACATACAATTGGCGCACGAGGTCTTCACCGCTATACATATCTTCATAGGGGCAATTGTATGTAGCGCCGATGGACAATAACTTTCTTTTGAGCAATTCACTTATCCTGTCGGTGGCATCCGGATGCCTTTCCAGGTACTCGCGTAACATGAGGGCATCTTCCACGTCAAAACCATAGTCCGCCCGCTCGAAGGCATCCTTTAAAACGGGGGTAAGCAGCAGTGTATCACGCATGATGATGCATATTTCAGGCCGGTCTACCCAGGCAATGTCCTGGTGACTGGAGTTCATGACAGAAACCCTGCTGCGGGCATATTTCATATCAAAAAAGTTGGAATAGGTTTTAAAATGCTTCGGCCGGTAAAACCTGCTAAACGTCATGGACCAGTCGCTGGAAGCATGTGAATGCACGTGATATACAAACTCTCCTACCACTTCCGACTGGTTGAACTCCCGGGAAGGGTCCTCGATATCCAGTTCAAAAACTTCTCCTTCGAAATGGATGGCAAAGGTCTTTTGAGGTGTGGCGATCTTCACGGAGGCTTTCGCCAATTCCCCCTGGACCTTAAAAGTGGCTTTCTCACTTTTTTTCCTGTCGCTCACCAGCTTTATTGATTTACCGGCCAGCCTGAGTGGAGCATCAATGAGTAGCATATCGTTGAACTGACGGATCTTAAAGGAGACTTCCTGTGCGGCGGCGATAGCCAAATGTGAAATGGCATCGGGCACCTTAAAGATCATAAACCAGGAATTACTTCCTTTGTGATGCCCGTAGACTGAAATTTTGGCCTGTGTACCGCTGGAAACAATACTCTTTGGGACGGTAAGCCTTAAGGCCCCTACACCGTCACCATTGAGATCTCTTTTGACCAGCATGTACTCTATATTCCCTTTCCCGGGGTTTTCAAGGATCTCCATGGTACCATCCTCCCTGGCCTGGAAGGTAAGAAGTGGCCTTTCATTGACCTTAATATCGTAGGGCTGTCGCTTGTTGAGATCTACATCCGAATAAAAAAAGAAAGTGACCGTATTCCCC
>LYSV01000245.1 GCA_001657315.1 Flammeovirgaceae bacterium BBD 1991-12 | reverse complement strand
AGTCCCTGGCGATCATGGTGACCACACCCGTCGAACCATCGATGGAGAAAGCTTCTGCATCTGTGCCACCCAGTGTCCATGTCACGGTGCCCTTAGGATCATCTCCGTAAAGAACCGGCGTGACAGATGTGTAGACGGTGTTTTCCTGGAGGGTGACGTCTGCGATGGCGACGATAGTAAATACCGGGGACTCACAGGTACCTACGACACCTACGCTTACCTGCGTGGCCGCCCTATTGGGCAAACTGTTCACACCCGTGGCTACATTAGCCGGCACATCTATGGTGATACCATCACAGAGTGACGTGGGTGCAAGGGTAGCGGTATATGTCGGTCCGCTGCCTGTAAAATCAGTCACCGTGGCATTGGTCACTTGAATATCCTCCGACTCAAAACCTGTAATCTCGCCATCAAATGTAATGTTTACAGTAAAGGATTCCAGGTTATCAATACTGTGTGGGGCATCAATGGTTGGCTGGGGAGGGGTACCGACGTCCGATGTGGATCTGAAGCCGCCCCACCCATGATCTTCATACGCTTGTCTTTTACCTGTGGGCACCAAAAGGGCTATTTGGTGACGGTTTGCATTGGCAAAGGCAGTTGCATCGAGCGCTGGAGGATCATTGGCCTCTACCGTCACCAGGCCAAGGTCTGGGTTGTTATAAAAGGCCTGGCCCCCTATACGTTCCACACTGCCCGGCAGGGTAACCTCTGTCAATTGGTTATCATTAAAAGCCCGTTCGCCGATACTGATGACGCCAACAGGAATCCCAACACTGGCCAGTTCGTTGTTTTGAAAAGCACCTACCCCGATAACAGTCACCGTGTAGGTGTAGGTGTCCTGGTCATTATGCACCGTTCCAGGGATGGTCACCTCTGTGTCCGTACCGGTATAGTCCACCACCATGACTTCGGTTCGAGAGGTAATTCCGTATTTGATACCATCAACGGTAAAGGTTCCGAAGCTGATGGACCTGAATCCGTTCCACTCATTATCCAAGTAAACTTGTTTACTGGTACTCCCAATGGGCACTACAAGGTCTATCTGGTCACGGTATGCATTTGAAAAGGCGTACTCATTGAGTGACGGTGGATCATTGGCCTCTACCGTCACCAGGCCAAGGTCCGGGTTGTTGTAAAAGGCGTGGAATCCAATACTTTCCACACTGCCCGGTATGGCAACCTTTGTCAATTGGTTGTCACTAAAAGCCAGTTCCCCGATGCTGGTGACACTAACAGGAATCCTAACATTGGCCAGTTTCTTGTTTTGAAAAGCTTCTTCCCCGATAATGGTTACCGTGTAGGTGTTCTGGCCATTATCCACTGTTTCGGGAATGGTGACGGCTGTGTCCGTACCGGTATAGTCCACCACCTCTACTTCAGTGGGAGAGGTAATTCCATATTTGATGCCATCAACGGTAAAGGTTCCGAAGCTGACGGATTTGAAGCCGTCCCACCCATTATCTAAATAATCTTGTCTCTTGCCTATGGGTACCACAAGGTCTATTTGGTGCCGATTTGCATTGGCAAAGGCAGTTGCATCGAACACTGGTGGATTATTGGCCTCTACCGTCACCAGGCCAAGGTCCGGGTTGTTGTAAAAGGCGTGGAATCCAATACTTTCCACATTGTCCGGTATAGCAACCTCTGTCAATTGGTTGTCGCTAAAAGCCCGTTCCCCGATGCTGGTGACACTAGCAGGAATCTCAACATCGGTGAGTTCCTTATTTTGAAAAGCACCTTCTCCGATAGCGGTCACCGTGTAGATGTCCGGACCATGATTCACTGTTTCAGGGATGTTCACCTCTGTGGACGTACCGGTATAGTCCACCACCATTACGTCGGTAGAAGAGGTAATTCCGTATCTGATGCCATCAATGGTAAAGATTCCGAAGCTAATGGACCTGAACCCGTCCCACCCATTATCTAAATAAACTTGTATACTGGTATTACTCATGGGCACCACAAGGTCTATTTGGTCACGGTATGCATTTGAAAAGGCATCCTTATGGAGCTTTGGGGGATCATTGGCCTCCACTGTTACCAGGTTAAGGTCGGGGTTGTCCAAAAAAGCATACAAATCTATACGGGTCACTTTGCTCGATATGGTCACCTCTCTTAAATCGTTCTGGGCAAAGACCCACTGCTCAATTCTGGTGATACCATTCGGTATGGTCACTTCGGTCAAGTCGTTATGTCCAAATGCTTGTTGCTCAAGACGGGTCACGCTTTCTGGAATATTAACGCTGGTCAATTGGTTTTGCCAAAAAGCATCTTCCCCAATATGTTGCACACCATCGGGAATAGTCACTTCGGTCAAAGCATTGTTTTCAAAAGCACTTTCCCCGATTCGTGCCACAGCATCGGGTATCTCAGCACTGGTCAAGGCGTTGTTCTTAAAAGCATTTCTCCCAATATGTTGCACACCATCAGGAATGGTCACTTTGGTCAAAGCATTGTTTTCAAAAGCACTTTCCTCGATTCGTGCCACAGCATCAGGTATCTCAGCACTGGTCAAGGCGTTGTTCTTAAAAGCATTTCTCCCAATATGTTGCACACCATCGGGAATGGTCACTTCGATCAAAGCATTGTTTTCAAAAGCACTTTCTCCGATCCGTTTCACAGCATCGGGTATTTTAACGCTGGTTATATTCCGATTCTTAAAAACTGAGTTCCCAATAGACGTGACGGAGTACATCTTGTTTTGGCGGTAGTATTCGATTTCTGAGGGAATTTCCGCGTGACCTCCCACAGGGGCATAGCCCTTGAGCTCTACTTCATCGGGAGATAGCGATGTGAATTCCCAGTCGAAGCCATTACTATTATGGATCCGCCCTATAACCGAAGAGACAAGCCTGAAATTTGTCCATCCTGCATTTTTATAATCTTGCTCCTTGTCCAGGGGCACTATAACTTCTATTTCGTTACGGTGTGGATACTCAAAGGCATCTGCATCGAGCGTCGGTGGATTGTCGCCCTCCATTATCACCAGGTTAAGTTTTAATGACCTATAAAAGGCCTGGAACCCAATACTTTTCACACTTTCCGGTATGATAATCGTAAACAGGTTGCCATCGCTTTGGAAAGCACCTTCCCCGATAGCGGTCACTGGGTAGGTGTTCCCGTCAATATCTACCGTCGGGGGAATGATCACATTATGTGGTGAGGTAATAACATGATTAATCACCGTTACTTCGGAGCGAGAGGTAATAACTCCGTATTTAACGCCATCCAGTTTAGTGACTCCGGAGGTGATGCTCCCGAAGCCCGTCCACCCTGCATCTTCATAAGCCTGGATACTACCAAAGGGCACCACAAGATCTATTTTGCCAAGGACGTTATTGCCTGAATTTTCAAAGGCTTGTTCATGCAGTGTTGTTGGTGGATTACGCTCGACCGTCACAATGGAAAGGTTATGGTTGCGGGTAAAGGCCTGGAACCCAATATGTTCCACATTGGCCGGTATGGTCACCTCTCTTAAATCGTTTGCAGCAAAGACCCACTTCTCAATTCTGGTGATATTTTCTGGAATTCTGACACTGGTCAAGGCGTTTTTATCAAAAGCACCTTCCTCCATAATGGTCACACTTTCGGGTATCTCAACACTGGTCAGGCCTTTGTTCCTAAAAGCCCGCTCCCCGATAATGGTTACCTCAAAGTCAGTCCCCTGATAGGTTACTGTGCCAAGGATATTTACACGGGTGGCCGAGCCGATATAATCCACAATCGTTACCGTGTTGGTACTGCCCCGTGCCGTTACTTGATATTCGATACCATCAATTGTAAAGTTATCGCCATTGGCCACTTCTTCGGTGATGGAGTTGAAATCAGGGCCGCCCCAATCTGATACATAATTACCCAGGGCACCCTTGGGAACAACTACATCTATCTGGTTAAGGTTTTCAAAGGTGTTTGCCTGGATTGAAGGGGGATCGGTTCTCTTTGACACCACTGTGACAAGGTTGGAGTTGTCCGCAAAAGCCCAAAGGTCAATAGTCTCTACGTTTCCAGGTATGGTCACACTAGTTAAGTTGTTCTGGGGAAAAGCACTATTCCCGATAAAGGTTACACCTTGCGGAATCTCAACATTGGTCAATTTGTTTGATTTAAAAACGCCTTTGTTTAAACGTTGCACATTATTGGAAATAGTCATACTGGTCAGGCCTTTGTTCCTAAAAGCACTATTCCCAATATGGGTTATAGAATAACCCTGGAGGACCGATGAGGGGATGCTTACATCTTTGCGCACAACCCCGTTATCCCCCACGTAATCAATGAGCGTAACGGTCTTTGGGCTTACCGAAGTAACTTCAAATCGAGCTAATGAAGTGCTCTCCCCATTGGTAGAGGTTATAAATTCTTCTCCCTCAGCATATTCGCCATAAGTGGTAAGGCTCGTTAAAAAGAGGGTGACTATTATTAATTGGAATTGCTTTTTCATGGTCTTGTTGTTTAAGGTTAGATAA
>LYSV01000244.1 GCA_001657315.1 Flammeovirgaceae bacterium BBD 1991-12 | reverse complement strand
ACTTACCTGCTTCGCAATAATTGATAGGGATCTCAAATTGTACCGGGCCAATTATAAAACTATCATCATCTCCGGGATTTGACCCGCAAATCGCTGTAAGGTAAACATCATAATTGACGCCGCCATCCAATCCTTCCAACGCATAGGGGTTAGTAGTGGTTAAAACCTTAGTCCCTGTTCCAGGTGTAAACCCTTCCAATCCGTATTCCAGCTCCCATGATGTCTCGCTTCCATTGCTGGTCCATGATAAATTAGCAGCATCGAAAGTGATATCACCCACCACAAAATCTGAAGACGCCGGGCATGAAGCCGGTGTGGTGAATTTTTCAGGCCCTATCCAGCTGCTAAAATCACTTGCACATAATGATCTTACAAAAACGTCATAATCAGTACTGGAATTTAGCGCTGAAATAATATTTGAATTTGTGCTCGTTGCAATAATTCTTTCTACTGGTATTGGGGCATTTTCAATAATTCTGATCTCCCAATCTGAAGAAAAATCATCTGTCCACGAAATAGTCGCTGATTGATGGGTAATGTCGGTGATTGTGACATTAGCCGGATCTTTGCATGATGTCTTGAACGTAAAAACATCTGAAAAATTACTTGTTCCGCACCCATTACCACTTTTTACACGCCAGTAGTAACTTGTATAAAATTCCGTTTGAGAAGGTGTAAATGTATTTTCAGTTGTAGTTGTTTTTTCTATAATATTAGAAAAAACAGGGTCGGTAGCTAACTCAATAGTATAAGTCTCGGCATTCTGGTCAGCCTCCCAAGCCAAGGCTGAATTGGGAATTATTTGTGATGCATTATGTTCCGGAGATACTAAAGTGGGCTTGTCCGGATTCTCAAATAGATTTAATTTTAAGCGCACTTTTCGTTGTTTGGATAATGTATTACCTATAACAGTAAGCTCATTAGCACCTAAATCCAGGTTTTCCAATCCTGAAATAGTTACATTTACTGGTGTATTATTGTTTCCTGCAACAGGAGGATTAAATGTGGCTTCGACGCCATTGGGTAAGTTTTCTACACTAAATGCTGTTGTTTCACTAAAACCTGAGAACGTTTTATAATTAAAAACAAAAATAGCCTCGTCATCTTTACAAACATCTTTTTCCAATTCAGAAAAACGCATTAAAAACCCTGATAAATCAATGCCAATATCAGAAGCATTGATCGAATAGAAAATATTATTTTCAGCTCTTACCATCAATCTTGCCCTGGAAGTTGATGCAGACACCTCGGGAACATTAATATCATAGCTGCCGTTATTAGGTACGTTTGTTGCCACTTCAATCGGATAAGTATAACCGCCATCAGTGGATAAATACATGGCTACTGTGGTGGCACTGATGGGTGCTTGATTGGTATTAGCAACATTCCATGTAATTGTTCTGAGTTCTCCTACCTCCCAGGCGACGCTGGAATTTTGTGAGGTCACAGCAAAAGGTCCTGAACTACCATCTACTGTTACGGTCATTTCATCCGAAGCCGTTCCAGGGCCAAAAGGTGCATTGTCTCTTACCGTTAAAGCAAAATCCATTGTTCTGGATACCGATGGTAACACCTCCCAGGTTGGTGTTAAATTTCCAGATACAACATCTTCGAGTTTTGGTATATAGCGCAAAGGAACATCGGTAGGTGGCAGACTTCTAAATAGTGGTCCCCGAGTCCAGCCAGGTTGTGGAAAACTCCTTGAGTCAGGATTTTCAGGATCGTTTTGTTCCCAACAATAGGATAAGTTTGAATTGTTATCAATATCATCTGCGGTACCTTCTAAAATAAATGGCGTTGACTTTGGAATCGTATAATTACTCCCTGCATTTACGGTAGGGGTATTATTACCTGTACTGATTAATTCCGCACAACCACTAAGAGAAGTAGTATTTATAACATCTCGAATGTTAACATAATTAAAGTAACTATCCGGGCCACTTTGAACTTCAGGAAGGCATATCCCTGCATAACTCATAATAGTGCTTCCACTTCCTGGTTCTACTGCTGTACCGAATTCATAAGGTGATCTACATTCAGAACTACTTTGTACATGATCCGTTCCCAATTGATGTCCTAATTCATGTGCAAAGACGGTCACAATAAAATCATCAGAGGCCAGATTAGGACCTGATGAAAATGCACTCCCCTTTCCCCCAGCGCCATACAAACAAACACCACCCACATAGGCAGCTCCGAAATTCCTGAATCGATGCGCCAGAACATGTCCTATATCATAATTCGCAGCGCCAATCTCAGCGTGCAAATGACTTTGAACTACATTTGCAAATTCGATATTGAAATAAAAGGGTATTGGAAAGGGATCTGTATTGGCATTCAAATGTATGATCCTGTCATTTGTTGGAATTAATTCCAGTGTTACACCAAAGTCCCGTTCAAAAATTCCGTTAATTCTTGTCAGCGTAGTGTTTAAAGCAGCTAAAACGACAGCTTTCCTTTCAGCATCACTGGTTTCAATCCCTGTTAAGAAATAATTCGAATATTCTCCGGTGGTTGCCAGTGCCAGACGGTACTTCCTTAAATACCCATCACCGGACGATGTCCTGGCTTTTGCATGATTTTTATTTAAAACCTCATGCGCTTTTTCTGTTACGCCACATTCAAAAGGAGATGAGGGTTCACTATCTCTTTTATTGAATGCCACATATGCATTAGCTTTTAAGTTGGTGGGTTTAACCAATATCGTACCATTGTTTGTGGTTATAAAGGCCGTTAACCCATTGTACTTGGAATAACTGAAACGAGCCACTTTATTACTGCTCGTACTTTTGCCAATGTAGGATTTTATTGCCGGGAATTTTAAAGCTAATTCTTTACTGAAATTTGGCGCCTCTAATATTTCAAAAGCTTCAAAAGTATTATTTTCAACAGGAAGTAAAATTGTTGAAGATTTCTTCTTTGAGCTTGTTCTATCTGATACATTTTTTACAACAGATAAAAACAGTTTTTTATCTAAAGTTAATGATTTATGTTTTTTAGGATTTTCAGCAATCTTTGCCTGGAAACCTTTTGTGTTTTGTTTCCAGATTTGCTGCGAAAAACCATTGAAAACAAAGGCAAAAATGCTAATGCATAATAGTATTTTTGTTTTCATCTAAGTTTAAGATTTATAATAATTTATCTGTCATATGGTTTGGAGGTTGCTGTTTCATCACAATTGGAGTTGATAATTGCAGCAACATTGAAATTCGGCAAAGTAACAGGAGAAAATAAAACAAATACCTGAAAGTGCTCTTTACATGAGACATCCGGGTTTTCTGTATTCCTTATACTTACCGTGTGTATACCTTCAGGTAGATTTGAGGCAGGATTGGCCCTGTCAATTATGTTACCTGCACTTACAAAACTGCCTTCACAAATATTGAAGGCTTCTTCAGGAAATTAACCTGAAATTTCGAATGATGCCCCATGAATGCTTCCATTAGCAGCATTGCAGGTGGTCATACCTTCGATTGCACAGATGATACTTGATTATTTCACCATATATTTGAGAACACAAAAAATTTTAAGAAAAATGGCGCAAAGAGAAACCAATACATAATTTAACCATTACTAAGTAGATTACTTGGTTAAAAAAATAAAACTTAAATTAAAAATGACTTTAAATAGTCGGAAACACCTTAACTTCGCTTCTTTTCTTTTTGATCAAAGGTAAATAAAACATAGAGTAAGTAAATAATTCAGCCGTGATCTTTAATTACCTATGTAAGTTTTTTTGTTAACAGTGCTATATGATTTGCCAATTGAATATACCTGAGCATGTCGACCTCTCCAAATGATAGTTATTTTACCAATGACACCGATGGTGCGATTACACTATGGTTTATCTGTAGACTAAGTTTGCACCCCATATTACTGAAATTGAAGCATGAGACTATGCCTTGTGTATTTGCTGTACCGTGTGTTGTACGCTTAGTTTACCATTCAAATTCCATTGCCTGGTCAGAACCGGGTTCCACTTGTAGTTCTTTTTCGCAATAACCGACCTCTTCATTTACCTTACTACTAACTGGTGAGAAATCATAAATCAGTTTATTGTCAAAACGCAGCTGTCACGGGCAAAGACAATGAATTACAACCAATTTCGCCAGAGTACCCGAAAGACTCCAAAAGAGGCTGGCAGACTTCAAATCGACTTGTGGGGCCGCTGAAATTACTGCCATGAATGAAATGCGATATACCGTTGATGAATACCTTGATTTTTATGATAAAACCCTTACGAGTGCTCAGCAGAAGAATATGATAACGGGCAAACAAGTTGAACTTCTCACCAGGCCAAAAAATATGCCCGTGAGGACCCTCAGGCGCTAACAGATGGTGCTCCCGGAGGTGCTAATTTTTACGCCAACTGGCTGGGCTTTGAAGGAAATGATATGGCGGCCGTCATTAATTTTGAAGAAGCAGTTGAAGTGAGCAAGGTTTCAAGCGCATTTCTGCAGGTGGTCAATCACATTGTATTTTTTCCAAAAAGTGTTTCCTAATATGGCT
>LYSV01000243.1 GCA_001657315.1 Flammeovirgaceae bacterium BBD 1991-12 | reverse complement strand
AGATCGCTTCACGCCTTGCTAAGGCCAACGCACGGGTTCGCGATGACGATAAAAAGTGGGTTTTGGAGATTCCTATCCGATATTCACGTTACAGGGGTCTTTCCTGACATGGAAAAACACGCCTGAGTTACCATAACGCAAAGGGAAATGATACAATTCACCGTAAAGAGATACCTGAATATCTGTCTGATCTCAGGCCTGATGGCATTTGGCTTTCTGCCTTCCCCTGCCATGCTTATGGACGAGTCTCTTATCACTATTGAGACCATGCACACTGCACTGGTCTACAGGGTAGAGGACAGCGAGGTCAATTGCTATTACTTTGGTGAAAGCCTGCAGGACTATGAGGTCTTCCGGTCAGTCACTACACCCGCCAAAGGGCCACTGATAAGTTCTGCAAGGGGACAGAATTTCAACGAACCGGCGCTGAGAGTAACACATCATGACGGCGTACTGAGCACGGAGCTGACCTACATAAAGCATGAGACCAAAGCGGTATCTCCGGGAGTAAGGCAAACCATCATTACGCTAAAGGACAAGGTGTATGCATTTTGGGTGGAAGTAAGCTTCACTGCCTGGTTCAACGAGGATATCATTTCCATGTCCACCCGGCTCCTGAACCGCGAACCCGGACCGGTACAGCTTTTCGACTATGCTTCCGGTTATTTGCCGTTGTACGCCGGAAAGTACTTTCTGACCTCCTTTCACGGCGAGTGGTACAGTGAAATGAACCTGCAGGAGGAAGAGCTCACGCGTGGTATTAAGATCCTGGACAGCAGGCATGGCACCCGCTCCACCCATAAGCTGTCGCCTGCATTTATCCTCAGCCTTGACAGGCCGGCCACTGAAACCACCGGCCATCTGGTAGCAGGAACCATAGCATGGTCAGGCAACTGGAGTCTGACTTTTGAAAAGCAGGTCAGTGAAGTGGTACATTGCCTCGGGGGTATAAACAGCGAGGGAAGTGAATGGGAGCTGGCCCCGGGAGGTTCTTTTCAGACTCCCCGGTTCCTGTTTACGTACAGCGCGGCAGGAAAAGGGAGGGCCAGCCGCTATTTTCATCGCTGGGCACGTAAGTATGCATTGATGCAGGGGGAACGCCTCCGCCCTACCTTGCTGAACAACTGGGAAGGCACCTATTTTGACTTTGATGAAAGGAAAATTGAAGAAATTATTCGTGACGGATCGGAAATAGGGGTCGAAATGTTCGTGCTGGATGACGGATGGTTTGGCAGCCGGTACCCACGCGATAATGACCGCGCCGGGTTGGGGGACTGGACAGTAAACAGAAAAAAGCTGCCCGGTGGGATCGGCCACCTCATAGAACAGACCCATGCAAGGGGCATGAAATTCGGGATCTGGATAGAACCGGAAATGGTGAACCCAAAGAGTGAACTGTATGAGCGACATCCCGAATGGGTACTGCAGGAGCCTACCCGTGACAGGTACCGGCAGCGGAACCAGTATGTGCTGGACATGGGTAATCCGTCAGTTCAGGATTTCGTTTTCGGCATTACAGATCATCTGCTTACGGAGTATCCCGCGATCGCCTACATTAAGTGGGATGCCAACAGTCATTTTTCCAACGTTGGTTCCACTGTCCTGCCCACGGAGAGACAAAGCTATGTCAACATCGCCTATACCCAGGGGCTTTACCACGTGCTGGACAGGATCAGAGCGAAATACCCTGAGGTGATGATGCAGGTGTGCGCCAGTGGCGGCGGCCGGGTGGATTATGGCGCTCTCCCCTATTTCCATGAGTTCTGGACGAGTGATGACACGGATGCACTTCAGCGTATCTTTATCCAGTGGGGTACCTCCCATTTCTTTCCTGCCATAGCCATGGCGGCACATGTAAGTGCTACTCCCGGCCATCTTACCCACAGGGTATTGCCCATAAAATTCCGCTTTGATGTAGCCATGACGGGGAGGCTGGGAATGGAACTACAGCCCGGCCAGATGAGTGAAGAGGAAAAGGCATTTTCCAACATGGCACTCAAAACGTACAGGGAGATCGTCCGTCCGGTGGTACAGCTTGGCGACCTTTACCGGCTGGTATCTCCGTATGAACACAATATTGCTTCACTCATGTACGTCAGTACAGACCGCCGGCGTGCCGTGCTGTTTGCCTATCATCATCACTTCCGGTTTGGGGACATGTTCGATAATATCCGGCCTCAGGGCCTTGATCCCACGGCCCGCTATAAGATCCGCGATATTAATACCATAGACCCTGAAAGGCAGAAATGGTCCGAACACAGCTATACCGGTGAGTTTCTTATGAAGCATGGCTTCAGGGTGGTCTCCTCCTGGGGCAGTACTGACGATCCCCTGGCCATCGGGCTGTTTGGAGAATATACCAGTGAAGTGGTGGAGCTTCAACAGGTGGATTGATGCTATGAACAAGGGGGGTCTGACCCCTATGTTCCATCAGGGGCACAAAGCATTGAATGACATGTCAGAAGAACATATATTCATCAATGGAAATTACCTGGTTTGGGTCGTAGGAAGAAACTATCCATCATTCGGAGAATTTAGTCACAGACGAAGCCAGTTGGTATCCAAATATTCACCAATTGCATAACTGGGTATGCCTCTTTGGGTTCCCAGCCGATAAAAGCCGATCCCTTTGCTTTCTTGATTGTTCACGGCTTCCTGCAACTCTTTGGCTTTAAGTGCTACTTCCTGGACTGTCAAGTTTGGTTTTAGTTCAACGGTAGTTCCTCGTTTGTATCCTCCATTCGGGCCATATGGAACCAAAATGATTTTGTCCGTTCCAATTTCCTGAGAATTGTGATTTTTACCCGAGTCGAAGTTGTTCCAGTTAAGTTGCTTTGATCTTCCGAATCTCATAGGAAGGTCAGGTCTAAAAAATCGATGTTCTTCCGTGGTTAGTTCTTGAAAATCTATGAGTTTAGATTTTGTTTCAAATAGTTCTATGGACATACGGTAATAAATGGATTTCACTTTGAAGTTCCCTGAGAAAGTCCATTGCCCTCTTTCCCACATACAATCATAGAATACTTCGTGTTCATCCAAGCCGATGATTCTAAATGGTCGATCGTCAAAATCTGTTCGATAAATTTCTCCTAGCCTCATGTGCATATGTGGTGTGTAACGTCCAGCTATGATGAGTGGGGATTAGAAAACATTAACCTCTCGTCTCGCTCATAGCCACGCCTTGATTTAAATTTAAAACTTGTGGCGGACTTTGCAAGTGCCACCAAACTATCCTGACCGATAAAACCCCATTCATTCATAGCATTTGTTGTACTTCGTTCTTTTTTCATCTAGTTTGAATTTCCGATTGAGACACAGTCATTATTACCTTCTTATCAAATAGGAGGCTAAGTATGTATTCAATCTGATTTTTATCGCCGGCATTACAACCTATTTTTAGAATGTCTTTTGAAGCTACATTATCGTGTCCGTCGTTAGTAAACATTTTTAGTGTATCAAATGTCCGATTCTCAATATAGACATTTGACTTTCCATTCTGGAAATTACCATGTATGTTCTTGTGATATGATCCAGAGGGAATGCATATAATGCGCCATTCTTTCTCACCAGACCATTCTATTCTCTTGATCATAGATGATATTAATGAGCAAATCGTCTTGAGTTCATTTAATTCGGGGTAGTCCATTTCTCTATCCGAATAATGAGATTCAGTATTTGAAATAAACTCTTTTATCATTTTACTAAAGACCTCTCCGTATGGTTCTAAAAACTTGGAGCCATTGTCATGATAGACAACTGGTACTAGAAAAACATTTACTCCATCAATTTTAGACCAATATTCCAGAAGGTTTTTTGGTGTGAACCCTATTCTAATTCCCTTATGTTGATCCCCATATTTATCCCACTGATGCATATCGTCAGGCAGTTCGGATAAACTGAATACAAAAGCTGGAAAATTATAAAATGATTGATGCGAATACTCTTGTTTTAGTTTGGTGGATAGTTTTTGACTAAATCTGTTGGAAAGCTGTTCTTGACCAAAAGTTAATTCATTAGGATCATTCATAGAGTAAATACTTGATGCTCTAATTGATTGTGCCTTTATCATTGCTTCAATGGATCCAAGTGACGTATAATGATATAGCTGTCCTTGCCTTTGAAATATTGGGTTCTTCGTTATTATTTCAGAGGCTTCCTTACCATAATTATCAAACTTTTCTATGAAAATATCTCTTATGAAGTTGTTCATATTCATCATCTCCTTAAACAGGAATCATTCAGGATTTTGGTATTGCTTGTCAACAGGCACCAATGAAGTACAACATTTGGCTATGTGTAATTATTACACATACACCCACTATACTAATCTAGCGGATTCTTAGTTGATTTTATCCCAACCCGCACTGGCGCGCTTTTGTAAAGCGTGCCCGTCTTATTCCAGCATTTGTAATGCCACCCGGTTCTCCTCGTTTAAAATATAAAACCCCGCACTACTATACACCCATTGCTCCGCTGAATACACATACTCTTCCACCACCGGGTTATTATG
>LYSV01000242.1 GCA_001657315.1 Flammeovirgaceae bacterium BBD 1991-12 | reverse complement strand
GTTTGCATTCACCGTGGAGCTTAACAAAACATGTCCATTTGACTCGGAATCAACATTTTTTGACTTAAATGTAATTTTCAAGGGCTCCCTGAGAAAGATCAACGAAACGCTCCAGGCGAAAGGCTAATTCACCGTTTTGTTTATCAATAATGATTTGCGCCATTTGAATCGATTTTTCGGTGGAAACCGTAGCAACAGAATAGGGAGTAATTACTCTCCCTATTCAATATTCAACATTCAATATGCTATTTATTTGGAAGCCAGAATATCTATCATCTGAATAGCTTCTGTACTAAACCCTTCCAGGATTTCCGGAGCATTTTCCACTAATGCAGCTGCCACCTTCCCGTTAAGATGAGCATCTCTTCCATCATTTTCAGCGAAGGTGTCAAATATGGCAAACGTATCATAGGTTAATTGAATGGCGTACCAGGACACAGTTTCAGGCTCGTCATCGACAAGTTTTTTACCACCCAGAAGAAAATTCTCCACATCAGAAGCCTTTCCTTCTTTAGCCTTTAACAGGACCAATAGTCCTTTATTTTCGTCACCTTTGGAAAGTTTAACAGCCATAAGATCTGCGGGCTGGATGCTGGTGTTTACACTAAAATCCACCAGCAGGTCATCTGCATTTGCTAGGAGTGCCTTTGCCACTTCACCTGACAAGTGTGCTTGTCTGCCTTCCTCCTTATCGAACGTATCAAATATTCCGAATGTACGTTCATCAATCTGAAAGGCGTACCAGGATTCCGTCGCTGGTTCCTGATTCACCAGTGAAAGCCCTCCCAGTAAAAAATCCCTAACAGCCTGTTCTTTACCTGGCCTGGCTTTCATTGTTACCAGCAGGCCAATTTTTTCTTGTGTGTTGTTTTCCATGTTGTTTATGTTTGATTTTGAAAAAGTTTGATTTGAGAATATTGGAAGTACGACTAAGATGGTCGTGACAGTTAGCATCCTGCTTTGTATCATCTTCTTAAATTTTGTTACAATGCAATATTCCGGAAGATCAGACGCCTGTGGAACGGATCTTTCGTACGAAGGCATGGACAATTCTCCCTCCATCCGGTTCCTCTCTTCTTGTGTTCCGCCTGAAGGTGCTTTCCAGATAGGTAGAGGGGCTCTTACCGAATCGTTTCTTAAATAATCGGGTAAAACTGGAGGCATCTTTAAATCCGACCGCATATACCACTTCAGAGATCGTCCTATATTGCTGACTTTCCAGTAAAAAAATGGCTTGCTGTAACCGAATATCCCGGATAAACCGGCCTGGAGTTAATCCTGTCATTTTCTTCAAAAAACGGTACAGGCTACTCTCACTCATAGCTACATGAGCGGCAAGGGAGTTAATAGAGCAACTCTTTGATAAATGTTCCTTTATCATTTTTTCCAACTCCCCGATCAGCTTCTCTTCATGGGTAAGCGACCAGCGCCTGTTCTTTTCGGTAGTGGCCAATGATTTTTGTTTGGCTCTCTTCCGTTTCAATGCTAAAATGCCCGTGGTAGTTAGAATCTTGCCTGGTATCATCTTCCTGAATTTTGTTCCAATGCAATATTCCGGAAGATCAGGGGCCTGTGGAATGGATCTTTGGCCCTAAGACATGGACAATTTTCCTTCCATCCGGGGAGTTTACCCTAGCTCCCCCCGGTGTTTCACTTCACCCATACTTTCCAGATAAGTCGTGGGGCACTTACCGAATCGTTTCTTAAATAGTCGTGTAAAACTGGACGCATCTTCAAACCCAACAGCATATACCACTTCGGAAATGGTCTTATATTGCTGGCTTTCCAATAGAAAAATGGCTTCCTGTAACCGTATATCCCGGATAAACTGGCCGGGAGTTAACCCTGTTATTTTTTTCAAAAAACGATTCAGACTACTCTCACTCATGGCTGCATGAGTAGCCAGTGAGCTAATGGAACAGCCCTCTGATAAATGTTCCCTCACCATTTTTTCCAACTCCTCGATCAACTTCTCTTCATGGGTAAGTGGTAGTATCTGCTTGTCCTCCTTTTCGGTGGTGACCGATAATTCTTGTGTAGCTTTCTTCCGTTCCAGTGTATTGGTCAGCAGGTTTTGGATACGTACAATAAGCTCCTCAGCAGTAAATGGCTTCACCATATAATCATCTATCCCAGTCCGATAGGCCATCAGTTTATCCCGTTCATTGGCATGAGCCGTTAAGGCGATAAACGGAGTAAGCTTATACTTAGGGTCTTCCTTTAGGTTTTTAGCAAAGGTGAGCCCTCCCATTACCGGCATCATTACATCAGAGATAATCAGGTCAGGCGTATATTCCTTGATTATTTCCATTGCCTGTTGTCCGTCGATGGCCTCAACCACGTGATAGTGATCCCCAAGGAGCTTTCCAATGTATTGCCTCATATCCGGGTGATCTTCTACAAGCAATATAGAGGGTTTGCCTGAAGTCATGTTTTTCTCAGGCTTCAACGTTGGATCATTTTCCTGTTCTATTATGTAAGATTGGAAAGAGGAATAAGAATCCGTTTTTATGATCAGACTTTTAGGAAGTGAAAGCTCAAAAACACTTCCATGATTTTCCAGACTGGACACGGAGATAAACCCTCCGTGAAGCCTGGCCAATTCCTGAGCCAGGGACAACCCTACTCCAGAACCGCCACTTTGAGGCTGTTGAGAATGAGAAACCTGATAAAAACGGTCAAAAATATGAGGTAAGTCTTGTTTTGGGATCCCTATCCCCGTATCTCTTACTTTGATATCCACAAAAGCGTGGGAGTCCGGGTCAAAGTCCCAGTCAATACTTACGGTTCCCCCGGAAGGAGTAAATTTTAACGCATTGGATAACAGGTTATTGAAAATCGTACTAACCTTGGATCGATCAATACTGATCATAAGACTGGTGTTATAGGAAAATTTCAGGAAGATACTTTTCTGTCTTGCCAGGGACTGAAAGGAATCTATAATTTCTCTCACAAGGACCGTAAGATCTTCTGGTCGACGGTTTATCACGAGCTCTCCGGATTCCATACGCGAAATATCCAAAATCTCATTGACCCTGCTGACCAGGTGTTCACTGTTTTGCTGGACCATTTCCAACTCAGCCCTCATTGAATCCGCGGGGATCTGGCAGCTGATCATTTGACGGACCGGCCCCAAAATCAAAGTAAGAGGAGTACGCAATTCATGTGCGATGTTCGTAAACCACCGAGTCTTGGCTATTTGAAGGTCCTGAACTTTTTTTGCAAAGCATTTTTTATTCAACAGGTTTCGGTAAATAAGTATGGTAATGGCAATAATCAGCACCAGTAAGCTCAAGGCAAGCACGACATAAACCCGTTGTTTTTTCATACTGCTTTCGGCTATTTCTGCTTCTTTTTTCAACAACTCGTTTTCCTTCTCTATCTGCTCAGTATCAAACTTAGCTTGAATACGGGCGATCTGTTCTTCCCGTTCTTTATTGAAGATCTTCCTGGAAAGATCGAACATCCGCTGTCCAAAACGTATGGCTGCTTCATAGTCGCCGATGGCTTTATGAGCCTTATATAATATCTCATATGCTTCCTTCATTCCATAGAGCCCATCGGACTCATTGATCCATTCAAGAGCAGAATTGGCATAAGAAATAGCTTGCTGATAGTTTCCCATCTTTAAGTATATATCCGCGATCTGCGTATAAGAAATGGGGTAATAAGCTTCATAGCCATAGGTTTCATAGGTCTTCAGCATACGTAAGGCGTACGTAAGCGCTGTATCAAAATCCCCCAATGCCGTCTTTACATAGGCAAGATTCCCATACGCCTGGGATTTGTAATATTCGGAATCGATACTATCTGCATGTTGCAGTGCTTCCAGGAGGAAGGGGATACCTTCCTGGTAACTCGCTATGGCCGTTAGTGAGTCTTTATTTTCTTCATAATGTAACCCCAATCCAATGTAGTAAATACCCATTCCGTTTTTAGCACGGAATGAATACGCATGATTATTCACTTTTTCTGCCAGCTCACAACATAGGAGTTGGTTTTTTTTGGCTGCTTCAAAGTTGGATAGCTGCAAGTACACGTTGGCAATGTTGTAGTAAGCATCAATACGGCCTAATGAATCACCTAACGCTTCATAATGTTTCAATGATTCCAGGTAGTAATAAAGTGCAGAATCCAACACCTCAGCTTGATGAATATTACCCATGATCCGGCTGGTCTCGGCTAAGCCTTTCGTGTAGGATAACGCTTCGGATAAAGCTAAAGCCTTAGCAGCATACGGTTTAGCCCTGGATGCATCTGAGCGATAAAGCATCCTGGCAACAAGCGCCATGGAATTCACCCTGCTTGTGTCTTCCCGAGGTTTTTCCAATTCCCGCAAGAGGCTGTCAAGTCGATTGGACTCCTGGCCAAATCCGGAAAAATCATGAAACATCAGAACATTACCGAAGATCAGATACAGAATGAGGTAGATTGATTTGAACGTCATGGTTAATTATTCAAATAGCTTACTAATTCGAATTTATTTCTATTTGATAGTTTCTGAACAGCTTTGCCGGCGTTTATGTAAGAAATGACAGGTTTGACATATATTA
>LYSV01000241.1 GCA_001657315.1 Flammeovirgaceae bacterium BBD 1991-12 | reverse complement strand
TATCCACCTTGCGACAGCAACAATAGTCCATTAGTTAATCTTGGGTAAACCTAAAGGGAATGACGTCAGATAGTAGTTTTAAAGAGATTAGCTGCGAAAACTTAAATGCGTTTACCCTGATTTTCCGCCTGTTTTTTTCTTAAAAAAGCATATTGTTGTTATATTCCGGTTTATTAGTTGCTTATGCGACTACCGATAGCCCGAATGTTACACCTAAACTATACCCTACATGTTGACAAAACTCCCTATCACCCTCTTAACTTCCAGTGAACTTGTTACCACCGCTGACCGTTTGATCTCCGCCATTGATGAGCCTCTGGCAACGGTATTGAAAATCCGGATCGATAAAGCCCGGGAGGCCTCGGGGCAGTTAGCCAAAGCCCTGAATAAGGACCGGTCCAGCGATTATACCCCGAAATTGGCAGAAGCCGACCAGCAGCGCGACGACGCCTTCCGTGCCCTGCGGCATGGCATACTGTCAGCCTCCTACCGTGCTGATGAAAACACAAAGTCGTCTGCCAGGGAATTGCTGGATATCTTCAAACGGCATAATACTACATTATATGACCTGGGCTACGTAGCCCAAAGCACGGAGATGAAAAGCCTGCGTAGCGATCTGGAACAAAACAGAGCTGCCCTCAAAAAAGCTGCCGTACAACCGCTAATGACTGAAATGACCGAAGCTATGGAACACTTCGATGCCCTCTACCAGGAAAAGCTGGACGTGGAAAGCGGCACAAACCTGCCATTGGTGTCCGAAACGCGCACTGCTCTGGCCAAACAGCTCAACCTGCTCTTTGGCCATGTAGAGATCATGCTGGAGGACGAGCAGGAAGGCGTAGCCAGCCTGGTGGAGAAGTTTAACGAAGTGATCACGGATACTATGACCACGGTGAGAGCCCGGCAGACCAGGTTGGAGAATGAAGAAAGGGAAGAGGAGGAAGAGTTCTAGTGGTGCGCTGGAGTTGGTTTCATCATTGGCGGTGAGGTGTTGGTGGTGAGGCCAACCTTTCTATAGACTTCTGCTATTTTAGATTTTTGATGCTAGGGCATCAAGGGTTAAAAACATAAAAAATGACAATATGAAAAGAATCATTGTGCCAGTTTTGACCGGATTAATTTTTGGAGCTATTGGTTTCCTTGCCGGGAAAAATATTGGATTTGAGGATGGGTTTCAATCTGCAGAAATGATGCAGAGACTTAGAAGCATTGATGAAATTAAAATGGAACTAAAAGGACGTGAACAAGATAATATTACTCATTATTTGGATGGCAAGGCTGGAGTTGAGAACGTTGATGAGGGATCATTATTTAAGATCAAATATGTTCAATACTTCAGTGGAAATTTAACTAATTCAGCGACATTGGCAACAGCTAAAGATATTAAGCTGAATGTTGATTTTTATTCAAAAACTGGTTCTAAAATTGGTAATCAGGAAATTATGCTTTATGAATTTATAGATCCGGGAAGGACAGTTGAGTTTAAAGAAAGAATTGATATTCCTGAAAATGTCGATGATTTTAAATTTCAAATAATTGATGCTAGATCAGAATAAAGATATTGTTTCAACAGATTTTTTATTTTAAACGAGATTCTGCTGGCCAAATTAACATATCTGCTATTTATTACAGAAGACAGTTCCGTTGGGGCAAGAGAAAAAAAGAACGTAAATAACTTAGTATGAATTGTTATGATACATTTTTGTTAAAATGAAATTTAAATCTTTAGAAATATCAGATTGGAAGCAATTTCAAAACCTAAATATTGATTTTCACGATAAGCTAACTGTTTTAACCGGTGCAAATGGATCAGGGAAGACTACAATATTAAATCTTCTCGCAAGACATTTCGGTTGGGCGCTACATGAACTCGCAACACCGGCGAAAGATGAGGAATTAGGAATATTTAAGTTTTTTACAAGGTGGTTTAAGTCAAAAATTGAAACCCCACACAATACAATTGGAAAGATTTTTTACGATAATGGTTCTTCTGCGAACATAGTTTTACCGGATAGTGATAGTGCTCAATATCACCTACAACTTAACCCTCAACAGGCACTAAGGGGTTTAAATATTCCTTCTCACAGGCCTGTATTTTATTACCAACAGGTTTCAAATATCTTAACTCAAAAAAGAACTAAGGATGAAGCATATAGACTTACATTTCAGAGTTACATTAGTTCATATCAAAATCAACATACTAATGCGACAAACTACTTCATAAAGGAAACTTTGCTGAATTGGGCAATTGGAGGAGGAGGGAATGAGTTTATGACTGCTGATCGAGAATTATATGATTATTTTAGGGGGTTTGAAAAAGTTTTAAGATTAATTCTTCCTTCTACTCTAGGGTTTAAGAATATAACTATACGAAATTATGAAATTGTTTTGGAAACTGATTCGGGAGATTTTATGCTGGATGCTGTTTCTGGGGGTGTTAGTGCGATAATAGACCTTGCTTGGCAGATTTTCAACTATTCAATAGATGAAAATGAAATTATTACAGTGCTAATAGATGAAATCGAAAATCACTTACATGCGAACATGCAACGTTCGATTCTTCCTGATTTAATTCTGGCATTTCCTAATGTGCAATTCGTTGTATCTACCCATAGTCCGCTTGTCATTGGATCAGTGAAGGAATCAAATGTTTATGCTTTCAGATATAATGAAAATCAAAAAATATATAACGAAAAGCTTGACCTGATAAATAAGGCCAAATCTACTACAGAAATATTAAATGAAGTATTGGGCGTTCCTTTTACCATGCCAATCTGGGTGGAACATACTTTAAATGAAATTACTACTAAATATATTGACCAAGGACTTGATAAGGATAGTTTCAAAAGGATGAGAGATGAATTAAAGAAATTGGGACTTGAAAATCTGATGCCTATTGCGTTGGAAAAAACTGTTGATAGAAATGATTAAGTTAAATAAGGGAGTAGAGCCACAGGTTTTAAGAGATAATAAGGATGAATGGACTAGACAGCTTCTTTGTTACGTTAAAAAAGGTGAAGGCATTCCTAAATCTCTTTCGTCTAATTATGCAAGCTCTGATGTAAAAGCTGCTCTACAATCTGAATGCAAAAATAAATGTATGTATTGCGAGAGCATAGTTTCCCATGTAGCATATGAACATATAGAGCATATTAAACCAAAAGCAAGAGATAAATTTCCAGAATTAACCTTTGAATGGCAAAATCTAGGCTTGGCTTGTCCCGTTTGCAATATAAATAAGGGATCAGATTTTGACGTTACAATGCCATTTGTTAACCCATATGTTGATGATCCATCTCAATTTTTTGTAGCTCTTGGTAATTTTGTCCATAACAAACAGGCTAATCCGAGATCTGAGTTAACAAGTAGAAGGTTGGGGCTCAATCGTCCTGAATTAATAGAAAGAAGAATGGAAAGACTTGAAGCAATTACTAGATTAATAGAAAGATATCATGCACAGAGAAACTTATCTTTGAAAGAGGCAATTCTCGATGAGATTAAGGTGGAAATTTCTGAGGACAAACCCTATTCATTATGTGCTAAATCGCTGTATGATGCACTTATTTAGAATGACTTCGTAGCAATGCCTACTGGTCCTAAGGAAATATAAAATTTACAAACCCAATCATATTGGGTTAAGTTATACTATGGCAGACAGCTGTCTGCCTTATTCATCCGTTGCAAAATATCATCCAACCTACTTCCTCCCCTCCAGCACCTTCTCCAACATCGCCACCTTCTCCCGCTCACTCTTCAATAGAGCTTCGTACAGCTTTTTGTTCTCCTCAATGGTTTCCACCCATTTATCAATAGGATTAAAAGTGCAATTGTAAGTTTGTAAGGATACATTCGAAGCGCCTTGGTTGGCGTTGTCAGAATTTTGCTGGATGAAGTTTATCGTTGCTTCCTCATCAAAATTCTGTATCGCTTCGGTGCTGACGCCCAGTGCGTCGGCTATCTTTTTCAGGGTGCTATTGTCCACCTCTTCGGTGTTTTCAATGTTGGAAACAGTCTGTTGGCTCACACCTAACTCATCGGCCACGGTATCCTGCTTTACGCCCAGGATCTCCCGCATACGGCGGATCTTTCTTCCAAGGTGTTTTGATCGGGGTTTTATTGTACTTTCCATGGGGTTAAAGATATTAAGTTTTTCTGCATTCCGTTTATTACGTTGGTAAAATACAAACCGGGTTTGTAATGTACAAGTGGTATTTGTGCGATATCAAGGGCCTTTTTTGGTCTTTCGGTTCTCTTTAAAGCTGTCAACCAACCCCGCAGCCAAAATCCCCGAATCCATCGCCTCAAACAACAACGGTAACCGGCTGTTGTCCACACCTGCATAGACGATGTCCCACCCTGGTCTTAGCGCAGTGATCCTAAGACCTAATCTATTGGGCCGAGCGTCCGCTCGATCTACCTCGGAACTGATAATTTTCTATCCCTGGATTAAAGAGGTTTACAATCTCACCTGGTCGTAGGTCTGCACCCGGTCGTAATTCATAAAAGGACCATTCAAACCAGCGACAAGCCAGGAGGTAACTGCATGGATGAATGTACGTTCCTTCTGAAAAGTTTTAT
>LYSV01000240.1 GCA_001657315.1 Flammeovirgaceae bacterium BBD 1991-12 | reverse complement strand
TGGGGCATAGGGCGAACCCACATTTTTGATTGTTCCGGGTCCCAACAGCGCCAATGAGGCTGAAAAACACTGACCGAATTTCGAAGATTCAAGGGAAGGCAGATCCAGTGCAGGTTAATTTTTTTGGAATTAAGGGCGACTTCTTCAATATGCTTTATCGTGGTATCATATTGCCCCTCCAGATCAACAAACAATACATCGAGCGGTAACCGGTTTTCAGATTCGGCTATTTCCAGGGCCAGATGCAACATGACCGTGCTGTCCTTTCCGCCACTAAAAGCCAAATACAACTTTGGAAAAGTCTTAAAAATATCCCTCATACGCTTTTTAGCAGCGGTATAGACATTTTCGTTCACATAGGTTTTAGGCATTTAAACTTTATTAATTCCTGAAATAATTCTTTCTCTCACACAGTTCTGGTTTTCCGGAACTTCCCATTGAATCCCGTCACCTCGCCTATTGACAAAATGAACACTGGAGATCCCTTTATCTTCCACTATTGAGACCTTGCTCCCCCATCTTTGATGATCATCAAAGATGGGGGAGCATAGATTAAATCTCTATGCGAAAAACATTAAACCTCATGCGAAAAACATCAAATGAGCGATTTAAAGAATATGTCGATGCATACTGCATCCATCAAGCAGGAATTGTTCAGGATCTTTCATAAGGTCTTTGGTTTGATATGAGTTCGCTCTCTATGACATCAAGCTGTGCGGGAGCGCATAGCATTTTCTCCTTTATCTCTTTACTTTACCTCCCCCTTACTTACTGCCAATTTCCTGTCGTATTGCATTAGACGCCTTTTTAAATGAGCGTATATTGAGGGGGATAGAAAGGGCAACCAGGCTCAACCCTGCTATCCCTATTTCATGATTTTGAGTATCCTCTGAAATAAGCTCTCCGGCATACCAACCCAGCAAAATGCCACCAGTAAATGCGGCTACATTTGACCATGTTTTTGCTGACTTAGATTGCTTTGCAAACGTTAGATTGGAAGGATCAGACTCATAAAGGGTTACAAATTCTTTATGATTGATAGTTTTTCCCTGATGTAAAATGGAATAGGAAACAAATCCCTTACGGATCTCTACGTCTTTACTTTGAGCGTAAATATGGCTTGAAAAACAAATTAGAAATTTAAAAATAATAATCCTTGATATCATCTGTCATATCTTGAAATTCCTTGATTGATATCCAGTGAGGAAGATATTACTTTTTTGAGAGCGATACCATTTTTGGAGAGCCGGACAATAATATTGAAGGTTTTCGCATAGACATTGGTGAATCTCACATATACTTAAAATGATCTATCCTATTTATTTACGCTTACATTTATTTAGAAAGCTATATGGTTTTATAAAACCAGAAGATTGGGCAGTTATGACCTGGATTAAATAGTATGATCGATTCAGCAAAAACCAAAAACATAAAACCTCCAAGGTCATCAAGATATGATCAAAGTTTTTATCCGCATTTAGTTGGATACTTAAATCCAATTTTCAACGTACCTGAAGAAGAATGTAGCCTGCTAAACTCGGCTTCTCTAGCTTATTTTCAAGCACTTATAATTGTTGATGGAATTATTGATGAGGAGAAAGATCCCCATGAGTTTATGGTGGTCATCAGTAAAATTGAGAGCGCAATAAAGGCACTTTCCTCAATATTTGAATACCAACATCCTTTTTGGGCAGACTTTCAACGAAACAAGGAAATCTATTTTTCAACATTAAAAAAAGAAAAGCAGTATTCATCTACAAAAAAAAGATTATCAGAGGAGGATTTTGACAAAATAGCTATCGGAAAATCTTATGTCTGCTATTCTGTCCTGGATGCCTTGTCTTACCTATCAGCAAATACTATAACCAATGATGACCTTTTTATTCTTCTAAAAGAGATACATGTAGCTTTTCAATGTAAAGATGATATTGATGATTTCTTAACAGACCTGAATCAGGGACAGCACACTTATGCGCATGAATTGACTTTGGCTGAAATCAGGAAGGCATCCAAAAAGCAGGAAAAAATCCCACCTGATCTAATGCACAGGTACTTTTATGTCTCTGGTCTTGCTGAAAAAATTCTTTTGAAGGGAATAAGCCATTTCAAAGAAGCAAGGCAAATTGCTTTAAGCTACGGATTGAATGATCTGTTAACCTTTTTAGATCAGGAAATCAAAAACTGCCATGCTCAGATAAAGGAAATCAATCTCTTAATAAAGAAAACCAGAGAGAAAACAGCTCAAAGCGATAGATTTTTAGCTGTTAATGGCAAGCTGAGTGATAACATTTCTAAAAGCATTACAAATGCTATTGGCTATATAAAAAGTAAAATATCAGAGAAAAATATGTTGTCAGATTTCATTACCAGTGCAGGGTCTGGTGAAAACTGGATAACGAGCTACGTACAATTCTTACTTGTAGATCATAAGCAGGCCTCTCCTATTTGTGATTTATTAGGCCAAAGTGAGCTTTTTTGTGATCTAAATAAAAATCAAGGAACCTACAATGAACGTATACCCAGTGATGCAGACTCCCTGGCATTTCTGATAGGTGCTACAATCAAAAAAAGAGGAAAAGTACCGGGTACCTTAATACAAGCATGGTTAGATCATCAGAATTCTCAAGGGGGATGGCGAACATACATCGAAGAATCCAGACTAAGAAAGCAACTTAATCTTGATGCAGATACAAGTATGTGCGGATGGACTTCCCCCCACTTGTGCGTTTCCTCAAGTACCTGTTACATTCTTTCACTCAAGGAAGAATGGGAAGATATTTATCTAAAAACTGTCGATTTCCTTCAAAAAAACTTAAATAAAGAAGGAAAACTGGATTCGTATTGGTGGACCAGCCCGATATACAGCACTGCCTGGTTCATCATGGCTATTCATAATCGTCCCGCATTCCAACATCTTTTAAAAAGAACCGTCTCATGGCTTATCGAAACTCAATCCAGTGCAGGCTACTGGATAGATGGATTTTCTAAAAACCACAGTCCTTTTTATACTGCACTTGCATTAAAGGCACTAATACGAGCTAATACTAAAGAACATCATTCCGCAATTCGTCAAGCGGTTAGGTACCTTTTACAAAATCAATATACCGATGGAAGCTGGCCATCTAATCGTAAGCTGGCTATACCTTCTCCAGACAGTTTAAGTCAAAAGTCTGTTCATAGATGGAGAAACAGCTCTTTTGGTGTAAACATCCTTGTTGATGATCATCAAAGAATCTTTACCACTAGCACTGTACTTAGTACATTACTTGAATATGAAAAATCAATATGAATGTTGTCAAAGACATATCGTTTTCACAATATGATAACAAGAGATGGATTGTTGCAACTCCTGACCAAAATCATATTTTAGTCAACAGTCCGACGAAAATATTACTTGAGATATTACGAGATGCTAAATCTGAAAGTGATGCATTAGATCGCTTCAACGAAGAGTTTGATCAAGCTTTAGACAGTCAATCATTCAAAAAATTTCTTTTTGAGAAATTTGAAAATAAGAACATTTTAAACAGTGAAGAGGAAGGTCCATTTCGAAGAAGAAGTTATCTAAATATCAAAGTTACTTTATTTCCTCCAGGTTTAGCTGGGGCTTTAGCGAAACCATTTATGATCTTTTTCAGACCTACAGTTTTCTGGATTACTCTTGGAGTTTGTTTCGTTTTCAATTCTACTCTAGGAATACTTTTCTTTTCCTTTGAAGGAGCATGGATAAGCGTGGATAAACTCCTGTTATTCTCTTTAATAATGTACTTAACTATGCTGATACACGAACTGGGGCATATTGCCGCGTGTAAAAAATTTAGAATTAATCACGGAGAAATAGGCTTTGGTTTTTACTCATTCTTTCCAGTTCTATACGCAGATGTTACCCAAATATGGACACTTAATAAGCATAAACGTACGATTGCTAATCTTGGAGGGATATATTTTGAGTTAATCTACGCAACCTCATGGGGTATATGCTTTTTAGTGACAAAGGAGAGTTTCTATTTAATCCTCTCTGTATCAATTCTATTCAAAACATTAACAGAACTAAATCCCTTCATTCGATTTGATGGATATTGGATAATTTCCGATCTCACTAGCACTCCTAATATGTTGCCTAAAGCAAATGAAATGTTTACAAAATTCATTTTACAAGTCAAATCTGGAAAGAAAGAGTTAAACAGGTTAAAGTGGAATTCATCTACCTATCTTTTATTAATAGTTTATGGTTTTGCCAATCAGAGTGTAATAATTATTTACATAATTTGGATGATAACTGAATTTTGGAGTTCAATCATAAATTTTCCATTGCTAGTCCTAAATCTATTCCAAAGTGTATCTAAAGGCGATTTGAGTTTATTGGTTAACTTTTTCAGCTTTGAGAATTTAATGATTTTTGGATTCTATTTACTAGTAATAAGATGGTTAATAAATTTTATTTTAAAAGGAACAGTAAAATACAAGTCTGTAACCGAATTAGGTCTTTATAGGGTGGGCCGATAATAATACACCCTTAATCACATAATTAATTAATAAGTATCCCTTCGGTGTTGAGTGTCTAGTATCTAACGGTTTTCTTTAGTATTGAGAGGCAACAGTTCATGTATACGGCTGAT
>LYSV01000008.1 GCA_001657315.1 Flammeovirgaceae bacterium BBD 1991-12 | reverse complement strand
CTGATCCAGCACAAATATGCTGACGTGATTCATTTTTGTTATCATTGTACTGTATTTTATAGGTTATCAATGCCCTAAAGGTCAGTAATGATGCCTTAAATCACTTCTTCGATATTGCTCATTTTGTTCCAGCCTTTTTGTTCTGCAAAGCAGTTGGGAATGAATTTGAGGGGCCTGATCTTTATTTCCTGTTTTTTTCTTTGAATTCTTTGCCGGTATTCTCCGGGGGTGCATTTTTCGTACCTTTTGAACAGCCCAATAAAGGTTGTGATACTCTCAAAACCCACTTGATAACAGCTTTCCTGAACTGACAAACCCTTACCAAGGCTTTCTCTGGCTTTTTCAATTCTCACTGCGGTAAGATACTGGTGCGGGGTTTTTCCGTAAACAGCCTTGAACCTTCTGAGAAAATGGAATTTTGAGAAATAGGCCTGATTGGCAATATTCTCTATATCGATCCTCTCGGAATAGTGACTGTCTATGAACAACTTAGCCTGAACCAACTGCTTGTAGCGGTAGGCTCCGGGATATTCTTCACTCATTCAGCATCAGGTGTAAGATGACTTGTAAATATACTACAGGAAGAGCTCATTTTGGTTATGGCGATGTGGTTGGTGGGTACTCCGGATGGTCCGATTTACAGAACATTTACGGGTTTGGTTATCAGGCATTGTACTTTTGAAAAGATGAAAGACAACCGCCGAAAAAATACAGCATTGTGACGTCTCCGTGATACTTTCGTGATACTTCGCTTCTTATTTTGTAAGGTGCTTGACATAATCGTAAATAAGGATCGAATTGATGTACCCATACAGGCCATAAGTCGTATCCATCCCCACTAAACCTTTTGAAAATGAAAACGAATCAAAACAGATTAATGATATCAGTCCTCCTCATGGCTCTGGTATCATCATGTAACCTGACCCAACTGGAAAGCCCCGGGTCAGAGGAGGGGCGGAGGTCCTTTACGGAACCTACCACGTTACCTGAGACCGTGAGCGGATTTGAAAATCAGTTCCACGGAGGATCAGAAAAGAGCTGGACAGCGCTGTCCTTCACCCTGGCAGGACTGGATGGTTTGCAGGATTGTCGCCTGGATGATGTTATGCTGATAAGGGCTGACGGTACTTACACATATGACGGCGGGGAAACCCTGTGTGGTGCGGAGGACACGGAGCAGATGAGGGCCGGTACCTGGGCGGTAACTGATGAGGGAAGAAGTCTGGTGTTTGATGAGGGTACGGTACGTGAATACACGGTGACGGTCAACGGGCTTGAAGAGGATATCATTTCACTTTCCGGGCGTTATGTGGGGTTGGCGATCAAAGGTATTTATGAAAGTCGGTAAATCATGAAGAAGCTGATATTCACATTAATACTGGCAGGATCGGTGGTCTTTGGAAGGGCCGGTGATTTCTTTTCCCAGGCGGACGGTTTTTTTGCTAAAAACGTACAGGAAGGAAGAGTGGCATATGCGGCCATTCATCAGGATCAGAAGCAGCTCGATGCATTGCTGAAGGAAATAGCAGCATTTGATCTTAAGAATGCTGATGACAAAACGAAAAAGGCATTCATGATCAATGCCTACAATATACTGGCGATCAAAGGTATTGTAGACAGATATCCTGTGAAATCACCCATGAAGGTCAGTAATTTTTTTGATGCCAGGAATTACACGGTAGCCGGAGAAAAGCTTTCCCTGAACCAATTGGAAAAGGAGAAACTGTATCCTTTTGCCAATGATCCCCGGTTGCATTTTGTTCTGGTTTGCGCCGCAGTGAGCTGTCCCAGGCTGGCCAGCTTTGCCTACACCCCGGATAAGGTGGAGGATCAGATCGAAGCCACGACCCGGGAAACCCTCAATGATGCTGAGTTTATCCGGGTGAAGGGCCAGAAGGTGGAAGTGTCGGAAATATTCAGATGGTACGAGGGAGACTTTAAGAAAGGCGGCAGATCCGTTTTGGCATACATTGACCAGTATCGTAACGAAAAGCTGCCTGATAAAGCCCGGCTGGGCTACTATACCTATAACTGGAATTTAAATACCCAGGAAAAATGAAAACAATAAGAAAATACTTTTTTGGTATGTCATTCCTTGCCATGTGTCTTTCAGCATGGGGTCAGGAATCCAACCTTGAGAAATACACGCCTTCCGTACTGCTGGAGAAGGGCAAATGGGAGTCTAATACTTTTTACAACCTGTACACACAAACGCAGATCACTGATTTTGACGGAGACGATGTGAGCCTGGGGCAACGCCAGACTTTTCTGAATGCCATGTACCAGCTTACCTTTGGTACCAGCAATTCCCGGCGGATCAATCTCGGCATTGACGTGTGGGCCACAAGATCACTGTACGACAGCGACGAAGGTTCCCCTTTCAAAGTGCTTACCTTTGCCGAGGGTGATTTCAGTCGTACTGCGGTCACGGGTATAGGTCCCAGAATACGTTATGTACCTTTCCCGTCCATCAACGGTTTCAGTGTACAGTCCACTTTTCTGTTTCCTGTTGCTTCGGACCTCGAGCTGCCTCAGTTTACGGGTCATGACCGTTACACGTGGTTCACGCAGTTCTTTTACGATATGAAACTGAATAATCAATGGCGTCTTTTCCTTGAGGCAGACTTTCTGTACAGGATCAAAAGGAATGAAAATCAGGTAAATTTCTTCAGACTTCCGGTAAGTGGATTCCTGAGCTATTTCCCCACTCCCAGAACCACGATCTTTACTTTTGCTCAGTATTCGCCACGTTTCCAGACGGTATCCAATGAGGTGGACGAAAGATTTGGTCTATCCAATTGGTTTACGCAGGTAGGAGCGGGGGTCCGGTATCAGGTATGGTCGAGGCTGGGGGTAGAGGTCTCCTATGGTAATTTTATCCTGTCAAGACAGGATGGCGCCGGGTACTCACTCAACCTCGGGCTGAGATATATCCGCTAGTGTGGGAGAGGGGAGGAAATGGTAAAAAACTATTCCTCCCTTCAGAATAAAAGTGTCTTGATTTATGTAGCCCAAACCATGAACCTGAATAGTCGTGGCATCACTGCTACTCAGTTAGTGAACGACAACCCTCACATTGCCGATCGATCCTGTGCAAAGACCGGAATGAAAACCGTCCACAGGACTCCGTGAGGAGTGGTGCCACGACTCCAGGTAGGCATGGTGAGGTGAACCTCGTTAAAATCGTCTACGAGAGATTTCAAATACGTAAGACCAGACTAATGCGTTTGCCGTTGGTTTCGCTTCGTTATATCTTGCCAGATCAAAATAAATTGCTGAGCTTGCATTTTTCCAGTGAGCTATGTGCAGATCTATGTTGATTTTCCTGATAACAGCCTTGCTGACGTGCTGCTCGGCAGACAAGGACCCTGTGAATGACAACCCGGCTCCAACCCCTACTGAGACCGGTGGTCCTGCTCAGGCCAGTGATACGCTGACGTACCTGGCATTGGGAGATTCCTATACCATTGGACACAGTGTGTCAGAGCAGGAACGATGGCCGGTCCAGTTAGTGGATATGCTTAACCGGTCTGACCATAAGGCGGTACTAGAGCACCCTGATATCATTGCCAAAACAGGCTGGACCACACAGGAATTAAGGAATGCCGTTGAGGATCAAAACAAGTCCAGAGACTATGGCCTGGTTTCCCTGCTTATAGGAGTGAATAACCAATACCGGGGTTATCCGCTTGAGGACTATCCGTCCGAATTTGAAATGCTCCTTAACATAGCCATTGCCCATGCAGGTGGTGACCGAAGCAGGGTTTTTGTGGTGTCTATCCCTGACTACGGATACACACCATTTGGCCAGAGCAGCAGGGAAAAGATCACCACGGAAATTGATGCCTACAATGAGATTAACAAAAGAATTACACAGGAAAAAGACATCAAATATATTTACATCACCGACATTTCACGGCGTGGACTGGACGATCCCTCACTGGTAGCAGAGGATGGACTGCATCCTTCAGGGCGGCAGTATCAGCTGTGGGTACAGAAAATGTTAAGCGACTCTTCCTTTTTTGAGTAGGTTCGGTCCATGAACCAAACCTCCGATCAGGCTTCTGCCTTATCTGTCCGTTTCGTTATGATCTTGTCTACAAGGTCTGGTATCTTCTCAAAGGCGGCTGATATCCCCTTACTTGATTTGCTGACTCCGATAAATGATATCTCTTCCCCCCGGGTGACCAGAAAACCTATGGGTTCTATGCCCATGCCAAAACCGGCTCCTCCGCCTTCACCACCGCCGGATTTTGTGGCCGTACCACTTCCACCACCACTTCCGAGCCCCATTCCTACACGAACCACCGGCACACAGGTAAATTCACCCAGCTTGAACTGGTCACCGATGATCGTCTCCGTCCTCGCTTCCGATTTGATAAAATCAGTAAGCTTTTCTAAAAGTTCTTCGAAATTCATTTCCATGATCTTTACTGTTTAATTTTCTAAAACAAAACATTGTACGAATGGCCAGACCATTTTAATTGGTCGGCTTGTCAAAAGGAATTCACAGCGGTTTACCCCCTGAAAGTTGGTATTCAGACTGATCACATCACTTTTTACCAGTAAGAACAAGGGAACAAGCTGTGCATTTAACGGGTAACTGCCGGTATCAAGGTCGAGATACAATTTCCTCACCCTGAATGACCTTATGAGCCTTTTAAGAAGCCTCAACAGGCTCGAAAAGCGTAAATGCGTCCGGGAAGATCTCTTTTTTCTCTCTTTTTTGGGTTTTGCTTCTTTTTTCTTTTCCGGTGACGATTTCAAGGGTATCTCGAAAGTATAGAAAGGCACTTTAGCACTGATCACCCATTGGTCCTGTTGAAAGCGTGGAGAAAAACGCGCTATGCCCTGAAGAGAAATATAGTATTCATTGCTGGCCGTATTGACATAGACCCTGAAAGGCGCTAAAAGTAATAGCGCAAGGGTCAGAAACATCATTCCTGCTATCACAAATACTATAACCATACGATCATTGAATGTCTTACTATATTAGTAAAACAGACCATGGTGATGCATGAGTACGGTCAACAGCCTGCCTGATTGTGGTCATAGCACAGTGAACAGGGCAAATTGATGGACTTTTGTTGGATGCTACGGGGGAAACACACCATTTGTGGTGTGATACTACTACTTGTACTGAAATTTAAATGCCTATCTTACCACATGCCATCGCTGAACCTGCAGGAGCTTGTCAAAGTCCCGGATCACGATCTTGCCGTTCTTTGACTCCACCAGTCCCTCTTCCTTGAAATCGGAGATTACCCGTATCACGGATTCGGTAGCGGTGCCTACCATGTTGGAAAGGTCTTCCCGGGATACAGACAGCGCAAAATTACTCTTATGCTCAGGATTGAATTTTTCATATACTTCGATGAGAGCCTCCGCGGTTCTCTGCCTGACAGAATTGTAGGCGAGGTTAACCAACCTCTGCTCTTTTTCGCTGACCTTGTTGGAGAGGAGCTCTATAAACTTTTTCGCTACTTCCCGGTTGGAGTAGATCAGCTCGAAAAATTCATCACGGGGTATACTAATGATGTATGAATCTTCCATCGCCTCTGCTGAATCCGGATGATCCTTGTTTTCCAGCAATGCTTCGTATCCAAAAAACTCACCTGCTGAATAGATAGCCGTGATCAGTTCTTTTCCGTCTTCATTGGCCTTTATGGTTTTGATCTTGCCGGATTCTACAAAATACAGATAGTTGGGATATTCGCTTTCGCGATAAACGTCATTTTTTTTCTTGTATAACCTGGATTTCCGGTTTTCATGAAGGGATTCCAGCTTGTGAAGTTTCTTTACATCGCTGATGAAACTGTTCAGGCCCTGGGCGTCGCTGGCATATTCCTTTTTTAGCGCTTCGGTTTTTTTCAGCCGTGCTTCCACAGCATCCAGCAGTTCAGTGTCTTCAAAAGGCTTTGTGAGATAGTCGTCAGCACCCAATACCATACCTTTTCGCATATCAGCCCTTTCCGCCTTGGCCGTAAGGAATATGAAAGGTATACTGGCTGTTGATTCCTTCTTTGCCAATATATGGAGCACACCGTAACCATCCAGCTCAGGCATCATGATATCACAAATGATCAGGTCAGGGTCTTCTTCCTTGGCTTTGGTGACACCCTCCTTGCCGTTGGCAGCCTCTATGGTCTCAAAGCCATCAAGCTCCAGTATCTCAGCTATATTCTCCCTGATATCCTTATTGTCTTCAATAATTAATATTTTTTTCATTTACAGTATCACTTAGGTTTGTTTCGGGTTCCTTTCCGGTTTCAATTGGCAAATTAACGATAAAAGTTGTTCCCTTATTCAATTTGCTGACAAAGTCTATCGTTCCGCCCAGCATGTCCACGTATTTCTTCACAATATTCAGCCCCAACCCGGTGCCCTGGATATTAATGGCATTCTTGGCTCTGAAAAAACGTTCGAACATATGCTTTTGGTCTCCCTCAGGTATACCCATACCTTGGTCTTTAACTTTAATGTCGAGGGAGGCCCTGGAATAGTTCAAAATAACATCGATATCTTTTTCAGAATACTTTATGCCATTGGAAATGAGGTTGATCAGTATGTTCTTGATGATCTTGTCATCAGAGTTGAGCAGGGTTTCCTTTCCCTTGATCAGCAGGCGTATAGCCTGATTCTCAGGTGTCAGCGAGCTGAGTTCGTCAATTACTTCTTCAATGACCTCGCTCACGTTAACTTCCGAACGTTTCAGGTCCACTCTTCCTTCCTCCAGTTTGGACAGTGACAGAAAATCATCCAGTATTTGCTGCAGGTTGCTGATGGCCGACTTGATCTTATGTACATGCCGGCGCCGTTTTGGTTCATTTGACGGATCGTCATACTTCTCTATCAGCGAGGCGGAAGACAGTATCGTACTCAACGGTGTCCGGAATTCATGAGAAGCCATGGAAACAAACCTCGACTTGAGCTCATTCAGTTCACGTTCACGGTCCAATGCCTTTTTTGCCTCATTTTCAGCATTGATCCGTACATTGATCTGTTCTTCCATATCCCTGTTGATCTTTTCGAGGGCCGCTATGGTATGATCCAGCTCTTCTGTGCGCTCCTCTACCCGGCTTTCCAGCTCGGTGGCGTAGGAGATCAGTTGTTTTTCGCTCCTCTTCAGAGCATCTTCCATTCTCTTCCGCTGGGTGATATCAATAATGAACGCTACTGTATGTTCGCTTTCTTTCAGGACAGCACGGTTAAGACTGATCTCCACAGGAAACTCCACACCATTTTTCTTGAGGCCCCTCAGGTCGCGACCAGCTCCCATCTGCCGGGGAACAGGATTTTGAGCATACTGGTGACGGTGTTCTATATGCGGCGTGCGCATGGGCACCGGGATCAGTTTTTCTATACCCTGCCCGACCAGCTCATCCTGAAGGTAACCAAACATATTATTGCAGGCCTGATTGGCCAGAACAATGGTCCCTTCAGTGTTTACAACAATAATACCTTCCTGACAGGTTTCAAAAATTACCCGGAATGTCCTTTCCTGATTCATAGGGAGTTTGTACTTTCATCAAATTAGGTCCCCACTAATATGACAAAAATCATTAACAAAATTGATTGATGACGTTAATCTAACCCAAAACAAAATTTTATTTTAGCAATTATATGTAAGTAAAAGCCTGCCATATGCAAATGTTTGAGAGAATCCTGTATCCAACTGATTTTTCAGAGAATTCGGTGAAGGCAATGGAGTATGCGGTGAAAGTGTCGCAGGCCAATAATGCTGAGCTGATCATATTGTATACGTACCGTCTCATTAATAACGGTCACTCTGATGATATTGTACATAGGAATAACCTGACAGAGTTAGGTCGTAATGAGTTTGAAAAGGTGGATAATGCCTTCTTGGGATCATCAGGGGTCAACTATACCTTTCGGTCTGAGGTGGGCTTTATTGTGGACAGAATACTGGCCAATACCGTTGAAAACAACGTGGATCTGGTCATACTTTGTGATGATGTCAATAAAAAGATCGAGTCCAAAGCTGAAAAGGGTCAGGAAAAACTGATGAAAAGGATCAACTGCCCTGTGATGCTTGTACCCGAAGATATGCCGGTTGAGGTTTAAGCTGCTGGTGGTTATACCTCCCGGAAAAGGCCGGAAGTCAAAAGCCGGAAGTAAAATCAAATTTCAAACTTCCAGCTTCTGACTTCCAACCCCCAGCATCAATGTGTTAAATTCTATCTTATGGGAGAGGTATTGGTCGTTAATAACAAATGACCAAATTAAATTCTCCGGAATAGTTCAAAGGACTCGAGATATTCAGGTACAAAAACATTACTCCAGCGCATCTGTGAGCGGATACTTTCCGCAAGGGCTTTGGAGCTTGACTCTTCTCCATGCGTAACAAAGGTTAGCTTGGGCGCTTCGCTGAAGCCGCTCAGCCATTTCATAAGATCGTCCTTGTCCCCATGAGCCGATAGTCCGTCGAGATACTCTACATGGCACTTTACAGGTACGTCATGTCCGAATATCCTTGAAGTTGATTCACCATCCAGAATACGGCGGCCGCGTGTGCCTTCTGCCTGATATCCTGCAAAGAGCAATGTGTCATTTCTGCGTTTCAGTCTGTTGTACAAATGGTGTAGTATCCTGCCTCCGGTACACATACCGCTGGCTGAGATGATGATCGCATTTTTTTTGATATTGTTCAGATTTATAGATGACTCCTGGGTTTTGTAATAATGGAACATGGGGTAGTCGAATACCGAAGCGCCGTTAAGTTCATAGGGAGAAAGCTTGTGATATTCTGCAAACTTCTTGTACAACGCCGTGGTACTAATGGCCATGGGGCTGTCAACATACACCGGGATTTTCGGTATCTGCCCCTTTTCCATAAGCCTCATAAAAAAGTAAAGTAACAGCTGTGTACGACCCACCGCAAAAGACGGAATAATGATACATCCTCCTCTTTCCAGTCCCTGATTGATATAGGATGCGAAAGTGTTTTCTATTCCATTGTTATCATTCAGCCGGTTGCCATAGGTAGACTCCACAACTAGTATATCGGCCTGATGCATAGTGGTAGGGTCTGACAGAAGAGGTTGGTCATATCTTCCCAGATCCCCTGAGAAGATCATGGTTTTTTCCTGTTGTTCACCCTTTAAATTCATCCGGAGAATGGCTGAGCCCAGAATATGTCCGGCGTCAAAGAACCCGAAGCTAATATGGGGATTGAGCTGGGTAATTGAGCCATAGTCCGTACTTTTTAATAGCTCCAGAGTAGCCAGGGTATCTTCCGTGTTGAAGAGTGGCTGTGGGTGTTCGTGTTTTGAATATCCCTTTTTTCTGGCGAATGCTGCTTCTTCCTCCTGTAGCTTGGCTGCATCGCGGAGCATGATGTCCAGCAGAGCGGCTGTGGCTGTTGTGCAGTACACAGGCCCCCTGAATCCATCCTTTACGATCCTGGGTAAATATCCGGAATGGTCGATATGGGCATGTGTCAGAATGATAGCATCTATTTTACTGACATCGATAGGTAGCGGGTCCCAGTTCCTCAGGCGGTATTGCTTCAGCCCCTGAAAAAGACCGCAGTCCACCAACACTTCATAGTCATTATCGAATTCGAGTAAATATTTGGAGCCCGTTACCGTTCTGGCTCCCCCTAGAAATTTAATTTTAACGTTCATTCAAAAAAAGACCTTAACGCTATCAAATATAGAAAGGACAAGCCGCCAACCCTGATCTGAGCCCATGCAGCGTTATTCGTGAAATGTGAACAGTGCAGAGTTGAGGTGCATGGCCATGTCCTCCGTGGTACTGCGGTGGAAAAGGCTCTGCAGGAAAGCATGTTTACGGGGCATCAAAGCCAGTATATTGATATTTCTTTCCTTAACATAGGAAAGGATACCTTCTTCGATGTCCTTGTTTTTACTGAAGAAAAATGCATGGTTGACATCCTTAAAAAACTGATGCAGCGCCAGTGCTTCTTCTCCCTGCTCTTCGGTGATATATTCGGGAGATTCATTGACATTCAACAGGTGCAGCTCCGAATCATAGTCAAGGGCAAGCTCCCGCAGGCTGTCCAGTACAGACATATGCTTGATCTTTTTAAAGTCTGCCGCAAAAACGATCTTGTCGAACGAAATGGACTGAATGGTTTCGGGGATGACCAGTACCGGAACATTGGTATGTTCAATAATGCGTAGTGAAACACTGCCAATCAGCTTATCAATAACGTCATGCTCACCACGCGTACCCATCATGATCAGATCATGGTCTTTGCTCTTTTCAATTACCACATCGGCAGCCAGTCCAAATTCCACTTCAAAAGTGTGCTCCGTTTCTTTGAGCGAGCTGATCTTATCTTCGAGCTCCCGAAGGCTGTTCATGAGGTCTTCCCTGACGGTATTGTCAGGGGTGGACTGAGTGCTTGTAAGTGAAAATACATTAAGCAGCGTGATATGTATCTGATTATCCCGTGCAAAATCACTCGCCAGTTTGAGTGCATTTAATGAGCAGGAAGAAAAGTCAACAGGTACCAGTATGTTATGGAACATTTCTTAATATTTTTTCTAGTTTTTTATAGGGGTGATCAATAAGGGCAATTTTAAGCTAAAGGCCAGTTGTTTTGAAACACTTCTTTTAAAAGGATCCCGCTGAGCGCTGATCCTGTGGAAAACAGTAAGCAGATCAATGTTGTTTTCCCTGATAAAATCCCTGATCGATCCTATGATATTGGGCTTGTCAATATCATAGTAGATATGCAGGTTGTACCTGAAAATATCATCGAATACATCCTGAGCTGTTGCTGCGGTTTCCACGGTTACCTTTTGTCTTTTTACGTTGAAGATGTGGATTTTGGGGCTAAATGCCTCCGAAATGTACGAAAGAACGTACAATTCTGTTTTGTCGGGAGGGTTTTGGTTATCAAAAGCCACCGCCACCTGCTTTATGGTCAGTATTCGACAATCACCGGGAATAGAGAGAATGGAACACGCCGGATAATCAATGAGATGGGCAGTAATGCTGCCGAACTCCATCGAATGCTTTCCTGAGGCGCCCTTCATACCTATTACGATCAGATCGATGTGTTTTTCCCTTGCGGCTGCCTCTATTTCTTTAAGTATATCGCCTTCCCGTATCAGGTACGAAATACGCAGTGTTCTCCTGAACAGGAAATCATGTTTGATCTGCTCGAATTTATCTTCGATCTGATCATCGTTCAGTAAGCTGTCTGCGGTACTTTTTACATGGAGAATATATAAATGAGCATTGATTTGTTCAGCCAGATTTACTGCATATATGAGTGAATTTGTTGCGTCTTTTGAGAAATCCGTACAGATGAGTATGTTTCTGAGTTCTTGCATCGGGTTGGTTATTTTTTTATCCTGATGTTAATTTAGGTCTTGCCCGGTCATTTTAAGATGACGGCTCTCAGGTAAGCCCTTGACGTTTGTCAGATGGGTCTAACAGTGAGAGACTCACGCTGACAATAAGTTTCATCAGGCACGGGCCCGTAGAATGCCGTTCTTTCGCTACATTAGTGGCTTGAAAGTGGGCTGAAAGTAAAGTTCTTTCCATGAGTCGAAAACTGTCCATCCAATTAAGAAAACTCTTCATTATAGTTGGGGCATGGCTCGTTATTGGATTTCTTATCAGTGCCTACGACTATTTCGGTCTTAATTCGGAAGCCTCCAAAGGCCCTGTCGATGGCTACAGTTTTGTAAGGAACATGGCCTTTAACCTGGCTGCGGCGTTTATGGGTAGTGTTATGGGAGGGTGCTTTCTGGTGTTTTATGTCAATGAAAAGCTCAAGGACCGGCCTTACGGATACACCCTTATGGCAGTGGTACTGTCGTTCATTGTTATCGTTTCCGTGATCACCGTGATCCTGGGTATGTGGTTTGTAAAAAGTGATATCGGAAACTGGCCCTTTACAGCCGATGTGGCCACAGACCGGTTTTATACTTATCTTGTTAATCCACTACACCTCAAAAACATCCTCGTATGGTCCATTGTAACCATGATGACCCAGTTTTTTCTGCAGATCAATGACAAGTTCGGCCAGGGACTGTTGTGGGATTTTATCAAAGGCAAGTATCACAAGCCAAGGGATGAGGTGAGAGTGTTCATGTTCCTCGATCTGGTGAGCTCCACTGCCATCGCTGAAAGCCTTGGGAATACCCGTTACTATAACCTTCTCAGGGATTTTTACGCTGATATTACCAACAGTATCATTTATAACAGTGGCCAGATCTATCAGTATGTTGGGGATGAGGTAGTGATCTCATGGAAGTATGAAGATGCCATAGTCAATCACCATTGTATAAAATGCTTTTTTGACGCCAAGGGCAGAATAGCTGAGTTAAAGGATAAATACATAAAAAAATATGGTCTGGTGCCTGATTTTAAGGCGGCACTTCATTATGGTCATGTGACGGCCGGAGAGATCGGGATCATAAAAAAGGATATCACCTATTCAGGCGATGTGCTTAATACTACCTCCAGGATACTTGCGAAATGTAATGAATATCATCAGAAACTGCTGGTATCCGGCCAGCTCTATCAGTCCCTCAGAAAGCTGAACAGCCTCTTTGGTTTTGAAAAGATCGGAGATGAATACCTGAGGGGAAAAGCTGAAAGAATAGAGATATATTCGGTTTCCTCACCTGTCTGATCCCAAAAATGATAAGGGACCACATACTGTTTATCGATACGGAAACGTCAGGGGTCCCGGATGACTGGGAAAAAAAGGATGTGGCTCACTGGCCCTACATTGTACAAATTGCATGGCTCATCTTCGACAAACAGGGGAATACCCTGCTTTCCCGGAATTTTTACATCAAACCGGCGGATTTCAGGATCGAAGAATCAGCCATAAGGGTACACCATATTACACAGGATGCTGCCATGGAGCATGGAGTGGATAGAAAAAAGGCCATAGGCACATTGTACGAGGACCTGAAGCGCTATAATCCTTTGATAGTGGCCCATTTTCTCGCATTGGACAAGAGCATGCTGGAAGTGGCATTTGAACGCTGTGGGCTGAAAAATATACTGAGGAATTATCCGCTTTTTTGTACTATGCGGGCCAGCTCAGGGTATATGCCATGGGCCAACAGGAACTATCCGCGGCTGGAAGAACTGTACCAGACCCTATTCAGGAAAAAGCTGGTCAACAGCCATGATGCCCTCGCTGATGCAAAAGCCACCGCACAGTGTTTCTTTGAGCTGGTCAAAAGACAGGACGTTGATGAGAATGTTATTACTACCCAGCAAAAAGTGTGGAAGTCATCCCGTAAAAAGAACAAAAAAGGACAAGGCTGCCTTGGAGGAATTCTTTTGATGATGCTGGCAGTGTATATGCTGGTGCTGGCTACAGGTTGATATCTGGTAAAAGTATCGGATTGCCTATACCTCCACAGTTTACACCAGCAATTTGTGTTTATGGAATTCCGTTTTTCCAACGCATGACCGGCAGCTCAAATTTTTACAACAGCGCCAATGTTATTTAGAGAAATATATTGCCATTTTTGAGCCCGAAACAACAACCCATGAGTTCAAAACTGGAATTTATCCGATCTGTGGAACCCTTTCACCTGCTGCCCGATGAGGAACTCAGCGAAATAACCCAGGTAATGCAGACCACGACATTCGACAGCGAATTAGTGGTTTACTATCAGGAATACAGCAAGTTGAAGGGGATTGATATAGTGGTTCGCGGAGAGTATGAAGAGTTCTTTTATGACGAGGAGAACGAAAAAAGACTGATCGAATACAGTGGTCCAGGGGCTGTCTATGGAGCCATTTCACTGCTGGTCAATAAGAAACGGTCTATTCGTACGGTCGTAGCCAAAGCCGGAACAGAGGTGATTTGTCTGCCGAAGGTAAATTTTAAGTCTCTTTGCGAAAAGTACGCTGATTTTTCCAATCACTTCACTCACATTTTTGGCAAAAAAATGCTGGATGAGGAATATGCTGGTTTTATTCTGTCCCGCAAGGAACAGCGTAGTAATTACATTGGTTCCGACATTTTTTTCTCCAAAAGTCTTAAAGATATCCGTCCCAGGCCTATCGTGTCATGCCTGCCGGAAACATCCGTATGGCAAGCGGCAAAGCTCATGACGGAGCATCGCGTAAGCTGTCTTTTTATAAAAGCTATGGACGACACCTATGATGGCTATATAACAGATATAACGCTGAGAGAGCAGGTGGTAGCTCAGAAGACTGACCTGAATGAGCCGGTATCTTCCGTTATGGAAGGGCCGATCGTGAGTATCGAACAGGATGCCTTTGTTTATGAAGCGATCCTGCTCATGTTCAAAAGCAAGAGCCGGTATCTGGTCATAAAGAATGAACAGGGTAAGTACCTTGGTGTCACCAGTCGCAACAAACTTATCTCGGACCAGACCTATTCACCTTTTGTATTCATACAGTCAGTGAAGCTGGCTTCGGGTATAAAAGAGCTGGCAGATAAGTGGCGGCAGGTGCCGGATATTGTATTCCAGTTGCTTAGCCGGGGGGTGCGCTCGGAGCATGCAAATCAGGTGATCACAGCGGTATCGGACAGCATCACCAATAACATTGTGGAAAGTGTACTGGAGGAAATGGGACCGCCCCCGGCACGGTTTGTTTTTATGGCACTGGGTAGTGAGGGCAGAAAAGAACAGACCCTGAAAACAGACCAGGACAATGCCATTATCTACGAAGACCGGCCGGAAGAAGAGCAGACACAGATAAGAGAGTACTTCCTGTCACTGGCCGGGAAAGTAAGTGAAAAGCTGGATTTTGTGGGTTTTAGCTTCTGTACCGGTGGTTTTATGGCCAAAAATCCGAAATGGTGCCAGTCCCTGTCATACTGGAAGGAATACTACCGGAAGTGGATCGGTCATCCTGAGCCTGAGTCGGTCATGAACTTTTCTACGTTCTTTGACTGCCGCGCGGTTTATGGTGAAAGGGCCTATGTCGACGAACTGAGAGCATTTATAAAAGATACTCTTGACGGCCCGTCCGAATTATTTTTCTATCATCTGGGCAAAAATGCTCTTCAGTATGAGTCTCCATTGACTTTCTTCAAGGGATTTAGGACCATTACAAAAGGGGATAAGAGTGTTTTGGATATCAAGAAGGCCATGACCCCCATAGTGGATCTGGTACGTGTCTATGCGTTAAAACATAAGGTGCTCAGAACCAATACGGGTGAGCGGCTGGCAGAATTGTATGAGCAGGATGTACTGAACAAGGTAGAATATTACGAGCTCATGCAGGCTTATTACTACCTAATGGGCATCCGCCTCAAGAGGCAGGCCAAGGATATCATAAGAAAGCAGGGTGAACCCCATAACTACATCGATCCGGCGGATCTGACGAAAATAGAAAGAGTGACGCTTAAGGAGATATTTAAAGTGATTGAAAAATTTCAACTGAAGATCAAAATTGAGTTTACCGGCTCACTGAAGTAATTATTGCTTTTATACCGGGGTTTTTTGTTTTAACAAATCTGTAGTTTCAGTGTTGTTATCCCGGTAGTAGGGAAATAATTATGAGAGACAAGGAGGTGATCATAGGTGCTGAGGCACTGGAACAGATGGACAGGTTGTACCGAAATAATATGGTCAATTCCATTTCCGGTTTTAAAAGCGCCAATCTGATAGGTACGGTGAATCAGGACGGCCTTGCAAATCTGGCCATTTTTAGTTCGGTGACACACTTTGGCAGTAATCCACCACTACTGGGTTTTGTGACCCGGCCGCATGTGGTACCGAGGCATACTTATGAAAATCTGAAATCCACTGGTTTCTTTACTATCAATCATGTGCATAGGGATCATATCATCAGAGCGCACCAGACCTCTGCCAAATATGAGCGGGAGGTAGATGAATTTGAGCAGTGTGGTTTTACCCGGGAAATGTCGGCACTACACCCGGCACCTTATGTAAAGCAGGCTCCGGTCAGGGTCGGGTTGGAATTTGAGGAGGAGTATCCCATTCGGGCAAATGGCACAATACTGGTGCTGGGTAGGGTGATTGAGCTTAGGGTAAGGCAGGAACTCGTCAAGGATGATGGCTTTATCGATCTGGCGGAAGCCGGCACCGTGACCATCAACGGGTTGGATTGCTATCTCGCTCCCAGGAAACTGGCGCGCTTTACCTATGCACGTCCTGATGAGGAAACAAAACCTGTTCACTGAGCCAAAATTACATTGTTGCCTCGCATGAAAAGACCTGATCAACTGAAAGACGAAGAGATAGATCGAATTATCGAAATGGCATGGGAAGATCGTACTTCCTTTGATGCTATTGAACGTCAGTTTGGGTTATCTGAGCGGCAGGTTATCCATTTGATGAGAAGAGAGATAAGCCCCTCAGGCTTCAGAATGTGGCGGAAAAGAGTTCAAAGCCGAAAAACAAAGCATGAAAGATATCAAACCAGGTCAAGTCGTTTTAAAAGTGACCGGCAGCGGTCAATAAGTCTGAATAAGATCAGTAAAAGGGGGTGAGTTTGCCCTGTTTTACCTGGTGGCTTTTAAACCAAACAATGCCTTGCCCACTGCCAAAACCCCTGTCCGGGGTTGTTCAGGTGACTCTTAACACTATCAGCAACATATCCTCAACAATCCACAAGTCAAACCCCGCGCTTGCTTCCCCAGATATGGATATGTAGCCTGTCTGTATAGTTAAATCCGTATTGTTTACATATTTCCACGAGCCATACCCTCTTTTCAGCCAACTGACCGGCAGCTGTGCCCTGTGGCATCAGATAGACCTGAGGGGCCTTGATCCTATAAGTGTTCACGATGTCAAGTACCTCCTGAAGGTCTGCCCTGGAGTCGATAACAAATTTAAAAGAGGCCCTGGGGTTTTTGCTGAAGTAGTGAAGAACCTCCGGCCTGATCCTCAATTTTTCAGGGTTATTGGAGTTTTTAAGCTTGGGGGATACATTGTATTGGTCCAGGTATAAATCAAAATCTTTTTCAGGCAGGAGGGTGCCGTTGGTTTCCATTTCGATCCAATAGGTGCTGTCGGTTTTCTTTAGTGCACGGCACAGCTCCTGTAGTTCCTTCTGTTGCAGCATGGGTTCACCTCCTGTGAGTACTATGTTCTTACACTCATATCCACAAATGATCTCCAGAACATCGCTGACCGGGATCTCCTCTATCCATTCAGATTTTTTGTATTTGGTATATCCGGGATCGCGATCATACACATGCGGGAAGGAAGTACCTTCCCAGTTCCACGTGTAGTCGGTATCACACCAGATACAGTGAAGATTGCACAGGGAAGTCCTGACAAAAAGACTTGGCTTCCCCAGGCTTTTCCCTTCTCCCTGTATAGTGTAAAAGATCTCGGGCTTTCCCTTCAGTCTTGCAAGTTTCATTTTTTAACGTACAAAAGGACACTGATCATCACAGTGCCGGATACTTTAGAGTTCGTAAGCCGCTAAATTACCCGAAAAAATACATTCATACATTACTGGCAGACATACGGCCAGACGTGAATAATTTTGTTACTTTGCCGGCAAAACAACTATTGGTATGAGTGCGCTTTATCCGTTAAGATTTGAAACCATTTTTAAAGAAAAGATATGGGGAGGTCAGAAAATAAGATCGGTCCTTGGTAAGGATTTTTCACCTTTGAATAACTGCGGGGAGACATGGGAGCTCTCTGCCGTATCGGGTGATGTATCCATAGTGGCCAATGGCGAACTCAAGGGCCGCGCGCTTGACGGGCTGGTGAATGAATATGGGGCAGATCTTCTGGGAAAACACGTGTTTGAGGCCTATGGTAGTGAATTTCCTCTACTGATAAAGTTTCTTGATGCAAATGATGATCTCTCAGTTCAGGTGCACCCTGACGATGAGCTGGCAGGCCAGCGACATGGCAGCAAGGGGAAAACAGAAATGTGGTATATCATTCAGGCAGATGAAGGAGCCACACTCATTACCGGCTTTAACCAGCCAATGGATAAGGAAAAATACAGGTCCCATGTGTCGGACAACACGGTGATGGACATATTAAACAGAGAGCCCGTGGGGGAGGGGGATGTCTTTTTCATTCCAGCCGGTAGAATACACACTATTGGCAGAGGCATCCTGCTGGCTGAAATTCAGCAAACTTCAGATGTCACCTACCGCATTTACGATTTTGACAGAAAAGATGCCAACGGGAATTCAAGGGAACTTCACAATGACCAGGCTGTGGATGCAATAGACTATAAAACCTATGACACCTACCGCACTGAATACACGGAAAAACAAGACAGTAGTAACACGCTGGTGGACTCAAAGTATTTTGTGACCAATAAATTATTTTTGAACAAAACCATTACCAGGGACTACTCCGGGCTGGATTCTTTTGTGATCTATATCTGTACGGAAGGGAAGGCTAACATTAAATATCCAATGGGAGAGCAAAGTGTTCAAAAAGGGGATGTTTATCTCATTCCCGCCTCGATCGATGAGATCCTGATCGAACCTGAGACAAAGGTAAAAATGCTGGAAGTTTGGGTTTGATCACTTATTTTACTATATTCGATTTCCTAATTTTATTTTTCAAAGCCTAAATTCTCCCAATTATTATTTTTAATTACATTGATGTTAAGTTTTTATTAAGAATAATATTTTGGTGCCTTGATCCCTTTGCCATATTTTCTTTCAGGTAAACCGGGATGGGGTTAATTCTTATGAATTTTGGTGTTTTTTTACCTTTCTTTTGAAGTAAAATTATTACATCCTCTCAGGGATCTCCATTTACCAGTGTCGATTCACCAGAGTACCTTCGCAGCGAATTTCAACAGAACGGAATTTTTAGCTATGAAAAAAATGGTGCTTTCAGCATTGCTTTTAACAGTTTTAAGCTCTGCCTTTGCGATTGACAAAAACATGATCAGTGTTGTTTCTGATTCAAACGCAGTTTTTAAGATCTACTACTCCAAACCCGTTGAGACGAGGGTAAAGATTGCCATCTACAATGAGGAAGGAGAAAGAGTTTTTCAGGAAGTGATCAGAAACAGGGAAGGTTTCGTAAGACCTTACAACATGAAGGAACTACCTAATGGTGTTTATACTTTCGAGATTTCTGATAACAACGAAGTGAAGAGGTTTGACTTCAACTATGGCAATATCGAACCTGTTGAAGACGAAACTTCACAGATCTATGTAAACATAACCCGTCTGGATCAGGGCCGGTTCCTGCTGGCGATGGACAATGCCGGTCATGAGAAAATCAGTATCAGGATCTTTGGTAAGTCCAATGAACTGATCTATTCGGAATCAGAAATGGTCGAAAAACAGTTTGCTCAGCTGTACAATCTCAAATCCATATCTTCTGAATCCGTAACTTTCAAGGTATTCAGAGGAAATGACGTGATCAAGGAAGTGGATTTCTGATGAGCATATAAATCAATGGTATGAAAATGCCCGGATCATTTACTGGTCCGGTTTTTTTATTATCGTGGGAGTAGATAGGCGAAGAATAATCACAATTATTGATCAGCCCACTACCACCTTACCCTGAGCCCTGCATTTACATTCCCCGGACAGTAACACCTTACCATCCCTGAGCTCACAAAGAAATCTTCCCCCTCTTTTACTCAACTGGTAGGCAGTCATTTTAGTTATGCCCAGTCTGCTACTCCAAAACGGAGTGAGCACTGCATGGGATGACCCGGTGGCATGATCTTCCAACTGCTGTACATGAGGCACCAATGTACGACTGACAAAGTCAGCCTCGGTCCCGGGAGCGGTCACGATAAACCCAAAAACCCTGCAGTCTTTCAAACGATGGAAATCGGGCTTCAATCCCCTTACAGCCTGCTCATCCTGTACCACAACAATATGTTTATTCCTGGTAGGATAGTACTCGATAATATCTGTGTTGATACCTTCCATAAGGGCTGTTTCCGGTTGTGTGGCCGGAGAATGTTCTATAGCCTCTATTTCCATAGTGCAGCTTCCTTCCGTATTTTGATGGCCTGTGATCTCCCCACTGTTGTAGGTCAGCGTTACACCAGGGTTACCCTGGCTGGTGAGATAAGCAATAGCTGCCATGGCGCCGTGACCGCAGAGCTCTATTTCTGAATCCGGTGCAAACCATCGTGTGTGCCATTTGGCGGTAGTGGGAGATGGCCATAAAAAGGTAGTGGCCGGTTGGTTAAAGTCTGCAGCCATTTTTTGCATCTCTGCGGACGACAATGATCGGGTCAGCTCTACTACTGCCGCTGTATTACCCTGAAAATGATGGGGTTCGTACCCAAAAACCTTATAGAGGGAAAATGAAGCATTATTCATTAATTTTCCTGGTTATTTTTTGCCGGTCAAACGGGCCGTATTCTTCTATGGCACTTTGTATTTTTTTTGTAATATCATCCAGTTCCTCTACTGAGAGCCTGAAATGCTTCATGATCTCAGGATCGATGGTTTTTCCACTTGCTATATGCAGTAACTGATGAATACCCATGATCCTCGCTACGGGAGCCCTCATGATATGTGAATTAATATAGGCATATTCCGAGAGTTGTTCGTTCTTCTTCTCCAATTCATTGGTCCGCAGTTTCACATGCTTCTCCAGCTCTTCATTCCTGAGTATTCGTTTTCTGTTGGAATGCATATAGGAGACCGTGTCGCCCATGGCGCTAAGAAACAAAGAATCTTCAACAAACCATTTTTTCTGCTCATTCTGGTGCTCACAGCATATGATCCCTGCCGGCTTGCCCTCATTCATGAAGACAATATCCATCATGGAGAGTATTTTCAGGGGTTTGAGATAACTCTGTAAAAAACTTTGAGTAGCCCCATGACCCCATGCGTTGGGTGCTATCAGCAGTTTGTGCTTTTCAATAGCCTCAAAGTACTGACGGTGGTCCTTTCGGGCCAGCGTGATCATGGACCTGTCATTGTAGCCATCCTTTTCCCACATAAGCCGGCATCTTATTTCACTGCGACTTTCATTAAACTCCCAGACACTCACCCTGCTGACTTTTAGCGAATTCCTTATCCTTTCAGCAACCTCCCTGTAGGTACCTTCCGTGTCACCGTTCAGCACTGCCGGTGAGTTGCTAAGGCTGATAAGATCTGTCAGGTATACTTCCAGATTGCCGATTTTCCGGGTATGTTTATATTCCATATGCTCTATTTGTTTTTTCAGATAGAGCATGGATGTAATAATGGCCGCCAGCGATAGAACGGAAAGGAGGTTGGATGCTATATAATACCCCGCGGCAGATCCCGTGGTTTCAAACCCTACTCCAAACCAGTAATGCAAAGGATCAAATAAAAGCAGGCACAGGCAAGGGAAGGCCAACCCTATGATCAATGGTCTTAAGCTGGCCAGTCGGATGGTAACAAGAGGAATGGCAGTGGAGGCAATGAGAACAATACGTGGGAGATAAAAACTGTTCGGGTCGATCACCAGGTCCTGTGATAAAATAAATGATTTGGTAGCTATGGAAACAACAAGTATGGATACAGGTACTACCCCGCTCAAAACGATCCTGTCAGCAGGCGCCTTACCCTGCACATTGATCCACCATGGTATAAGTAGCAAAAGGGACACGGCGCTACCCCATGTAGCGAATTGCCATGTCAGACTATAGACCGGAACAGAAGTGAACAGCAGTGTCGGGGCTATAGCAAATGATAATATGCTAATGAACTTTACCTTGTTCATTTTAACATGCTGTTTCATAACCTCTTTGCTATCCGAATGACAAGCATTTACTATTATAATAAAAAGTCAGCACAAATGTTTGCTTCTGAGCCAAATTGCTCTGCATCCAATCATAAAAAAATGCAATTTACGCAAACGTATGCACCACTTTTTTTGTTTGATTATTACAAACCAAATAATCTGCAACAATGAACAAACATGTTTTGTCAATTTTGACAACTGGTCTCTGTGTGGCTTTGTTGTCGTTTGGCGGCATGGCTCAGGACAGAAATGATCTTAAGGGCCCCAAAGCCAAAAATTTCAAACCGTGGCAGTCTGAAGGGGAAGGTGCAACGTTGCATACCAGTGTGAAATCGGAACGGCTGACAGGTCCGGAGGCTAAGAATTCCAAACCGTGGCAAACGGAAGCCCGCGAATTCAACACTGTGGCTACGCCGCGATTAAACCGCAATGAATTGAAAGGCCCACGGGCTAAAAACCTCAAGCCCTGGCAGAAGAGTGAATAGAAAGTAATAATAATTTCGCGCGGGATGAGACGACGGACATGGCCTAACGTCCTCTGTTTCTTTGATTGAATTCCTTTATGGTTTGCATAAGCCGTGGTCCGTCAGGTTTACCCCGGGTGTCTTTCAGGTGTTGCATGATAGCCAACCCCTTGGCTAACTGGCTATCAATGTTTTTTACTTTGGAAACGATGTAAATAAGGCTTCGTTGCTTGCCCGGAGTGAGTGCATGGAAGAATTCTGCGCCTTCTTCATCCTGATCCAGTAACACCTAGAACGACTCCGGCATCTCCATGCCATATTTTGAGGAGTCCTTTTCCAGAGTCAGCGTAACCACTGATCCAGGCTTTATTCCCAGCTTTTCCCGGAGCTTTTTGTTCACCAGGATAAAGTAGTGCCCATTATGAGGCATTAGTCCGCTACGGATATGCTCCTGTCCGTTGACAGTGCATATGACCCTTCTGTCATTACCATCGATGAACTGCGCCGAAACATCGTCCGGAACGGGGAAATGATAGCCCCAGAGATCGGAATCAAATTTTTGCAGTGTAGTCTCAAAAGTCATATGCTCAGCTCCGGATCATTACAATATCAACGGCCATCGATTTACTTTTGGCGCAGTTTCCATATATATAGAAGCCGGACCGGTGTAGGTAAAAGAAGATATTGTCAATTTAAAGTTTTTAGGATAATATATGAAGCTGAAGTATCTGTTTCTCACATATCTTAGCATGAATTGGAAACAGTATTCCTGTGGTTTCACGGATATTTCATATATTGCGGAGTTGTCTGGTTGGTGATTAACAGGGTAATCACATTTTTTAATCGGTTTTTATCCATTTTTTAAGAAAGATAAATATATAAAACCCAGATATATGGCTAAGACAACAAAAGCTACTGCAGAAAACAGTCTCAGGATAACCCATCATGTTGACAGGGTTAACCTTTATGATTTCGGCTACGAACAGTCAGGGACAGCAAAGGGAGATCCTGATATGTACGTGTCCTACCTGAACAGGATCGTGAATGGTGATCTTGTAGATACAAAATACAACGGTTTTTCCGATGAGGAACGCATGGAGCGTGTAAAGCAGGTAAAGGAGCTGGAAAAAGAACTGCAAGAGGCGGAAGAAGGAAATGAAAAGTTTGATCAGGAGATCGGCAAAAAGGAAGGAGAGATCGATGAATACCGGCAGGAGATCCTGAATATTCGTGAGATAAGGGCAAAGGATAATGAAAAGCTGAAGGAGGAAAGCTTCAGTGTGGTAAAGTTTTCCATTAATGTCTTCCTGTTGGTTATGCTGTCCATATACCTTTTCTTTTTCTACATTTCTGCTGCGTATAAGGCGCTTTATGTGGATTTTGAAGGAATAGCGGAGAGTATTGCTGAAGGCGTAGGGGTGGGTAGTATTATGCCCGGTGCATATGAACTGGCGGAGGCTCTTCAGTACAACTATCTTCTTTTACTGGTGCCATTTGTATTCTATGCCTTTGGATGGGCGTTCCACATCCTGCTGGAGTTGAAAAGTAAGTACAGGTTTGTATTTCTGGGGTTACTCATTACAGTTACATTCCTTGTGGATTTTCTTTTGGCATTGATCATTCATAACAATACGGAGAGCGCCAAAGAGCTTATGGGACTGGCAACCGTACCATGGAGTCAGAGTTCTACCTTTTACATCATTCTGTTCCTCGGTTTTCTGGTATACATCATATGGAGTATTCTCTTTGATTCACTATTGCGGGAGTGGGATAAGCGGCATATCACCGGCAATCTGAAAAAGATCATCAAACACCTGCAGGGGGATATCAAAATGCTCAATGCAAAGCGTGTGGATACCGAATCTCTCAAGAAGAAGATCAATGATTACCGGGAAGATGCCAGCGTGGTCATGTACGGAGATCTTAAAAGGTATATTGATCAGTTCTCTTCCGGCTGGATATCCTATCTGGCCCCGGCGAACATGAAAGACGTAAAAGAGACCTGCCTGATGTTGAAAAAAGAGTTTGAGGAGAAGAATGACATCAAGAAGGGTATTGTGAAGGTCGCCAACAAGCGCCGTTAATTAAAAGGAGCAACTCAACTCAACAACGTGTTTCACACATGAAATGCCTCAGGGTAGGGTGGGATGTGTGGAACATGTTCATCCTGTCCAGTACCATAAACAAATCAGATTCCAATGAAAATTTTGAAACAATCCATATTAAAATATACGCCGCTGGCCATATCGATACTTCTGATCATGTCGTCATGTAATTTTCCTACTCCTGAAAAGAAAAGAAGCCTGCGTGAAAAGCACAACTACATAGTACTGCTGGACCTTTCGGACAGACTTATTGTTCAGAGTGATCAGCCTGAGAGGGACAAGAAGATCATCAGGCAGCTGTATTCGCTTTTTGAAGAAAAAGTGAAAAGGGAACTGTATATAAAGTCCCGTGATGAGATCAAAGTGGTAATAGCGCCTCAAAGAGGCTCAAGGCTGGATACTGAGACATTTGAGGACCGGCTTTACGTGAATATGCAGAATATCAAGAATATTTACAGGAAGGGTAATGAAGAAGAGCGAAGAAATGACTTTCATGCTAACCTGGACACGCTTTACAGAAAGGCCGTTTTCAGCAGGAGACCGGAAAATTACTACGGAGCCGATATCTGGAAATACTTTTACGAAGATCTGAAGGTGGACTACTCCCGGGATACCCTTACTGAAAACTATCTGTTCATCCTTACCGATGGGTATCCGATCGTGGGCAAAAATCAAAACAAGCTCCGCAACATAAAGGAAAAATTCCCTAGCCTGCACATCGTGTTGCTGGAAGCGGCTCCAAGAGACAAGGATATGGAGTGGGATCGTATCATGGGAATATGGGAGGACTGGTTCAACAAGATCAGCATAAAGGAATACACCCTCATTAAAAGAGGCGCTATTACCAAGGAACTGGAACAGATCAAGGAGATCCTTGCTGAGAATTGATACGGGCAGGATCCGGGCAGAATCAGTGGGGTTTACACCCCATTGATTTTGAATTACGAAAAAACCAGAGGTTTATGATTGGAGGATCATGGGCTCCCCTGATAATTGTTTTTATACCAGAAACATCTCCTGGGGTCTTTTTTAAATACTTCAATGACCAATTTCAGAAATAGAAAACCTCGGATTTGGTCGATTATTCAAAATTTTGGAGTTTGCTCTTCGACCTTGAGTCAATAGCGTTAAGAATTTCAGCATAACGCTGTACTGAGTTGATCACATTGGTTTGATCCCGAAAGCTTTCGGGAGAGTTTGTGATCTGTGTCTGTAAGGTGCTGAAATTTAGCTATTTACTCACAGTCTTGATCTTTTTGTTTCGTCCCGCAAGCCTGCGGGATGAAAAGAACTGAGAACCTAGGGTAACAAAAACAATTTTCAGTGGCTCCCGATCATGAAAAGCAGCAAATGAGTCAGTCTTATTTGGAAAATGGTTATTATCAATTATCAACCAATCTCCATTTGCCAACCGTAATCGCTTATTTTACCTTCTCATAATTCTTGCCGGGAAGCGACTTTACCAATCCCTGAAACTCAAGGGTCAGAAGCACGGACGCGAGTTTGTTAACGGGGATCTGCGTAGACCAGCTCAGTTTATCTATCTGTGCTGCCTGGTGACACTTTTCCAATTCTTCCATCACCCGCTTTTCTTCCTCATTCAAAGCATCAAGGTTTAATGGAGTCTTTTGGTCCTTGTGATCGTCGCTATCCCAGTTCATGATATACTCCAGGTCGGCGATATCGGTAAGCAGGTGGGCCTTGTGTTTTTTAATAAGATCATTGCATCCTTCTGAGTACTTCCGGTTGATTTCCCCGGGAATAGCGAAAACATCACGGTTGTAGTCATTTGCCATTTCAGCGGTTATCAAAGCGCCACCTCTTTTTGCCGCTTCAATAATGATAATAGCATCTGCTAAACCGGCAATAATGCGGTTCCTTGCAGGAAATTTGGGAGGCTCTGGTACTGTATCAAAGACCTGCTCCGTAATTATTCCTCCCGAAACCTGCATATCCCGTGCTGTATTTTTGTGTGCGGCAGGGTAGATCTTGTTGATGCCGCCAGCCATCACTGCCAATGTGGGCAGTTGATACTTCAGTGCCGTCTTATGCGCATGGATATCTATCCCATAGGCCAGTCCGCTTACAATAAGGGGGTTGTGGGGTGCCAGGCCTTCCACAATTTTATCCGTGACGGATCTGCCATACGCTGTCGCTTTCCTTGTACCGACTACGGCCACTACTTTGCCGGTATTCAAACTGGTATTACCTCTGAAGTAAAGCAAAGTAGGAGCATCATGGATCTGCTTTAGCCTGTAGGGATATTCCTTATCAGAATGGAACAGTATTCTCACACCTTCCTTCTCCGCTTTTTCCAGCTCTCCTTCTGCCTTGTGAAGAGGCTTTTGTGTCAGGATGGCATTGGCAGATGCCTCGCCTATCCCGGGTATTTTCAACAGCTTGCTTTTAGGTGCGGCAAATACTCCTTCAGCTGACCCGCAATAGCTGATCAGTTGTTTAACCAGAACATTACCAATACCGGGAATGAAATGCAGAGCCAGTTGGGAGACCCGATCCTGATCCATTCAGAGCAAGTCAGATTTGATTCCTCAATTCAAGAAGGAACTGGCGGACATTGTTCAGTGACTCAATGATTTCCATTTTATCTCTCATTACACCACTGTCGTTTTTTAACATGTCCTTGGCGCCCTGCAATGTAAACCCCCTCTCTTTTACCAGGTGGTAAATTAACCGGACATTCTCAATGTCTTCTTTGGTAAACTGCCGGTTGCCCTTTCTGTTCTTCTTGGGACGGATAACGTCGAATTCACTTTCCCAAAAGCGTATCAGAGAGGTGGCTACATTGAACATTTCAGCTACCTCTCCAATGGCATAATATTTTTTCTCAATTACTTTTTCCTTGTAAGGCATCCGTTACATTTTGATCTTGAATATAAGTAATAATACCACCGGGGGCAATTCTAACAGGCACTTCAGGAAAATCTTTTTCGGTGAGTTCCACTAATTTACGGATAACCCGTCCCTCATGATCTATTTTTGGTCCTCCTGGAGCCCTCTGGATAACCGGAGTGACCACTGCTTTAATGAACTCGCCATTGTGCGTGGTGAATACTTTTACAATGGGTGCCAGTCCGTTATCACCTCTCAGATTAAAACGGGCATAGGTACAAAAATTGCCTAGGCTATAGATGATAAAACGGTTTTTGTAGATATCAACGGCACGGGTGACATGAGGGCCATGCCCGAAAACTATATCCGCCCCGGCATCGATCATGCTGTGGGCGAAGTCGTAGACATTGCCACGGTCCTCTCCGTAGAAGATCTCATTGCGGCGGGGCACGTGCTGATGTTTACTTCCTTCGGCGCCACCATGGAAGGAAACGATGACCACATCTGAAACGGAATCCAGCTGACTGACCAGCCGTCGGGCCTCATCCAGATCATGGATGCTTACTGTGCCGTTGTTGGGAGCAAAAGCAGCAAAACCATATTTCATGCCATCGATCATAAATGTAGCCGATGGCCGGGATACCAATCCGGCATGCCACAAGCCAAGGGAATCCAGTACTCTCATGGTATTTTTACGGCCCGGGTCACCAAAGTCCCCTGCGTGATTATTGGCGGTGCTCATCACATCAAAACCGGCATCCTTTAAATGCTGGACCATATATTCGGGAGAGCGAAAGATATAGCAAACATCAGGATTACGGCAGTATTTGGGATCTCCGCCCTCATTCAGGATCACACCTTCCAGATTGCCAAAGGTAACGTCGGCATCCCTGAGGATCGAGTCCACCTCTTCCAGCAGGTAGGCACCATTATTCGGGGGCAGATACCGGTCGTCCGGGTAGTTGGTGCCCATCATTATGTCCCCTACGCCTATGATGGTGAGGGTATCCTTTAATAACCGATGTACGTTTATCTCAACGGAATCCTGAACAACGGCCACCGTCGTATCTGTGGGTACGGTTTCTTTTACTGAAAGGGAGTCCTGCTGTTCAGGTGGCTGGGTCGTTACCCGGCTTACTTTACAGGAAGAAATAAAGATTATAATGGCCAGGAGAAGAAGAAGTTTGCAGCATTTGAACATTGCCTGCAATATACAGCACAGACACCGGAAGTTTAAAGGGTTCCGGTGTCTTTTTCTGTATCCAGAGGAAATGCATCAGGACTTCCGAAAGTCTTGTTTCAAAGCCCTTACAGAAGCATGAGATGTTTTCCCAAAGGTTTTATGCCAACTTGAAGGTAACCGGCAGTACTATCACTTTATTTTTTGTAGTTGCTCCCGTAGCCGTCCATTTTTTTAATGACCTGATCACGCGCAACACCTCTTCATCACAGCCGCCACCTATGCCTTTGACAATATTCACATCTTTTATTCTGCCATCATCTCCCAGACCAAATTGGACGAAAACCTTACCTTCTACTCCGTTCATTCGCGCTTCTTTGGGATATTTCATATTCCTTGCAAAATAATTGTAAAAGTTTTTTGCGCCGGCTACCGTGGTCACGGGATAAGCTTGTGTAAGACTTGTGAGGTCATTATGCTGGTCATCTGACCTTAAATCGTTGTCTGATAAATTTTTATCCACCCTGTATCCCACCAGTACTATTTCATCAAGCATTCTGATTTCATCCGGTGTGGGGGGTGCTGTCAGTTGGGTCACCTCTTCCATAAGGTCGTCACCGGTCATTTCAGAATGGCAGCTCAGGATCAGCGTGATCAGCATAACCAGCGGGGCAATTGCCGCCCACTTCCACAGAGCAGGTTTCTTTTTGGGTGCCTTCATAATTGCAATACGCTTTAAGGTTAATGATCTGTTAAAGTGATGACCAAGTGAAAGAGTCTTTTGTGTGAGGGCAATCTTTGCCAGCAAAGTTCCGTAGGCGCTGGTGTCTGAATTTTTAATTACACTTTCATCAGCGAGGAACTCATGAATGTTTTGCATGGATCTGCGTAACATCCATGTGATGGGATTGACCCAGAAAAAAGCCTTTACCAGTTCAATCAGGAGAATATCTACACTGTGGAATTGCCTGATATGCGCTCTTTCATGATCGATGATCTTCCGTTTTTCCGGATAGGAGAGTTCAATGGTATTGTCGAAGAAAAGCAGATTAAAAAACGAAAAGGTTGGCCATTTGCCATGAGTAGGTATGATCACCTGTTTTTCCCAAACCTGCCTTTCATCCTTTTTGAGGAGGAACAACTTCAGGATCAGATACAGCTGGTACAGCAGAAGCGCCAGCAACACAAGCACACCAACAAGATAGATCAGACATGCCGCAAGGATCAGATACAAACCAAAGCCCCGGCCTGAATTGGAATTAAAAGCAGTCAAATCGACCCCTTCCATAACAGACGGCAATACTGTTACCTGAAGATCCTCCGGCAGCGGTAGCCCACTGCCAGCTATAAAGGGATTATCAAATTGTGGTACCGACAGGCTTATCAGTATTGCCAAAAGGATATAGATCCGCTTTAGTTGAAAATGATTTTCCCTTTTAAGTACCAGAAAGTAAAACCCTCCCAATGCCAGCAGGCAAACATTGGCTTCGAGAATGTAATTGATAAAGCTATTCATATAAAGATCATTTTCTATTGGGAAAAGGATACCTGCTCGGGTGATCCTTTAAAACACCCAGGCTAATCGTTGCTTAGAAGGACGTCGACAACTGACTTGGCGTCGATATTGATCAATTTGGTTTCCTTTCCTATGAATGAAAATATCAGGGTCGCATCTTTTGGAGCAGGAAGTTTGTAGTTCCCCTTTATATCGGTGACAGTACCGGCAGTTGTTCCCTTTATTACTACATTGACACCAGGGAGTGGTTTCCCGGTTTCCGTTGACAGCACACGGCCCGTTATCTCATGATCGTATGTATACTTGGCCTTTGCCCTGATGGTATTTTTCTCCATGTAGATATGGCGACCACTGCTGATTTCTCCGGAAAGCCTGAAGGTGACAGGAAGAATGATCCTTTGTCTAACCGCATGGCCGTTCTGTTTGGGGATACTCCACCTGTCAGACGAGGACATTACACGAATGGCTTCTTCATCACATCCTCCACCAATACCTTTAACAGCCTTTACCTCCGTTATACTTCCATCTTTTTCCACAACAAACTGAATGTATACCTTGCCTTGTATCCCTTCCTCTTTGGCCTGAGCGGGATACTTCATGTTATTGGCAATGTATTGGTAGAACTCTTCATATCCGCCGGGAGGCATAGCAGGTTCGTCAACGATCTGAAACAGTTCGCCTTTGTCAGAGCCTTTTACGGTTAGTTTAGAGATATTGCTGCTCAAAGGGCCGTTTTTGTTGACCAGTAGTTCTATCACTCCTTCTTCCTTCATTACACGAATATGTCCGATACTCGACGGATCAGCAATTTCCTTTAGTTTATTCAAACGGTCCTCATTGTCCACATCAGTCTTAACATAGGTAAATTCCGCGTCAGGATATTTTTCAAGCAAATCAGCCAGAGCGCCCTGTAAATGTTCGGGCACATCACTTTGACTTGCTGTTTTCATCACTTCGTCGACATCATTCATCACTTCATCATTACAGCTAAACACAAACACTATTATGAAGATCATTGGAATTACGCTCAGCCATTTCCAGACTGAAGGTTTGTTCTTAGGTGTTTTCATCATTTCTATACGTTTTAAGGTAAGTGACTTGTTAAAATGGTGACCGAGCGACAGTGTCATTTGCTTCATAGCCATTTTGGCCAGCAGACTTCCGTATTCGTTGTGATCGTTATGCTTTACTACACGCTCGTCAGCCAAAAACTCATGGATGTTTTGCAGAGATCTTTTCAGTATCCAAACCATGGGATTGATCCAGAAGAGGATTTTTATCAACTCCATAAAAACAATATCGAGACTATGGCGCTGATTGATATGTACCTGTTCATGCTGTAGTATCCGGTCTTTTTCCGGTGCAGTCAGGTTCAGGGTATTATCAAAGAACAGAAGATTGAAAAATGAGAACGTGGGCCATTGACCATACGTGGGAATGAATGTATATTTTCCCGAAGTGGTTCTCTCCTTTTTTCTGACCCGGTAGAGCTTCAAGATCTGAAAGCACTGGAAGCACAGCACGGTGAGTAACACCAGTACTCCGGAAACATATAGTGCGCCAACAAAAAGAGCTGTAGAAAAACCACTGGTAGGGATCACAGTCTCGGACGGACCATTCGCTTCGTTTATTACTATTTCCGGTAGGACCATGGTTTGCAACTGACCCACAAATGGAATCCCATTCTCTTCTGAAAATGGATTATCAAACCTTAGAAAAGGGATAAGAATACTGATGGCCAGAATGAGGAGGATATAAAACCGCTTGAAACTGAAATGCATTTCCCTGTTCAATACCAGAAAATAGAATCCTCCCAGCAGCAGCAGGCAAATATTTGCCTCTATAAAGAAATTAGTAAAGCTATTCATCCTTGTCTTTGTTCAGATTTTCCTTAACATGCTTCATTAACTCGTCCACATCCTTGATGTCGAGGTCATTTTCCTTTGCGAAAAAGGAAACAAGCCGTTCAAACGACCCACTGAAATAGCCACTGAGGAAATTGTTGAGATAGAAATTGCTATACCGTACTTTGTCTACCAACGGATAGTACTCATACGTCTTGCCGTAAGCCTTGTGTCCTACAAAACCCTTTTGCTCAAGTATCCTCACAATAGTGGAAACCGTGTTGTAAGCAGGCTTGGGAGCTGGCATTTCGGCTATTATATCCTTTACAAATCCACTTTTGAGCCTCCAGAGGATCTGCATCACCTGTTCTTCAGCTTTGGTAAGTTCTTTCATAGATAATGGGTAAGTTTTTCTGTCTGAGACAATATTACGACTAATTAATTAGTTTTACAACTAAAAAATTAGTTTAATATCAACTTACACCTGCGGTTTTCGTTCATTGAGAATTTGGAGTATATTCAGGGTTTTAATACATTTTCTTTGACATAATTATGAACCTAAACATCAGATCCAGGCAACAGAATACCTATGACGCGATAGTGGTGGGTACAGGTATAAGCGGGGGGTGGGCCGCCAAAGAGCTCACAGAAAAGGGGTTGAAAACGTTGGTCCTGGAACGGGGCAGAATGGTAAAACACGTGGAGGACTACCCAACAATGAATCTGGAACCCTGGGAGCTTCCCAATGCGGACAGGCTTTCGGCGGAAGAAATGAAAGATTATCCGGTCCAGCGCAGGACCAACTATACGATAAAACCTTCTACGAAACACTGGTGGCCAAAGGACACCGAGCATCCGTATACGGAGACCAAAAGGTTTGACTGGATCAGAGGTTATCACGTGGGAGGACGATCCATTATGTGGGGGAGACAAAGCTACAGGCTCAGTGATCTGGATTTTGAGGCGAATGCCAAAGAGGGGATAGCTGTGGATTGGCCTATCCGGTATAGGGATTTAGAACCATGGTATGACTATATAGAATCCTACATTGGTGTCAGCGGGCAGGCAGAAGGCCTGCCTCAGTTGCCGGACGGCAAATTCTTACCTCCTATGGAAATGAATTGCCTGGAAAAACATGTTAAGCAGAAGATAGCGGAACATTTTGACGGCCGGCTAATGACCATAGGCAGAACGGCCAATATTACCCAGCCTCACAATGGCCGGTCGAAATGCCATTATCGTAACCTTTGCATGCGTGGATGTCCCTTTGGAGGTTATTTCAGTAGTAATGCCTCTACATTACCTGCAGCTGAAAGAACGGGGAACATGACCCTAAGGCCCAATTCCATAGTTACTGAAGTGATCTATGATGCTCAAAAGCAAAAGGCAAGTGGTGTTCGTATCCTGGATGCGGAATCAGGTCTCACCGAAGAGTTTTACGCACGGATCGTTTTTCTGAATGCCTCCGCGCTGGGCTCTACCTGGATCATGCTGAACTCTACCTCTGATCGCTTTCCCAATGGCCTGGGAAATGATTCCGGAGAGCTGGGGCATAATCTTATGGATCACCACTTTAAGGTAGGAGCTTCAGGAGAATATGATGGTTTCGAAGATATGTACTACTCGGGCCGCCGACCCAATGGTATTTACATACCCCGGTTCAGAAATATCAAGGAACAACGCTCCGACTACCTGCGTGGGTTTGGTTACCAGGGTGGTGCAGGCAGACAAGGGTGGACTTCCGCAGTTGCAGAGCTTGGGGTAGGGAAGGAACTGAAGCAGGCGATCACAACTCCCGGAGCATGGCGAATGGGGATGACTGCCTTTGGAGAATGCTTGCCATATCATGAGAATAAAGTGGAGCTTACCAGTGACAAATTGGACAAACATGGGCTGCCAACTTTTATTATCGACTGTGAGTTCAAGGAAAATGAATTGAATATGCGCAAGGACATGAAGGACTCTGCTGTGGAAATGCTTGAGGCTTCCGGCTTGAAGAATGTTGCAGCTTTTGATAATATTGGAGGGCCCGGTCTGGGGATCCATGAAATGGGAACGGCGAGAATGGGACGCGACCGGAAAACCTCTGTGCTGAATAAATGGAACCAAATACATACGGTACCTAACGTCTTCTGTACGGATGGAGCTGCAATGACGTCTTCCGCCTGTCAAAACCCTTCACTAACATATATGGCACTCACTGCAAGGGCGGCCAATCATGCCGTGAAGGAAATGAAAAAGCAAAACCTTTAAAAATCATTGACCATGTCCATAGATAGAAGAGAAGCGCTGAAAAGAACAGCTTTGATCATGGGAGGGGCGCTGTCTGCTCCATCTGTTTTGGGAGTGCTCAACGGATGTTCCTCGCGTCCTGAGTTGAACTGGACTCCCACATTTTTTACAGAAGAACAGGCCATGCTTGTGATGGAAGTGAGTGAAGGTATCATCCCCAAAACAGCCACCCCGGGGGCTAAGGGTGTTGGTGTACCCGGCTTTATTGAAGAAATGGTAAGTCAGATATATAGGGAGGAGCAACGCTCCCGGTTTATTGAGGGCCTGCAGGCTTTTGATGAAGAGTGCCTTCAGCTAATGGGAGATAAATTTGTAGATCTGAAGCAGGAAAAAAGGGACGGGTTTTTGCAGAAAAAGAATCAGGAGATCTATAAAAAAAGCTTTCCGAAAAAGGAAAGACCTTTTTTCTGGATGATAAAGGAACTTACGCTGCTTGGTTATTTCACTTCAGAGGTAGGAGCCACCCAGGTACTTCAGTACAAAGCCATACCTGTTGAATACAACGGATGCATCACCGTACAGGAGGCAGGTGGCAGGACCTGGGCAACGTGAATAATGGTTCAAAGTTCAACATTTAGGTAACTTTGAACATTAAACTTGGAACACTAAAGCCTCCTCACCCATATATTTCTGAAACTCACAGGATTGCCATGATCCTGAAGGCGTATTGAGGCAGGGCCGTGTTTTTTGTATTGTGGCAGACCGCGGTATTCCACAGGCCCCCATATTTCGATATGGTTTTGTATCAGCACACCATTGTGCAGAACAGTCACCCTGGCAGGGATCAGTAACCGGCCCTTTTCATTGAATCGTGGCGCCTGATAGATTATGTCATAGGACTGCCATTCTCCGGGACCCTTGCATGCGTTGACCAGTGGAGGGTGCTGTTTGTAGATGGAACCAGCCTGCCCGTTGACATAGGTTTGGTTGTTGTAACTGTCCAGGATCTGCACCTCATACCTTTCCTGCAGCCATACTCCGCTGTTTCCTCTGCCCTGGTCCTTGCTGCTTACCTCGGCCGGTGTGCACCATTCCACATGAAGCTGCACATCTTCAAAGCTCTCCCTGGTCTTGATGTCGCCTGTCGATTTGACTACTGTCATCGCGCCGTCTTCCAGTTTCCATTTTACCGGACTGCCGTCCATGTGGGTCCATGAATCCAGTGAGCTTCCATCAAAAAGAACAATGGCATCGGAGGGTGGCTCAACCATACTGGCTCCGGGTGTTACAATTTCAGGTTTTGGATCCCATATTTCAGTTGCTGTAGGGTCTTTTTCTTTCTGACCATAACCAATGACAAACACAAGCAACAAAGAAAATGTGAATAAATATTTCATTCAGTGACAGTGTTAAACATCGCAAATCAATACACCCTGCTTCAGGCTTTGCAATGGTGCCGGATCCTTGGGAATGAATTCCTGCCCCACATACCCTTTGTAGCCTGTGGCCAGAATGGCTCTCATGATCGCAGGGTAGTTCAGCTCCTGTGTTTCATCAATTTCATTTCTTCCGGGTACTCCGCCGGTGTGGTAATGCCCCATGTATTGGGCGTATTTAGTAATAGTCGCAATGATATCCCCTTCCATGACCTGCATGTGATAGATATCATAAAGCAGCTTGAAATTGTCAAGGCCCAGTTTATCCACTAGCTGAACGCCCCATTCAGTTCGGTCACACTGGTAGCCTTGATGATTAACCTTGCTGTTCAATAGCTCCATGCATATCACGATGCCATATTTCGCAGCTTCCCTGACAACTGGCTCCAGACCCCTGGCGCAATAGTCCAGGCCTTTCTTACCAGATTCATCCCAGTGATTTCCTGAAAAGCAGATCATTTTTGTAAGGCCATGGTCCGCTGCCACAGGTAATCTTTCAAAAAAGTCTTTTTTTAGCTTTTGATGATTGTCAGGATGGTTAAAACCATTGGGAATACCGATCATGCTACCGTTTGCCATGGCACAGGTAAGGCCTATGTCAGTAACGGTTGTATACTCATCCGGCTCCAATAACTCGATCGATTTTAGTCCCATTTCTTTTCCGGCCGCGGCAAGCTCTTCCAGGGCTATACCGGAGTAACACCAACGACAGGCAGAATGATTAATATTACCTTTCAGGGTATTGGAAGTATGGTCCAAACGAACTGAAGAAGTACCTTTCAAGGATGAAAAAAGTACGGTAGATGAGGCAACAATGGTTTTAATAGCTTGTTTTCGGTTCATAGGATTTAAATTTAACCATTCAGTTCATACTTAAAAAACAGATGACCCTGTTTCGTCATAAAGGAGCGCCGGTTCGATCACGCTGCCTCTTCGTCTACGGGACATTACGGGCCAACCAGCCCAACCTCTATGCACGCTATCTGCGTGTTAATTCCAGCTATATTGCAGTCGGCAAAATGAGCGGAAGGTTGTTTCACCTGAGCAGGTATCCTGGTGCTGTATATCAAGCCGGTTCTCAAACTAAAGTTATAGGTGAAGTTTGCCGAATACACAGCCCTGGTATCCTGCACAGGTTAGATCGTTATGAGGGGATTACCGAGCATGATGAGTATTATCGCAGCATGGTACCTGTTAAAACAAAAGATGGCATGCTGTATTGCTGGACATGGCTGCTCAGATATATCAAAAATGACTACACGCCGATCGCCTCCGGAGACTGGTTAAGTGTGATGTCTTCTGAAAGGAAGTAAGTGATACAGACCCTATTATCCAAACACTACATCCTGTTTTGTAAAAGGCTGTTTGTACAGACGCTTACCTGTAGCCGAATAAATTGCATTGGCCACAGCACCCCCTGCCGGAGGTAAGGTAGGCTCACCAAGGCCGGTAGGGTCATTGTAGCTTTTCACAAAGTGGATATCTACTTCCGGTGCCTCTTTCATACGTATCAGCCGGTAGCGGTCAAAGTTGTTCGCCTGTGGCTGTCCGTTGTCAAAACGGAAATCACCGTAAAGGGCATGACCTATACCATCTATTACTCCACCCATAGCCTGATTTTCGGCCGCTATTGGGTTAATAACTATGCCACAGTCTATGGCCACTGTCATTTTGGTAACTTTTGGCTTGCTTCGCTCTATGACTACTTCAGCCACTTCAGCTACATAGGTATTGTGTGAGTAATATGCACTGAACCCTTTGAAAATGCCATCCTGCTTTTGCCCCCATCCTGATTTTTCAGCAGCAAGTTGAATGACACCCACAAACTTGTCCACATCATAATCAAGTTCACCAACAGGATTTTTTCTGGCCCTCTCAAACAGGTCCAGTCTGAACTGCACAGGGTCCTGTCCAAGCTCTTCAGCTACCTCATCAATAAAGCTTTGTTCAGCAAAAGCCAGGAAGTTGGTGATGGGAGCCCGCCAGGCTCCAGTGGTTATGTTACTTTTAAGGTTGTGGGATTCCACCAGATAATGATCCAGAGCCCCTGCCGGCCAGTTCTTTTCACGGGTGGCGTTTCGCATGTTTGCTCCCACGCCCACGAGGTAATAGGCGGTCATTTTCCCATCTTTCAAGGCGGCCTTGAATTTATATTTGGATCCCGGGCGATAGGTGCCTGCAGTCATGTCGTCTTCGCGGGTAAAGACCAGCTGAACGGGTTTTCTGATCTTATCCGATATTTCGGCAGCTTCAAGTACAAAATCACCATAGAGTCGTCTGCCAAATCCACCTCCCATACGGCTCATGTCGATAACTATTTCACTTTCATCTCTGCCCAAAAGCTCAGATACCCTCTTTCTCGTCCATTCCGGAGTCTGGATGGGGCCATAAAGTTCTACCTTTTCATCAGTAACGTTGGCAAAGAAATTCATAGGCTCCAGGCAGTTGTGAGGGAGAAAAGGGCCCTCATAAGTCCTTTCAAGTACTTTATCAGCCTGTTCGAGTTGCTCTTTCACATTACCGTCTTCTCTTCTGGGCTCAGGAGCCGTTTTGTTCAGTAAAGCCAACATCTCCCGATCATGATAGTCACTGTCTTCCAGTGTGCCGTCCTTTTTCCATTCTGCTTTTATGGCTTTTTGTCCTTTCATGGCTGTCCATGTAGAATTCGCCAGTATGGCTATCTTGTCTCCAAACTGCACTACATCACTAACTCCGTTCACATTACGCGCTTCACTATCTTCAAAAGCGCTCAGCTTCATCCCAAAAGCTGGCGGACGTAGCACCGCAGCATATTGCATACCTTCCCGTTTGGTATCGATGCCAAACAACGGTTGGCCGCTGAGTATGCTTTCCATGTCCACATTCCCCCTGTCCGTGCTGATGATCTTAAACTCCCTGGGGTCTTTCAACTCGACCTCTTCCGGTACATCCAGTCTGGCCGCAGCTGAGGCCACTTCTGCGTAGGTGAGCTGATCTCCGTTGGAATTCCTGATCTTACCGTTTTCTGTGGTAAGTGTGGCAGGATCAGTATTCCATTGCTGTGCTGCCGCGTTGATCAACATTTTTCTGGCAGTAGCTCCTGCCATTCTCAGGCCATTCCAGCCTTGTCTTATGGACTGGCTGCCTCCCGCTACCTGGCGGGTGAAAACATCGGTGTTCAGGCCAGCCTGTTTTACTATTACATCCGCCCAATTCACATCCAGCTCTTCCGCCACCACCATGGGCATGGAAGTTTTTACATTTTGACCAATTTCCGGGTTGGGCGACATGATCGTCACCTGACCATTATCAGCAATACTGAGAAACGCATTGATATCAAACCATTCTGAAGGAGGTACGCGTTTCACCACTTCAGGGGTAGGACTACACGATACCATCCAGCTAAATCCGATCATGAGCCCTCCACTGGATGCGGCGGATACCTTTAAAAATGAACGTCGATTGTATGTGGTTTTAATGAGTGTCATTCTGGTTTAGGTTTTAATGGGATGGATCAGATATTTTCAGCCGCTGTTTTGATCGCAGCCTTGATTTTATTATAGGTACAGCATCTGCAGATGTTACCGTTCATGGCGTTCTCAATATCCTGATCACTCGGGTTGGGATTTTGAGCCAGCAAAGACGCTGCGTTCATGATCTGGCCTGCCTGGCAATAGCCACATTGAGGTACATCATGTTCTCTCCACGCATTCTGTAAGGCATGATCTGCTTTCTCCGACAGGCCTTCGATGGTGGTGATCTCACTATTGCCTACACTGCTCACCGGCAGCGAGCAGGAACGAATGGCGGTACCATTAAGATGAACCGTACAGGCCCCGCATTGAGCTATTCCACAACCATATTTGGTGCCCACCAGGTTCAGGTGATCCCGCAGGACCCAGAGAACAGGGGTGTCAGGATCAACGTCTACCTCCTGACGCCTGCCGTTGACATTAATGCTATAAACAGCCATGTTGATGAATTTAGAATGATTTGATAATACCTAAATTACCAAATTTCAACGTTGAATCCAGTGCTTTTTGAGAACCGGCCCTTTATCCCGGATGAACGGATGGTAATTTTCGACAGGCAACCCTCGATCAGGCCCGAATAGAAAAGGTAAAGGTTTTACGGCGTGGCATTGTTGGTGTCTCTGTAAGTGTCATGCATCGAAGCCTGAAAACAACATTGGGATGCTACTGATACTGTGTAAAGCAGTATGCCAGTATATTTGCGCCCATTTTAAGGGCCTCCTGACGCTTGCTTTCAGGGTCATTATGGATATTTTGATCCTCCCACCCGTTGCCCAGATCGGATTCATAACTGTAAAAGGCAATAAGCCGTCCTTCATGGATCAGGCCAAAGCCCTGGGAAGGTTTGCCGTCATGTTCATGGATTTTTGGCAGTCCTTTGGGGAATTTGAATTTTTGATGGTATATCGGGTGGTCAAAAGGCAATTCGATAAATTCGAGCTCAGGAAATACTTTCTTCATCTCCAGCCGAATGAACTGATCCAGTCCGTAATTGTCATCAATATGTAAAAAACCTCCTGCTTCCAGGTACTTTCTCAGATTTTCAGCATCACTTTCCGAAAATACCACATTACCATGACCGGTCATGTAGACATAAGGATATAAAAACAGATCCGGACTGCCTACATCTACTACTTCGTCATCTTCATCCATATTCATGCCCAGTTGCTGATTACAGAATGCGATAAGGTTGGGCAGTGCAGTTTTATTGGCATACCAGTCGCCACCTCCGTCATACTTAAGCTTGGCAATTTTTATTTTAACCTGGGCCTGAACGGATAGTGAAACCACAGTAAGTAGTACAATCAGATACTTCATCATTTATGTATTTGAAAAGGTAGCTACCATTTAAGATTTGGTGACTCCCTTACCTGGCTTGAAATAAGTTTCAATTTTTTTTCGCTGCCGTTAAACCTTCGGACAGCTCCTATATCTAAGCATTACAAACAAACGAAGAAATGATGAAAATGATTGCAAATTTAAACCTTGAAGTAATGAAAAAACCGGGAGTTTTGATGCTGATGGTAATGGTGGTGCTCACAGCATGTAACGATGAAGTGGACGAAGCAGCCATCGATGGTCAACTCACGGAAACAGGAGTAAGCGATACCGAGATTGATGCTGTTTATGAAGATGTTGACGATATGGTATCTTTAAGTCTGGAGTCAACTGACGGATCTCTGGGGGGCAGAGTAGCTGAAGACGATCAGCCGGATGATGACAGGTTCTGCGACGGAGTAGTCACATTTGAAGGTGATAAGGACGGAGGTACGATCACTTTAGACTTTGGTGACGGTTGTATTGACAAAAATGGTAACATCAGGAAGGGTAAGATCGTGATTGAATATTCCGGACGTCGATTTCTGCCGGGGTCAACAGTGATCACTACCTTAATTAATTACTCTATTAACGATGTGGCCATCGAAGGTACCAGGACTCTGGAAAACATTTCCACCAGTACGGAAGATTATCCCACTTTCCAAATTACCCTCGAAGGTGGTAAGGTCACCTGGCCTGATGAAACCTTTGCGACCCGTGAGGTAGATAAGGTGAGGGTCTGGAAAAGAGAACGCAATCCACGTGAGGATTCTCACCTCGTAACGGGTGAAGCGAATGGGACAACCCGAAGAGGTGTAACCTATGAGATGCAGATTTTGGACACGTTGGTATACAAAAGGGCATGCGTTCCCAGTAGAAGAGCCAGAATTCCGGTCTCAGGTATTAAGCAGATCGAAACTGACACTAAAACGATCACTATTGATTTTGGAGATGGACAGTGTGATCGAAGATTTGAGATCATGGTAGAAGGCACCACAGAGGATGCAACGGTTGATTAAGCAGTTCCTTAATTTTTCCTCTGGAGCCCCGGACCTCTCAGGTCCGGGGTTTTTATTCATTTTTAACTTTAGGTCTTTAAGCGAGGGTCAAAAGGCTCACTTTCAACACTTACCAACTTTACGGTTTTATGGAACTGACTATGCCGAACATTGATCAGATAGTTAAACTCCCTGTAGCTTTGCGCTGAAGGCACCTTCATCAGGAGATGGTCAGAGTTCAGGAATTCCTGAGTATGGATCAGGAGTCCGTCAGGATAAGGTTTTGCCATCCAGTTGCTTTTCAGATTGTTCACGCCTACAATATAAATACCTTGATCGTCAGGTACTTCAATGGTCATGCAGACTCGTTTAAGAGGTAAGAAACTCTCGTTTGCCAGGATCTCAAGCTTCGCCAGTGAGATTGTGGGAGAGCAATAGATCAGCCATTGTCCCATCTCATTCCACCTCCCTGAGCCATGCAAAGTACCCTCAGGAGGCCATACATGGCGGTATTTCCATTTATCAATATGATAGAGGATCATCCGTAAAGACTGTGCTCAATGCGTAGAAAGGCGTTTTCCAGCTCTCTTCTTCCAATCCTCGAGGACAATAGCTTTATAGGTTGAATACCTCCCAGATTCTCATTCCTGCTTAGCAGCCATTCTCTAAGCAATTGTTTGTCACCATCAAAAGCTTCAATACCCTTGTTCCATAGCGTGGCGAAATCTGCCAAAGCATCAATGTTTTTTTGGCCCAGGTCGGTCATTTTTATAAGATCATAGTATTTGCTTTTGCTTACCCCTAGAATATCAGCAATTTCCTGTGGTGTTAGAGAGGTTTCGTTCTGAAGTGCGGTAAGCGCCTTACCCGGTAGCTTTGTGCTGGGCAGGTTACGACTTGAAATAACGGACAAAAATGCGAGAGGCATCACCTGGCTGCTATAGGCAACCATGGGCTCTTCCACTTTGGATGGGGTATTTTTAGGGCGATATTCTTTCTTTTTGTCTATTTCTGGAATTATTTTATCCAAAAATACACTTTTCTTTTCGGTTTTTAGTATTCTTCGTTACCTTTTTTATATCTTTTTCTTATAATTTCCAGTGCAGGCTTGTTTTGAGGTGTAAATGCTCGTGCCAGTCTGTCCTGACGGGTTACGGTTTGGAGGTGCCATTTCCAGAGAAACCCTCCTGCGAACCACGGTTTATCCCAAAAGGTAAGGTACAGACCTTTATAGGCATTGGCCTGAGCTTCATTGTTGGTCAGGAGAGTATCTCTGTTATATTTCCAATGACCGTCTGCCGCATAATCCATGCTTCGGTAACCATATTCCGTGAAAAGGATGGGTTTGTCATATTGTTTTGACATGGTTTTCAATTTACCGGTTATTGGCATCCATCCTTTCATAACACTCTCTACAGTGGGTGTCTTCCTTTCGCACAGGGGAAAGTAGGCATCCACTCCAATATAATCCATTGCCGACCAGAAGGTAATGTTCTCATGGTTATCCCAGTTGGCTGCATAGGTGATTTTCCCTTTGTATATGGATCTCACCTTTTTGACCAGACTGATCCAGTACTCAGGACGTTCTTTTGCTGATTTCCTGTGTTCAGTGCCAATACAGAATAACTCAATATCCAGTGAGTCTGCCAGGCGGGCATAGGTCATTATATAATCTTCGTAGCTGTTTTCCCACAGTTTCCAGTTTTCCTCGTTGCCAGCGTCAAAGTCACCAGCCCACCCCTGGCCTCGTACCCATACATGTGGTTTCAGCATAATTTTTAATCCCAGATCCTGTGCCATTTTGATGGTTGCCGTGGCTCCCTGTATTCCTTCGCCCCACCAAAGTTGATGATAGTCAAAATGTACTTTTGGATTTACCGGATCTGTAAATGCATAGGGAATCACGGAAACCCACTCGGTATGGATTTCCTTCAGCGGCATAAGTGCTTCAATAGCAACAGGATTCCTTGGAGCTTCAAGATTCACACCTTGAATTTTTATCCCACTGGAATCCTTGTCCAGGCGCATCCAGGAAATAAACAGCACAGAACATGATGCGATCAAAAAGACAAGAATTGCAACTCTTTTCATAATTCAATTTAGCATTTTTTGCTTTCTTTTTGAGAAATACATGACCAGGACCGGCAGCAGCGACAGATCGATGATAAGGGCAAGAAAAAGGGTCAGGCTTATGAGTAGCCCGGTATAAAAAGTGCCTCCAAAAGAAGAAAGGATCAATGTCAGAAATCCCCCTGACAAAATGATGCTGGTCACCACTATGGCCTTGCCGGTGCTGAGGTACGTACTTTTCAGTGCGTAAAGGAGCGACTTGCCCTTGTCCAGCTCCAGTTTCAGCTTACTGGTAAAGTGAATAGTATCATCTACTGCGATACCAAAGGCTATAGTGAACACAATAGATGTTGATAATTTCAAAGTAATACCAAAAAGCCCCATAATACCTGCTACGGTGATCAACGGTATAACGTTGGGTATGAGCGTGATCAGGATCATTCGAAAGGATCTGAAAAGCAGCCCCGCTATTAGTGCCACTACGCCGAAGGCTATTCCCAGTCCCTCAAACATGTTTTCTGCCAGATATTCATTGTTCTTGTCGATCAGGTTGGAGGTTCCCGTGATTTTGAAACTGACCAGGGATGTATCTGTGTTATGCCTGATGTAACGTTGTAATTCCTTCGTTCTCCGTAAGGAAATGGCGCTGCCTATGTCACCAACCCGCATACTGATCCTACCCGTTTTTTGATCATCCGTTACCACATAAGCGATTGCATCATTCCTTTTCAGAAGCCGGCTAAGGTTTTTTTGGACCTGTCTTTTTTCGTAGTTGCTGGCAGGGAGAACAAACGCCGCTGACCTTCCTCCATTGACTGCCTGATTAAGAGATTTGACAAGGGTATGTGGCCCTACGATATTACCGGCCATAAGTGAGTCTGAAAGATATTCGGATAGGTTTTCTATTTCGTGGATGATCTCAGGAGTGAGTACAGTACCTTTTTTGGCTTTCGCGGTGATCTCAAAAGGTCTGGAGCCACCGAAATTCTGATCAAAAAAAACAAAATCCTGCTTTAAGGGATCGTCGTTGGGTAGGTCCTCTATCAGGAAGGTATTGATCCTGATAAGCGATATGCCATACAATGAGATCAGCACAATGACCAGATTGGCCAGCAGAACATGAGGAGCTTTTTTTAAGACCTTCAAAAATGAATAGCTCAGGATTTTGAACCATTTCGAACGATGTACCAGTTTTTTTGAAACCCTCGGTCGTGGTAGCAGAAGCAACGAGAAGGGAAGCAAGGTAAAGGCCACGATAAAGGCAATAAAAACCCCAATCGCAGTGAACAACCCAAAACCCTGAATAGGTCTTATACTGGCAGTCAGTAAGGTGAGAAATCCTACGGAAGTAGTGAGAGAAGTAAGGAAAGTAGCAAGTCCCACTTCTCTGAACGTGGTCTTAATAGCGTTTATTTTATGGAAACCCAGCCTGAGCTGTTCTATATACTTCGTCATAATATGAACGACGTCAGACATACCCACCACAAACATAATAGTAGGTAAAAGGACCATTATGAAATCCAGTTGCTTTCCGGTCAAACCCATAATACCCATGATCCAGATCACGGACATCAGCACCACACCCAGAGGAATCACCACGCCCCACCAGTTTCGGTAGGCTATGGACAGGAACAGCACTATCAGGACAATGGACGCAGAAAGGAATGTAAACAATTCTGTTTGAAGTTTTCCTATGAATATCTGCTGAGCATGTACCTTTCCCGCGATATGGTAATTGGGAAAGGCGTAGGACGTTATCAGGCTTACAACCGCATCGGAAATCTCGTCGGATCCCTCCTTGGTAATCACATCCTTATGCTTGAGCAGGATGGCCAGCGATCTTCCATCAGCTGAAACCAGCGTTTCTTTCAGTAGCGGGCTTTGATAAATGACTGCTGAATCCTGTTCATAGCGTGTAGGATCACTGACATGAAGATAAGGAAGCTGATAAAAGCCTGCCTGGCTGATAATAGGCCTTTTTGAGTTGGTGATGGAGATAACAGAGTTCATCTCCTCCATCGCCTGCAGGTCTCTGGTGAGTGAATCCACTTTTGACAGAAATTCCGCATCAAAAATGGAAGGACTGTTCTCCAAACCTATCAGCAGGTAGTTGTTGTCATTTTCAAACTTTGTTCGGAATTCCCTGTAGTACTCCAGATCAGGGTCGCCTACAGGGAAAAAATCTTCAAAAACGTAATTGAAGCGAAGGTCCTTTAAAAAGATCGATAAGGCTGCCGTAATTGAAAACACTACGATCAAAACCCCACGGGCAGCTTTTTTAAACATTAAATGATGCTCTTTTTAGGAATAACACAGGTGTTGTTTAACGGTTATGAATGTAACGGTCTGAAAATTCCGGATCATGAACAAATCTAAAAATCAAAAATCTATAATCGTAAATTTCAAATACTATTGTTCTAATCTATAACTTAGTTCAAATTTAACCATACCACCATGCAACAGTATTTGGATTTGATGAAGGACATACTCGATAGCGGATGTCAAAAGGGAGACAGGACGGGCACCGGTACGTTGTCGGTTTTTGGTAGGCAGATGCGTTTTGACCTCGCCGAAGGTTTTCCGTTGGTCACCACCAAAAAACTTCATATCCGCTCTATAATTCATGAATTACTGTGGTTTTTGAGTGGTGATACAAATATTAGGTACCTTAAAGAGAACGGGGTTTCCATATGGGATGAATGGGCAGATGAAAATGGTGACCTCGGGCCGGTATATGGCCATCAATGGAGAAGTTGGCCTGCACAGGGCGGAGGCAGCATCGATCAGATCAGTAAAGTGGTCGATCAGATCAGGAATAATCCGGATTCCAGAAGACATATTGTAAGTGCATGGAACCCATCAGAAGTGGATGAGATGGCATTACCTCCCTGCCATGCACTGTTTCAGTTTTATGTGGCTGATGGCAAACTTTCATGTCAACTGTATCAACGTAGCGCCGACTACTTTTTGGGAGTACCTTTTAACATAGCGTCCTATGCACTATTGGTGCACATGTTTGCTCAGCAGTGTGACCTGGCTCCCGGAGAGTTTGTATGGACCGGCGGAGATGTACATCTCTACACAAACCACATTGAACAGGCTACTCTGCAACTGACAAGGGAACCATTTCGTTTACCCCGGTTAATTATTAAGCGCAGACCATCCTCTGTCTTTGACTACCACTTTGAAGATTTTGAAATTGTCGATTATCAAGCCCATCCGACCATTAAGGCCCCGATAGCAGTTTGATGTAAGGTTTTTAGTTGATTGTCAGTCAGTTTTGGCAATGATATCGTCTACTGTTCTCATGAGTTCATCCCTTTTATCCTCGCTCAGCAGGTATCTTCTTTCAAGTAATCTCACTGCCATATCATTCATTATGAAATGATTTTTGATGAAGTTTAACTTTTCCTGAAACGATGTAAGTTCCTGATACTTAGCCCTTTCTGTTGGGGATTCCATGATCATTTGAACTTTGGTAATCAGGATATCGGGGTCATTGTACATACGCTATAGACTGAATACAGGAAACAATTATATAAATTAATTTATATAGGATAAAATTTTTCAAGATACTTTAATGGAGAAGTTATCCACACTTTTTCAACATTGCTTCAGGATGTAAGGTTTGGGCACTTTTTGTAAACATTTGTGAGTCAGCGGCTTGTGATAAGATACATATGAAAACGGTTAGCAATTACCGCATGAAAAAGCTGCAAATAAAGATCGATGCTAAAGTTGGTTGATGGAAGCGATCAGTTTGTTCACGATCGGATGTTGTGTGTCATAGGACTGGCCGTCCAATGTCTTGAACAGATAGAAGCCTGCAACGTTGGCACTGAAAACGGTATTTGCTTTTTTCAATACCTCCGGCTTTTCTTCAACCTCGTAGAGGGCAATGCCGAGGCGTTTACATTGATCCATGATCTGCCGGCGCATAATGCCCTCAACACATCCGGTGCCTAACCCGGGCGTGTATACAGTGTTGTCACTGACCCAAAAAATGTTGGACATGATACACTCACCAATGAAACCGCGGTTATCCAACAGAACCAGATCATCGGTGCCTTTTTCCTGCTGCTCCATGGCGGCCAACACGTAGGGCAGGGAGCTAAGGGTTTTGAATCCGGAAGTTTGGGAGACTGCCAGGTGAGTTCTTTCACACCAGGATACCTTGTTCCGAATGATATACCCAAAAGGCTCATGTGGGAAAATTGTTATCAGGAGGTAGGCTTCGGCTGCCCCGACCTGGTATCCTCTGCCTTTGGACGGTTTGCGCCATATCTGTAGCCTGACCCGGGCATGATCCTCTATAGTATTCCGTAACATCAGCTCTCTCACGATTTCGGAAAGCTTTTGTTTGGAAAGGGATGCAAGGTCGGGATCAAGACCGATGACCCTGGTCCCTGCCATAAGCCTTTTTATGTGATCATCCAGAAACCTCACCCTGCCATTTTTTACGATCATGGTTTCAAATATTCCATCACCGAATTGCAATGCCCTGTCATTCAGAGGTATCCTGAGATCATCTTCTATCCAATTGGAATTAAAATATGCCTTCAAATCTGGTAGATCACGGGTGGCGGAAGCCCATCACCCATTTTGGGTTTTTAAGTAGAAAAATAACCATTCAAAACTAATAATACATATGGCCCGTAAAATTATCACTAATATTGAGAACCAAGGAATGGATGATTTTCAATGCCTGAAAAAAGCAGTATTTTTGATATGATCGGCCCGGTTATGATCGGTCCGTCCAGCTCCCACACAGCCGGTGTGGTACGTATAGCCCGGGCTTCTGTCAGAGTATTGGGTGCCCAACCGGATAAGGCTGTTATTACTTTTTACAATTCATTTGCCCGTACCTTTGAAGGGCACGGCAGCGATAGAGCCATTGTCGCGGGCCTGCTGGATTTTAAGACAGATGATAAAAGAATTAAAAATGCATTTGACCATGCCCGGGAAGCCGGTCTGGAATATAGCTTTAAATCCGTAGGGAATGCTTCTGCCCTGCATCCCAATACCATTAAGGTAAATATTGAAAAAGGCGATCAAAAAGTGGAGGTTATTGGAGAAAGCCGCGGAGGTGGCGTCATCAATATAGTCGAAGTAGACGGCTTTACAGCCAACTTTTCAGCTTCCATGCACACATTGATCATCAAAGCTGAAGATACCAAGGGCAGTATAGCCAACATTGCCAATATTTTGTCAAATGACGATTGTAATATCGCAACCATGTCAGTCTCGCGTAAAGGTAAGCATGATCTGGCCGGTCTGGTGATCGAAATGGATTCAGGACTAAAGCCGGTTTCCCTGGAGTATCTCAGAAGTCTGAGTTGGATCCAGGAAGTTATTTATATCCCTGATATTGATTTATGAAAAACTAAGCTAACCATGAAGATCAAACTAATCGCAGTACTCGTTACGCTTTCAAGTCTGGCCTTTGGACAGAATGACAATGGTGAATGGACCCTTCAGGAATGTATTGACTATGCACTGGAGAATAATCTGAATGTGCAACGTACCCGCCTGACTGTCCAGACTTCCGACATCAGCCTGCAGCAATCCAGAATGGCATTGCTGCCCAATGCCAATGCCACCGGAAACTTCGGCTGGAACTGGGGTAGATCGATTGATCCCACTACCAACCTTTTTGTGGAAAACCAGCGTATTGCTGCTTCCAACGGAACGATCTCCAGTACAATCCCTGTTTTTAACGGTTTCAATCTCAGAAACACGATCAAACAGAATCAAATGGCCTTTGAGGCTAGTCAAAAGGATCTGGAAAGGACCCAGAATGATGTGATATTTAATGTGATCACCTTTTATACCAATGTTCTGTTCAACAGAGAGCTGTTGGAAAATGCCAGAAAGCAGCTCAACTCTACGGAGCAGCAGGTAGAGCAGACGTCCAAACAGGTGGACGCCGGGGCACTTCCCAAGGCCAATCTGCTGGATCTGCTGGCACAGAAAGCGACCAATGAGCTGAATATGGTCAACGCTGAGAATAATTACAAGTTGTCCAAAATACAACTGAAACAGGTATTGCTTCTGCCTCCGGAATCTGATGTGGATATCGTGGTTCCTGAAATCAATGTAGAAGAAAACGTGCTGGACGTTACCGCACTTGAAGTATATGAGATCGCTCTTAACAATATGCCTGAGATACAGAGCGCCAACCTCAATCAGAAAAGTGCCGATTGGGGTGTGAAAGCAGCCAGAGGGAATTTGTATCCGTCCCTGTCACTCTCAGGTGGAATGACCACGAGGTATTCCGATGCCACGGCTGACCTGCCAAGATTCGTACCCGATGGGGGTGAGCCTACCACTGCCCTTGAGCCCGTAGGTTTTGTGGAAGGTACAAATCAGGTCGTGTTGGATGAAGTTGAGATTCCTTCGGGCAGCGTGGTTCAGGGGTATAGCTTTGGCGACCAGGTCGATGATAATCTAAGCCGGTTCGTACAGTTTAACGTAAGTATCCCAATATTCAATGGATTCCAGGCGCGTGCCGGTATCCAAAGAGCCATCATAAATCAGGAACAGGCCGGGATCGATCTGAAAGATGCAAAATATCAGCTTTGGCAAACGATCGAGCAGGCATATAATGATGTGGTAGCCGCATCAAAATCGTATACTGCTTCCTTAAAACAGGTGGAAGCCAGAGAAGAGTCTTTCCGCGTGACCAAACAGCGCTATGACTTCGGAGCAGTAAATTTTGTGGACTATCAGATCGCTGAAAATGACCTGTTTCAGGCGCAGTCCGACCTGCTCAGAGCCAAATACGACTACATTTTCAAACTTAAAATACTCGACTTTTATCAAGGCAAGCCTTTGGAATTCTAAACCAGGGCAAAGAATAAATAAATGGTTGTACTACCTGAGGTGAAACGCAGGAATGAAGTAATGGCTGAGATCAAGGAAACATATGAATGGATCGTAGAGCCGATGAAGTTATTACCAAAGGTGGTGCAGGATAACTGGTTCGATGATAGTGTTTAATATTAAATATTTAAGTGTATCATTAAAATTTGTTTTTCTCTGCTTTAGTCTGGACTCGCTTAAGTTTCCGTGGGTTGGGTGGATGATCCTGATAGATGCTGATGAGGTTTTCATAGGCAAACTGGTAGTATTTGTCTTTTCTCAGGGCACTCAGAAATTTCTTTTCGGCTTTTTGGTAGTTTCCAAGCTCCATGTAGATGGAGCCCTGCATGGCTATGATGTCGAGGTGGCGACTGTTGAAATCAAGATGGATTAAGGCCATGCCTTTTTTACGTTTTTTGAGATAACATACTGACGTCAGCAATTTGGTTAACTGTCGATATTCTGCACTGATGTGCCGGGGGTGCACCTTACGTAGTTCTGTTAAAGCCTTGTCCCACTGATTTTCAACCATGTGTTCTACGGCATTGTCAAGGTGCCGTCTGCTTGCTCTTGAAGCCAGACTATAGTTTGCTCTGGTATTGTCGCTAGCAAGAGTGAGAAGCAAGGTATTGATCTGGTTCTGGTCCAGCACTCCGGGGTTGGTGGCTATGTTAATATTGGCATCTGCTTTCGGGTATTGCCGGGAGATGATCGGTGATGTCAATATTGTAATTAATGCTACCGTGAGGACATATTTGATTAGATTTGACATAGTGCGTGGTGTTTGGGTGAAATATCAAATTTGCGCTTTTTTTCAATAGTTATCAAATCACTCACATTAGGGGACTTCCAGAATGTGTGTGTGAAGCGTCAACTGATCGCGTGCGGGAGAACAGGCGGTATGGTGAGTCGATCTGCTATTGGCTCACTCCGGGGGGACGGAGGTTGTGCAGGCTATGGCTCAGGAAGGTAAATAGTCAACGAAATATTTCAATTAATTGTAATTTTACCTTCAGAACAGAAGAGGTTGTGATGGAGGCGGAGATACCAGGGAGTGATTTGTGACGAATGGTGTGACGCTCATCTTTTAAATTAACCGCTAACCCTTTAAAATGGCTGAAAATGAGGGATTTTGGGTAATTATGTAGGGTCAACCTTTGGAATTCTAAACTATGGCAAAGAAGAAAAAAACAAATAAATGGTTGTACTACCTGATCGGTGGGTTTATACTTCTCATTGTATTTCTGATCGTGGGTAAATCAGCCGGATGGATCGGCAAACCCAATGATATCAAGGTTACCCTGGCTGAAGCAAAACGCGTGTCCATCACTGAAAAAGTGAGTGCTTCGGGTATGGTGCAGCCCGTAGTGGAAGTAAAACTCAGTCCGGAGGTTTCCGGTGAGTTGATAGAACTGGCGGTAGAGGAGGGAGATTCCGTAAAGCAGGGGCAGCTTCTTGCCAAAGTACGACCGGATAATTTCATAGCGGCGCTTGAGCAGGCACAGGCATCACTGAATACACAAAAAGCCAACAGGGCATCATCAGCGGCCGCTTTATCCAGGGCAAAGGCCACATTCCAGAGAGCCAGGCTGGACTATGACCGTCAGAAAAAGCTCTGGGATGAGAAAGTCATTTCCGAAGCCGACTGGCAACTGGCAGAGCAAAACTATGAAGTGGCGAAAAATGATCTGAAATCGGCAGAGGAATCGCTGGAAGCAGCTAGGTTTGTGGTAAAAAGCAGTCAGGCCTCCCTTTCTCAGGCACAGGAAAACCTCAGAAGGACCACTGTAAAGGCTCCAATGGGTGGAATTGTAAGCAAGCTTAATGTGGAGCAGGGCGAAACGGTGCTGGGTACGCAGCAGTTTCAGGGCACGGAGATCATGCGTATTGCAGACCTCAATCAGATGGAAGTACGGGTAAATGTCAACGAAAATGATATTATCCGTGTTTCTCTTGGCGATACGGTGGTGATAGATGTGGATTCGTATTCCTACATGGACAAGGAATTTAAAGGAGTGGTGACTGCCATTGCCAATACTGCCAATGACAAGGCTTCTGCAGATGCTGTTACTGAATTTGAGGTTCGGATCAGAATACTGAATTCTTCCTATCAGGATCTGGTGGAAGAAGGGAACAAGTATCCCTTCAGGCCGGGTATGACAGCCAGTGTGGAGATCATCACCAACCAAAAGGAAAATGTGCTCTCAGTGCCACTGGCGGCGGTGACCACCCGCATTCCTGGACAGGGGAAACAAGGTAATGGAAAAAGTGAAGATGACCAGGAGGAGAAAGAGAACGATAACCCGAAAAAAGATGATGAGGTGAAAGAAGTGGTATTTGTGGAAGAAGCCGGGTTAGCCAAAATGAGGGAGGTGAAAACCGGTATCAGCGACTATGAAAATATCGAGATACTGGAAGGAGTGAAAGAGGGAGAGAAAGTAGTTTCCGGACCCTTCCTCATCGTATCAAAAAGATTGAAAGACGAAGATAAAATCATGGATGAGAATAAGAGAGGGAAGGGGAAAACCGATGAAGAAGCCGACAGTGGAGAGTCATCTGACTAAGCTTTTGTCTCCTGATCCTTTGAAAATCATAATGGCAGCCCACGGTTGCCATTTTTTGTATTAGAGTGGACCGGTAATAATTTCCTGCTATTTTTGCACCCTGATCAGCGACACGAAAAAAAATATCGTCACACATTGCCAGGCCCGGTCAAAATTTCAGGGGTGATCATCACCTACAACGAAGAGCGCAATATTCGCGAGTGCATCCTTTCCATGTCAGAGGTCGTGGATGAAATTGTAGTGGTGGATTCCTACAGTACAGATACAACACCTGAGATATGCAGGGAGCTGAAAGTACGGTTTTTACAAAACAGATTTGACGGTCACATAGAGCAGAAAAACTTTGCCATGTCGCAGGCCACCTATGACCATATTTTGTCACTGGATGCAGATGAACGTGTATCAGATGGGATGAAAAAGATCATTTTGGATGCCAAACACAACTGGCAATACGACGGGTATAGTTTTAATCGCCTCAATAATTACTGCGGTCACTGGCTCAGATACAGCTGGTATCCTGACCGTAAATTGCGGCTTTGGGACCGGACCCGGGGAAAATGGGGGGGGACCAACCCACATGACAGGGTGATCATTCCGTCAGGTAATATCATAAAAGTCAATGGTGACATTTTGCATTTTGCCTATCAAAATCTTGAGGAGCACTTTGAGCAGGTGAAAAAGTTTGCCATAATAGCGGCGCATGCGAAATTTGAAAAAGGCAAAAAGGCTTATTTTTTTTTACACGTTATAATCAATCCTTGGTATAAGTTTTTCAGGAAGTACATTCTGAGATTGGGGTTTCTGGATGGCTATTATGGCTTTGTCTTTAGTGGTCTTACGGCTTATTTGAATTTTATGAAGTATTTGAGACTTTGGGAGCTAAACAGATCAGGGAAATGAGCAAAGAGCTTAGTGTAACCGTGGTTATTGCTACCTATAACATGCCTCATTGGCTTGAAAAAGTACTTTGGGGGTATGAGCATCAGACTTACCGCAATTTTGATATCATAATAGCTGACGATGGGTCAGGTGAGGAGACAAGAGCGGTCGTGGACAGATTTAAAAAAGACTCAGATCTCTCGATCACACATCTGTGGCATGAAGATAAGGGATACCGGCGGCAGACTATTTTGAATAAGGCTATTGAGGCGGCAAGGTCGGAGTATATTTTGTTCACCGATGGCGATTGTATCCCTCGGGAGGACTTTATTGCCACGCATGTAGCCCTTGCAGAGCGTGGTCATTTCCTTTCCGGGGGATATTGCAAGCTGCCCATGGGTATAAGCGAAGGTATTGACAAGGACGATATATTCTCAGGGCAGTGCTTTTCGCCCGAATGGCTGAAAGAAAGAGATTTCCATGGCAGGTCACAACTCAGAAAGCTGTCGGCCTCACCACAGTGGGGGAGATTTCTTGATTTTGTCACACCGGCCAATGCGTCTTTCAATAACTGCAATACCTCTGTCTGGAAAGAGGATCTGCTGGCCGTGAATGGTTATGATGAACGGATGCAATACGGAGGGCCTGATCGTGAGCTGGGTGAAAGGCTGGAAAACAAAGGCATCAGGGGCAAACAGATCCGGCATAGAGCTATTTGTATACATTTGGATCATGCGCGTGGTTACAAAACAAAAGAATCCCTGGAAAGAAACCTGAGAATACGGAAAGATACCCGCCGCAAAAAACTTACCTGGACTGATCATGGCATAGCACAAAAAGTACCTTCAGAAGCGGGCAACTGATATGCATATACTTATAGTTTTTGATAAACCCATTCCTGTAGCAAAGTACGGTGGTATACAACGGATCGTCTGGTGGTTGGGGAAGGAACTTGTAAACCAGGGGCACAGGGTCACTTACCTTGTCGGCGAGGGCAGCTCGTCAGATTTTGCCAATGTGATCATTCTGGATCCTGAAAAAAGCCTGAATGACCAGATACCACATGACGTGGACCTTGTGCATCTCTACATTCCGCCCAGGGAACCATTGGAGAAGCCGTACCTCATCCACATGGAGTCAAATACCAAGGATAAATTCCATGATATCAATACGGTTTTTGTTTCAAAAAAACATGCTGAGCTTCATGGGGCTGAATGTTATGTCTACAATGGACTTGATCCCGATGACTATGGCCGGCCTTCCTTCAAAAAGCGGCCAAGGCACCTTCATTTTCTTGGAAAGGCGGCCTGGAGAGTCAAGAATATTAAGGGGGCAATTAAAGTAGCTCAAAAAAGCGGTCATCACCTTCATGTGCTGGGAGGGAACCGTGTTAATTTTCATATGGGCTTCAGAATGACGCTGGACCCCAGGATCCATTTTTATGGGATGATAGGAGGAGAAAGGAAAAACCGGGTTATCGATCAGTCTGCCGGGCTTGTATTTCCGGTGGTCTGGCATGAACCCTTTGGGATTGCTATTACGGAAAGTATGTACTACGGCTGCCCTGTATTCGCCACTCCCTATGGGTCACTACCAGAGATTGTGGATGCTGAATCCGGCGTCCTTTCTACCAGCAGCTCAGAGTTGGCACAGGCTATCAAAGGGATATCCGACTATGACCCCAAAAAGATCCATGAGCGGGTGATGGACTGCTTCTCTGTAACGGTGATGGTAAGAGACTTTCTGAAGCTCTACGAAAAACGGCTGAACGGTGAGAATTTAAATACAAGGCCACCCACCTATCCGGAAGGTGACAGTAAATTCCTGCCGTTCAATTGACCTCACATTAATAATTCTCTTGTTACTGTATTTAAAATATTGATTTTCAGTTAGTTATTAAATTGAGTCAGAGGCTGAAAATAAGATTCAACTTCCCCGGTAACTTAATAACCAATAACCCAATAACTATTTACCACTAGATCAGGCCTTCTGACTGATATATTTTCACTCCTTTGATGATCATCTCCCTGATCTCTTCCTGTAGTTCGGGAGAGAGCTTTTTGATATGGAAACAACTCTTACCCTTAAGACATTTCCTTAGTTCTGTGGACGGACTGAACTCTTCAGGGTGGGTATATATAGGAAAAAAGTACAGGCGTACATCTTTAGGCTTCGGTATAATACTGCCGAAGTAAAAACCATCTACCTTTTGCTTTCCCTGCATGGCTTCTTTGGTGCCAGCCATTTCCAGTTGCGTTGCTTTGTCTATCCGTACTCTCAATGGTGGCACATGACTTGTCATGAATGATCTCAGCGTCTGATCTATTTCCGGTAAATCAGTTTTCATAGGTTTTTATGGTTTTATATTTTCTGTTGTAGCCAGGCAAAAAGCTCCATCATCCAGGCCACCCCTACATGGATCATTATTCCTCCGAATACACTCCGGCTTTCAAGGGCAATTACTCCCAGTATATACCCTCCTATAATGGAACTGATGGCTTCGCCTTCGGGTTTTCCAAAATGATAAAAACAATAGGTCACCACCATGGGCATCACCACGTTGCGTCCCATAATACCGGCCAGTGACAGGATCATGAATCCTCTGAAGGCAAGTTCTATGGTCAGAAAATTCCAGCCATAGGCAAGCTCGTATATCACAGCGGGGATCCATTCTGCTATGTGTAAATGCTGGTGTACCGCATTCTTTTTGTAAATAGGGTAAAAATCATTGAAGTTTTCAATGAAGGATGCCGCTATTATCACCGGGACCATGATCAGCAGCATCGTCAGATATGGACGATAGTTAAAGCCTTTGAGGGTGAGTCCGTAGAAGCTGTTTATGTTCCTGTCATACATCCGGTAGAAAATGATCATAGGGAGGATCATGGTCAGAATATTGATCAGGTTCTTCAGCACTTTCCGCGAAAAATATTGGGCTACGGGGGGAACGGACTCGCGAATGAAAATGTCATGGTAATGAAAACCGCCATCAAGTGCCAGTAGCATGAGAATGAAGGAACTCTTCACCCAAAACCACCGGTTATTCAAAATGTCGGAACGCTTTTTGAAGCCCGCCATAATGAATGTGGCACCATAATAGGCAAAGGCATAGAACAGAAAAAAATAAAAGATCCTGATACTCCGCCCATAGTAACTGTCAATGATGGAATCTTCAAAATCCAGGTAGTAGTTAATGGAAAGGCAAATGGCAAGAAAGAAGGCTATAGTGATGTAGTAGCCTTTGCTAAAATCTTCTTTTACATGACTTCTAAGATATTTTAATATCTCCTTCATTTGTCTGGATCATTTCATGATACAGGCTCATGAACAATATCAGGTCAGGGGCTTAAAACCTCGAGAGTTCATGGTAAAGCCTTGCAACAGGCAGTCCCATTACATTGAAGTACGAACCCTCGATATGATCAATATAAAAAGCAGGAGGCTTCGTGCTGCCACTGGTCATAGTCTCCTCATAGAGTAGGGGTTTATTGATCTTCAACAGGAATTTTTGGTCTTCCTGTGAGAGCAGATTGGTATCCTGCTCAATGCAATCCTGAATTCCGTAGGCTCCTGCCTTGTCAAGGGGGTGAAAGGAAGAAATGTAGGCTCTGATGGTCTCATCTGTCAGTTTTCCAAAGTATACCCGGGTTACTTCGTTAAAAACCACCTGCTTCTCCCTGCTCAGGATACACACCCCGGTATCTACATGATGAAAGCCACCGGACAGTGCTGACAGCATATCAAATGCAGCGGCTTCATCCTCCGGTTTGCCCAGGATCTGATCGCCGAGCACTACTGTGGTATCCGAAGTTATCAATACTTCATCCTTAAGCTCACCCCTGAACGCCAGCGCTTTCTTTTGTGCCAGATACGCAGCCACCTGATCAGTCTTAAGTGAGTCAGGATAATCCTCCTCCACGTGTTTGGTCCGGATCTCCAGACCGGGAACGATAGCCCTTAGCAGTTGCTGCCTTCTTGGCGACTTAGAAGCAAGAATAAGGCGGCGACTGAAATTCATTATCTTTGATTGAACTGAAAAGGAATCCGCAAACTACCTTGGGGTAAAAGAAGGTTGATTTTTGCGGCATGGTATAGCCACTGTAACACACCTTTTTTACATCCTCCATGGATATATCCTTGGTGATGAGCGCCAGCTGGACCTCTTCCCTGATCACCTTGGCCAGACAGTCACTAAAGCTACGGTCAAATTCTATATTTTCGGAGGCTCTTTGATCTTTACCGGCTATACCCAGCGCCTTTTCTATAATGAAATAGTGCATTACGGTAAGGTCCAGTTCTTTAACCTCGTCGGGAAAATTCCATTTGAGTGTATGGAACCGCTCGGGTTTAAGCCGTACCTTGTACGTACTGTCCCTGAAAAGTAATCCAAAAGCCCACTTTTTGCCCAATATGATCTCGTTGATCATATAGGCATCCTCAATCGGCTTTATGATAAAATCCTCTTCCAGTTTTTTCAGCAATTCCTCCTCATCAACTTTTGGCAGCCCCTTGATCAAACGATGTGTGGGCATGATCCGTAGATCTTCCGCCTCGGTGTTGGTCAGGAACATCAGGTGATAGTTGTATCCTTCTTCACCTGAACCATTGGCATGGGTGGCCATCATTTTTTTCCGGTACATCAGCGATCCTTCATAGCGATGATGTCCGTCGGCCAGTATGATATTCTTGTCCCTGAGCACAGTCAGGAAACGCTGAATAATGTCTGCATCCTGAATTACACTCAGGACATCCCGTACTCCCTGATAATCCTCGGTTTCATATATAGGACTGAGCATACTTTCATCCATATACTGTTCCAGCTCAAAGGTTGGATCGGTATACAGGCCATGCGTGGGGCTTACATTGAGCTGCGTCTTTTCCAGGATGCTGATACGGTCATTTACGGCTTTCGGCATGGTGTTTTCATGCCTCAGCAGCACTTTGTCAGGCCAGTCATAGGCCTTTATGTTACAGATAAACCCTTTTCTGCAATATTCCTTATCACTACCGGCCAGTGAAAAATACTGATAGTAAACGTATATGCCCGGCACATGATCAAGCTTAAGGGTTCCGTCCTTTTTCCATTGGGACAATACCTCAGCAGCCTCCTCCGCACTGTTGGGCACCGATAGATGAATGCTGTTGAGTGGGTTTTGATAGAGCCGGGCTCTCTGCTTTTCAGATACCACATCGAAAAGCGGAGAGGTTAGCTCTTCAATCTCTCCTGATAGCCTGTGATTGAATTTCCATGCCCGTATGGGTCTTATTTCTGCCATATCCAAAAGTCTGTTAGTCCTGAGTCTTCAGTACGGAGCCCCGGGCTTCCTGAAAACATTCAGTACTATTCCGATGTTGAACCACTCATTGCCGGATAATCCAATACCAGGCCATGAGTGGTCAATAACTGTTCACTATCAACCAATTACAATCAACAAACAATCAGTAACCAACCTAGTTATTCATCCACTTTCTCTTCTGCCACTGGCTTTCGGAGATAGAGTGATTGTCAGAGGCTTTGTTGGGAGCACTTTCATTCACCAGTACAGCACCGAGAACTGCGGAGATCTCTTCTTCGGCGTCAATTTCCTGTGATTTAAGCACATCAGGAGTGAAGTACTTTTCTACGAATTTTGTATTGAAATTCCCGCTTCTGAAGGCTTCATGATTTAACACATAGGTGCCAAACTCCAATGTATTTTCAATACCGGATATTTTATACTCCTCGATGGCTCTCAGCATACGTTCCATGGCCTTTTCGCGGTTATCAGCATAGGTAACCAGCTTGGCGATCATAGGATCATAGTAAATGGGTATATCCATTCCCTGTTCAAATCCATCATCTACCCGTATTCCCGGTCCCTGCGGTCTGACATATTGATTCAGCCGGCCGATATCGGGTAGAAAATTGTTTTTGGGATCTTCAGCATACACTCTCAGCTCGAAGGCATGGCCTTTGAATTCGAGATCCTCCTGTTTGAAAGGTAACTCCCGGCCTTCCGCTATTTTGATCTGCTCCTTTACCAGGTCAATTCCCGTGATCTCTTCCGTCACCGGATGCTCCACCTGCAGGCGTGTATTCATCTCCAGGAAGAAGAAGTCAAGCTTGTCGTCAACGATAAATTCCACCGTACCTGCACCATAGTAGTTACAGGCCTTTGCCACGCCTACAGCGGCTTCACCCATGGCTTTCCGTACTTCAGGTGTTAATATGGAGGATGGTGCCTCCTCGATCACTTTCTGGTGCCGGCGCTGAATAGAGCATTCCCGTTCAAACAGATGCACCACATTGCCATGTTCATCTCCCAGGATCTGAAATTCAATGTGCCTGGGTGAGGTTATGAATTTTTCCACGAATACATCACCATCTCCAAAGGCAGACCTGGCCTCGCTTACTGCACGTTCCATTTGCGCCTCAAAATCCGCCGGATCTTCCACGATCCGCATGCCCTTGCCTCCACCTCCTGCACTTGCCTTGATAAGCACGGGATAGCCTATCTCTTCGGCTATACGCTTTGATTCCTCTACATCTGTAATAGAGTGGTCTACTCCGGGAACCAGCGGAACATTGTATTTCGAAACAGCCGCCTTTGCAGCCAGTTTGCTGCCCATGGTTTCTATAGCCTCAGGGCTTGGACCAATGAATTTTATGCCGTTTTTCTCAGCATTCCGTGCAAAAACAGCGTTTTCAGAAAGAAACCCATATCCAGGATGGATAGCATCAACGTTCAGTCTTTTACATACTTCTATGATCTCATCACCTTTCAGGTAAGATTGTGCCGAAGGTGGCGGACCGATGCAGACGGCTTCGTCCGCGTATCTGACATGTAGTGCGTTGCGATCAGCCTCACTGAAAATGGCGACTGTCTTTATTCCCATTTCTCTTGCTGAGCGCATTACTCTCAGGGCAATTTCGCCTCTGTTGGCGATAAGTATTTTACTGATTTTTTTCATAAAGGAGCGACATTATATCGTTTGTACAATGCTAAATAATTAATTCATCTTTTCTAAGTGAGCCCCTTACTAAATGAAATGGTACTTTTGAGAAGATGTTTAATAGTATTAGATTTGTGTGTTTTTTTGGAAGACTAACATAACAATAAATTAACAGTGGATATTTTTGATAAATTACGCGTTGAAGAAGGAGCACTGGGTCAACATTCGCATCTGCCACAGGATTATTTCATGTTTCCAAAACTGGAGGGAGAGATAGCCCCGCGCATGCGATTTAATGGGAAAGAGGTTTTAACCTGGAGTTTGAACAATTACCTGGGTCTTGCCAATCACCCTGAAGTAAGGAAAGTAGATGCTGAGGCTGCAGCGGAATGGGGGCTGGCCTATCCTATGGGAGCACGTATGATGTCGGGAAATTCCGTTCACCACATTGAATTGGAGGAAAGATTGGCGGAATTCATTGACAAAGAAGCTGTTTTGCTGCTGAACTATGGCTATCAGGGAGTACTCTCCATTATTGATGCAGTGGTGGACAGAAAGGATGTTATTGTTTACGATGCAGAGTCCCATGCCTGTATTATCGATGGCGTGCGGCTGCATTTGGGAAAACGTTTTGTATTTCCCCACAACAATATCGAAAATCTGGAAAAACAGCTTCAGAGAGCTCAAAAGATCACGGACGAGACGGGTGGTGGCATATTGGTGATCACAGAAGGCGTATTTGGTATGTCTGGTAACATGGGACGCTTAAAGGACATCGTTGAGTTGAAAGAAAAATATCAGTTTCGTCTTTTGGTGGATGATGCGCATGGTTTTGGCACAATGGGTAAAACAGGCGCCGGAACAGGTGAAGAGCTGGGCGTTCAGGACGGTATTGATATCTATTTTTCCACGTTTGCCAAATCAATGGCCAGTATTGGTGCATTTGTAGGTGGTATAAAACCCATAATTGATTACCTCCGGTACACCATGAGATCTCAGATCTTTGCGAAGACACTGCCTATGCCGCTGGTTGTAGGAGCCATCAAAAGACTTGAACTGCTAAAGACAAGACCGGAACTGAAAAATAACCTTTGGAAGATCGTAAATGCCTTACAGTCAGGCCTTAAGGAGCACGGTTTTGACATAGGGACAACCGAATCACCCGTAACACCCGTATTATTCCGTGGTGGCATAGGTGAAGGTGCCAATATGGCGATGGACCTTCGGGAGAATTACAATATATTCTGCTCTATGGTAATATACCCTGTAGTTCCCAAAGATGTGATCATGCTGAGACTGATCCCGACTGCTGTGCATACGCTCGAAGACGTGGAAGAAACCATCGGAGCTTTCGCCGCTGTGAAGGACAAACTGGATGGCGGAGTATACCGGCGTGAGGAAATAATTGCGATCACAAAGTAAAAAAAAGTTGGTTTTTCGTTAATTTAGAAACATTTTAACTATATTGCCGCCTCATTCTAAAACTGAAAAATTTTCAATAACCTTAAAATTCTATCAAGTATGAACAGATTTGAAGAACTTAAAAACTTAGTACAAGCTTTGGAATCCGACTTTGAAAAATTCTATGATAAAGGCAATAATGCTGCAGGTACCCGCGTAAGAAAGGGAATGCAGGAATTAAAAAATATAGCACAGGATATTCGTGTGCAGGTTCAGGATATCAAGAATAAAGGCTAATCTTTCAAATCTTAATGATATTTAAAGGGATGTATTATACATCCCTTTTTTATTTCATAAAACCATATCTTAGTGCCGGCATCCGGCTGTTGGTCAAATTCCCGGCAAAACAAGTTGCTGGAATGAAAAGTTTACCATACCTTGTGTGGCAGTATACATCCCTGATCTTCTCCTAACTCATAGCCCCTGTATTAAATGGTATTGTAAAACAGTATTTTGAAGGGAAACCTCCGTTCAAAATGATGACAGGGGTTTTCTCAGAAGTACATTATAAGTTGTGTAGAGCATTTTTTTAATTTAACTGCACATTGCATAGCTATGCGTGGTATTTTTTTTGTAATAATAGGCCTGAGCTCTTTTATTCCTTATTTTTCAGTAGCTCAGGGTAAGTTTGCGATCGATGCACAATTCCGACCCAGGTCCGAATTCAGAAATGGCTATACGACACTTCCGGAAATGGAAGACAGGCCTGTTTTTATCACCTCACAAAGAACGAGACTAAACCTTTCCTATACCCATGATGAACACCTCAGCGGGTACATCTCGGTGCAGGATGTAAGGATCTGGGGAGAAGACGCCCAATTAGACCAGACAGCAGGCCTGAATATCTACCAGGCGTGGTTGCGTTTTCAACCGGCGAGGGGAGTATATCTTCAACTGGGCCGGCAGGAGCTGGAATATGATAATTACAAGCTTATGGGTAAAGCTAACTGGCGTCAGCAAGGCAGAACACATGATGCTGCCCTGATGGGGCTGAAATCAGCGGATTCAACCATTACTGCGAACTTTGCCATTGCAATAAATGAAGATGATCAATCGGTTTTCCGTGATCTCTACGAGAGCAGAAACTACAAAAACCTCCAGTTGATCTGGCTGAATAAGAAATTTGTGTCAGGGGAAGCATCACTGATATTTGTTAACCGGGGATTGGAAAAGCCGGATACCAGTGTTAGTTATATGCAGACTCTGGGCTTTTTCGGACGTAAAGATCAGAGAAACTGGACTTTTACCGGCAGTTACTATCACCAGTTCGGTGAAAATGTGACCGATCAGGATGTAGATGCATGGATGGCCTCTTTCGATGCTACCTGTAAAGTACTTAAAAAGATAAAAATAACAGCTGGTTTCGATATACTCTCCGGTACAAGAGGAGCAGATCTGAATGACCCGGACTATGACGAGACTAACACCTTCATTCCTCTTTATGCACGCAGACACCGTTATTTTGGTCGTCAGGACATGTTCTATTTCGGAGGCTTTGATGTTCCCCCTGGGTTAAAGGACCTTTATCTTAAAGTATATGACCAGATACACGAGAAATGGTCACTGGGCATAGAAGCGCATTCCTTTTCCACACACAGATCTCTTTTGGATACCGGTGGTGAAGGCATGGATAAGGACCTTGGGATAGAGCTGGATGCGCTGTTCCTTTATAAATACAATGATTTTTTTTCAGTTAGTGGTGGGTATCTGCAGTATTTTGCCACTGACACCATGGTGGCTTTAAAGCAAAGAGGGGATAAGAGCGAGCTGACGAATTTTTTTTATGTGACTTTTGATTTCACACCAAAACTCCTTAATTGATGCAGTTATGGAGGGTATAACATAAAAAGAGATATGAGCCTAAAGTGGAAAATAGTCATTTTTACAGGAGCATTACTCGCTACCACTGTCATCGTAGTCAGCACTATTTCAGTGTACAGTATTTACAACAAGGGGCAGAAGGATATTGAAGGCTTTCGTGAAGAAGAGATATCAAAGGCACGGGAGGGGCTGAGGGATATCGTCGATATTGCATACGGAATTGTAGAGAAAGGTTATAATGATTCCAACGGAGGCGGTATGAAAGGAACCCTGGAGTTACTTTCTCAATTGAGGTTCGACAACAGAGAGGGGTATTTCTGGATCACCGATGACCAGCTGCCTTATCCTACTATGATCATGCATACCGCCAAGCCTCAGAATGCCGGGAAAGTGATGAGCGACCCCAAATACAATGTGGTAAAAGCTAAGGAAGGAAAGAATTTATACCAGGAACGTGTAGAGAAGGTAAAAGAAAATGAGGGCGGCGCTTTTGTGGAATACATCATGGAAAAACCAGAGCAGAATAAGGTGTATGACAAGCTTTCCTATTCCAGGTTATTCAGGCCACTGGGCTGGGTGATCTCTACAGGAATATACACCGATTCCATTGAACAGTCCGTTGAACTGAAACGTGAAGCCATTACGGCAGGAATAAAAACAATGTCACTGATCATCCTGCTGGTATCCGTTGTTATTTTAGGAGTGGGGACCTATCTGGCAGTCTACTTTAGTGACAGGCTGCTTGCAGTTATTCAGGCAGTCAGAGCCCGGCTCAGGGATCTTTCTCTTGGCAAGGCCACGGATAAGATCGATCGTGTCCGAAAGGATGAACTGGGGGACATGACAGACTCGCTGAACGACCTGGTGGAAGGTATTACACATTATTCCGATTTTACCAGAGAGATAGGCAACGATAAGCTGGATGCAGACTTTGCCCCACTCAGTGAAGAGGATGTCATGGGAGGTGAGCTTCTGAAAATGCGGGACAATCTGAAAAAGAGCCGTGAGGAGACCGAGATCAGAAACTGGACTACCGGGGGTATAGCCAAATTTGCGGATATTCTAAGAAGTGATTCCGATATGAAGGCCCTTTCGGAAAAAATAATCGTCAACTACGTAAAATACCTGGAGGCGAATCAGGGCTCTGTTTTCCTGCTATTCGGGGGGGAAGGGGAAGAACCATATCTGGAGCTTATGGCCACCTATGCCTATGACCGGCATAAGTTCCTTCAAAAGCGGCTGGATCTGAATGAGGGTATTGTAGCCCAATGTGTAAAGGAGAAGCAAAGTATACACCTGAAGGAAGTGCCGGAAAGCTTTGTGAATATTACTTCCGGCCTGGGTACAGCTCCGCCCAACTCCATACTGATCGTGCCCCTGAAATACAATGAAGAGATCTTCGGAGCCATAGAAATAGCCTCCTTTAAAAGCTTTAGCGATCATCAGATCCAATTTGCGGAGAAAATATGTGAGGACATAGCATCCACCGTATCGACTGTACAGACCAATGAACGTACGCGGGTGCTGCTGCAGGAGTCGCAGGAAATGGCCGAGAATATGAGAGCCCAGGAGGAAGAACTGCGACAGAATCAGGAGGAGCTTCAGGCCACCCAAGAACAGATGCGGCGCAGGCAGGAAGAGCTGGAGCTGGAAAACCAGCAACTTAAAGCAAAACTGGCCGAACCTGCGTCAGCAAGCGGTGAGTAGCACATTTTCACACCTTACCTGCTGTTCATAGGGATCAGCTCAGACCTGTAAAAAGGGTGGTCACTTCAATCCGGTTGTTGTCCGGGTCAAGGGTTTCGAACTCGTAGTATCCATCACCGGTCTTTCTGGGGCCGCTCAGGATCTTAAAGCCGGCATTCCTCAGCTCCTCTGCCTTGCTGTCAACCTCGCTCATACTATCTGCACCAAATGCCAAATGGATAATACCGAGGTGCTGGCGGTGAATGGTGTCGTTCTTGTTGTCTGGAATATCGGGCATCTTCATGATCTCAAGCCGGGCGCCTGATGTAAAGGAAAGAAAATAGCTTTCAAAATGACGGTTTTCATTTATATACTTTTCATTGGGCTGACCACCAAAATAACGGGTGTAGTAATCCCTGAGTTCTTCCAGTTGGTTGGTCCATAAGGCAACGTGCTCCAGTATCATATGCTTATTCCGTTGATCCGGACCACAGCTATCCGGATAGTTGTTTTTTTAATGCGTAATTACTTTCTCAAATCCCAACTTGTAAACAGTAGGGTTAGTGCCAACGATCTTTTTAAACTGTCTGTTAAAGTAAGACACACTTTGGAAGCCACAGTGGTAGCTGATCTCCGCCAGAGAAAGAGAACCTTCCATTATCAATTGGCAGGCATAGGAAATACGGAACTCATTCAGAAATGTGGTAAATGTTTTTTCCGTGGTGCGCTTGAAAAACCGGCAAAAGGCAGGTAACGTCATATTCACATGTCTGGCGATCTCTGAAGGTACAATTTCATCTCCGAAATGATCTTCCACATATGCATATACCTTGTTTATCCTGTTGTAATCCACCTCCTTGATAAGCAGCGAAGAGCTGTCCGCCCCCAATAACGTATAGTCTTTTGTGACAGCCAGGGCCTGCAGGATCTCCAGGAAAGCCATCAGTCTGTGAAAACCCTTTAGATGTTGTAACCCTGTAATATCGTCTGCCAGTTGATGCCTTACATCCACGCCAAATGATATGCCCTGACGTGATCGGTTGAAAAGCCTGTTGACCTGAGCCATTTCAGGAATATTCCAGAAATCCATTCCCGCAAAGTTTTCCCTGAACTGTATGACCACTTCTGTATTATCAGGGTACATGTTGTTGCTAAGGGAAGAGTGAGGTACGTTCGGACCCAACAGGATCAGGTCTCCATCTGTATAGGTAGATATCGTATTGCCTACGTGACGTTTTCCTTGTCCGTTCCTGATGTACACCAGTTCATATTCAGGGTGTATATGCCAAAACGGCATGTTGCAAATATGATCCGTATGGTACGTCCTTAATGTAAATGAACTACCAAAACTCTTGTCTATTTTTTCATAAAGTGGTTTCATGCCTGCGTTTATTCACTTCTAATTTATACTCCATTTATTAAATTTTGATTATTTGGGTTAATAAAATTCAACAATAGGGCAATATGGTGGTATTACAGGCAATGTATGTCCCTCTATTTTTGGGGTCATGCTAAGGAGACTTTATGTTTATACCGGCAACTCCAGATATTTAAGTGCAGGTCTTACCTTTTTTATACTGGGCACCTTGTTTTCTTTTTGGGTGACCCGTATCCCTGAGGTAAAGGTGCATCTGGGTCTCTCAGAGGGCGCTTTGGGTATTGCTCTTTTTTTTACACCAATGGGAGCCATTATATCCATGTTGATCAGTGGCAGATTAATACATGCCGTAGGAGAGGGCAGGACAACGGTATACGCCCTGTTGTTTTTTTGTTTAGCCGTTGTACTGCCCATACTGGCAATTGATTTTATTTCGCTATGTATGGGGTTATTCGTTCTGGGCCTTGGTATGGGCTGGCTGGACATAGCCATGAATGCCGTAGTTAATACTATAGAAAAAACGGAGAAAGTCAGTATTATGTCCACGACTCACGGTTTTTATAGTTTAGGTGGTATTGCTGGTGGGAGTGTGGGCGGAGTATTGGCAGGTCTTGGAGTTGATCCCGTCATTCATTTCATCATTTCAGGGTTGTTGATCTTTGCCGTCACCTTTTTGTTCATTGGCAGGCAGATAGGACATATTCGTGATGATAGTAATGGAGAGTCCGCGCCTCTTTTTGCTCTTCCCCGGCCGTCCATGGTAGGCCTGGCCATGATTGCCTTTTGCATTATGATAGGAGAGGGAGCCGTAGCAGACTGGAGTACGGTTTATCTGGATGAATTCCTTGGCTCTGGTGCTACTCTGGCCGGTTTCGGGTATGCTGCTTTTTCACTGACCATGACCCTGGGCCGGTTCAATGGGGATCATTACATTCAACAATATGGCCGTGCCCGGGTGATCCTGTTTGGCGCGGTCATTGCTATTCTGGGTATCCTGCTTCTTTTGACAACAGCTGTCAACTGGGCTATTGCAGGTTTTGCCATGGTGGGCCTGGGATATTCCTGCATAATACCGGTACTCTTCAGCAGTGCTTCCCGGGTAGTAGGGGTCAATCCTGCCTATGGTCTGGCCTCAGTCGCCAGTGCGGGATATTTTGGATTTCTCATCGGGCCAGTGATCATCGGGCTGATTGCTGAGGTGTACGGACTGAATAACGGGTTTGTGCTGCTGCTCGTATTGACGATCATCGCATTTTTCTGGGCACGGAGGTCTTTTTAGGGATTACCAGCAGGAAAGAACATCATTGCAGATGGGCTGATTGATGTTTTTGACCTCCAATACGTAGAAGGTTCGTACGTACCTTCTGCATTTGATCAATTAACAATTTCCTGATAATTGAGTTTTTAAAATTCAGGAAAAGTAGATGGAATGCTTAATTTTCTTCTTCAGGTTCCTCGCCGGAAAGGTCATCTCCAAGACCATTGTCTTCACCTTCGGTGGTAGCAGGATCGGCAATATCCAGAAGTTGTGTGGAGTCGTCTATTCCTTCAACGCCTCCCAGATCAATACTTGGTGCGGTCTGTGACTCCTGGGCGCGATCAATGAACTCATCAGTGACACCCGCATTATTGTTCCCAATGAATTTGGTGCCCATACTTAAAACAAAGACCACAATGATCAGGCCCCAGGTTAGTTTTTCGAGAAGGTCTCCCGTTTTTTTAACTCCGATCATATTGCTGGCTCCTGATCCGCCAAACTGGCTGGTGAGCCCTCCACCTTTAGAGTTCTGGGCCAGTATAACCAGTACCAGAAGGATAGATGCCAGTATGATCAAACTTAATATTAATGGGAACATAATTTTGCCCTCCTATTTTTGCAAATCTTCAATCAAAGCTGCAAAGTAAGTCTTTTTTTGAGGAAACTTCCAAATTAATTTTTTATAAATATCAAGGGCTTTTTCCTTCTTGCCCTGCGCAATGAGGATCTGCGCCAGATTTTCTGAGATCAGATTTTCTCCAAAAGCTGTGCTTCTTTCAGAAAGGTCCCTTTGTTCACTCACGGATACCCGTATGGTTTTAGGGGAGATCCGTGGTTTATCGTCAATAAATTTTTCGATGATCTTCTTTTGTTTCTTTATTTGGGCACTTTTTGATTTTGTATCAGCTTTTTTTTTTGAAGCGGATGTTTTGGCCGCTGCAGTTGATTTTGCTGTGGTACTTTTTCGGGTAGCGGTCCTTGATGTTGTGGTCTTTTTGGTAGTTGTGGTTCCGGAGCCTGCTGATTTTGCAGTTGTCTTTTTTGCAGGGGATGTTTTGGCTTTTGACGTGCTGCTTGCTTGGGCAGTTGTTGTCCTTTTGCTTTTTGAAGCGGTGGTCTTTGCACTGGTAGCCGTTGTCTTTTTAGCAGCTGTTGTCTTTTTTGTTGTACTTACCCGGGCAGCTGTAGTTGTCGCGGCTTTTGATTTGGCAGCTGCCGTTTTTTTCGTAGTTGTCTTTTTCGCAGTGGTGGCTTTAGGGGTTGCCGTACTTTTTTTACGAGCTGTAGTGGTTCGGGAAGCTGCCGGGCTTTTTTTCGTAGTTGCCGTCTTTTCTGCTGTAGCCTTATTGGCAGCTGCCGCCTTGGTAGTCGTACTTTTTTTGCTCGCTGCTGTGGTTTTTGTTGTTGTACTTTTTTTGGTGGCAGCAGAAGTACGAGGAGTGGCGGTACTCTTTTTGGCTGTGGAAGAGGATGTCTTACGGGTAGTGGTGGTTTTCCCGGTAGTGGAAGCCTCGGGTTCATCCGTGGGGGTGATCTCCGTAGTTGCTGCTTCCGCCGGGTTTTCATTCTCCAGGTAGGAGGCCTTACTTTTTTTCAAGGCTTCCAGATCGGACCATACTTCACTGATCAACCCACTTGAATCGTCTTTCAAAGCCTCAGCATCTACAGTTACTTTTCTTTTTCCTGAGCTCGAAAGTTCAGGAGAGGTATCTTCCTGAACAGCACTTTCCAGCATTGAAGTAGTAGACTCGACAATTGTTGTTTTTTCTTCCACAGGTTCACTGATCTCCGGCTGACTTTCAATAACCTGCTTCAGCACGTTGCGATCAGTGGCATACATAGCGGCGTAGTTCAGCGTTTGCTGCGTGATGTCAGTATCGGCATCCTTGTTGGCCTTGGCAACCAACGTATGTATGATCTGGCTATAGGGATAGGCCTTGACCAGATCATGAAGTTTGCCCCTGTCTTCCTGGGATAAATTATGAAATGCTCTGACAACCTGTGAAAATCTCTGTTTGTTCAAAATGGAATATATTACCTTATTAAATTAATAAAGCTAGCCAGTAAAAATATAGTAAAATTTACCAATTGGCAACCGTGGCATTGAATATGTCCAAAATAATCTGGTCAAATATCCTGTCGATCAGTTCTCTTTCTATGGTAGTAATATTCTGGTTACTGTCAAAATCTTCAAAGAAAGAAAAGGATTGATTTTCGAAATCAAAGGTTTCATCCGTAGTATTTACATAGGACACGCTTACCGTTATCGTGAGGCGGCTCAACGCAGCTGCATCGCCGAAATCATCACTTTGAGCGGCAGTAGGAGCTACCGGAGTGATCCTGTATCCTGTCACTGAGCCTTCAAGTTGTAGCTCCCCGTTTTCTTCTACCCGCAGCAGGTTGGTGTTTTGCTGATAATAGTCTGTGAGCTTGTTGGTAAAGATCTGGGCCATATCGGGGGGGCCACCGTCCGCATCATTGTAAAAGTTCGGAATGGATATGGTTTCGGCCGTTATGGCTACACCCGTAAAGGAGTATATACCACAGCCATTGTATAACAAGCATGCGAAAAGTGCCAGGATCAGTGTTTTAAAGGTCTTCAAGTTCGTACTGTTTTATTTTCCTATACAAAGTTCGTTCCGAAATCCCAAGATCCTGGGCAGCGTACTTGCGTTTGTTGTTATTTTTCTTCAATGCCTTAATGATCAGCTCCTTTTCGATCTTTTCCAGTGACAGCTCTTCTTCTTCCGTTTCATGAGCAATATCATGGATCTCCGTTGTCTCATGATCGTCATAGTCCTGTTCCGGTGTACCGTTATCAAGGTTTAAAAGAACGGGTTCCTCGGATTGTAGCGTCGGAGGGATCTCCTGGTCGAGGTCTTCGAAAAGATTACTATGATCCTTGATGATCTCCTTACCTGAAGATTCGCTTTTCATTACCTCCAGCACGAACTTTTTCAGATCATTCATGTCCTTCTTCATATCGAACAATACCTTGTAGAGGAGATCCCGCTCTGAAAAGTTTTCGCCGGCAGACGGGTCCTTGTACAGTGTGGGTAACTGACTCTGGTCCTTTGGCAGGTAGCGTACCAGCTTTTCCGTATTTACGACCTTGCTATCCGGCGATAGTACCGAGATCTGTTCCACCAGATTCTTGAGCTGCCGTATATTTCCAGGAAATCTATACTTCAGCAGTACTTCTCTGGCATCATCCGTAAGCGCGATGGGCTTTACCCGGTATTTTTCGGCAAAGTCCGTTGCAAACTTCCTGAATAGCAGTTCTATGTCCTTTCCTCTGTCACGTAACGGGGGAACATAGATGGGAACAGTGCTCAGCCGGTAGTACAGGTCTTCCCTGAATTTACCATCTTCAACGGACTTCATCAGGTTGACATTTGTGGCTGCTACCACACGCACATCAGTTTTTTGTACCTTGGATGAACCCACCTTAATAAATTCGCCGTTTTCCAGTACCCGTAGTAAGCGTGCCTGGGTTCCCAGCGGCATTTCACCTATTTCATCCAGAAATATGGTGCCACCGTTAGTCACTTCAAAATATCCCTTTCTGGCCTCATGTGCCCCTGTGAAGGAACCCTTTTCATGACCAAAAAGCTCTGAGTCAATGGTGCCCTCAGGTATCGAGCCACAGTTGATGGCGATGAACTGGTTGTGCTTACGGGGGCTCAGGTGGTGGATGATCTTGCTGAATGACTCTTTTCCACTGCCACTCTCGCCTGTAATAAGTACCGACATATCTGTCGGGGCTACCTGTGCAGCTACTTCTATGGCATGGTTGAGCAGATTGGAATTACCTATTATCCCGAACCGCTGTTTTATACTTAAAATTTCTGCTTCGTCCATTAATCTATTGTCTTGCCAAACAGTGTGGCCGCTGAGCAGTCCTCAATCCTTACGTGTACATATTGTCCCTTCGAATAGCTTTTCCTTGGGAATACAACCACCTTGTTTGCTGAGTTCCTCCCCTGCAGGTGCTGATCGGAGCGTTTTGAAGATCCTTCTATCAGTACTTTATGTACCTTACCTACATCTCTTTTGTTCCGCTCCAGCGAATGTGCCTGCTGTTTGGCGATCACTTCACTCAATCTTCGTTTTTTGACTTCCAATGGAATATCGTCCTCATATTTCTTTTCAGCCAGTGTGCCGGGTCGCTCGCTGTAGAAAAACATATACGAGAAATCATATTTAACGTAATCCATAAGAGAAAGGGTATCCTGATGCTCCTTTTCCGTTTCACTACAAAAACCCGTGATCATATCCGATGAAATGCCACAATCCTCTCCGATAATACTCCTTATGGCATCTACCCGGTTGATATACCATTCGCGGGTGTAGGTCCGGTTCATGAGTTGCAGTATTCTGCTATTACCGCTTTGTGCAGGCAGATGAATGTAATTACATATGTTTTCATACCGGTTAATGGTATGCAGCACCTCATTGGTGATGTCCTTGGGGTGTGAGGTAGAGAACCTCACGCGAAGGTCCGGATCCACCTGTGCTACCATTTCAAGGAGTGATGCAAAATTGACAATATGGCTTACCTCCGTCTTTTCCAGTCGGGCCTTGTTGTTTTGCTCAGGCGACCATTTGTAGGAGTCCACATTCTGGCCCAGCAGCGTCACTTCTCTGTATCCGTTGTTGAACAGCTCCTGTGCTTCTCTTACAATGGAATGAGGATCACGGCTGCGCTCCCGGCCCCGGGTAAAGGGTACTACACAAAACGAGCACATATTATCGCATCCTCTCATGATGGAGATAAAGGCTGTCACCCCATTGGAGTTGAGCCTCACCGGATTTATATCCGCATAAGTCTCCTCTCTTGACAAAAAGGTGTTTACCGCTTTTTGTCCGTCATCCACCTGCTTCACCAGAGCAGGGAGGTCCCGGTAGGCATCAGGTCCCACAACCAGGTCCACAATCCTTTCCTCCTCCAGCAACTTGCTTTTCAGACGCTCTGCCATACAGCCCAGTACACCGATCATCATGTCTGGCTTCTTCTTTTTTACATTGTTGAACTGGGCCAACCTGTTACGAACCGTCTGTTCTGCCTTCTCGCGTATGGAGCATGTATTCAGGAAAACCACGTCGGCTTCCTCGAAGTTGGAAGTTGTGTCAAAGCCGTTTTTAGCCATGATGGATGAGACGATCTCACTGTCGCTGAAATTCATCTGACATCCATAGCTTTCTATATAAAGTTTTCTTTCCTTTCCGCTGTTACTGTTCTCAGATACCTTCACAGTTTCGCAGGCTTCTGCCTCTTTTTCCTGCTGCGTAACAATATCTATATCCTCTATTAAATTATTCATTCCAAAACGTCGATTCAGACTGCAAAGGTAGGCATTACGCCACAAGTGACATAATGTCAGTAATCATTTGTTGGCTAGCAAAGCTGAGATGGCCTGCGCCTTCAGGAGGCATTCTTCGTACTCATTTTCGGGATCAGAATCGTAAGTGATGGCACTTCCTACCTGAAATGATATTCTACTCAAATCCTGTCTGTACAGCAACGTTCTGATCACCACATTAAAATCAAAATCACCTGACGGTGTAAAGTACCCTATACTTCCGGAAAAGAGTCCGCGTTTTGATCTTTCATATCTTTCAATAAGCTCCATCACCTTGATTTTCGGAGCGCCGGTCATACTTCCCATCGGGAAGGCATTCTTGATGGAATCAACAGGATGCACATCCTCTCTGAGTGTTCCACTCACCGTTGATATCATTTGATGCAATTGTTTAAAGGTATAGATACCAAACATCTCGTCTACTTTCACAGTTCCGGGTGTACTGCTTCTGGCCAGATCATTACGCACAAGGTCCACGATCATCATATTTTCCGCCAGCTCTTTTTCATCAGTCCGTAGCTTTTGTTTGATCATTTCGTCTTCGTAGGAAGAGGTTCCTCTCCTTGCAGTACCCTTGATGGGTTGTGAGGTTATTTTCCTGACCGTTTTTTTTATGAACCGTTCAGGGCTGGCGCATAGTGCATAATGATGCCTACGTTTGTAAAATGTAGAAAACGGAGTGGGCGAGAGTGCGATCAGTTCAGTAAAGAACCGGACAGGATCGAGTTGTGCATCTTCCGAAAAAAACTCCATGCAGTAGTTGATCTCATAGATATCCCCTTCACTTATATGTTCTCTGAGTTTGTGTACCGTATCAATGTATTGATCACGTGTCACAGTGTTTTGTACAGCAATGTTTGCAGTCTTTTTCTCCTTTGGATTAATGGCCTCGATCTCCCTGAAGACTTCCGTAGGGTCACCGCAGGTTTGAACAGTGACCTTTCTGTGGTCAAAAAAGATCAGGTGCGCCGGTTGAAAGAATGAGATGTCCTCAAACCCTATAAGGTCTTTATTGAAGGAGTGAAGATCCTCTGTCTGATTTTTCAGATCATAGCTAAAATGGCCCACGAGCCAGTCCTTTGTAGTGTCAAACACCGCTTTTAACGCATCAAAATCATTTTGTCCGTTAAACAAGATCTCATGTTCACAACCTGCTGCCAGAAAGTTTTTGAAGGGTTTGTAGGGAAAATCAATTTGATTGGAGTTGAACAGGCAGCAATGAGAAAACTGACTGGCCCATTGCAGGCTTTTATTCCTGAAGGTAGCGATATCTTCTATTTCAAAGGTTTTGTCCTGTCTCTTCATGGCTGTAAAGGCCAAAGTTATCAAACAAAAAAGGGAACTGATCACTCAATTCCCTTTCTGTTCGTTTGTAGAGCCGTTTACATATTTTCTGCTGAAGCTACGAGGTCAAAGCCAACATTCACGGTGTTGTAGATGAACTTATCCTTGGCTTTTTCTGTAATGGAGGCCTCTTCACCATATTTCAATCCCCATCGTGTTCTGTCGATATTAAACTTGGCTTTGGCCTTGATCATTCCGTTGTCCATAGAAACATGTGCCGGAAAGGAAATGCTAAGGGTTGTACCTCTCATGGTCAGATTGCCGGTGATCTTATGCGTAGGAGATTCCACCATATGTTCAGAGGCAGCGGCAGGCTTGTATTCGAACTCGATCTCTTCCTTGTCTTCCACAACTTCATCTGCTGAATATGACTCTACGGAAGTTACTACAAACTCCGCTGTCGGAAATTCTTCGGCAGCAAAGAAGTCCGGTGATTTCAAATGTCCGATCAACTTGCCCTGCATAGTAGAATCTCCTTCCAGGTCCTCATTCCGGATGTCTGCGACATTTATAGTCACTGTTCCACCTACAATAGCGCCGTTCTCCACCTTGATACTTCCATTGGATACCGGAATTATGCCATTATGTTTACCAACAGGCTTACTGCCTATCCATGAAACAGAGCTGGCAGTCACATCCACAGTGTACTCTGCTGCAGAGGCAGATACCTCTTCTACTTCCTTAGCTTCAGATACCTCAGCATCCGTTCCCTCAGATTTGGGTCCGCATGAAGCGACTACAAAGAGAATAGCCAATAAACTGAATAATTGTAATTTTTTCATTGTTGACGATTTAAGTTGGTTTTAAATACTAAATTGGTTGCGAATATTATATGGAACAAAGTTAGGCGAATAAAGTTTTTACTTAAATGTTTAAACATTAAATAATGGCGATAATAAAAAGCCTCCGGGGTTTTACTCCGGAATTTGGCAGGGACTGTTTTTTTGCAGAAAATGCAGTAGTAGTAGGTGAAGTCAAAATGGGTGATAATTGCACGGTGTGGTTCAATGCTGTTGTACGTGGAGATGTACATTCCATTACTGTTGGTGACAACACCAATATTCAGGATGGAGCTGTAATACATTGTACCTATCAAAAGGCTAAAACGGTTATTGGAAGTAATGTTTCCGTTGCTCACAATGCCATTGTACACGGCTGCACCATTGAGGATAATGTACTTATCGGTATGGGCGCAATCATTATGGATGATGCAGTAGTGAAGACAGGGGCGGTCATTGCCGCAGGAGCCATTATTTTACCGGGTACTGTAGTGGAGGAAAACTCTGTTTATGCCGGGGTGCCGGCGAAGAAGGTTAAGGAGACCGGTCCTGAGATGCACGAAGTTATCCGGCGAACGGCCAATAACTATCCGATGTATGCAAAATGGTATGAAGAATAGAAACGGATGACTTTCAACGAGCGTGGCTGTGAAGTGATGATTTTTTGAGTGTCTGCTTTGTTTAACCTTAATCACCGGTTTACGGCTAGCAAGACACTGAAGATCAGTATGTCATACAAAATCAAGTTTGTTATACAGTAGAGATGAAATTTCTTATCCGACTTATCCTGAGTGCATTGGCGGTGATGATCACCGCATGGCTACTACCTGGCGTAGAGGTAAGCAGCTTTTTTGTGGCTATAGTGGTGGCAGCGGTTTTGGCCGTACTGAACATGATCGTCAAACCGATCTTGGTCATACTGACTATTCCTATTACCATCATCACACTGGGTATCTTTCTGCTGGTGATCAATGCGGTGATCATTCTTATGGCAGATTCATTGATCCAGGGATTCACAGTGTATGGCTTTTGGTGGGCGTTGTTGTTTAGCCTCATATTAGCGCTTTTTAACAGTTTTTTGGGCGGTTTAAACAGTGAAAATTGAGTTGAACGAAGGCAGTTATGCTGCCCTGAAATTTATTTGCGTTTAATATCAATTTATTTTATATTAATAAAAATTAACTATTTTCTCCTGTATGAAGACGGTAAACAGTGGTTTTGATCCTGAAGTTATCCAGGAGTACCGTGAAAAAATCAAACAAACCGATCAGGAATTTGTGATAGTGGATTCGGAGGATAACTCGGATGAATACATAAATTTTTACTTCATAGGGATGTATGAAGGCAGGGAAGTGATCTATGACGCCGTGATCTACACGCTCCGGTTACACCACTCCAGCGAGCTTTATGAGGTGGCAGAGCACCGTGCGGCCAAACATTTTCCTGAATTCAAAAAAATTAAATATGAGGAGGACGAAAACGGTGACATGGAAGCACTCGATGACCTGGAAGAGGAGATTGGGCTTTTTATGGCTGAGGTGATCATGGAACTGGAAGAGGAAGATGAGATTAAGGTAAGCGAACATGTAGAAGTGGATCCTCATATTGATTTTGGCATAGGTCTGGATGTAGCGCTGAACGTGGAGGAAATAACGCACGAAGTAATTGCAAAATTTGTAAAGGAATACAACGAAGACAGCCTGCAATTGGACAAAACGGCCTATTCCTTCCAGCTCCATGATGAGGAAATGATGGGTCGCTGAAAACACTGTAAATTTATGGATGAGCGCAGGAGGCTGAGGGGAAGTATACATCTGACACTGGCTTTTGTGTTATTGATCTGGCTGGTAAAAATTGTTGAGTTCACCTTTGATCTTGATCTGAGTGAATACGGTATTCTGCCCAGAACGTTGAACGGGTCAATCGGCATAATCACGGGACCACTGATCCATGGGGATATATTCCACCTTCTTTCCAACACCTTTCCTGTTCTCATCCTGGGAATGGGCATTTTGTACTTTTATCACCGGATAGCCCCTGCGGTACTCATTATGATCTATCTTATGACAGGATTTTGGGTGTGGATAGCCGCTCGTGATGCCTATCATATCGGTGCCAGCGGATTGGTTTATGGTATGCTGACCTTCCTGCTGCTTAGTGGATTTATCCGTCGTGACAGGAATACGCTGGCCCTCTCATTCGTTATACTTCTTTTATACGGAGGATCATTTGTCGCAGGCATGGTGCCTGAAAAGAGCCACATTTCATGGGAGTCACATCTTATGGGCGCTATTGCAGGTATATTTTGTGCCGTATATTTTAAAAGCTACAAGCTTGCCCATACTCACGAGACTGTTATCCAGGAAGAAGAGCAGGGTGAGGTTACCTACCGCTACACCTATACCACCAAAAAGGAGGCGGATGGTGATCCACCAAAAACAAAAACATACACCAACACCGTAGACCTTGATGACCTTGATTGACTCTCCACCATCGGTAGCTTCCTGTATACTCTATTGAATTCTTTGATATGCAGAATATTCAAAGGCCTTAAACACTGAGTTAGGACGGAAAGTGACAGGAAGTATGCCAATGGCCGTAATGGCTGGCAAATCCGTTTTTTCTTTCTTTACTTTGCACCCTGTTTTAAAATTTACGAATGTGAAAAATGTATCAATAGTTTTGAACGTAGTGTTGACCGTGGCGGTGGTCATTCTTTATTACCTCCATTTTTCAGAGGCCGGTTCGGTTGAAAACACAGATGCAAAGGTCAGTAATGTACACATGGATTACAGTGTAGCATATATCAATTCGGACACTGTGCTGGCCAATTATGATTACTTCAAAGAAGTACAGGAAAGATTAAAGGAAAAGTCTGAAAAGCTGGAGACCGAGTACCAAAACAGGGCGCAGGGATTGCAGAATGAGGTGAACGATTATCAGAGAACACTGGCCAGCCTCACCATTGGACAGGCGAAAGCAATTGAAGAGAGCCTTGTAAAGAAGCAGCAGAATCTTAGATTGTATCAGGAAAGTCTTACCCAGGAGCTATTGAAAGAAGAATCAGCCATTAACCAGGAGTTGTATGAAAAAGTCACTTCTTTTCTGCAGGCTTACAGTAAGGATAAAGGGCTTCAACTGGTGGTGAAGTACAATCAGGGAAGCGATGTATTGTTTGCCAGTGATAGTATGGACATTACCCGGTCTGTTATAGAAGGCCTGAATGAGACTTACAGAAATGAGCAGTCTCAATCCGTACCAGGCAAATCCGATACAACGGCCGTGGAGTAGCCTTATCGAAATAAATATTTAATACCCCGGAAAGCCTGATCTTCAGGCTTTTATTATTTGTATATTGCTCAGTGTATGACTATCTTTTGAACTTTTTAGGGATAACCATTTTTTAAACTCCAATTCATGCTCAAAGCACTGTATTCAGCTCTGAACGTCAGGCCTGAGGAAGAGCACCAGGTCGTTCTGCTTCTGGGCAAGGGTTTCTTCATGGGTATTTTTCTGGCTACTTACCAGATCAGCGCTGAAACCCTTTTCCTGAATCGCCTTGAGGAATACCTGAAGGAGGCCATTCTTTTCTCTGGTTTTTTGGGAATTATAACTACGGCCGTCTTTTCATACCTTCAGAACAGGATTGCCTTTGCAAAGTTGGCGTTGGGCAATCTCCTGTTGATCTGTATGGCCACCTTCGGCATCTATATTATTTTCAAGACAGGCTCAGCAGATGTTCAGGATTACCTGGTGTTCATGATGTTTGCCCTTATAGGTCCCATTCTGGCCGTGTGTTTATTGGGCTTTTGGGGTATTTTTGGGCGATTGTTTGATCTCAGGCAGTCCAAGCGGATCATAGGAGGAATTGACATTGGGCAGCTTTCGGCAGCCATTCTTGCTTCACTGATCATCCCGTTTTTAGGGGAACTTATTCCCGAAACGGCCGATTACCTTTTGATCTGCGGGATCAGTCTGATCATTTCTTCCCTGTTCCTTTTATTGATTACCGCAAAATATGACTTATCAAAAGCTGAGATTTCGGATATAAAGGAAGAAGCATCAGATACCCGCCTGAGATCCCTCAGGAAGGATCACTATGTGAAGCTACTCTCAGTCTTTCTCATTTTGTCGATGACGGCCTTTACCTTCGTTCAGTTTTCCTTTCAGAATGTAGTGGCCCAGCAATACCCCGATGAGGATAACCTAAGGAATTTTCTTGCTTTTTTTACGCTTGCCGTTCTCATACTGGGGCTGCTTATGCAGACGTTCGTAAACGACAAGATCATTAGTGAGTACGGATTAAAGGTTACCCTGACCATTTTGCCGGTTATCTTACTGGTCTTTACAGTAGGGGCCATAGTGGCGGGTACTGTCTTTGGATATCAGGCTTCAGGCGAAGCTTCTTTTATCTGGTTCTTTCTGCTGATAGCGGTAAGCAGGCTGTTTAATTTCTCTCTGCGTGACTCATTGGAAAATCCCACCTTTAAGCTCTATTTCATGCCTCTGGATAACAGGATAAGGTTCAATATTCAGACCAAGGTGGAGGGTGTGGTCAATGAATCAGCTCGTCTGCTGGCAGGAGGCCTGATCCTCGGACTTTCCTATCTTACCTTCTTTGAGCTGATACATTATTCCTATTTCCTGCTAATGGTCATTGTAGGTTATTTTCTCATCATTGGCCACCTGCATAATGAATACAGAAATAAGATAAGGCTTAAGCTGGAACAGCAGCAAAGGGCTGCCAGGGAAATAGTACAGACTCCCGTGCAGATGCTTACGCAGGAATTGTCAGACTCTCTGACGGATGAACGCATAAACAAGGTGGTATTTTCCTACAAGCTGCTGGAAAAAATAAATCCACAGTTGTTGCCCCAGTCCATTAACAGGATGATGGGGCATAATTCGTCGGAGATCCATGAATTTGCGCAAAACAAAATGAACGAAATAAAGGGTACCTCCGTATCCGACCAGTATGTGATCTCCCTCAATGAGCAGCCTGGGGGTAAGAAAAAAGTTGTGAGTGACAAGGACCTGCTGGAGCTGTTCAGATCCGGAGATATTGGCAAGTCACGGGTTTCGAAACTGGCAAAGTCCAACAACACCGATGACCGGCAATACGCGGCTGAACTACTGGCCAATACTGAGGAGGAAGAAAATATCTCGTTTCTTATAGAGCTGCTCCATGATGTGGATGCCAAGGTGAGATTAACCGCGATCAAAACAGCTCAAAGGAGATATAACGATGAGATCATAAGAGCGCTGATCCAAAACCTGAAGGATCCGGCATTCAGCGTTCCTGCGGCCAGTACTGTTTCTCTTATTGGGGTAAGAGCACTTGACGTTATGGATGCCTCATTTTACAAATCCGGTCAGAGCCCTCAGATTATGCAGCGTATAGTGCAGATCATGGGTAGAATTGGCGGGACCCGGGCCCGGACCATGCTTTGGAATAAGATCGATTACCCTGACAAGATGATGGCTTCTCAGGTACTTCTCGCCCTGGGCAATTCCGGATTCAAGGCCGGAGTGAATCAGGTCACCCGAATAAAGTATGCCATTGAGTCCGATATAGAGGATATAGCGTGGAATATGGCAGCAATAGATGAGGTCGGAGAAGAGCATTTTGGTAAGGAAATAAAAACCGCGCTGGAAGAAGAGATCGATTATGATATCAGCCATATTTACATGTTGCTCTCTATGCTTTATGACGCTCAGTCTATCCAACTGGTAAAGGAGAACATAGAAAGTGGTACAAATGAAGGGATAACCTATGCTGTAGAGCTGCTGGATGTATTCCTCTCTGAGGATCTGAAGCAAAGGATCATCCCCGTCCTGGATGATATGTCTTATGCCGAGAAGGCAAAACGACTGGAAGTATTCTACCCCAGAGAGCGCCTCGACTCCAAAATGATACTGAAGTTCCTGCTCAACAGGGACTTTTCCCAAACCAACCGGTGGACAAAAACCTGTATCATTTACCAGATCGGCCTGTTGGAGATCAGGGAGTTCTATTTTGACCTGATATCCAATATTTTTAATCCGGATCCGCTGATCAGGGAAATGGCCGCATGGTCTTTACACAGAATGGACCCGGAGGCTTACGGAGAACACACAGCGAGGATCGATGCCAATGAGAAAAGAGTTCTCGATCAATTGATATTAAAGCCGAAATCAAAAGGTGGTCAAAGCCTCAGGTTTGACAAAATAGTGTTTTTAAAAGAGCTGGAGATCTTCAGGAACATTTTCGGACTCGTGCTGGCAGACCTGGTGGATATAACGGAAGAACTCTCCTTTCAGGAAGGAGAACTGCTTGATATTAGTAAAGCAAAGAACAACTTTTATATAGTCTACAAGGGATCGATCAATATATTGGTGAACGGACAGATCAGGGGAGGGGTCGGAAATGGTGAGTTTATTGGAGAGATGAGCTATTCATCGGACTTTACTTCACAGTCTATCATTGCAGCCGAAGATGCTACACTGCTCAGGATATCAAAGGACAGCTTTTACGAACTGCTGTCTGATAACGTGGATCTGGCCCGTAAAATGGTCGAATTCGCTTGAATTTTAGATGAGTAGCATCACTGATGTTGGTTTTAGACTGTTCTCTGGTATTATTCTGATTGAAAATTGATTATTTTAGTGTATAAAACAATATTTCGCAGTATAAAGTCTGGAGAGTTGGCGAGTAAAGGGCCTTGCTGTTTTAAGCTGTTGACCGAAGCAGCGTGAATGGCGATATTTTTTTGTATTTTTAATTGTAAAGTCTTTATTTTAAGTGATTTAACGAATATTTTTTCGACTACTTAAAATGATTTTTTAAACGAGCCTCAGCCATCGAGTATGTTAGAATATGACTTGAACAGAGATCAGGATTCTGCTGGTGAGCAGGACGAAGGTTATTTATGGCAGGCTGATCCGTTGTTCAACCCCTTTCCGGGACTAAGACCTTTTTCCATTGATGAATGTCATCTCTTTTTTGGTCGTGAAGGACAGGTGGATGAAGTCCTTGTCAAGCTCGCCGATAAGCGGTTTGTGGCCGTTCTGGGATATTCCGGTAGTGGTAAGTCTTCTTTGATGCATTGTGGGTTAATACCCATCCTGTACGGTGGCTTTATGACCCACGCCGGGCCGAACTGGAATATTATGGTAACCCGGCCTGGCTCTTCTCCCATTGAAAATCTCGCGGAATCTATCCTTAAAAATGACCCGGAGTACAATGAGCTTACAGAGGAAGAACTGCTGATCAACAGAACCATCACAACATCTCTGCTGAAGGGCAACCCTTCCGGTTTGGTAGAGGCGATAAAGAGAAACTTCGAAAGATCCCACGAGAATACACTGATCCTGGTAGATCAGTTTGAGGAATTGTTCCGGTATGCAGATGGTACGGATGCACATGCTGTAGATACCGCAAAGCACTACGTAAAGCTCATTCTGGAAGCAGTCGGAAGCACTGAGATCCCTGTCTACATTGCTCTGACCATGCGGTCTGATTACATTGGTGAATGTGCAAAATTCCATGGCCTGACCCATATAATAAACCGGAGCAACTACCTCGTTCCGCAAATGACACGCGATCAGAAAAAAATGGCTATTGAGGGGCCGGTAGCTGTAGCTTCAGGCAAAATATCTCCCAGACTGGTCAAACGTCTGCTCAATGAAGTGGGGGATGATCAGGATCAGCTACCCATTCTTCAGCACGCATTGATGCGTACATGGGACTACTGGACACAATACCGGGAAGAAGGAGAGCCCATAGACATTCGGCACTATAATGCTGTCGGACGTATGGAGGAGGCCTTGTCTCAGCACGCTAACGAGGCTTATGATGAATTGAATTCACGTCAGAAGGAGATAGCAGAGATCCTGTTCAAATCGCTCACGGAAAAGGGAACTGATACCTTTGGTGTGCGGCGTGCCGTTCCTGTTGATCTGGTGGCAGAACTGGCTGAAGCCACGGAAGACGAAGTCATAGAGGTGGTAGAAGCATTCCGGCAACCCGGGAGATCTTTTTTAACGCCTTCGGCGGGTGTTAAACTCGATCATAGTTCGCAGATAGAGATAGCCCATGAAAGCCTCATGCGGATATGGACCCGTTTGAAAACGTGGGTGGATGAAGAGCATGAATCAGCTCAGATGTACCGCAGGCTTTCGGAAGCAGCAGCAATGTATCAGGTGGGTAGAACAGGATTGTGGAGACCACCGGACTTACAGTTGGCGCTGAACTGGCAAAAGAAACAAAAGCCGACAAGAGCATGGGCAAAGCGCTATGATGAGGCCTTTGAGCGGGCCGTAGTATTCCTGGACACCAGTAGGATCACCTATGAAGCCGAGCAGAAAAACCAGGAAATGCTTCAGAAACGATTACTACGAAGAGCCAAGGTAGTAGCGTTGATACTTGGTTTTGCGGCTGTAGTCGCTATTATCTTCCTTATTGGAGGCTATGCCCAGTATATAGAGGCCAATAAGCAACGAAGCATTGCCGAAGCAGAAAGTATAGAAGCTCAGAATCAGCGGGATGAGGCCAACAGACAAAAAGAAATAGCTGAAGAACAACGGGAACTGGCCGAAACCGCCCAAAAGAAAGCCGAGGAAAATGAAAAGCTGGCAAAAGAAGCACTGACACAGGAAGAAATACAACGCCAGATAGCCGTAAGGAATGCCCAAATAGCCACAACCCAAACACGGATAGCAGAAGAAAAAAGAATTGAGGCACAGGAACAGACCGCCAAGGCCGAGCAGGAGTTCCAGCGGGCCGAAACCAATTACAACCGTGCTCAGAAACTGCTGTACCAGTCTATAGCACAGTCAATGGCCGTTAAATCACTCGGTATTGAGGATATAAACCTGAAAGGACTTTTGGCAAAACAGTCATATCAGTTCAACAAGGACTATGAGGGGCGTACCTATGACCCCTATATCTATAATAGCTTGTATGACGCCATGGCAAATATTAACGGAAAAACCTATAATACTATAGGAGGAATACATCGCAATTCGATACGTTCCATCGTTTTTGGTAAGCAGTCGGAGCAGTTTTACAGTACAGGCGCTGAGGGCAAGGTGGTGCTCAGCTCATTAAAAGGAAAGAACCAATCCGTTATTTTATCCAACAAGCACAGGAATCGGGTATTGAAGCTGAGTCATGATCAAAAATGGATGATCAATGCAAGTGACTCCTCCTACATTCAGGTGGTGGACCTTACAGGAAATACCGGTCAGGTAAAAATTACAGGTCATCTATCGTATGTCAATGATATTGAAATGCTTCCGGGAGAGGATCGTTTCATTTCTGTGGGAGGTGATGGACAAATGAGAATGAATGACCTTAAAAGCATGACAAGTGAGCTGATCAGGAATACAAGGGGGGAATACAAGGTGATCGATATCAGTCCGGATGGCAACTATCTGATAGGAGGAACACTGGACGGACTCGCGATTTTGGTTTCACTGTCCAATTTCACGGAGGACATTTTACTGCAGTCTGAGGGAAATCCCATTCATGCCGTGGCGTTCAGTACCGATGGTAATATATTGGCTATAGGGGATGAAAAAGGTACAATAAGTATATATGACAGACGACAAAGAAAAATAATCAGACAATACAATACCCATAAAGGCCGGATAAGCGATATCGAGTTCAGTCCCAATGGCGGGTTACTGGCAGCGGGTAGCTTTGACGGTACCATTCAGATGTGGGCTATGGATGAGCTGGATGAGCTCCCAGTACAGATGACCGATAATGATGCTTATGTGTGGGATATTGAATTTAGCCCCGATTCCAATTATCTGCTGGCGGCATGTGCCGATGGCGAGTTGAGAACATGGGCTACCAATCCGGCGCTCATGGCAGATAAAATGTGTGGCCTGCTCAGAAGGAACATGAGTCCCGAGGAATGGAAAATCTATGTAGCCCACGATATTCCGTTTGAATATACCTGTGTTAACCTACTTCTGAATAATTATTAGTTTTGAGAGCTTTTACTGCCCTTTTTCCACTGATAATTATTCTTTCAACGGCATGGCAATTGTCAGCACAGCAGGTCAATTGTGTAGAAACATTGAACAGGGCCAGACAGAGCTTTTCCGATGGTCACTTATATGGTATTCCTGCCATCCTGAAGCCTTGCCTTGACGATGGATTTGACAGAAATCAAAAGATCCAGGCCTTTTGGCTGCTTACACGCACGTACCTTTTCATAGATGACCCTATCAGTGCTGAAGACAGTTACCTCAAGCTGCTGAGACTGGACCCGGAGTACGCCATTGACCCGGATAAAGATCCTGTAGAGATGGTTTACCTGAGTGAGAAATTTACTACTACCCCTGTTTTTGTGCTATTGGCCAGAATAGGGTTCAACTTTACTTCCGCCTCTGTTATACAGAATTATGGAGTGGACAATACCGATGCCTCGAATGAAAGCTACAAGAGTGAAGCAGGGTTTCAACTTGGAGCGGCCGTGGAATGGAACATAAATGACAATTTCAGCCTGGGGCTTGAAGTTGATTTTGGCAATCGAAGATATTCCTACAGGAACAGACAGTTTGCTGTTGACGATTTGTCCTTTCTGGAACGTCAGACCAATTTGGATATTCCCCTGTACTTAAAATACAGAATAACATATGATAAAATACAGCCATTCATATATGCCGGATATAACCAGCACATATTGATCAGATCGAGAGCAGACGTAAGCCTTACAGACAGGGCCACCTCCGGGGATGAGAATCTTACCGAGTTTCCCGTTACCGGGCCCAGTGAAGACCTGGATGATCTGAGAGAACGGCTTACACGATCGGTACTTTTCGGCTTTGGATTAAGCTACAGATTAGGATACAACTACCTGATGCTCGATATAAGGTATCAGCTGGGTATGAACAATATAATAAACATCAATAACCAATATTTAAATCAGGATCTGCTCTACAGGTATGGTTTTGTTGATGATGACAAAAAGTTAAATATGCTTGCGGTGAGTATAGGATTTATAAAACCACTCTACAAGCCAAGAAAGATTAGTAAGAAGAACAGAACAGGCTTGTTCAAAAGAATTTTTTAATTGAAGAGCAATTATTGTAAATATATCCCAAACGTATCAGAGATCACGACCCTGATCCTTTTTTGTGCGCTGTTTGCCTGTGATACAGAAAGCAATACAGAGCCACGTTTTGAGGATTATTTCTTGAAATATCATGGAGGTGATGGAAATCAGACCGGAGTAGACCTGGTGGAATACAACGATGGATTTATCCTTCTCGGAAATAGCTCTCTTTTAAATGGCCGGCCTGAATTGTACGTAGTGTATGTTGATGCTCTTGGCAATGAGATATGGTCAAATACCTTCGGAGGTGATTTAATTACCGAGGCCGTCGATGTAGAGATTGACAACAGTAACAATATTGTGGTGGCTTCCACAGTAGAGGACGTTCCCGGGGATAAAGACCTTATGTTCCTTAAGATCAGCCCGGAAGGCGCTCGGATAGATAGCCTCATTTTTGGTAGTGCGACGCATGATGAAATCGCCACGGATCTGCTGATCACGGATAATGGCGATTACATCATCACCGGATATACCACAAATGTAGATATTACCAAATCCGGCTATGATCCGGAAACTGACCTCGAGGATATTCTTTCCATTAGGGTAACCTCTTCGCTTGTATTGTTTGATCAGGCCGATTGGCGTAGGATCTATGGTTTTTCGGGGATCGATCGTGGTGAGGGGCTTGTTCAGAAAGCAGATGGTTCGTTTCTTTTTTTCGGTACTACAGACAGGATTCCAACAGGTAGTACCAACCCACCTGAATTCAATATGTTTATGTTTCCGGCTGGGGCAGACGGAGTGGCTACATCAGCTTCCCCGTTTCAGTGGTTTGGCAATTCTCAGTCAGATGAGAGTGGATCATTCATTTCACCAACCTTCGGCCAGGGGTTTGCCGTGGTAGGTACCTCTGTGGAATCCAACGGAACAAGCAATGCCTTCTTTGTGCTGGTAGGCAATGATGACGCACCCATCAACAGCGCGCTGATCAGTGTTACCAACAACATAGAGAGTGTAGCGATAGTTGAAGATAACAACGGAGGATTTTTAATAGTAGGCAATGAGCAGGTAAACAATGCCTCAAACCTGTTCCTGGCTAAAACCTCGTTTGATGGGGTTCTGGAGTGGAGCCGTTCTTTTGGAGGCACGGATGATGATTTTGCCGGTTCTTTGTTGCAATTGTCAGATGGCTCCATTGTAATGATCGGAACAATTCAATTGGAAAGTCAGACGAAGATGACATTAATAAAAACTACCTCTCTGGGGCTTTTATCACCTTGAAATGGCAGAAAAAGACAGGTTACATAATAAAGTAAAAACAGATACACAGTATTAGGCTGGCACGTGAGACGGATGCTTAAAACCAAATTCATTTTTTTAAAACAGAGACCCGCAGTTCTGCTGGCAATCTCAGCTCTGTTTATCTGGTCACAAGGTGTCTTGGGCCAGACGATTACCCCTTCCGGGAATAAGGACCTGTGTGTTGGTGGAGCCGCAGTTGTTTTGGATGATATTATTGTTGCAGAGGATGCAACAAACGATTTTGGAAGTACTTTATCATACACCTATATTCTTAATGCTCCGGCAAATTTTCAGTTTATAAATACTTCAGGTGCGGCTTTCATTTCGTCAGGGTCGCAAATAGATGCTCCGTCTTTCTCTTTCACCAGGGGGACGTCCACTTTTAGAATAGACTATACGCATACGGCAGGGGGCTCAGCGCCTTTTGATGCATTTACAATTACAGGGCTTCAGGTTCGCGCGATTACCGCACCTTCAGGCCCCTCCGATATTGTGGCTACCGGTTCATCTCCAGCGGCGGATGGCACTACCTCACATGGAGCGCTGACGAGTGATCGACCTACGTCGGCTATACTTGCTGGAGCTACATCCATTTGTGAAGGAGAAACCGCTAATCTCTCGGTAACGATAACCGGAGGAACATCGCCCTATACTATAGCGATAGATAACGGGGTCGGTATTATAGGTTCTTATGTCAGTGGAACCAATATACCTGTAACCCCTTCTTCAACAACAACTTATAATCTGATATCTGTTACAGATTCCGATGGATGTACGGGTGTTGGTTTGGGAGGTACCCCTACCGTAACAGTAAATTCAAATCCTTCTCCCACGCTTGGTGGTGCCAATGCTGTTTGCGAAGGTGCTTCAGGAGTGGTATACACAACCGAAGGCGGCCAGAGCAACTATGTGTGGTCTGTAAGTGCAGGGGGTACAATCACCTCGGGTGGCACAGGGACAGACAATACTGCAAGGGTCACATGGAATAGTGCAGGAGCACAGACTATCAGCGTGAATTATGATGATGCCAATGGATGTAGTGCATCCAGCGCAACTGTATACAATGTTACAGTGAACGGTCTTCCCTCCCCGACGGTGAGCGGTTCGAATGCGGTGTGTGATGGTGCTACGGGTGTGGTGTACACGACCGAAGGTGGTCAGAGCAACTACGTGTGGTCTATAAGTGCCGGCGGTACAGTCACCTCCGGCGGTACAGGAACGGACAACACGGTAACAGTAACGTGGAGCGGCGCGGGTGCCCGTACGGTAAGTGTGAACTACGACAATGCAAGCAGCTGTGATGCAGCGGCAGCTACGGTATATAATGTAACGGTGAATGCGATCCCTGCCTCTCCTGTGGTAACGAACCAGAGCCAGACGATCTGCCAGGGTGATGCGTTTGTAACGCCAACGACTGGCGGCACAAATCTTCAGTGGTACAGCGATGCGGGGCTGAGCACCCCTATTGTGACGGCTGATCCTGCGAACCCTACGAACGGCGAACTTGGTTTCAGCAACGGGAGTGCTGGCGTAACGACAGTGTATGTAACGCAGACGGTGAGCGGGTGTGAGAGCGCCCCTTCGGCGGTAAGCCTGACGGTGAACGGTCTTCCCTCCCCGACGGTGAGCGGTGCGAACGCGGTATGTGACGGTGCTACGGGTGTGGTGTACACGACCGAAGGGGGTCAGAGCAACTACATGTGGGTGGTCAGCGCCGGTGGTACAGTCACCTCCGGTGGTACGGGTACGGACAACACGGTGACGGTAACGTGGATCGGAGCGGGTGCCCGTACGGTAAGTGTGAACTATGACAATGCTAGCGGCTGCGATGCTGCCGCGGCTACGGTATATAATGTAACGGTAAATGCGATTCCCGGCTCCCCGGTGGTGACGAACCAGAGCCAGACGATCTGCCAGGGTGATGCGTTTGTAACGCCAACGACTGGCGGCACAAACCTTCAGTGGTACAGCGATGCCGGGCTGAGCACCCCTATTGTAACGGCTGACCCTGCGAACCCGACGAACGGTGAGCTTGGCTTCAGCAACGGGAGTGCGGGCGTAACGACGGTGTATGTAACGCAGACGGTGAGCGGCTGTGAGAGTGCCCCTTCGGCGGTGAGCCTGACGGTGAACGGTCTTCCTTCCC
>LYSV01000239.1 GCA_001657315.1 Flammeovirgaceae bacterium BBD 1991-12 | reverse complement strand
GCGCCTTTTCCACCCCTCATATCAGCCAAAAGGCTCGCAGTGACGATTAAAAATGGGGTTTAGAGATTCTTATCCGATATTCACGTTATTTACATAAGACAATCCGACGGCAATTGACATTGATACGGATTATAAAAGATCAGAAAAAATACAAACGAGGAATGCCTGGGTTACACGGAAGTATACTCACTTGGAGACATACCAAAGTGCTCCCTGAAACTTCTGGTAAAATGGGAATGATTCATAAAACCTACTTCAGTCGCTACCTGAGAGACAGGCAGATCCCTGTGATGCTGCAGTATCCATGCGGCCTTTTTCAGGCGGATATCTTTTACAAATTCATTTACAGACATGCCGGTCAGTGATTTCAGCTTGGCATAAAGCAATGACCGGCTCAGTCCCAGCTCCCTGCTCATCTTCTGAGGATCCAGCGTGGGGTCGCCAAGGTTGCGTTCTACTACGGCTATAGCTTTTTGTACCAGCACCTTATCTCCTTCATGCTGTGAGGTGATGGATGGGAGTATGCCCATGTCACGGTATTTCGCCTGTATCTTTTTGCGCGTTTCCAGCAGGTTTTTTACCTTCAGTTTTAACACCTGTATACTGAAGGGCTTCATAATGTAGTCGTCAGCACCGTACTCCAGTCCCTTTTTCTGATCGTCGATGGTAGCCCGGGCTGTGAGGAGGATCACCTGTATATGACTGGTGCGTTCGTCTGATTTTATAGCGGTGCACAGCGCTGTTCCGCTCATTTCCGGCATCATGATGTCTGACAATACGATATCAGGGTGGAAATCAAGACAATGCTTCCACCCCTGCTTCCCATTTTCGGCTGAGATCACATTAAAATATCCGGATAGCTCCAGCGCTATGAAACGTCGCAGATCATGGTTATCCTCAACGACAAGTATTGTATCCAGCTCCGGGTTTAACGTGGGGGGATATAGCGGGTCACTTTCAATGTCGTGTGCCATAGTGTCCGGGTCCGGCTGCACCGGATACCGATGCATGTCCAGATGCTGAGCTACGATCTGATCTGCCGGGAAGAGCGTCTTGTCCGTCCCCAGCACAACATCAAAACGTGTTCCGGTCTTCTTGCTGCTGTGAACCGTAATCATACCATGGTGAAGCCGTGCCAGACTCTGGGCCAGCGACAGGCCGATCCCCTTACCTGGCAAATAACCGGTGTTGTCCTCACTCTCCCCTTTTTCAAACCGGTCAAATATTTTCTGGATATCAGCGGGTTCAATGCCCTTGCCGGTATCTTCCACCGATATCGTTACCTTCTTCAGTGAATTGTCCGGGCCATACGCTCCATCGAGTGTTACCCGGATACTACCGGAGTGTGGTGTAAACTTAAAGGCGTTGCTAATGACGTTGTACAGGATCTTCTCTACTTTATCGGCGTCAAAGTAGGCCATGGGATCGCTAAGGTGGTGGTTGAATTCATACGTGATGGCATTTCTTTTGGCCATAAACTCAAAAGAAGAATAGATCTGCCGGGTAAAGGATACAATGTTGCCATGGGCTACCTGAAGCCTCATGAAACCCCCATCCACCTTTGACAGGTCCAGCAGTTGGTTGATGAGACGCAGTAATCTAAGCATATTGCTTTGCATCATTTGCAGGATCAGGCCATAGCGCGGGCTGGCCTTAAACTCTTCAGTCAGCTTTTCCAATGGCCCAAGGATCAGACTAAGCGGTGTTCTCAGCTCATGGGAAATGTTGGTAAAGAAATTTACCTTCATCTGGCTGGACCGCTCCACTTCTTCGGCCATACTTTCAAGATCGCGGTTCTTTTTTGAGATTTCTTCCTTTTGACTTTCCAGAGCTTCATTTGCATGTTGCAATTCGGAGGTGCGCGTCACTACGAGCCTTTCGAGCTCTCGTTTCTTAACCTTTATCATCCGTATCCTCAGCCTTATCCAGAGCACAATGGTGCCAAAAAGAAGGAGCGTGGCCAGTGACCTGAACCACCAGGTGTTCCAGAACGGGGGCTCGATATTGATCACAATGGAAATGCCCTGTTCATTCCAGATATTGTCATTGTTGGAAGCAATGACCCTGAAGGTATAGTTACCCGGATCCAGGTTGGTATAAGTGGCAGTACGGTCACTGCCGCTGTAGGACCAGCTGTCTGAGAACCCCTCCAGTTTATAGGCATAGCTGTTTTTTTGGGTGGAAGTATAATTCAGAGCAGCAAATTCGATGGAGAAGACGTTCTGTGAATAGTTCAGGTTGATTTCTTCTGCCACCCCAATAGGTTTTTTGATCACAGCATCCGGACCGGGAATTACCGACCTGTTGAACAATCTGAAATTGGTGAAAACAAGCGCAGGCTGTACCTGATTGATCATGATTTCGTCTGGTTCGAAAACATTTACACCTTGTACCCCTCCAAAATACATCCATCCGTCATGGTCTACGTAGGACCACTTGGCCTCCGGAAAGGCTCCGTCTTCTTTGGTAAAATGTTTGAAAGTGCTGTCCAAAGGATTGAATCTGGTGATACCGGCCTGTGTTCCCAGCCAGAGCCGGCCATGCTGATCCTCATTGATACGGTACACAATAAAATTTTCCGCACCAGCCTCCTGATAAAGGGAAAAGGATCCGGAGGCCGGATCAAACAGCTCAAGACCGTTGTAGGTTCCTACCCATATCCTTTTTTGAGCGTCACGGTACACCGCCCAGGTCCGGTCGTGGCTGATCGTGCCCGGTTGCTGTGGATCATTGGTGTAGCAGTGCTTTTGCCGGGTATTCAGATCGAAGTAACAAAACCCGTTTTCGGTGGCACACCAGATCTTGCCGAGATCTTCATCGATGCATATATCCCATATCCATTCCCCTATCTTGTAACTCTCAAAGTTTTCAGATTCCGGCTCAAACCACTCAAGGAAACCATAGATCGTTCCCAGCCAAAGGTCTTCCTTGCTATCAAGGTCCATGGAGGTAATACAGCAGCTGAGCATCTCGTTGCTGTTGAGGCTTTCCGAGTTATCAAACCGGTACTGCCTTACCTGTCCGGTACGTGGGTCTATTCTGTTGAGTCCTCCTCCCCAGTGTCCTAAAAATAACTCACCCGTCTGGTTCTGAACAATGCTGGTCACTCCTCCAATGCTGAGGGAACTATACTCCCCCTCTCCTGAAGGGAAGGTGCGTTTCAGCACAAACCTGTCCTCTGCTTTTGTGAACTCATGCAGCCCATAGTCTGTACCGATCCAGATGTGACCGTCCCGGGTCTGGTATGCTGACTTGAAGGAACGGAATTCCTGGCCTTGTGAGAGATTGATATCTCTCATACGTAGCTTGAATTTTGTTTTGCTGGGATCGTATTTACTTACACCACCGTCAAGTGTGCCTATCCATATTATGCCCTGCCGGTCTTCGTAGATGTCCTGAACATGGTTTCTGCTCAGGCTGCCAGGGTCATTGTAGTCATGTGTCATTTCCATGGCATCTTCCGTGCCCAGGGATTTAAACAGTAGTCCATGATTGGTGCCCACCCAGATCTGCCCTGCACGATCCTTTATCAATACATTGACGGGAGAGTTTTCATGATTTGCGTTCCCCTTAAGTACCAGCCGCCGGAATGCGCCTGATGTGCCTTCTTCCTCCAGTGAGTACAATCCCGTGTAGGATCCAACGATCAGGACATCCTGATGATCGTAGAGTACTCCACCCGTGATGTTGTTGTTGTCTGAATCATCTTCCGCTTCCTGATGGGTGTATTGGGCTTCAAATTTCTGTGTTCGTATATTGAAGAGCATCAGCCCCTTCGAGGTCGATAGCCAGATCTTCTGAGACCCGGCCTTATCTATTCTATTGATCTTCAAAGGGTCACCAGAGTGTTTTCCAAAGGTTACAAAGCCCTTCACCTCACGCCGGGACCGGCCGGTGCCGCTGAATATGACCTTGATGAGGCCATTGCCGCTGCCCAGCCATAACGTGCCGTCTTCCGACTCATAAATGGAAACGATCCAGTCGTGTCCAGGGCTTCTTTCGTCTCTTGGATCATGGCGCCAGGTGGTGAATGATTCAGTCTCTGCATTGAATCGAGATAGCCCGCCGTATTTTGTTCCTATCCAGAGCTCTCCCTCCTGATCTACCAGCATGGAATAGATGTTGCTGTCCTTGAGCCGTGTGGTATCCTCGGGGTGCGACTTGTAGATATCAAAGGAGTATCCGTTGAAACGATTGAGGCCATCGTAGGTGCCAAACCAGAGATATCCGGTTTTATCCTGTGCAATGCACTGTACATTGTTGCTGGACAGGCCCGACTCAATAGAGATCCGTTCAAATACAATGGTATTGTCATTTACCTGCGAATGGCCCGTTGTAGCTGCAATAATGATCAACAGTGTCACGAGCAATAAAAAGACCGGAACCTGCCGGGAGTCTCTGAAAAACAACCATGGTCGTCGTGAATAACGAACCGTAAATATTCTACCCCGGTGCAGTCTTTTTGCAAGAGAACCACTGAATTGCCCAAAGCCGCCGGTTCTGAAAATGGATGGATTTGGGTTCATAATAAAAACTTTCTGTTGCTTACCTTATCTTAACCTCTCCAAACAAGAGAAACAAAAGACTTTATTTATGGCAAAGTTCTCAAAGGTATTCATAAGAAAATAAAATGCTAACCTGAACTCGGGATAAGGACAAAGTTGAGATAAACCAGGATTGACACACTGTTTTTCACGCCTCCGATACTATCGGAGGCGCAAAGATGCCGCCACAAAGCCCTATGTAGAGTCCATATGGCCAATTACTGAGGTCAGTTATTTTATTTGTGTAGTTTTCAATTAGGGTTTGTATAATAATAAGGAACTCAGGGTGCATTTCAAATTTTTGCGTCTTCA
>LYSV01000238.1 GCA_001657315.1 Flammeovirgaceae bacterium BBD 1991-12 | reverse complement strand
CCAATGTGACCTCTGCGCTGATCACGGTGTAATGCTGCCGGGCTATGTTCAAGACATTGTTTCTGGTAATGCCGTAGAGAATATTTTCTGAAGGAGTTTTTATGGTGTCATCCTGCTGAACAATGAATATGTTGCTTCGGGTCAGCTCGGTCACGTGGCCATTGGAATGATAAAGTACATCCATGGCACCTGCCTCCCTGATCCTTTCCGTAAGCCAGATGCCGGTCATATAACCAATGGTTTTTGCACGGGGCACCTCACGCTGAAACTCATGAGTGATCAATGCCACACCATTGCGGTAGGCAGAAGCAGTGGGCTGCCTGACAGCCTCCTGTGTAACGATCAGGTTTGGCCTACCCGGAGTATAGCCGTCTTCTGTATATCCGCCGGTGAGCAGCAGCCTGACGCCTGACATTGGAATATTGTTCAGGTGGATCATCTCAAGAATATGATCCCTTAACTCATCCTTGTCCAATGGCGGGGACAACCTGGCTATTCCGGCAGACTGGTAGAAACGGTCCAGGTGATCTTCAAAAAACAGAGGTACGTGGTCTCTAACCCTGAAAAAGTCAAAAATACCGTATCCTCGCAACAGGGCGAGATCATTTACGCGTATGCAAACCTCATTCAGATGGGTAAGCTGACCATTTACTGAGCAATACATAGGCGTGACCTTTAGGTTGTGGATTATACAATGATAAAGAAAAGTGAGCAATTGGTAATTTTCATGGAATAAGGGCTTTCATACAGGCTACCGGATCACATTTCCATTTCCGTGGCTATTGACCCATTACTGCCCAGCCAGCCTGAAAGAAGGTTCACTTCTCCGGGTGTATTGTACATGAATGTAAATGCACAAAAACTGATCTTAATCATTTACCTCCTGGATAGACGTCAGTTGAACTGCTTCCAAAACGCAGAACTTTGTATAAACAATCAAATTAGAACGTTATGAAGATCGATATTCAAACTGTAGGGTTCAACGCCAGAGAGGATCTGTTGGCTTCTGCCAAACAAAAGATTGACGGATTGACAAAATTCTATGAGAGGATCACGGGAGTAGACCTGTATTTCAAACTCGTACAGGATGACCAGGAAGATAACAAGGAAGCACAGATAAAGATCCATTTGCCTGGTCCTACCCTGTTTGCTCACCACCGGTCGGACAATTTCTACGAATCCCTCAATGAAGTGACGGAAAAGATCATTAAACAACTAAAAAAGAAAAATCAACTGGAAAAAGAGAAGAGGTGATAGCCTCTTCTCCCTTTACTCGTCTATCACTTCTCGATGCTTGCTGTTCCTGATCCTGTACCCACTTTTATCCTTACATCACTGCTGCCGATCTGTGCGGTTTTTTTGATCACTGTCTGACCGCCCCCCTGTTTTATTTCTTCTTCTCTGTCAAAGGCAAAAGGTGCTGTGATCCTTCCGTTTTTCTTGTTGGCTTTCATTTCTACGTAGCCGCTGATGTTGTTCCCGTTAAAATCCAGTGTAGCATCACCGGAACCGCTGTTTACACTGATATCGTATTTGGGAGAGACGGCTAGCACTACTGTGGCGGTACCTGAGCCTGAATTAAATGAGCTGCCACCGTTAAGGGTTATTTCTCTGGCTGTAACGTCACCACTTCCTACGTTGGCGCTGATGATAGCAGTTACATCCTTCATCCTGATGTCGCCGGAGCCACAGTTGAGTCTGAAATCCCCATTTGCATTTTCCAGACGTACATCTCCTGAGCCCGTATTGAATTTGAATTCACCATTCACCCCATAAAGATCAATATCCCCGGATCCTGTATTGGAACTGAACTCACCCCTGATCTGTCTGAGCTCAATATCTCCCGAGCCGGTATTCATGTCCAGCTCAAGAGTCAGATCGGTGGCTTCAAAGTCACCCGATCCTGTGTTAAAACGTATATCCAGATTGTCCGGAATGGTAAGTGTCCATTTACTTTTTCCACTCCATGAGCCCCTCTCGAATATTTCCTTGATCACCAGCCGGCTCCCTTCCTTTTCTATGACCGGCTCATATCCTCCGTCAAAATTGTGTTCAAGGTCTACCGTTACCTCAGTGCCCGTACTTTTCTTTAATATACAATCACCCGATGAAGTGTTGATCACAATTTTTTCAATCCCTGTAAACGATTTGGAGATCTTTTTCTGTGCAAAACCTGTCGCTGCAATGAAGGACAGTATGAGCAATGTTGAAAATACTTTATGATGCATGATTGATAGTTTTAGTGGTATACAAAAAGACCGGTGCGAAACATGGGGGTTGCATAAGCGTTACCATGGTTTTGAAAAAATGTTACAGGTTACGATCCTTTTTTTTCAAAAAGTTTACAATAGGTATAGGGCATGGAGCAAAGAGCATGGCGCATAGGGTGCCTGCTGACTGCTCATGGCTCTATTCATTTTTGAGTGTTTCAGCCGGATTAAGGAATGTAGCTCTGATGGATTGATAGCTTGTAGTGAACAATGCCACCAGCAACGCGATGAGACCTGCCAGCACAAAAACCCAGGCCCCTATGCTCACTTTAAATGAAAAATTATCCAGCCAGCGGGACATCACCCACCACGAAATAGGTATTGCCAGCAGTGTGGACAGTAATACATGCATAAAAAAGCTTCTGGAAAGCAGTACAAACAGTTGAGCAGGAGAGGCACCCAGCACTTTTCGTATGCTGACCTCCTTCAGCCTCTTCCTCACCATAAATGAAGCGAGTCCGAACAGTCCCATGCAGGCGATCAGAATAGTGATAGCCGCGCCAATGAGAAAGATCCTTCCCATGCGTTCTTCTGATTGATAGAATAGTCCCAACTGGTCATCGAGAAAATGGAACTCCATGGAGGTGCCTTCATCAAAGCTTTCATGTACCTTTGTCGCCCCGGCTATAACCTCCGTCAGATCGGTTCCTGCTTCAACTTTCAACGAGAAATAATCAATTACCGTCATGGGATTGGACCAGTACCCTACCACCAGAGGAGCTATTTCAGCATGCAACGACTGAAAATTAAAGTCCCGGAGTATCCCAACTACCTTCATGGGGTGCTCGTAACCGGGTAGGTACAGGTTCTGGCCCAGTATATCACTACCCCCCAGCTTCTCCACGGCCTTTTCATTGACAAGTATCGAAAGTGAATCTTCGGCCAGATTTCCGAGGAAGTTCCTGCCCTCAGCCAGCTCCAGGCTGTAGGTGTCCAGCATATGTTCGTCAAAGCACATAAAATAGGTTTGGAGTGAATCCATGCCTGCTGCTGACCGGGGTTTAACGATGGCCTCCCGGATGTTCTTCCATTCTCCGGGCACTCTTGATGAACTTGCCACACCTAATACACCGGGTATATTGCCAAACTCATTTTTCATAGTTTCAAAGCTATTTCTGACATTGGAGTCATTGATATCGATGATCAGCATCCGGTCCTTGTCAAAACCAAGATCTTTTCCTTTGACGAACGCCATCTGCCGGGCGACGATCGTGGTGGCTACGATCATAATGATGGATAGTGTGAACTGAGTGACTACCAGGGATTTTCTCAGCAACACCCCAGCACCTCCGATGTTTGACTCACCTTTAAGGCTTTCTGAGGGTTTGAGGCCAGACAGATAAAGCGCCGGATAGCTTCCCGATATGAGCCCAACCACTACAGCCAATCCAAAAAAGGCAGCTATTGTGGATAGTGAGAAGGTAGCCAGCGTCAGACGGACCCCCGCAAGCTCGTTGAATTCGGGGAGCAGCAGGTCTACCAGCAGTATGGAAAAAATGAAAGCCAGCAGGGAAACCAGTACCGCCTCGCTTAAAAACTGATAAACAAGCTGGCCCCGTACCGCACCGGAAACCTTTCTGATCCCGATCTCCCTTGAGCGCTCCATGGACCTCGATGTAGCCAGATTGATGTAATTTATACAGGCTATGATCAGGATGAAAAGGGCAATGGCTGAAAATATGTAGATGCTGAACCAGCTTCCTTTCTCTTCTGTAATATCAAACTCAATGTTGGAGGAATTGAGGTGTATATCTTCAAGCGGTTGGAGGTAAAAATTTCCTGACCGTACATTTTCCCCCCGATGCTTTGCTGCAAATGAGGGGATCTGTTCATTGACATTTTCCAGACTGGATGCTGAGGCAAGCTCCACGTATGTGAAAGTGAAAAAGGAATTCCATGAATTCATGATCCTTTCCATCCATGAAAGACGGCTGATCCGGCTGTTACGACTAAGAACAATTTCCAATTGTAGGTGTGAATTGGCGGGCATGTCTTTCATGATCCCTGTTACCTTCATGGGTTGCATCCGCTGGAACTCCATGATCTCTCCCAGCGCAGGCCGGTCACCAAAGTATTTCCGGGCTATGCTTTCTGTCAAAACAATAGAGTTAGGCTCAAGAAGAGCAGTACTCCGGTCACCTGCGACAAACTCAAAGTCGAACAGTTCAAAAAAAGTACTGTCTACAATGGCCCACTTCCGCTCACTGACCCGCTCTCCCTCCCAATGGATATCCAGATGGCCAAAGGGCTGGTAAAGCCGGGTTTGGTTCACAACATCCGTATATTCTTCTACCAGCAGCGGACCCGTCAGCGCCGGAGTTCTGGCGTAGTTCCTTATGGCATCACCTCGTTCATCGATCTCAACCACACGGGCTATTCTTTTGGACTTCGTATGGAATGAATCATACGTGAGCTGATTTTTCAGGTAAATGAACAGGAGCGATGAACTGGTAAGGCCAAGTGTGAGGCCAAACACATTGATGAAGGAATATACCTTGTACCTGAGCAGGTTTCTGAAGGCAATTTTTAAATAGTTTTTGATCATGATGTTAGTCTTGAGTCGTTACAGGCTGTGTAAAAACGCATAATTGTCGAATTTAGGGAGATTTAGTATTTTACCTCCAACCAAATAATGATCCGTTATGAGATACCATCG
>LYSV01000237.1 GCA_001657315.1 Flammeovirgaceae bacterium BBD 1991-12 | reverse complement strand
TTTATTTTAGTTATAGTGCGCAAAATTGAAAGGAAAAGCCCACCAGGGTTAGATAACATTAAAATCATATGGCCCTATAAAATCCTTGATATTTATCGGGGTGTGAAAAGACGTGTGAGACACTTAGTTCGATTTTCGACCGTTTAAGGAATAAAGTCCGGACAATTCCGTCGGGGTTCCGTTATTCAAGTACCAGTTTTGCTATTTTTGATAAGAAAATAATTCAAGGTCATGGCTAAAATCATTGAAACACGCGAGATCTCAAAAATATATAAGATGGGAAATCAGACCGTGGAGGCACTCAAGTCTATTTCCATCGAGATCAACAAGGGTGAGTATGTGGCTTTTATGGGCCCTTCCGGCTCAGGTAAGTCCACCCTTATGAATATTATAGGTTGTCTGGACACCCCGACTGCCGGCAACTATGTGCTGAATGACAATGATGTTAGTGATCTTACTGAAAATGAACTGGCCGAGATCAGGAACAAGGAAATCGGGTTTGTGTTCCAAACGTTCAACCTGCTGCCGCGTGCCACTTCACTGGAAAACGTGGCACTACCTCTGATCTATGCAGGCTATGGCAAAAGTGACCGTGATGAAATAGCCATGCAGGCCCTGGCCAATGTTGGATTGGGAGATCGGGCTGATCATAAACCCAATGAGCTGTCCGGGGGTCAGCGCCAGAGAGTGGCAATAGCCCGCGCACTGGTCAATAATCCTTCGATCATTCTCGCCGATGAGCCTACGGGTAATCTGGATTCAAAGACCTCCTATGATATCATGGATCTCTTCCAGGATCTGCACGAAAGTGGTAACACTATTATCATGGTAACTCATGAAGATGATATCGCTCACTATGCACACCGGATCATCCGGCTAAGGGACGGATTGGTTGAAACGGATGAGCTCAATGCAAGTATCACAAGAAGGGAAAAACCACAGGTCATAGAATAGCGCCCATGAAAGTCTACACCAAAACAGGCGACAAGGGAACTACTGCGCTTTTTGGAGGTTCCAGGGTACCGAAGTCCCACATCCGGATCGAGTCCTACGGTACGGTAGATGAACTGAACTCATATGTAGGGCTGGTCAGGGATCAACCCGTGAACAACGACAGAGCGGAGGTGCTTGCAGCTATCCAGGAGAAGCTTTTCGTCATCGGTTCCATCCTGGCTACCGAACCTGGCAATACAAAGGTAAAGGTACCCACCCTTCAGGAAAACGATGTGAAAAGACTCGAGACGGAAATGGACCGGATGGATGAACATTTACCCGTGATGAAAAACTTTGTGCTGCCCGGCGGACACCAGTCCGTTTCATTTTGCCATATCACCCGTTGCGTGTGCCGCAGAGCGGAGCGCCTGGTCATTCAGCTCAATGAGTCAGAACCGGTCGACCCTTTGGTGATCCAGTACCTCAACCGTCTGTCGGATTACTTTTTCGTACTTGCGAGAATGATGGTGCAGGAGCTAAACGTGAAAGAAACTCCCTGGCTGCCTCAGCTATAATTTACCGCTTTTCCTTAACTTTGTTAAATGGATCATTCTCCCTTGAAGGAGAGGCTTAAAATTACTGTTATGATAGACTCACTGAACATCTCTGTAAAAAAAACTTCCGCTTCGAGGATAGGACAGCTGGATTTTGCCAATATACCTTTTGGGAAAATATATGCTGATCACCTTTTTACGGCCAGCTATATTGACGGTGGATGGAAAACCCCGGAGATCGTGCCTTATGAAGATCTGAGGATAAGTCCTGCAAGTCCTGCACTGCACTACGGCATTTCTGTTTTCGAAGGCCTGAAGGCGTATAAAAATGATCAGGGTGAGGTATTGGTGTTCAGGCCGGACAAGAACTTTGAGCGCATGAATGTTTCAGCCGAGAGAATGTGTATGCCGCTGATCCCGGAGCAGTTATATTTTGACGGGTTGAATACGTTGCTGGATATTGACAGGGATTGGGTACCCTCTGCACAGGGCACGTCTCTTTATATTCGCCCCTTCCTCTTTTCGGATGATGACTACATTGGTATTCGTCCTTCACAGAACTTCAGGTTCATGATCATCACCTGCCCGGTGGGGGCATATTATGCCAAACCTGTAAAAGTGAAGATTGAAACACACTATACCCGCGCTGCCGAAGGCGGAAGTGGTTTCTGCAAAACAGGCTGTAATTATGGTCCGGCCATCTATCCGGCCAAACTGGCTCAGGAGAAAGGCTATGACCAACTGCTCTGGACTGATGGCAAGGAGCACCGGTACATTGAAGAATCCGGCACAATGAACGTTATGTTTATTATCGACGGAAAGCTGATCACACCTTCCCTGGGCGATAGTATACTGGACGGCATCACCCGTGACAGTGTAATGGCTCTGGCCAGCGACTGGGGTATGGACGTAGAGGAGAGAAAGGTGGAAGTTAATGAAGTGATGTCAGCCATTAAGGAAGGCAGGGTATCGGAAGTATTTGGTGTGGGTACCGCCGCCACCATAGCACAGATCGAACTGATCGGTCATGAGGGAACGGACTATGAGCTTCCTGCAGTGGAGACCAGGGAGTTTTCCAACAAAGTGCTGAAAGTACTTGATGACATTAAGTATGGTCGTATAGAAGATAAATTCGGATGGATGCATACCGTCTGAAAAATAAACAGCGTTATATAAGAAAAATCCATTCCTTAAAAGGATGGATTTTTTATTTGCCGTTCTATGAATAGAAGGTTTTTTTTGCTCCTTTTCCCGTGGTTAATACTGGCTACATCCCATGGCCTCTTCGCCCAGTACTACCTTGTACTAAAGAAAAGGTCCAGGGTCAAACATGTATTTGAGGCCGGCGAGTCGTTGAAGTTCAGGTTAAAGGGAGAAAGATTTTATTATGAGCATATGATGGTGGGCTTTCATCCGGATAAGGTCCGGTTCCACTATTTCGATCTCAACATCAATGAAATAGCCAGCCTGAAAATCCCGAAAGCGGGCAACTATGCGGTCTCTCTGGCCTCACAACTTACTATTACGGGAGGTGTGTTTGCCCTTGATCAGCTCAATCAGGGGCTGGTGATGAACGAAGGCCTGGGCCCCAGTGAGGAAACATTGCTTATAAGTGGCGGACTGCTGGGGACCGGTTTGCTGCTAAAGCTTTTCAAAAAGAGGAAATTTAAAATAGACGGAATAAAATACAGATTGGAAACTACTGATTTCGTTTCTCCCGGCTAGAACAGTATTTTTAGAATTTGCTTACCCTCAGGGCAATACATGTCTGATGTGTAGATCAGAAAATATTATATCAGAATGTTCAGGTTACTGTCAGGTTTTAAACGTTATTAATATCGTTACAATTTTTTTATATTCTTGTCTCAATTGATCGATGTCTTTGTTGAGGTTTTTTATTGTACTGACTCTATCGATGAATGTAACCCTGGCGCTGTCACAGGGCAGTGACATTTTTGTGCTGAGGTCAGATATTGAAAAATCATTTTCACTGAGAGAGTTTTGCAAGGTCTATCCCGATTCTATGGGTATACTCGGTGTGGAAGAGATCATGTCCGGAAAGCATGATCACCACAGGCTGAAGGACCTCACCTCTCTGGATGAAAATATCATTTATTGGGTTACATTCAGCATTCGGAACACCCATGACATGGATGTCAGGCCCATACTCACCCTGGCCGAAAATAACTTTGCCAGCCTGTATATTCTTGCAGACAGCCTCATGGGCCCCTACCTGTCCGGTGAACTGGTACCCTCAACCCAAAAGGAGTTATCTGCCGGGAGAAAAAAATGTGTTTTTCCCATAACGGCCTATGCAAACAGCACTACCAGCTTTTATTTACGGATACATAATAAAACGCACTTCCCTCCTGTACTGGAACCGGTTTTACACAATAAAGAGGAGTGGCTGGAAGGGCAGAGACTTGAGAACATTTTTCAGGCTTTTTTTCAGGGTATACTCTTTCTTCTGTTCATCTACAGCTTGTCCATCTTTGCTATGTATCCCCAAAGGGTATATGCCTTTTTTGCGCTCTTTGTTCTATCCATTTCCACTTATTTTCTATGGTTCAAGGGGTTGCTTCACGAGTTTATTCTTCCAAACTATCCGAATATAAGCATCTATATATGGCTGATAGGAGGGCTGATCCCCGTTTTTTATATTCAGTTTGCCCGGCAATTTATCAATACGGCTGAACTCCTTCCCAGGTGGGACAAATTTCTGAACTGGCTTGTCCGTATCGGTTACGGAATATTTGTGATAGCTGTAATTTTGTTTGTGATCACCTTTGACAGGCCTCTTGTGGTGATTATTGCCAACAACTATATACTTTTTACGCTGCTCACAGGGTTGGTATTTATCTATGCACTGTACCGGACCAAAAGCAAGCTGGCCCTCTTCTTCATACTGGGGTCGCTGATATTTGCGCTGTGTTCCATCACTGGTGTGATTTTGTATCAGTATTTCAACTATCAGCAGGCTATCTATTTTATACAAGCGGGGAATATCGCCGAGCTACTTTGCTTTTCCGTTGGTCTGGGCTACAGAATTAATCTGTTGCAGAAGAAAAAGATCGAAACGGACAGAAGACTGATCGAGGAGCTGCAGAAAAACGAGGCCTTGCAAAAGCAGATCAACCGTGAGCTGGGCATAGCCATAGATGACAGGGATCAACAGCTTGAACAGAAGAACGAAGAGTTGACCCGATTGGTGGAAACCCTGCAATCCGTGAATGCCGACCTGAGTACGTTCGCTTATTCCATTTCGCACGACCTCAAGACGCCGCTAAGGGCGATCTCTTCCATGGCTACCTTCATTGAACAGGATCAGGGTGAGAAACTGGAACCCAAGGCAAAGGAATACCTCGGTATTCTTCAGGACAGGGTCAGAAAAATGGAAAGCCTGTTTAACGGTATACTGGAATACTCCAGACTGTCTACCTCCGATCAAAAGATGTCCGTGGTGGACCTGAATTCTACTATCCGATCTGTGATGGATGTCATTGAGCTTCCTGATCATATTCAACTAACGGTTCAAAAGGACCTGCCCAGAGTGAATGCCTACCCCACGAGAATACACCAGGTATTCCAGAACCTGATCGTTAACGCTGTCAAATTCATGGATAAAAAGGAAGGCGCGATCGAGATAGGATATAGTGATGAAAGTGAATGCTGGAAATTCTTTGTTAGAGACAACGGGTGCGGCATTGATCCCGGTTCTCAGGAGCGTATCTTTCTGATATTTAAAACCACCGGCTCTACTACAAGGCACGGTACCGGTGTGGGGCTTTCCATTGTGAAAAAAGCCATTGAACAGCATGGAGGAAAAGTATGGGTAGAGTCTGAGCCGGGTCAGGGAGCAACGTTCTATTTTACCCTTCTGAAATAGTGCAATGTTCTACGTTCGAAGTTCAAAGTTCGAAGTTGGATATTCCGGATAAACTTTCAACACAGAACATTGAACTTTGAATTTTGAACATTTACCTTAGCGAAAATTCAGATTGAATATGACTACAGACGAGTTGAAAGACTTGAAGGCACGTGTAGAGGCCTTGAGGAGGTATCTTTGACTACGATAGAAAGATAGAAGAGGTACAGGAAGAAGAATTGGTAACAGCACAACCCGGTTTCTGGGATGACCCAAAGGAGGCAGAAAAGATCCTGAAGGGTATCCGATTAAAGAAAGTTTGGACAGACAGTTTCAGCGAGGTAAATCAACTGCTGGAAGACCTGGAAACCCTTAATGAGTTTTATGAGGCCGGGGAGGCCGAGGAAAGTGAGATCAATACCGAGTATTCCCGAACCCTAAAAGCCGTGGAAGACCTTGAGTTCAAAAAGATGCTCAGCGGCGAAGAGGACCAGTATGGGGCCATGCTTGAAATAAACCCAGGCGCCGGAGGCACGGAAAGTCAGGACTGGGCGGATATTCTGAACAGGATGTACATCATGTGGGGTGAAAACCACGGCTACTCCGTGAAGCAGGTCAACTATCAGCCGGGGGATACAGCAGGCATTAAGTCGTCCACCCTTGAAATTGATGGTCCGTTTGCCTATGGCAACCTGAAATCTGAGATCGGGGTGCACCGGCTGGTACGGATATCGCCATTTGATTCCGGAGGGCGGCGGCATACTTCATTTGCTTCCGTGTATGTTTCGCCCATTGTAGATGATGACATTGAGATAGAGATCAATCCTGCCGATGTGGAAATGCAGACCTCCCGCTCCGGTGGGGCCGGAGGGCAGAACGTGAACAAGGTAGAGACAAAAGTCCAGCTTACCCACAAGCCTACAGGGATCGTGGTGGTCTGCCAGGTGGAAAGGTCGCAGCTTGCCAACCGGGAAAGGGCTATGAAAATGCTGAAGTCGCGGCTGTACCAGCTGGAGCTGGAGAAGAAAAATGCAGAGCGGGATAAGGTAGAGGCAGGCAAAATGAAAATTGACTTTGGTTCTCAGATCAGGAACTATGTGTTGCATCCGTACAAACTGATAAAGGACGCGCGGACTGGCGTGGAGCGGACTGATGTGCAAAATGTACTGGATGGCGACCTGGACGATTACATGAAAGCTTTTCTACTGGGGTATCAGGAGGAGACTTCAGAATAGTATGTTAATTGATCATTAGGTGTACTTACGCTGGAGATCATTGGCTGAATACCAGCTGGTCAGCGTTGGTCACTTTTACAGGATCATAACAGCACCATAAATACTATGGCAAACAAGCAACGTACCCAACGACTCTTGCGTAGTTGTTGGGTATTGTATTTTATAAAATGGATAAGGGTCAAAAAACATATACGGTACAGTTTTGGTTGCTATGCTTCAGCTCCTATCTGTTTTTTGCCAGCTTCAACATGATCATCCCCGAGCTGCCGGATTACCTGACAAGTCTGGGGGGAGAAGACTACAAAGGATTCATCATTTCTCTTTTTACACTCACAGCAGGGCTTTCACGGCCATTCAGCGGTAAACTCACCGATAATGTAGGCAGGATACCCGTGATGGTACTTGGTGCCGGTGTGTGCTTTGTTATTGGGTTTCTGTATCCTGTCATTTCATCCGTAGCCGGTTTCCTTTTGCTCCGGCTGTTCCATGGATTCTCCACCGGCTTCAAGCCTACGGGTACAGTAGCTTACGTGGCTGATATTGTACCGGTGAACAGAAGAGGTGAGGCTATGGGCATATCGGGTGTTTTTGGCACCATGGGTATGGCCAGTGGGCCCGCTATAGGCAGTGAGATCGCTCTGAGATACTCATTGGATTTCATGTTTTATGCTTCTTCGGCACTGGCCATTCTTTCCGTTCTTATACTTATAGGCATGAAAGAGACCCTGCCCCACCCTCAGAAGTTCAATCTGTCCCATTTGAAAATAGGCAGGGATGAAGTATTTGATCGGTCGGCCATTCCACCGTCCATAGTGATGTTCCTGACTGTCTTTTCCTTCGGGATCGTACTGACCATCATTCCCGATTTTAGTGTTTACCTTGGGCTGAAAAATAAAGGGAGCTTTTTTACTGTGTTTACCATAGCCTCCCTCATGGTACGGGTGGTAGCCGGCCGGATATCCGATAAACACGGACGTGAGCAGGTACTGCTGGCCGCAGCCTGCATGTACGCCATAGGGATGACCACTATTGCCCTGGCACCATCACCATTGGTACTGTTTGCTGGAGCGGTCATTTACGGCGTGGCTGTAGGTATGAATTCGCCTACCTTATTTGCATGGGCTACTGATCTCAGTGAAGCGAAAAACAGGGGAAAGGCGCTGGCAACTGTTTTTATAGCTTTGGAAGCAGGGATCATGATGGGCGCCCTGCTGTCCGGATGGATCTATGCCAACGATCCTGCGAATTTTTCCATCACATTTATGTCTGGTCCCATTCTGGTTTTATTTGCCGTTCTTTACCTCATCCTGAGAATAAGAAGAAAACCGTCTGGGTCAACCACTACGCAACTCAGGTCCAGTGAAAATTGAGATCTGACCTCATCCTGTAGCATCCCTGATAATCCTGAATAATCCTGGTCAAAAAAAAGGCCGCCCAAAAAGGCAGCCTCCTATTTATTTTGAGTTGAGTATTGTGCCAAGCGGATCAGATCTTCCTGACTTTCCCGCTT
>LYSV01000236.1 GCA_001657315.1 Flammeovirgaceae bacterium BBD 1991-12 | reverse complement strand
ATGGGGACGGGGTTTGTGCCAGTGGGGGTGATATTACTGTATTATAACCTTCTTTATGGATCTATCACCTGTTTTGGTCACGATTTCAAACAGGTACAGCCCCCTGGGGAGACGGCTCGTGTTTATTTCGAGTCCGTTTTCCGAATACAAACAGGCTCCTCCGGTCATCGTATAGATATTTACTTGTTTTAATTCCTGCCCTGCACCTGGATCAATATGGACCTTATCCCTTGCCGGGTTGGGATAGACTGTAAAATCCCTGAACTCATTATTACTTCCTGCGCTTAGTACCTGACCTTCTTCCGTGATGGATCTGAACCCGTCCCACCCATTATCTAAATAAGCTTGTTTATTACCCATGGGCACTATCAGGTTTATCTGGCTGCGATCTGCAAATGCATTTTTGTGAAGCGATGGGGGATGGGTGGCCTCCACCGTCACCAAGCCAAGGTCCAGGTCGTTGGTAAAAGCATTTGCTCCAATAGCGGTAACGGTATAGGTGGCTCCCCCATGGTTGATCGTTCCAGGTATTGTTATGGTTCCAGTGGAGGTTGTTGCAGATGATCTGCCCGATATGTTGGTCCCACTCATGCCCATTGCTGATACTGTATAGGGATTCATGGACGTAATTTCATAGTCCATGCCCGATACGGTGAACACATCATCTACTTGGGCAGGATAAGCCTCCACGGTCACGGTAGCTGAACAAGTGGCCGTATTACCGTTGATATCGGTTACGGTAAGTTCAACGGTATTGGCCCCTATATCGGAAGAATCGAAAGTATCCTTGTCGATGGTCAGGGATCCAACAATCCCACAATTGTCATTGGAACCGTTGTCAATTTCATTGGCCGTAATGACCACATGGCCATCGGCATTGAGCTGTACCGTGATGTCCTGGCAGATGGCTATGGGATCTTCATCATCATTGACGGTTACGGTCTGCTCACAGGAAGCGGTATTTCCGGTATCATCGGTCACGATCCAGGTCACGGTAGTTGTTCCGGTACCGAACACATAGGTACCGGGGTCTATCTCCGCACCATTTACCTGGGCGACAACAGCAGCAACGGAACAATTGTCATAGATAATGGGGTAACCAAGGTGAGCAGTGGTGGTACAGTCACCGATGCCATTATCAGAGGTATTGGCCACCACATCGGCGAGACATGTTATTATTGGATCAATGGCATCCTCAGTACCTACGCTTACTTGTTGCGCCATAGCCACATTGGCCGGCACATCGATGGTGATACTATCGCAGAGCGATGTGGGTACAATGGTAGCGGTATAGGTCAATACGCTGCCCGTAAGGTTGCTCACTTTGGCATTGGTAACAGCAATATCTTCTTTGTTAAAACCGGTAACTTCTCTATCGAAAGTAAAGGTAACTTCAAAAGGATCTGTGGTATTTACCGCTGCCGGTGCGCCTTGTATAGAGACACCAATTACACTTGTATTAATTGCACCTATATCGTACATACGTGCCTGACCCATTAACAGGTTATACCCGGTATCATTATTAAAACCATACCAGGAAGCTCCCATAGCCAACACCGACCCGTCTGTAGACAGACTAAGACTGTTTCTGTTGCCCAAAGAATGCCCGTTATGTTCACCATTAAAACCAGCTACTAACTGCCAGGTAGTATTAGAACCATATTTATAAACACGTACTCCACCTGAACCGTGGTGATCAGTAGTATCTGTATCGGGCCTGGGCGTATTGGGCGTTCCTACTACTAAAGTCTTTGCATCATCAGATAATGCTATACCCCATCCAAAAGGTCCTTTTAGTTCATTGCCTTTCAGCGTCCAGTTATTATCATCGGCATCTCTTTTATACACACGTACATATCCACCTGCCCAACCAGTTATAGCCAGGGTATTACCGTCTCCCGTTAGCCGTACATATCCCCCTCTATCATCACGACGAACCGTCCCTTCATCACCCATAAAATCACCTACCTCATCCCAGCTGCCGTTGACATTTTGATATACTCTTGTTATTAAACCTTCGCTCTTCCATGTTGAATGACCAATTCTTACAATGTTAAGAGCTGCCACTGCCAGGGTGTTACCGTTATCCGATATGCTTACACTTGCCCCGAAACGTTCTCCCACTGACTGACCTTCAATATCGCTGCCTATTTGTACCCAATTATCAAAGGCATCTCCATCTCTTTTATACACACGCACATGGCCAGCATCAGAAAGGCCGTTAACGTCAAAAAATGGGGCTCCTATGGCCACGACATTACCATCTCCAGACAAACTCACCTCAAACCCCGATAGACTCCCGGCTTGTGTGCCATCAATATCATTACCTATTTGCACCCACTTAAAACCACCCGGTGATGGGGCATCAGTCATTTTTTTAAATACACGTACATGACCTGCATCTGTGCCTGCTTCATCATTACCTCTGGCTCCTATAGCCAGAACGGTACCATCATCCGACAAACTTATGGCTCTTCCGGATTGTTCTCCAAGAATAACTCTATCATTGGTTTCTGATTCTATTATATCGCCTATTTGTTCCCATTCCCCGGTATCCACATTTTTTCCATAAACACGTACAGAACCATTATTAGCAAAATAATTTGGAGTCCAGCATCCTATGGCCACGGTATTGCCATCTGCCGACAGACTTATGGCTTCTCCCAGACCATGATGATCAAACTCACCTATGATATCTTGCCCTATTTGTACCTGACCGTAACTGTTTAAGCTTATTAAACCAAAGAGAATGGCATATAGCTTTATTCGTATTCTAAATTGCTTTTTCATGGTCTTTTGTCTTTATAGATAAATAATAAGGGGCATAGTTAAAATAGAAGCTTCTCATGATCGTAGCTGTAGCTATTGGGTATATTCGTTATGTCAAATTAAGGACAGAAAGCCAATGGCTTCCTGTCCTATCCACCAAATTTTTCAACCGCCTTCGCGCTACAACCAACACTAAGGGGTTGAAAAATCAGGTACATAAAAAACATTAACTATTAATAAGTAACACAAAATAAGTAATACAAAGGTGGAGAAGGAGGGGCAAATGGACTATGCGAAAACCGTTAGAATCTATGCTAGAAATGGCAAATTGGGTATTAAAGGGTGTGGTAAGAAGGGAAAATGGAACACTCTTTTGGCATAAGCCTGTAAGGAAGCGCAAAAACCTGGTCAGATTAGGAGTGTCCCACAATCAAGCCTATGCCTGGAGCAGGACCATGATGGGAGGCTGGGCTACTGCCCAGCCTCCCATCATGAGGACTACTATTACATTATCCAGGCTTAGAAAGAGAGGGTACGAGTCGATGCTCTCCTATTACCGTAAAACGATTCCTGGGATTCAATGAACCGCCGTATACGAGAACCGTATCCCGAAAGCTTTCTGAAGTGGTGTGCCCGCAGGGTTCCTCACAGAGTCCTGTGGATCCACGGGACTCTGCGAATGCGAATGTGAAAGAGGCCCACGCCACCAGCTAACATTGGTGGGGACGTCTACTCGATTTAGCGGCAGATTTTTATCTTTGACCTCAAATTTTCAATTATCTTTTGCCTTCAACTTGAGCTGTTTGTCTACCAATGATTTCTATATAACTGGCATCACTAAAGGTGTCGTTAATACCAGTTACTTTCATTACAGGATTCACCCATACCAAAAATCTATCAAAATACTGATTAATCTGAACACCTGATGTCCATATATCAGCCTTGTCAAATGTTTCACTCAGTCCATTATAAAAATCTACAATAACGAACCTGGCACTTGTACCTCCTCCAAATAACTCTTTTGTAATTCTATACCCATCTGCACCTACATCTACCCAGGTCATTGTAAAACTTTCCCCGCTGGGCGATTGCTCTACTGATAAACTATTTTCTTCAGGGAAATTGGCCGGGGTTATGGAGTAAATTTTTTCTGCAAAGCTGGAATGATCAATGCTTATTTGGAACGCGGCATCATTATCCTCTCTACTCATTTCTAAGTGATATGTCTCAAAAACGTTATTGTATGCAAAAGCCTGACCGTCAACCTTTATAACATAGTCTTCGATTGGGGTATCAGTATCTTTGGCCTGCACTTTTACATTGAAAATCCAATTTTTTGAAGAAAATTCATATTCCCCTTCAAATTCAAATAAAACCTCTTTCGTTGGATTTGGGTTGTCCGTTTTTTCAAAAACACAGGTAATATTGTACGATTGGGACATTGTCAATTCTATATTTGGTGATGTATTGCCAACATCGCCCTCCCATCTTACAAATTCATAACCAGCCGCCGGTACCGCTGATAAATTAACTATATCCCCTGGTTGGTATTCCTGTTGATTTGGAGATACATTGACAGTCCCTTTATTGCTGTCAAAATCTATATTTAAGGTATAAGATGAGGGTATCTTTAATGTAAAAACAGGTTCCAAAACAATGTTTTCTTTTACAACAACTGATATTTCACTGTTGTTTTTTACATCATCGGGTATATTACCTATCCACGAAGTGAAAGAATAATTATCATCAGCGATAGCTGTTATAGTAACTGTTTCTCCCTTTTTGTAGTTTGCTTTTTGAGGATTTAATACTACTTCTCCGTTCTCAGAATTAGTTATCTGTATTGTAAACTGAGGCTCAATGACATCATTGCTATCTTTATCACAACGTATAAAAAACAAGAAGGAAAGACTTAGCATTAAAAATTTTTTTAAACAAATTAAGTTTTTCATGCTTTTGAGTATCAAGGTTAATTTACGGTGTTATCTTCTTAATTGATGGCTAACGTCCATGTATGAGGCGTGTGCCCTTACTTTATGGATGCACAAAAGTAGTGAAGTCTGCCGGTGCTTCCAAAGTTCCAGGTAACGGCCGCCTGACAAATCATATCTTTTCAACTTCGGTTAGAGAGGTGATTCTGTATCTGATGCCATCAACGGGAAATTCGTCCCCTACATTTTGACCATAACCGGTAAGGCCCGCCAATACCATAAAGATGGTATATGTTGTTAATTGTACTTGTTTTTTCATGGCCATTGTTTTTTTAGATAGATAATCAGAAGAAGGCATCAATACTTATATTAAGTAATTCAAATGTGGCAAAAGAAGCAGTGAATGGACTGTGCGAAAAGTGTTAAAGTCTATGCGAGAAATGGCAAATGTGGTAAAGAAGGGAAGGAGAGTGGTGAACCTGCCTTGTCAGCAGGTTTTGGAGGAACGAGAAATACCGGAATCTTTATTTTTCTGCACTTCCTGAAATTCTGGCAAGGGAATATTTTTTGCATTTTTTCCATTCGACCGAAACGTCGGGCCGTTCAAAACGCTGGTAAACTTGTCAAAACCGAAAGTTCACGAAGGGTTGTGCGGCATGGATTGTGCGTATGAGTAAATCAAATCCCGTCCATCGCTCTCTTCCAGCCCCGTGGTTTTGACGGTTCGATGCTGCGCATCGATAGGGTGGCATTGAAGCTATGAGCGTAGGAAAATGAGGTTAACTCTAATCATTTTTCAAAACCACTGTCTGAACGTAGTGAGCCTGCTTGCCGTAGGTAGGTTTGGTTTTGTGTGCAGGAACAACTTCATTTTTCAGCGAAGAGATTCCAGCCCTGGTTTTTTTGTTTACTCGTAGGTTTGAATCCTTAAGTTTCTTTGGAGATAAAAAAGCAAGGAGAAGTGGGAGAAATATTTTGGTTAAGGTAATCTGATAGATATACCGAAAAAAGTTCTGTTCCTCACTTTCCTGACACTTCTCCAAGTCTGAACAGTACTTAGGGAACCCTTCACTGTATCCAGGATAAATACGAGTAGAGACCGTAAGGAGCTTGCCTATTACTTGTCTTATGTAAAAGTTATGAAAGTTCTAAAACAATGCATTGGGGTAGATGTTTCGAAAGATTCTTTGCCTTGCTGCGCAGGATATCCGGATCAAAATCGAAGGGAACGTTTTTTCAAAACACAGCCCTTTGAGAACTCACTATCTGGCTTTAAAGAATTATGCAAATGGGTCAAGAACCTACAGGGGTCTTGCGATGACATCTGGTATATCATGGAGGCTACTGGGGTGTACTATGAGAACCCTGCTTATTGGTTACTTGAAAAAGGACAAAACGTAAGTGTACTGCTTCCGAGTAAGGTCAATCATTATGCCAGGACCCTGGAGGTCAAAACAAAAACGGGGGAGGAGTGTGTGAAACACCAGCCAGGGCTATAATAACTGTGGTTGTTTTTCCAAAGAGATTTCAGCAACTGCTTTAAGCTCTATCGTGTAGTAACTAACGCTGAAAGTTTTTCATTTCTGAGTCGAGTAGCTTCCTGGGCCTGATATTCTTTAAATCGCTCATTTGATGTTTTTCGCATAGGGTTTAATGTTTTTCGCACAGAGATTTAACCTGTGCTATCTCATCTTTGTGTAGATATTAAATATAATAATACTAAGCCTCAATAGTAAAGGATACAGGGATTTCCAGTGTTCATTTGTCAATGAGCGAGGTGATGGGATTCAATGGGAAATTCCGAAAAACACTCACGAAATGATCATCTATTTCAATAACTAATATAATATAAATGCCTAAAACCTATATAAACGAAAATGTCTATACCGCCGCTAAAAAGCGTATGAGGGATATTTTTAAGACTTTTCCAAAGTTGTATTTGGCCTTTAGTGGCGGAAAGGACAGCACGGTCATGTTGCATCTGGCCCTGGAAATAGCCGAATATGAAGACCGGTTACCACTCGATGTATTGTTTGTTGATCTGGAGGGGCAATACGATACCACGATAAAGCATATTGAGAAAGTTGCCCTTGATTCCGGAAAAATTAACCTGCACTGGATCTGCCTTCCTTTGAATCTTCGAAATTCGGTCAGTGTTTTTCAACCTCATTGGCGCTGTTGGGACCCGGAACAATCAAAAATGTGGGTTCGCCCTATGCCCCAACATGCGCAGGTGGTGTCTGATGTTAAGTATTATCCTTTTTTCCGCTTTGGGATGGAGTTTGAGGATTTTGTGTATGAATGGGGCAAATGGTTTTCCGGTGGTGAATTGTGCACCTGCCTGTTGGGGATCCGGTCCGATGAAAGTTTAGACAGGTTCTTTACGGTAACGACTTTCGGTTGGCTCGGAAAAAACTGGATGAGCAGGGCCTCCGAAAAACTGGTCTTTTCCTATCCCATCTATGACTGGCGGGTCGAGGATATCTGGCGTTATGTAGGAAAGCAAAAATTGACGTACAACAAGCTATACGATTATTTTTATTTATGTGGAATATCCATTCATAAAATGCGTATTTGTCAACCCTATGGGGATGATCAACGACAGAGTTTGGCATATTATCACATGATCGAGCCAGAGACCTGGAATAAGATACTGGCACGGGTTCATGGGGTTAATTTTGGGGCTATTTACTGCAAAACAGCTGTTCTTGGCCGGATCAAGGTGATCTTGCCCGAAGGGCTGACATGGAAAAAATATACGCATATCCTGTTGCGGTCCATGCCGGAAATCACCAGAAACCATTATGAGGAAAAAATCGAAACCTTTCTCCACTGGTGGGAAAACAATGGCTTTCCTTCGGAACTCATTCCCGATCAGGCCAACTTAAAATTGGAAAACGCTGGCAAGATCCCTTCCTGGAGAAGAATATGTAAGTGCATCATAAAAAATGATTGGTGGTGCCGTAGCCTGGGATTTAGCCAGACCAGGAAAACCTATGAAACCTTATACGCAAAAAAATAGCTTAATGAACCAAAATATAAGACAGGATATCCTGTACATTATTCGTGAAACCAATGCCATAGCCGTGCAAAACAAGACCGCGCTGATGTATAAGGTAATAGATGCGTTCAATCTTTATAAAGAACCTGTTTCGAAAGTGTTATGGATACCCATAAACGCTATTTCGGCAAATTCCTATAATCCCAATAAGTTGACCGTCCCGGAAAAGCGGTTGTTGCTCCGTTCTATGCTCGACCATGGGATCACCCAACCTCTGGTTGTTTGTGCCGAAAAGGAACAAAGCTATATTT
>LYSV01000235.1:4267-9410 GCA_001657315.1 Flammeovirgaceae bacterium BBD 1991-12 | reverse complement strand
CTATCCTGTCAATCTGAGCTGGTGGTTTTTTGCTCTTCCAGGGATCGTACTGCTGGCTATTGCGCTGGTGACCGTAAGCCTGCAGGCGCTGAAAGCCGGACTAGCCAATCCAGTAGATTCCCTGCGTCATGAATAGTTACTTTGGATGCTCAGACTATACCCTTTCCTAACGGGATCATACTTTAAGGACAGCGGACTACCGGGCTATTAGGCAGGATAACGAAAATTGTTTCAATACAATTATGATGGATTTTAATTTTATAATTCACTTCATGAGCCCCCAGAGTGAAAAAAATTATAGCCATATCCTTTACAGCTGCGGTCTTTATAACCACCAGTCACACCTTGCCGGCACAGGTTGTAGTCAATGAAATTTACATAAATGCGGTTGTCAATGATGGTTCCCCAAATCCGGATACCGGTGAATGGATCGAGTTTTACAATACTACAGGATCTCCTGTTGACATCAGTTGCTGGGTTTTTTGTGATGGGGATTTTTGTGTTACTATTCCTGACGGTACCACAATAACCGGCAGTGATTTTTTTCTTGTGGGTAGCGCAGCAGGTGTAGCCTGTGCCGGCTGTGACTTCAACGGCATAACCATTGATCTTGATTGGGCGACCTGCGGTTGTACAGCAGGTACTTTGATCGGTACCTTCACCAATAGTGGCGAACAGGTAGTTTTATTCGATGATACCGGTGGCATTATTGATGCTGTTTACTGGAATGGTGGTCAGGGCTTGCCGGATGGTGGAAATTCAAGTTTGGCTATCGGGGTCTGTAATGCACAAACATTAAATATTCCAGTTGCTTCAGATCCAGTATTTGAAGACATTGGCTCCGCCGGAGGCAATGGTCAGTCCAAATCAAGGTCAACCAACGGTGGTACCGTATGGCTTTCAGAATCAAGCCCCACCCCCGGTTCCTCCAACACCCCATTACCAGTAACATTAATGTATTTTAATGCTGCCCCGGTAGGGAATAAGGTAGAACTGTCGTGGTCAACCGCTTCTGAGATCAACAATCATTTCTTCACCGTAGAACGCAGTGCAGATGCTTTGAACTTCACTACTCTTTTGACCATGGAAGGAGCAGGGAACACTTCGTCTCAAATGGACTACAGTGTAGTGGACAGAAACCCTCTCCCAGGCCTTTCCTATTACCGGCTACGGCAGACGGACTTTGACGGAACGACGGAGGTCTTTGATGTGGTACCTGTCAATTTCGGAGGTTCAGGGGATCTTGTACTATTTCCACAACCCGCTGAGGTCCATTCTCCAATGGTTTTGCGTTTCCGGTCAGATAGGGAAACCAGTACTGAAGTAAATATAATGACCTCATCCGGCCAGATTATTTATGAAATGATTGTGCCGGCTGAAAAGGGGATCAACGAAATTCAACTACCGGCGGTAAAAAACCCCGGTATTTACATTGCCATCCTAAAAAATTCCCGGCTTTTCCATAGACAGCAAGTCGTGATCCGTTAGTCAGTTTCTTCTGGTCCTCTTATCTTTAACGGATGATCCTGATCAGAAAAGCCCGACCGGAAGAAGCCGGTACCATTGTCGATTTCCAGATAAAAATGGCGCAGGAGACCGAGGGTCTGAGCCTCTCCAGGGAAAAGCTCATGCCCGGCGCTGAGGCGGTGTTCAAGGATACGGGAAAAGGTATGTACTACGTAGCCGTGGATGGTGACCAGGTAGTGGGCTGCCTGCTTACTACCTATGAATGGAGTGAATGGCGTAACGGTACCGTACTCTGGATCCAGTCTGTATATGTGTTGAAGGAATACCGTAGGCAAAAGGTGTTTCGAAAGATGTATGAATATATACAACAACTGGTAGAGCAGAACGAAGAATACAAGGGTATTCGCCTCTATGTGGAAAAAGACAATGAGCGCGCACAGCAGGTGTATACCGCTTTGGGTATGGATGGTGAGCACTACCGGATGTTTGAATGGATAAAGTAGCGTTTAGTAGTTGGATGATTGTTGTTGGTCCGATTGGGTGATGGTTCTGGCTTCTCTGCGTCTCCGGTGATTATCGGAGCGCTTCCGCAGTAAAAAACAGATTACCCGGATATGTTTAATAAACAATTGTAACTCGAGGTTTGTATTTTTAGGCAAAGTCCAACACTTACTGATGATGAAAAAGTTAGCGGCTGTCCTTATTTTGTTTTCATGTTTCACCATTCAGGCACAGGAGTTTGAGCGGGATGTTTTCCCAACCCGAAATGGCGAGCTGGCCATCACCTTCATAGGGCATGGCTCGCTGATGTTTGAGTATGACGGTAAGGTGATCCACATTGACCCTTCTTCCCGGGAAGCAGATTACGGCCAACTGCCAAAAGCCGACCTTGTACTGATCACTCACCACCATGGCGACCACTGCGATCCGAAAGCTTTTGCCAAGGTTAAAAAGGTCAATACCACCACGGTACTTACCCAACTGGCCCATGACAAACTTGGAGAAGGATCCATTTTGGCTAATTATGAAAAAACGTCATTCGCTGGCATTGGCATCGAGTCTATTCCTGCTTACAACCGGGTGCACAAGCGTGACAAAGGAGAGTTTTATCACCCAAAAGGCTGCTGTAACAGCTACATTGTTACTATGGGAGGCAAGCGCATCTTCATAGGGGGCGACACAGAGAATACTCCCGAAATGAAATGGCTCAGAAACATTGACGTAGCCTTCCTTCCCATGAATTTACCCTACACGATGACTCCGGAAATGGTAGCTGATGCCGCCAGAGCCTTCCGACCAGAAATCCTTTATCCTTATCACTACGGCAGTACGGATGTCAATGAGCTGATCCTTTTGATAGAAGGAGAAGATGGCATTGAGGTACGGGTGAGAAAGATGTAGTTATGGGGTCCGGTTTTGCTACACCTCTGCGCTTTGTGAGAAAATACCAGACGAAACCAGAACACCTCCCCCAATTGTTTTTGTAAATTTAAAAAGTGAGAACTCCCTTACTACTCAACATTCTGTTGGTCTGTACCCTATGCCAGCCCAAAGCCGATCCTGAGCTATATTCAAGATCATGGACCGACGCAGACCGTACGTATCTGCTGGCAGGTTTGGATTCCACCCTGAATATGATCCTTGAAAAAGTAGCTGGCATGGACGAAGATCAATGGAACCGCCAATCAGACCCCAACAGGTGGTCGGCAGCGCTGATCGTAGAACACCTCATCACCCACGATGAGCTTTTTTACCGCGAGGTGCGCGTGCTCACGGGATTGCCTGAAATGCCACCTGTGCCTGACTCCCTGTTCAGCACCGATGACCGGATCCTAAGCTACAGCGAGATCAATGACCGGAACCGCGGCACTGCTCCGTCCTATCTTGAGCCACTTGGCCGCTGGTGTACCAAAGAAGATGCTCTCAACGCCTACTCAAGAGTGAGAAACGCACTCATCCGATTTGTACAAACGACTGACAAAGATCTTCGCAGATACTACACCTCCAGCGGACGAGGCCCCACCCAATACCGAGATCTGCATCAGCTATTGCTGATCAGTATATCCCATACAGCCCGGCATTATGAGCAGTTGTTAGGGCATTGAGTTATTAGGTTATTGGTTATCTGGGATACACTTTTGCGCTTTTTTGCGCTTCTTCCACCCTTTGCGTGAAAAACACCAAACTATAAAATCGTTGGATACTCTGAAATTCAGAGACCCTTAATAACCAATAACCTAATAACTCAATAACCAGACTACAATTGTCCTTTCTCCGCCATCTTCTTCATCTTGTCATTGGCATAGATGGCCACCTCTACTCTTCGGTTGGCCTGCCTTCCTACTTCAGTGGCGTTATCCTCCAGAGGCTGCGACTCACCGTAACCTATGGCAGTCATTCTGCTGGCCGTGACACCGTTGTTGATCAGTATTCTTTTTACCGAAGCCGCTCTTTTTTCAGACAGGGTCTGGTTGTAATCATCCGAGCCGGTACTGTCGGTATGGCCTTCTATCAATATGTCCGTATCCTCATATTTGGCCAACACACCGGACAGGTCGCCCAGGTTACCCATACTTGAGGAACGTACCGTAGAGGAATTTACATCAAATTGCATCCCTTCATTAAAAGTGATCAGAATACCCTCACCTACACGCTGTACCGTAGCCCCTTCCAGATCATTCTGAAGCTCTTCGGCCTGCTTGTCCATCCTTCTGCCGATAAGCGCTCCTGCCGTACCTCCCACGGCCGCACCAATGATGGCGCCTACCGCCGTATTGCCTGCCTTGTGACCGATCAGGCCACCTATCGCACCACCGGCTGCAGCTCCTATTGCCCCGCCCTTGGCCGTATTACTTACCTGACATGATGATACCAACATAGTGCCAACTATGGTTAAGACTGTCAACTGAAATGCAAATGTTCTTCTCATAGGAATTAAATGGTTATGAGGGCAAAGCTACGGGATAATGTTAAGGGTTGGGAGGTTGTTTTGGCAATTATTCCTACATGGATGCAGGTTTTGGGAATTGCTCATAAAACTCCTCTTTTGGTGATAACAATGATATATTTCCTCTCGCTTTAGGTATATATTACTTTAGGATTGTTATATTGGAATGAGATGGTCATAGAATTATAATTCCTCTGATAAATAGAGATGTTGGCTCAGGTGAATTATAATTCGTTGTAATTTAACAGGTTAAACTCAAGTGTCTATTTTCGGCCTTCAGGTGCTGGCAGGAACTGTTATATTCTTGCTGTTCTACTTGTCCCCCTTCTACACGGAGATCAGTATAAACCATGTTCAGATCATAGCCAATAACCTGGATTCCGCTACCGTAGCATCTCTTGAAAAACAGAAAGAACAGGTACTTTTTGCAGTCATCGCCGCACTGGTCCCGGTAGTGGTGGCTTTTTCTTTTATCATCTTTTTATTATACAGGAAAAAGCGGGAGGCTTACTTCAGGGAGATACAGCTCCAGCTTAAGCTGGATAAATCCGAACTCGAAATGCGTGCCTTACGGGCCCAGGTGGATCCTCATTTTATATTTAACTGTCTCAATTCCATACAGTATTTCGTTCATCGCAATGAATCCCGGCTGGCAGAAAACTACCTGGTCAAGTTTTCACGTTTAATTCGTTTGGTGCTCGAAAATTCAACCTGTCCCATGATGTCGCT
>LYSV01000235.1:0-4262 GCA_001657315.1 Flammeovirgaceae bacterium BBD 1991-12 | reverse complement strand
CCTGATGGCCCTGGAGCTTTACCTTGAGATGGAGCAATTGAGGCTGAATCATTCTTTCGAATTCAGCATTGAGTGCGAGGGCATGGATACTGAAGATGTATTGGTGCCCCCGCTGCTCATCCAGCCGTTTGTAGAAAACTCCATCTGGCATGGACTGGCCAATTTGGGAAGTGAGGGATGGGTAAAAATAGAGCTGAAGATGCAAGGGAAAACGTTAAAATGCATAATTGAAGATAATGGCAGGGTTAAGAAACAGCCACAGATCGAAGGCGTAAAAACGAAATCTCTTGGTCTTGACCTGATCAGGAAGCGGCTTGCCATGCTGGAAAAGCTACATGAAAACCATTATACATTTACAATAAATCCGAAGCAGAGTGAAGCAGGGGGTACCGGAGGAACAAGGGTCGAATTATTCATGCCTTATGAATCAACAACCACATGAAAGCACTTGTAATCGAAGATGAAAAGCATCAACAGGAGCTACTGCTTGATGCGCTGGAGCAAAATTTCCCGAACATCAAATGCATGGGTGTGGCTTCCGATGTTGATGGCGCGCTATCCATGATCAAAACCATCGGGCCGGACCTCGTTTTTTTGGATGTTGTATTAGGAGATAAAACCTGTTTTGACCTGCTGGAGCAAATCGATGAAAGGAGCTTCGATATTATTTTTACCACTTCCTACCAGGAATACGCTATCAAGGCCTTCCGCCTGGCTGCCATAGATTACCTGCTTAAGCCCATTGACCTGAACGAGCTCAAAGCAGCTATTGAAAAACTGGATACAAAAAAGAAGGGCGAGGAAACCTTTGATCACATCCGGGTTTTACTGGCTAACAATCAGGCCCTCGATCATGGACAACCAAAGGTGGCCCTGCCCACCCTGACCGGCTTCATTCTTGTAGCGGTGAATGAGATCATCCGCTGTGAATCCGACAATACCTACACTACTTTTTACCTGAAAGATGGCAGGCACATCCTAATCTCAAAGACCCTGAAAGCCTGTGAAAAAATGCTTACCGATCATGCTTTCCAACGTGTCCATAACTCATCCCTGATCAACCTGAGGTATGTCAAGGAATACATAAAGGGTGAGGGTGGGATCATTGTCATGGAAGACAACTCGGAAGTAAATGTATCACGCCGGAAAAAAGACGAGTTTCTCCGGCGCTTCAGCAAGATCAGGATCTGACCGGATTCTTCTTCAGACTTTCCTTTTACAAACTCCACAAAACCAGGCACTAAGGGCTAGTAGTATCCTTCCGTTTCCAACCTTAAGTTAGCTCATAAGTTAAAGGGGCGTATGATAAAGCTTGTTGCCAGTATGACAATTACCAGAGGAGCAGCAATAACCTTTAGACTTAACGGTCAGATTATCCACGAAGGGGGAGGAAAAATTGAACTAAGACTTAGAAAAAATGAAGAGTATAAGTTGTCCTGGGAGATAACTGGTAAACCTGACAGCAGATATACGATTAGTGTTTCTCCACCCATATCATTGGAGTTTTCTGTGGATGATATACTTGAAAAATCGGGGAAGAAAATTCATGTTCTTCATTTTGAGACTTAAACTAACCTTAATTATTCATACACTATAAACACTACTGAAATGATTAACACCTATCAAATTTCACTCGCCGACGCCATAGACTTTGTAAAGGCGTTTACGGAAGAACTAGGGCATGTCGCACAGAATGAAGCCCTTGGAGGTACAATTAGTAAGCCGGCCATTGATGGTAGATCCAAGGAACTGGAAGGAAGGGTATATACTGGTAATATGGCTTGGTTTTGCTATAACTATTTTTACATTCCGAATTATCCGAAGTTGTTTTTGGCTTTTGAGGAAAATAATGATTATATAAGGGGCCAGCTTATACCCAGGCCCGATAGTAGTAATCTACGGTGCCCCAGGGAGAACTATGTATTTACATATGATAACACCGTGACAGTAGACGAATTATTAAAAAATCATGTTACGCCTATAACTGAGCCCATTGATCAAGAGGTAAGTAGACCTATGGTTGAACAATACAATAACAATTACAGGATATATAGCCCCGCCAGTACCCTGAATTATTTCCCTTATGGATTTTTTGAAAATGAACTTAATCAGGATGTGAATAAGTTTTTGAATCAACCGGGCCTGGAATATATCAGGTATTATTTTGGATATGGCCGGAAGACTGAATATGAAAACAGCAGAGTACGTATTATTCTTGTGGGTGTTGATGGGTCTGGTAAGAACATGGTACCTACTAGTTTGAAACCTGATAAGGATGATTCCATTATTCTGCAAAAATCATGGCCTTGAGTATAAATAGCGCTATTGCGTTAAAGCTACTCTCTACCCTGTTTATTCTATTGCCCATAAGCTATGGCTTAAAGGCTTACAAAGCTGGAAGGACTTTCCAGCTTTTTACATTTTTCCTCATGGCAGGTTTCATGTCAGACGGACTTGCGGCGTTTCATAATCTGATTCTGCCGTTACCCCAGCCTATTATAAAAAATCGTCTTCCTGTATACTGTTTAATTGAAGCGCTATTCTTTCTATGGTTCATTGTCACAGTGGGCAAAATAAATCTTATTAAGCTATTCATCAGGCCTTTATTACTATTGGTTCTTGTTTCATGGACTGTCCTGAAGGTTGTCTTTCCTGAATCCATATATAGCAACTATGCACTTAACATTTTTGAAGCCGCTTACCAGGTCATAGTATCATTCCTCGCCAGTGCTGTCCTGCTGAATTTAATAGAGAAACAAGAGCCTCAGGGGTTGAGCTCAACGTTCTGGCTGGCACTTGGTATTTTCTTTTATAGCTTTTCAACTTTCTTTTTGGCCCTTCTGAAATACACCTTTTACCAGGAAACGGTTTGGCCCATTCACAATATTCTGAACATCATCACCTATCTTCTTTATACTAAAGGTTTTCTGGTGGCAAAGCAAATTTGATATATCCACTTTTATGAGCTATTGCGTCACATTCTGTTTCACAACAACCGAACTCTAATTGGTTATTTCAGCTTCATTTTTAGAGGTCTAAATTGGGTAAAAATACACGGGAAGTATGATTGGGATGGATCTTGGAGGCACTCGGTTCCTCCTACCTTTAATGACAGACTGAGTAGAAACAAAACCAATAGCAACTAAATCTAAGATAAAATGGACATTTTCTGGATAAATTCCGGCCTGAGTCAAAAGGGTTTCGAATGGGTCGGCGGAAAAACGATCAATCATAATACGGATCATCCCTATGAGGCGATCATTGATCAGGAGAATTTCAAGCAAATATGGTGGCTTGAAAAAGCTTTGGAGGCCTCAAAAAAAGTTGCCCGGATCAAAATGCCGAATGGTTCTGCAACAGGCTTTATGATTTCCGATGATATATTGATCACGAATCATCATGTATTGGGCAATAAGGATGAAGCCAACACTGCTAAAATCCAGTTTAACTACAGAATTGATATATCAGATGAACCGTCTCTCGCGGATACGTGGGAATGCGATGGTAATCGTCTTTTTAAAACTAACCCCGATTACGATTATTCTATTGTTCATCTAAAGCCAAAGGATGGCAAGCATGCAGGACAGGTCTGGGGTTATTTCGATGTCGGCCAAAACATATCCATTAGGCTAAATCAAAGAGTAAATATCATCCAACACCCCAGGGGAAGGTACAAGGAAATAGCTTTCAGAGATAACCAGGTAAGGGCGGTGGAATCTACTTTTGTCCAATATTTAACTGATACAGACTATGGTAGTTCCGGTTCTCCTGTCCTGGATGACTGGTTCAATGTGATTGCTCTCCATAACCAGAGAGTCAAAGACCCTGAATCTCCATACAGATGGTATAGGAATCAAGGCTTTTTGATAAGTGAGATATACAAAGATATTAAAAGTGTTATTTGAATTGACGAAATGCATTTATGACAAATCCCATATCTATTCTCGATTTGACAACCTTTCCAATCTCTAAATAAATTATAAAGAAATCCGGCAATTCGGTTCCATAAGCTCAATTCTACAAATACCAGAAAAACCAGCAATGACAACCTCTGAAGAGACTTTTACCAAACACAAATTAAACCGTATCCGGCATCAGGAGGTTTTCAGGATTAAAAACAGCGTGCGGTTTGCGGCTCTCACCCCACGGGAAGTAGAGATCATCCAATTGATCACAGCAGGCAAAAATAACCCTCAAATAGCCGAAACCCTCTTCATAAGCCGGCATACGGTAGAGCAGCACCGAAAGAATATTAACCGAAA
>LYSV01000234.1 GCA_001657315.1 Flammeovirgaceae bacterium BBD 1991-12 | reverse complement strand
AGTTCCTGAAGGTATGGCATTCATACCATCGGGCACATTCAAAATGGGTGGAAAGAGTGACCAGGCGGACAGGGATGAGTTCCCCAGAAGAGATGTGAGTGTTTCTGCATTTTTTATGGATAAAACCGAGGTCACCAACCGTCAGTTCAAGGCATTTGCAGATGCCACCGGTTATATTACGGTGGCTGAAAGACCGATAGTATGGGAGGAGATCATGAAACAACTGCCCGAAGGCACACCCCGCCCTCCTGATTCACTGTTACTGCCCGGCTCACTCGTTTTTAAGGCCACCACAGGCCCGGTAGACCTTTCTGACTATTCCCAATGGTGGCACTGGACCTCTTATTCAAACTGGAAGCAGCCGGCAGGTCCCGGCAGCAGCATAGAGAAAAAAATGGATCATCCGGTAGTTCATGTCGCCCTGGAAGATGCCATGGCCTATGCAGAATGGGCGGGTAAACGATTACCGACAGAAGCAGAATGGGAGTGGGCCGCTATGGGAGGGCTGGACGATACCAAATACCCCTGGGGTAACGAATCTGTAGAAAAAGCTTATGATAAAGCCAATTTCTGGCAAGGTTTTTTTCCCTATCAGAACCTGGAGTCGGATGGTTTTTATGGAACGGCTCCGGTAAAATCATTTCCTGCCAATGGCTACGGACTGTATGACATGGCAGGCAATGTATGGGAATGGTGCCAGGACAAGTATCACTTCCAGGCCTATCAACAGGATCAGACCACTGGGATCCTTAAGGACCCCGCCGGCCCGGAACGTTCCTTCGATCCCATGGAACCCTATTCTGAAAAGTATGTAATAAGGGGGGGATCATTTTTATGCAATGACAGCTACTGCAGTGGATACCGCGTATCCCGAAGAATGCGAACCACAAAGGACTCCGGGCATGATCATACGGGATTTCGCTGCGTCCGCGACATAGAATGAGCGCTGATCAGCTCAGGGTTTTTCAGGTTCATCAGTCCCGATTTTAAAGTGCTAAAAAACAAAACAACTTTGATGAACAGGATCAAAAACCGTTGTCATTGGATGCGTTTCGGGCGAAAGAAGCAAACGGCCTTAAGTCAGGCCAAGGGGTAGGTATCACTGGCCAAATTTTCCAGCTTTTTCCAGAAAAAATGCCCAATATCCAATCTAACCTGACCCCAAACTAGGTGTTGTCCTGAATATCGGCTACCGGGGCATTTGTCATGACAGACTCAATGCCATTGTCACGGGCAGCTTCAGTGGTATACATTTCACTGGTGCCAATGATCTCACCATTCGTCGCCTTCAGGTTAAAGTAAAACTGGCCATTCGAAGCTACATTCCTATCAAACCGGGCTTCATCAGGAGCATTGGTTTTCACGGATTCCACACCATTTTCACACGCACCTTTCGTAGTGTAACTCTCGCTGGTGAGGATGATCTCACCGTTTCTTGCAGTTAAATTGAAATGGAACTGACCATCCTGGGTATTGTCCATTATAAATGATGGATGAGGCATATTTGACACTATTTTAGATTAGTTTGTGTAAATATAAGAATTTAATATTTTAAAATATTAACGATTAATTAATTTTTAATCAAAAAATGATTAAAATAATTATATTTTAATTTTAACGAAAAGGAAACCTACTTTCAAAAAGCACTACCCCGGGAAACAGACAGGAAATATTACGTCATCATTCCGTCAGTCTTCTGCCCCTTCCCTCTACTGAGGACACACAAAAATAGCCAATGGCGCGCTCGTCTGAATTTTCGTTGGTGTTGACGATATTGGTAGGCACATTTTCAAGAGGTTCGGCAAAGATCTCGTCAAAGCCACCATCCCGTTGCGTTTGTATCTGTACTTCCTGCAAAAAGAAGAAGGCATCGTTCGTAATGGAATGGATCTCTACATACAGGGAATCTCCAATCACATAAGGTACGATCTCATTGAGATCTTCACTGAGTGGATTCACGGAATCCTGGATAGGCTGAATAAACACCACACCATCGATCAGACCACCCTGGCTGAAGCCGGCATCATAGGCAATGGTGAGGTCAAAAGGCCGGTTTTGATAAATCCCGTTCTTGAAGGTCCTGATCCAGTAGGTATCCCCTTCGCCTTCGGGATCGGTACTTACGAATTCTCCATAGTAGCCCTCCGGCTGGAATGGATTACGCTCTTCATAAAAAGTGAATCTGATAGAGTCAATAACAGGCACGCGGTTGATCTGTGATATGGCTGTGTAGTTTTCGCCATCCGCTGAGATGGACAGCTGGTAGGTAGTGCCTGTTTCTCCTATGGAGCTGCCTTCTGCTATGGGATCCCAGCGATACTCACCCGGCTTTTCTTCTTCCGTAAAATTAAAGGTGTTCCCGTCAGAGCTGGTCACTGTCACAGTAGCCCCTGTCACAGGTGGAGGAAGCTCAGACTCAAAATAGGGCTGCGTTTGTGACAACACGATCACCTGAGCCTCCGGCTTGTTGTTGATCCACGCATCTACCACCAGAACAGGAGGGGCATCATTCAAATCAATGGATACTTTATCCTCACACCCCATGAGCATACCTGTTAAAAGTAAAATGGTCAGGATCTTCTTCATCTTCATCAAAATTTGAAATTGTATGAGATTGAGGGAACCGGAGCCCCTACTATGGAAAACCGATAGGCAAGCGTATTTACGGGTTGCCCCGGTACCACCTGCCCATCTTCCTGAGCAAAAAAGATTGAAAAGGGGTTTCTCCTGCCATATACATTGTAAAGAGAGATCACCAGCTCATCCGTATTTTTTCTGGGCTTACCATTCTTTTGCCTCCGCATTTGTATGATCATAGAAAGATCAAGGCGATGTGTAGAAGGCACCCGCAGCCCATTCCTCGAATCGAAATAATCAAAAGGTATAGGTATGCCCTGCTGTACAAATCTGGAAGTGGGCGCAGTCACCGGCGCTCCACTGATAAAGGTGAAATTGCCTGAAACGGACGTTCTGGCCGAAAGTGTGTAACTTCCGAAAACTTTCAGATTGTGAGTCTGATCAAAGCGGGTGGGATACCATTCGTTACGGTTGATCCCATTCACCTTTAGTTCAGAGCGGCCAAGGGTATAGCTGATCCAGCCGTTAAGCCTGCCTTTATTCTTCTTCAGGCTGAATTCCACTCCATAGGCTCTGCCATCACCACTGATCAGGTCTCCCTCAATAAATTCGTTGAGGAAAAGGTCAGCCCCCTTCACAAACTCCAGTTGATTCTGATTGTCACGGTAGTAGGTCTCTACCGAGGCCTCGAAGTCATTACCCGATCCAAAATTCCTGAAGTATCCCACTGCCACCTGCTCTCCGATCTGCGGATCAATATTATTTGTGCTGGGTGTCCACAGGTCAATAGGTGTGGAAGCTGCCGTATTGGAAACCAGGTGGATATACTGTGCGGTGCGCATATAGCTGCCTTTCACGGATCCCTTGCCTATCTGATACCGGAAGGAAAACCGTGGCTCCCAGTTGGCAAAACTTTCCACCACATCACTTTTGTCCACCTCTTCCACCGACACCAATTGCTGTCTTCTGCCCGGTTCCACCAATTCATAGTCGTATACCGTATTCACTCCCAGGTACTGAAAGGTGGAAAATCTCAGTCCGTATTTCAGTGTGAGCCTGTCATTGACCTTTTGAGTATTGTCGATATACACTGCACTTTCCAGCGAGAACTTTTCCTCAAGGCTAATGTCCGTGACCACTCCATCCGAAACCCCCTGAGCATCTGCAGGTTTAAAGTCATATAGTGTAGTCTCACCTCCTATCAGCAATTCATTGTTTGTATTGATGAAGTAGTTGAAAGAAGGTTTGAACGTGTAGGTCAGTATTCTCGATTCCCATTCAAACTTGTCCAGATCATTCTCACCGAAGCTGAAGCCGTAGTCATAGGTGGATACGAAAAAGGCGAAATTTGAAAACAGCCGGTCGTTGAACAGATGATTCCATCGCAGGGTACCGGTGATGCTTCCCCAGTCAAATCCCTGTCGCTCATCGAACCGGAAAACATCCCTGCCGAAATAACCGGACAGAAACAGCCTGTTCTTTGGGTCAATATCATAATTTACCTTGGTGGTAAGATCGTAAAAGAAAAGGGTGGCATCACCCGTGAACGGCCTTGCGAATATATCCACATAGGACCGCCGGCCTGCTACCAGAAAACTGGCCTTATCCTTTTTTATGGGACCCTGAACTGCCAGGCGGCTGAATACGGTACCTACCCCACCGGAAACTTCCGTTTCCTTGGTGTTGCCCTCCTTCATCCTCACATCCAGTATGGATGATAATCTGCCTCCATAGTTGGCCGGCACCCCACCTTTGATGAGCTTGATGTCTTTTACAGCATCCGGATTAAAAACGGAGAAAAAGCCGAACAGATGTGATGAGTTATATACAGGAGCATCGTCCAGCAATACCAGATTCTGCCCTACATTACCTCCACGTACATTGAATCCTGACGATCCCTCACCCACGGAGCTTACCCCGGGCAGGAGTTGTATACTTCTCAAAACATCCACTTCCCCCAGAAAGGCCGGGATCTTCTGAATGGTCTTTACATCGAGCTTGTTGGTGCTCATTTCCACACTCGACACATTCTCGTCCTCAGCCTCTCCGGTGATCACTACCTCCTGCAGTTCAGTACCGGAGGCCGTCATCTCTACATCAAGACGCTGGTTACTCTCAAAGTTGATGGTCTGCGACTGGGTTTCGTAGCCTATGTAGCTATACTCCACAATGTAGACACCCGGCGAAAGGGTAATAGAATAAAAACCGTAAACATTGGTAGCGGCTCCCCCCTGGACCTCCTTCACCAGTACCGTAGCCCCGATGAGCGCCTCTCCATTAGTGGCGTCCTTCACATAACCGTTGAGTGTGAACTTCTTCTGGGCAAATCCAACCCCTGAAAACATCAGAGAGAGCCACAGCACTACCAGGGCTCTCTTCACTGAAAGTATGCTCAACATAAATACCCGTATTCAAAGTCTGTTACAAACTTCTTATATAGACACTTCTTACACTATTTTGTTTTACTTTATTTGAAAAAGTTCTATGATCAAATGTGCATGCCTAAAATAGGTTGACCAAAAATGGCAACTTATTATGGAAGAGACAAAGGCAAAATTAGAGATCAAACGACGTCGTAGTTTTT
>LYSV01000233.1 GCA_001657315.1 Flammeovirgaceae bacterium BBD 1991-12 | reverse complement strand
GATCTTATCCCCTCACAGACAAAAGCATCCCCAAAAAACGCTAAATATCTATCGGCCGGAGCAGCATACCATACCTTAAGCGCCCTTATGCAGGTCAGCCGTCCTGTCAGTGAAGACGGCTGGCAGTCCTTTGCCTCCAGCAGAAGAGTGGCATGGAAGACAGGCACAAGCTTTGGCAACAAGGATGCCTGGGCGGTGGGTGTTACCCCGGAGTATGTTGTGGCGGTCTGGGTAGGTAATGCCGATGGAGAGGGCCGACCGGGTCTGACAGGGGTAACCTCGGCCGCTCCACTCATGTTCGATCTGTTTGCTTTACTGGATGAAACCACATGGTTCTTTCCCCCCTATGATGATATGATTAAAACCACGGTATGCTCCAAAAGCGGATACCGGTCGTCTGAACAGTGTGAATCAAGGGATACGGTATGGCTGCCTCATACTATTAACAAAACGCTAAGCTGTCCTTTTCACCGAATGGTGCATATCAGTGCCGATGAGCGATGGCGGGTGAATGCAGATTGCGAGATCCCGTCCCGGATCATTCATAAAAAATGGTTTGTGTTGCCTCCTGTTCAGGAATGGTACTATAAAAGAAAAGCAGCGCTTTACAAAACGCTGCCTCCCATGCGACCGGACTGTTCCAGCCTTTCCGGAGAAAATGTAATGGAATTCATCTACCCCAAAAACTCCAGCAAGCTGTACATTCCCATTGAACTGGATGGAAGTGCAGGGCGTGTAATTTTTGAAATAGCACACAGAAACCCTCAAAAACAGCTCTTTTGGCACCTGGATGGTACATACATTGGAACAACGCGCGACTTCCACCAAATGGAGATCAGCGGACGGCAAGGGGAGCACATGCTCATCGTAGTAGATGAAGATGGGAAAGAATTAATGAAGCAGTTTTATATACTTAATGATTAAGATTGTATATTTTGGCACTTTGGGAGCAGGTCTTTCCCTGAAAGTCTGCTACTCAAAATTTGCTCAACCTAAACTATCTACCCGTTGGATCCATGAAAACGGCTACCACTCTGTACGAATTGGCTAAAAGGCTGAACCTTAGCACAGCCACCGTTTCCCGTGCATTAAAAAACCACCCAAACATTGCCCCTGAAACCAAAAAAAGAGTGCTGGAACTCGCCAGGGCGCTGGATTACGAGCCCAATGCCTATGCCGTTAGCCTCCGGACAAGCAGCAGCAAGGAACTCGGGATCATCGTACCTTCTCTGACAGGGTTTTTCTATGACTCTTTCATTACGGCTGTGGAAAGGTTGTGCAGGGAAGAGGGATATTCACTGCTGATCTTCGTTTCAGGCGACAGTAGTGAAGCGGAACTGGCAAGCCTTAAAGTGTGTAAACAGCGAAAGGTAGATGGCATATTTGTCAGTCTGTCCACAAATACCGCCGATCTCGCCTATTTTGCAAAACTCAATGATCAGGACATCCCTGTCATCTTTGTAGACCGTGTGCCCAAGGAAAACATAGGGTACAAAATATGTTTTGAAGATGAAAGAGCTGCTGAACTAAGTGCCAACTACCTGATGGACAAGGGCAGGAAAAAGATCCTGTCGTTGTTTGGCGACGATCATCTTTCGATCACCCGGAAAAGACTGAAATCCTATGTCCGCGCCTTTGAAGTAAGGGGTATGCAGGATAACATACACATCCAGCACGCATTGGGCGTAAAGGAATCATCCGAAATTGTAAAAGATGCTCTCTCCACAGGTACCCGGTATGATGCCATATTCTGCATGACCGATGAAATACTGATAGGGGCTATGAAAACACTGCAGGTGTTGAAAATAAAGATCCCTCAGGATATAGGCATTATGTGCATGAGCAACGGATTTTTCCCGGGACTTTACCACCCGGAGATCACCTATGTAGAGACCAGTGGCAAAAAACTTGGCGAAACAGCTCTCAATCATATGTTTGCCCTTCTCAAAAAGGACAAAAGAGAAAACCAGGTAAAATTGGAGTCCATATTGGTAGAGGGAGGTTCTGTTTAAATGTGATCCTTACTATATTTGGATCCAACTCAGAAAACGACCTATGGGACCTATCAACACACAAATAAAAGAGTTTTTCACTGTCCTGATCCTTTTCATCGTTTCGATAAATACAGCTACTGCCCAGGAAGCAGCAAAGGATGACACATGGTATGTCTGGATGGATACTGAGGTGAATAATAGCCAAACACGTATCGTAAGTGAGGTTTTTGTAATCAACTGCTGTGTGAAATCACCGAAGTATCGCAAACTGGTAAAAAAAGCCGGGAAATGGATCAGAAAAAATGTTGATGAAAGCTATGCGGGTGCCGATCCATTAAAGAAAATACAGGATGAGCAACTTGCCCGGGAAATGATGATCCGGACAAGCACCAGGGATAATGTGAAGCTGGTGGATTACTCAGGTTCGTGCCAATGAGCATTAACCTTGTTTGCTGGTTCTGGATCTCCTTTTTAACGGATGGCCCGGTACTGATTCCGATAAACTCAGAACAACGATCAGACATACAAGCCATCCAACTGACTTCCATCGGTAGATTTGGCATCCCACGTAAAGCCCGTCCCGGTGTACCTGGTCATTTGCACACGGGGATTGACATCAGGCGTCCAACTGAAAATTATGACGATGAACCCATTTACCCTATCGCCACCGGAATCGTTATCAGCAAGCGTACCGATGGTCCTTATGCCCAGCTGATCGTGGAGCATTCTATCAACGGGTTGAGATTCTGGACGCTATACGAGCATATTGCCGGCATTACAGTGGAACTTTACGAAGAAACAGATCCCCAGCAACCCATGGCAAGGTTTATGAACAGCGCCGAACTCGACCAGTATGGCTGGCAGTTTGATCATTTCCATTTTGAGGTGTTGAAGGCTCCTCCTGAAAAAATCCATCCCCATGCCAATACGCCGGATCGGCACTTTCGTTCCTATACCCTTTCCTGTTTCAATCAAGACGATCTAAGCACGCGGTTTTATGATCCCTTGAAATTTTTGCAAAAGTGGTTATAAATCGTTCTCATTTCGGACATATTTGCCGCTATGAATGAACATCACTTGAATGACTTCCGTTTTCATCAGGATCTGCAGGTACGGTGGATGGATCTGGACCCCCTGAATCATGTCAATAACTCCATTTACATTCAATATTTTGAGTTGGGAAGAGGAAAATACATGTCTGCCGCCAGCCCGTCATGGGACTGGCATAAGAACATGTTCCTCATCGCCAACATTACCTGTGACTACAGAAAAGAGCTGAAGCTTCAGGACAGCAATCCCAAAGTATGGATAAGAACCGGCAGGCTGGGCACAAAAAGTTTCGAACTGGACTATCTCATCACTTCCACGAGAGATAATGTTACTTCCGTTCATGCTACCGGCAAAAGCATACAGGTGATGTTTGATATGAAAACAAGGACAACCATTAAGATCCCGGATTGGTTAAGGGCTGAACTGAGTGATTTCGATGGCCTTTAACACTGCTTCATAGTTATACCGACGTCTCCCATTACTTTCCGGAGCTGCTGAATTTCAACCCGTTATTAACGAAAAAACTGACCATATGTCAGCCAACTAACACAACAGCCCTACCGTGCCTGCGTACATTGAAATATGAGACTGAACGCAGGTGCTCAGGCTATCGGCTTTTCCGTTAGTGATTACAAGAACAAACCGGTCCAGCTAACAGCATATTCCGGAAGTAAGGTTTTACTGTCCTTTTTCCGGGATGCCTACTGTCCCTTTTGCAATCTAAGGGTCCATCAGTTGATCAATCATTTCGATGAATTTGATAAACATAATCTAAAAGTGATCACCTTTTTTGCCGCTACTCAGGAAGATATCTATGAAAATGCAGGCCAGCAAAATGCTCCTTTTCCCATCATATCAGATCCTCAACTTACATGGTATAGGAAGTATGCGGTAGAATCTTCGTCCATGGGGTTGATAAGGGCAATGTTAAAGCCTGCAGCCATGATGAAAATAATGACCAGCAGGTTCTTTAATCTAAAATCTGTTACCAAAAAGCCTCTGATACCGGCTGATTTTCTGATCGATGAAGATCAGATCGTTGCGAGGGCGCATTATGGTCGTGATTACGGTGATCATATCAGCATCCCCGAGATCCTGTCATGGGCTAAAACCGGAAATTAAAACTATGAAATACACAACTGTCGTTTTGATCATACTCATGGCCGGTCTGGTCTCTTCCTTTCACCCCATGGATAATACCGGGGCTGATACCTCAGAAAAGGGTTTTGCGTTGATCGAGTTGTTCACCTCCCAGGGATGCTCCTCATGCCCTGCGGCCGACAGGCTCCTTAGTGAGCTTATCCGTGAAGAAGGTGACAACGTTTACGGGCTTTCCTTCCATGTCAGCTATTGGAATTACCTGGGCTGGAAAGACCCATACAGCAGTGATAGCCATACGGAACGCCAGCGTGAGTATGCCCGGGTGTTTAACAATAACAGAATCTATACTCCACAAATGGTGGTTAACGGGCAAGAGGAGTTTGTTGGATCTGGTAAGGCGCTGGCCGAAAATGCAATCAAAAAGGCACTTGGAAATGTCCATCAGCATACCGTTGATCTGAAAATGGAAAGGATCAATGACCGGTTACGGCTGGGGTACACGGTCAGGGGACCTTTGAAAGAGCGATTGCTGAATATTGCCATTGTGGAAAAAGACATCACTACAAAGGTGACCCGGGGAGAAAACCGAAGCCGGACCCTTCATCATGACAATGTGGTAAGGCTGTTTAAAACCACGGCTGCAAAGACAGCAGGAGAGCTTACCCTGCCTGTCCCTGAAGGGCTGGATCCTTCCAATGGTGCTGTCATTGTCTACATCCAGCATGAAAAGACGTGGGAGATCACAGGGGCTTCACGTATTTTGTTAAAAAAGGGTGGTTGATTGGTGCTGGTCACTGAATGCTTGTCGCTGGTGACTGGTTGCTGGTTCGGTCACAGGCCTGAGGTACAGAACATTGCCGTTAGGCCCGGAACGTTCATCATTCCCCTACCTTTGCCGATTACCAGCCTACCGAAGTCGGGTATAAAAATATCAACTTTCTGCTGATGATTGAGATTTAACTCTCAGCGCTAAAAAGTACCATTTTCTCTCATGTACTCCATCACCTCACTTCTTTTCATATAAAAAACGATCCCCAGCAATTGGTGCCCCAGTCCGTGATCAATTGCCGTTTTATCTGCCTGCCGC
>LYSV01000007.1 GCA_001657315.1 Flammeovirgaceae bacterium BBD 1991-12 | reverse complement strand
AGTACAGCATCACTAAAGAAGAGCTGGACTACCTGGCGGAGAAGGTGGAGCGGCTGAAGGGGCTGGTGGAGAAGCTTTGTGGGGAGAAGATCGGGGAGATTGGGAGGGGGTGAGGAGCACTGTGGTAGTGAAGCTGGAGATGAGAATGTCTGTCTTGTATAGCCGTAAACGGTGTTAAAATCAATCCGGAATCTGCTAGATTAGTATAATGGATGTATGTGCAATAATTACACATAGCCAGATGTTGTGACTCATGCGAATAAACGGACAAGATGTTTGGAAATTTTAGAATGGCTGACATAGTAGCATATCATTGTGCAAGAGTTGACACTGAATGCAGGGAGGATTTACGAAATGGGATCTTGGTATCGGAGAGAGATTATGTAACTGCATTGACAACCCGAATAAGAAATGAACTTGCACAACACTTGCCTCTAAATTGCCATGCTCAAACAATCGACTCGCAAAATGAGAACCAATATGGAGTAGATGGAATTGTTGTTTTTCGCTTGGCCGACAAAATAAAAGCGGGGCTTTTTGAAGCTAAAAGACCGCAGGTAACTCAGAACAATTATAGGTGGGACTATTTGAGTTCAAGAAACATTTCCCACTTCTCAGAACAAATTGAAAAGCAACGAATATGGAATGGCCGACTTGCACTTTGGGAAATGTTTTTTAATGAAGCTCAAAATGGATTTCAAAGTCCACCTTATGATTTCTTCGGTAGTTCATGTGTTTGGCATGACAATGCATATAGGTTTATGCATACAGATAACCTAATATTTAGACCTTGGACAACGGACAAGTTAAAGGAGCTTCTGCAAATAGACGAAATAAATTTCTATACTGTCATTTACGACATGATTAGTTGTCAAGCAGGTGCCATCAATAATCTTGACAAAAAATCAAACACTTGTCAAATCTTCAGTCAAGCCAATGATAATCTTTCGCTGAATATCCCTATACCTGTTGAGCTTGGAGTAGAACGTGATGAGCGTATTGAACAGTTCTTAGTTGAGAACAAACTCGAAAGTTATATGTACGTTGACTTGACTGAAAGTAAAAAAATATGAAAGCACGAAGGCACAACATGGAGGTTGGACAAGAACCTGAACTGAGAGAGGTTGACTGGGACTTAATAAAAGGACATGAATATTTGATTTTGGAAACGATAATCGAGAAAGTCAAATATCTTAAATAATAGTGAAACTAGAACTGTGCACAACAAAATCTATAAATGAATGGAGTTTTCTAGTTCCTGCTTATGTGTTACCCTGAATAAAAAATATAAATGTATGAAGATAAAAATTATCCACTTGGTCTGTATTCTTATTGTGTTTGAATCATTTGGGCAAGAGCCAACGAATGATACTATACCAGAAACTGCCTATGAAGTAAGTCTTCCAACAAAAATTGCTATTGACACATTAAGGATTCAAAATCTGGAGACAAAAGAAATTGCTAAAGCATGGTATAAGGATAATAATATGCCTTGGATAATTGCACTTGTAATATCTACACTTGGAATTTTTATTAATATGCATATTTCAAACCAACAAATTCGTGCAAATAGAGAAATAACTTTAAGGCAAATCAAGGCAACATTAAGTACAAGTAACCGTCAAGAATGGGTTATTGATACACGAAACGTCATTACAGAACTCCTAACGAACGCCAAACTTCTGAACATCGAATTCCAGGAAAATCAATCGAACTCCAAAGAAAGAAAAAACATCTATGCGAGTGTAACTTATAACCGGAATAAGCTTCTTCTATTGTTAAAACCTGATAAACAGTTGCATAAAAACTTACTCGATTCTGTATCGGAACTTATAACAACTTTGGATGAGCATTTACTAAATAGCAAGGCAAAAGATGAACGAGGAAAAGTCATCCCTTTTAATAATAAGAAATTTCTGGAACAAATGGATAAAGTCATTGAAAGTGGTAGAATTTTACTTTATGATGAATGGGGAAAAATTCAATCAATCGCATGAAAGCCAGCAACAACTATGAATAAATGGCCTCCAACTGGCTTTCGGTGTGCCGAGAAGTGAAAGCTCGGATGTATAGTTCTTTCACATGCTGTATGTAAGATGGTGGTTGGCCCACCACAGGTGACTTACAGGAGTAGCCTGTAAACTGCCTCACGGTGCTGGAAGAGTAATTTTCTGGTATTGAGCGGTTGAGGAAAATGCTCAAGAATGAGTCAGGTGCACCCACTGGTCGTAGGTTAAGCAAAGCGGTCCTACGACCCAAACCAGGCTGAAGGAGGTAATTTCATTGGTGAATATATGTTTTTTCTGACGAATTTGCCTCTTGTATGTAACCCGGGCGGACGCCCTATGTCATAATGGGAATGATGAGGTTGAGTCTTTGAAGAAATTAGTAATAACAGAATTTCCTAGACAAGCCTACACGTACTTTGTTTCTGGTGAAAGACCTAATCAATCCGGATCAGAGTGGCAGTTCAAAGAGAATCTTGTTCTAGAACATAAAGGAGATGGTACTATTGTAATGGACATTCTAAAAGACGGTAGAATTGGAGGAATAGAAATGGTCAAGTACATTCGTCACTAAATAGTCTCACAAAACAAATGAAAAAGACCTTGAAGATAGTGTTGATCGTGCTACTTGTCATCGTTGCGATTCTAGCACTTTGGTTGGGTCCAATTGTAAAAGAGAAATTTGACTACATTGATTCTGTGACAGAATCAGAGTTATAACTAAACGAATATTTAGTAATGTCAAGAGCAGAAGCAGAGAATTATCTTTATGGACTTTGGGAAGATGGCCTTGTTCCATCAAACTTTACAGAAGACCATTCTCAATATGAATTAGCTATTGAGTATGTGATTGAACATAATGAGTTGGACTGGTCGGACTTCCAAGCTAACTATATCTAATGGACTCAGTATCACAAAACGAACATGAAATATATTCTAATATTTGTCATTTTATCGCCATCATTTGGTTCTGCACAGTCAAGCCTGGAATCTTTAAAAAAAGAGCTGAATAAGATCCATAAAAATGAAATAATTCATATCAACGGTGTAGAACCTCCTGATCTAAATTTCAATTTCACCTCTCCAGGAAGCCTTTACATCGATTTGGGGAAATATGAATTTGATATATATAAAAGCACCCTCTATTATGAATATCGTCCCAATTATGTAGCACAAGGTTTAACAGAATCGCCACACTTTTTGACGATTAGTTGTTCGACTTGGGGCGCTGGAAGTTGCCTTAGAGGTACCAGCAATTCTAGTTTTACGTACCTGGTCAAATCAAAAAAACAGGCTTATCGGTTTATAGAAATCATTAATGAGATGAAATCCTTTAATTGTGTTGAAAGAAAAAAGCATGATTGGCGTGCAAAAGATCTAAATCAGTGTATAGGGTTTCATGTGATATACTTTTTGGATTACAGCCAGTTTTCCAGGGAGTATGTTGGGAAGCTGCTAGAGCTGAAAGATGATAGTTTAAAAGTCCAAAGGCTTGGTGGTAGAGTATTTAAGGATGAGCCCGTAGAATGGATACCTTCCGCACAATTGTTAAAGATTCTTGAATACTAACAGTTTTCATGGCAATTTTTATTTTTTCTAATGGATTTTTGGGAGGAAAAATGAAAACTAGATAAGTATCTGGATAATCCAAGAATTGTTGATTCAAATGGAAAACAATTGGTTAACATCTTCTTGCTTAAGCTTCAAGATGAAAGTGGTATTGAATCTTTGAAAGTAAATCAGGTTTTAAAATTAAGATCTTAATAGTCTCACAAAACGAATCTGAGATTGAAAACAAATTTTGTCCTATTTATAGCTCTTCTAGTTTCTCTTACTACCGCTTTCATACTTCGAGATTCAATGAATGAGAATATATCATCTTATGATAACCAACTCTTAGATTTAAAGGTTGGGCTGCAGGATGAATACGAGTACTTAGAATACCTTAATGAACAAATACGCATTACTAGTGAGAATTACGAATCTCTTCTTTGGAGGGTATATCAAGCAGAGTCTCAGTTTAACAATAGGAAGTCATATCAAGTACGTGATATTGATTCGGCTTTAAATAATCTTCTTGATAGAGCAAGCATTAGTAATTCATCTTATCAGAAGTTGGAATATTTAAATAAGGCGATTATACGCACAGAATTTCTTTATGGCGAAGGAAGATCGTATATCGATCCAGACATACCAAGGTATTTAAATCAACGAATCTTAGATATCATTAAAGGGACGACACTCAATGCTAGCAATATTGATGTGGATTCTTTGACTTTAGAGATACAGGAAGTATCGCATGAGTTACAAAGGCTGAAAGATCTAAAGGAAACTACAAAGCAAAGAATCTCTGACCTGAATGCTAGAGTAACCTACAATTCAGTACTAGCTGATGATTCAAAGAGCATAAAGCAAAACTTTCCATACTATATATCTATGATAGTTTCAATTGTTACAGCGATTTGCGTAGTACTAAATACCACAGTTGTCTTGAGAAAGAGTGATTTGGAAAGGCGCAAAATTAGAGCTGATCTAAAGGAACATGAATTAAGAAATCGAGAAAAAGTTGCTGAGTTAGAAATAAAGGAACGTGATCTCGCTGAGGAAAAATATCGAGATCAGTTTAAGCCAAAAGCCCTGCGAGAAATTTTAAAAGAGAAAAAAGATATTAATGAAAAGACTGATGACTCTAAGAAATCTAATTAGTCTCACAAAACGAATAGATAATGTCCCACGTAAACATGAATAAAACTCAATAATGAAAGGATCATTCTTCTCTATCAAACGATGGAAAATTGCCATCAAAGCTGAATTACAAGCCTATATCATCTTAGGAATCGTAACCTTGGTGATTTACATTATTAGTCTATTTTTCTAACCATCGGTAGCCTCAAAACGAATAGATAAAAAATGTTTGCCCTAAGCGTAAAAATCGATTCACTAATCTTGAAAAGTAAGTTGATATTAATAATGGTTTTGTTCCCATGCTTAAGTTTCTGTCAAGAAGAAAATACTGCTACAGAACCAACACAGGAAACAGATAAGATATTTCAAATTGTTGAAATACCTCCAGAATTTGAGGGAGGAGAGAAAAAATTCATAAAATTCCTGAAAAAGAATTCTAAATTCTACATCACTACACAACGAAATAAGGGCCTTACCGTGTATTTTGAATTTATTATTAACAAGAAAGGTGAGGCCGAGAAAATCAAATTTCTAAAGAAGACCCCATCAAATATTCAAGATGAAATAATCAGATTATTGGATCTAATGCCGCCTTGGACACCGGGAATACAGAGCGGTTTACCTGTTAAAGTTAGATTAGTCAAAACACTGACATTCATTTTTAATTGATAACACTTACGGGAGGATATTTCAAAATAGCATAGTCTCATAAAACGAAAGTCAGGTAAAACAGCACAGGAAAAGTTCAACGAAGATTACGCTGACATTTACAATCATTACGACACAATTGGATCATCAGAGAATTCGACAACAATTGATGATTTTATATTTTTTGTTGGCAAGCCTCGTTGTTACAGCAATTGCCTATCCCATGATAATGTATTTTAACAAGGACAACTGGCAAGGTTTGGTTCATGGTGTTGATAAAGCTAGTGTTATAGAATTCAATACGAGACGAGCCCTGGAAAAAGGCCTTCCTAAAGTTTTTCTTATTAGCTTGTGTGTTCTAGCCGGAGTGAGACTTGTAACAAAGGTCGTGAGTTGGGCTTTTCGACATTCAGATTTTTCAGTTGTTAACAAAAAGTAAGAGTCTAACAAAATGAACATAATGGCGCTATCTAAATCAAGTTCAGATAAAGCATTTGAAATTCTTACTGAAATCAATGGGGGGTTTGGTGGTTATGAAATAGATCATGACAATCCCAACAAATTAGGGTTGATCATGACCAATGATTTAAAATCAGATGGTGGGTTTGAGAGAATAGTCTTAAACATCAGGGATATTACTCCTCTTGGCGCGCTTTTATAAAGTGTGCCTGTCTTCAACGAATTTGGTCTTAAATCGCTTTTTCCACCTTGCGCATTTGTAATGCGCTTCGAAACATTTACTTTAACAGCCAAACAATACTTGGAAAGGTAATCGTTTGATGTTTTCTACCTTCTTTAAGGACTCCCGGGGAGGGTTAATGAGGACTTACTTTGGTCATTGGTCGTAAACGAGAACGCCCGGATTACAATCCTATTGCTACGATAAGTACGCATTACGCTACGCTAAATGCGCACTAGAGAGGCTGAGCTTATCTGGTTTGACGAAATGGCTTCAATGCGAATAAATGGAAAATATCGAATTTGACAATAACCTATGGATTGAACTGAAACATTGCGAAGGTAAACATTATCTGATTGGTAACTGTCACACCTTTCCCGGCCGGATGAATGCATATTGTGAATTGAAGAAGACTACTTTTTGTGTTTCGCTTCAGGAAATTTCAGCAATGTCAAATGAAGCTAAATACTGGGTAAATGGATTCTTGAATGGCAACGAACCTGAACCACCTGAAGAATATAAAGACGAATCACCAGATGACTATTTCAATAGTGAACGATACAAATCCTGGGTGAAGTCAACTGAGAATTTCAGAGTTACTGGATACATTGATGATGAAGAATAGGCTCCAACCCGTAACTGGCTTCAGTCTGTAACTGAAGTCTACAAGTGATTGGTAGTTTATTATTGCGATTTTACAGCTATTTATGGATGATCTGGCTGAAGGGCTGGCTAGTGGAGAAGTTGTGTGAGGAGAAGATCAGTACCCACGTAACAGTAGATGCTATAAAAAACGTTAATAATCTACTGGATTAGCTCAAACAATACAGTGTGAAGTATACTGCATAACCAGGATCATACGTTGGCAACCATAAGATGCTCGTGCAGAAAAAGTATATAGCGCTTCTTATTCTATCTATAGTACTTATAGTTGCAGTAGTCTACTGGCCAAAAAGGTGGAACTATATTGTGGTCCATCACAGTGCAGGGAAATTCGGGAATATTGAACATCTGCAGCAGGTTCACAAAGAAAGGCAACCCAATGACCCTGTAGACGCCATTGCCTATCACTATATAATTGGGAATCGCCATGGTCTGGGTGACGGGATAGTTGATTCAGATTCAAGAAAGCAATACGACCTTTGGGGTGGGCATCTTCGAATGGTAAATTTTGATAAGAACTTCAGAGGGGTCGGAATTTGCATTATCGGAAACCTGGATAGTAATGAAATAACGTCGAAACAATTTGATGCCCTTGTGGAACTGACCAAAGAGCTCATGACCAGGTACAATATTCAAAAAGAGAATGTGCTTTTCCATGGTGAAATAAAAAATGAACAAACGGCTTGTCCTGGCAAAAACTTTCCGAAAAAACTCTTTTTGGACAAGTTATAAGTTTCCTTTTTGGGTTTATGGTTTCTTGTTTACTGTTTCCTGTTTGGGTCGGGAGTATTGCCGACTAAAACTGTCCACTGGATTCCTCACAGAGTCCTGCGGACCCACGAGGTTCCTCACAGAGTCCTGTGGATCCACGAGATTCTCCACAGGATTCTGCGAATGCGAATGTGAATGTGAGCCGACTGTCCACAGGACTCAGCGAGCCATTTGTTCCTGCGTTACAGTATTTGTTGATAGCTTCGTCTGTTTTGGGGTTGTTTTCTGATCCCATTTTATGTTGCTTTGAATAGCTTATTTTAACCCGAAACCACATGGCCACCATCAGAAAGTTTGAGGATATAGAAGCATGGCAGAAGGGCAGGGAATTGTCCAAAAGGATTTATTCAATTACCGGTCAGAACAGTTTTGCCAGGGACTTCAAATTAAAGGACCAGATCCTGGGGAGCAGTGGCTCAGTAATGGATAATATCGCCGAAGGCTTCGAAAGAGGTGGGAACAACGAGTTTATTCATTTCCTGACCATATCCAAAGGCTCAGCTGGTGAGGTGAAGTCTCAATTGTATCGTGCGCTGGACAGAAATTATATTGACGAAACCACCTTCAGGGAAATATACGACCTGGCAGACGACATTTCCCGCATGATCGCCGGACTCATATCCTACCTTAACAAAACCGATATCAAAGGTCTTAAATATAAAGACCGCAAATAATTACCCAAAACCAGAAACAAAAACACTAAACAAGAAACACCAAACAAGAAACAGTAAACAAGAAACACCAAACAAGAAACAGTAAACAAGAAACATCAAACAAGAAACAGTAAAACAAGAAACAATAAACAGAACATGGAATACAAAAGACTAGGAAAATCAGGCCTGCAGGTAAGCAGACTATCCTTTGGCTCATGGCTCACCTTCGGAAAGCAGGTAGGGGATACCACGGCGGAAGATCTGATGAAGCTGGCCTATGACAACGGCGTGAATTTCTTTGACAATGCCGAGGCCTACGCCGGTGGCAGATCGGAGGAAGTGATGGGAGAAGTGCTCAAAAACATGGGCTGGCGGCGCGATAGCTACATCGTGTCCAGCAAGGTGTTTTTTGGTGCTGATGGTGGTAAGGGAGGACTGGTGCCCACTCAAAAAGGACTGAACCGCAAGCACGTACGGGAGGCCTGTGACCAGGCACTGCAGCGCCTGCAGGTGGACTACCTCGACCTGTATTTCTGCCACCGGCCGGACAAGCAGACCCCCATAGAAGAGACCGTGTGGAGCATGCATAACCTCATACAGCAGGGTAAGGTGCTGTACTGGGGTACTTCCGAGTGGAGTGCTCAGGAAATCATGGAAGCGCACAGGATCGCCGAGCGATATCATCTTATCGGGCCTGCCATGGAGCAGCCACAGTACAACATGCTGGTCCGCGACAAGGTAGAGGTAGAGTACAGCCAGATCTACAAGACCGTGGGCCTGGGCACCACCATCTGGTCACCACTGGCTTCGGGTGTACTCACGGGCAAGTACAATGACGGATTTCCTGATGACACCCGGCTGGGCATAGAGGGCCTGGAGTGGTTGAAAGACCGGGCCCTGGCCGAAGAAAACCTGGGCAGGGTCAGGGAGCTTTCCGCTCTTGCCAAAGAGCTGGGCACCACCATGCCGCTGCTGGCGATAGCCTGGTGCCTGAAAAATGACAATGTGAGTACGGTGATCCTCGGGGCCTCCAAAACCTCACAACTGGAGGAAAACTTCAAGGCCTTTGAGGTGGTTTCCCTGCTTACCGATGAGGTCATGGACAGGATCGAGCTGATCCTGAAAAACAAGCCGGAACACCCTGTGTTTTAAGTGTGTGAATAATTGTTATTTGTTCAAACATACAATACACTTTTGCGTTGATACAGTCACATATACTCACCACTTAAACCTTAGATTCCATGAGTTACTTAGACAAGGAAAAAGAAGTCCAATCCATGATTGGCCAGGGGCAGCTACTGGAAGCCTTTGACAAGTTTTATGCGGACAATGTAGTGATGGAGGAGGCCACCGGAGAGGCCTTTGAAGGGAAGTCAGCCAATCGAAAGAGAGAAGAAGAGTTTCTGGCCAGTCTGTCAGAAATGCACGGCGGAGGGGTGAAGTCCATGACTTCAAATGAAGAGGATGGCACCACAATGGCGGAAGTCTGGATGGATGCGACCTTCAAAGACGGCAACCGGATAAAAATGGAGCAGGTGTCCGTAAAGAAATGGGAAGGTGACCAGATCGTGCACGAGCGGTTTTACTACAACATGCCAGGGCAGTAAGTGAAGTTATCTTAACCGGTGCCGTAGCACCACGGCATCGGTTAATCATTCATATCGATCCCCATTCCAAAGCTCAGAATATAACCGTCCGGATCCCTGATATCAAAATCCCTCATGCCATAATCCCTGTTCCCGATGGGATTGATCACTTCTACTTCATTTTCCACCAGCTTTTCATAAACCTGGTCCACGTTATGTACGAACAGCATCATGGCCACATGCGTATTGGACGGTGTCAGCTCATCTCTACGCTGTACAAAATGAATGCTCACTGACTCACCCAATTTTGTGACCACATAGCTGGGTGGTTCATCCCACGTGAAGGTGATATCAAAGCCCAGCTTGTCCCGGTAGTACTGTGCAGACTTCAGCGGGTCCTTTACCGGAAAGATGGTAGCGGAATGAGAGATCAGATCTTTCATAGCGGTCATGGATTTTGCAGGTAGGGATCAAGGTTGAACGACAATTTCCTGGCCAAAGGACTCCGGGGGTCAATGATCCTCCAGAAAGGTGTGATCTCATCCATACGCTTGCCCTTGTTAAAATCCTCATGAGCCTTTTCAGCCACTATCCTCAAAAAGATGCCTGTGGTCAGCGGGCAGGTATTTACTGCCTTATGATCCAGCGCGAGATCCTGTCGCATGGTCTTGATATCACTCTTTTTTCCCGGAGGAATACTTCGGATGTAGTGATCGATGATCCTGGGGGTGGCAATGAGCATTGTTTCTCCCGAGATCATATCCGAAAAGTCCTTTTCCAGGGTTTTTACTTCGGCTTCCCTCTTGTTGTGAAATTTTTCAGTCCAGCTTTTTCCGGCCATACCTAAATATAATAAGCTTTCGTTTTAAATAACTGATGATGAGAATTATATATTATCCGTTGAATGTTTCAGCTATACAAATCACTTCATGCTGAACACCAATATCCAAAAACATTGTCTTATTGTTTTACCGCAGCCTGAAACCAAAGCTATTTTTATCTGTTCTATTAACGTAGGAAGACAATGAATCCAAAATAAACCCATGTTGTTTTCTTACGCACTTATCTCAACACCTGTTTTAAGGTTAAAATTGGTTAAAATGAAATATAAAGATGGTACTTAAGGCTCCCGATCTTAATCCGCAAAGGTCCCCGGCCCGGTGGACTCCCAGGTACATATGAATCGGTTAAAGATCAGAATCCACCCGAATGAATATCCCAAAAATCCCTCTGCTATTTGTTTTCAATGTGATCACCTTTCCGGCGGTAGCCTCCCACCTGCTTGGCGGCTATCTGAGTTACCGATGGGTCAGCGGTGATCAGTATGAGATCACTGTGCGGCTGATCACTGATAATTCTTCCCAGGTATCAGGGGGAGACGGGACGCTGGATTTTGGGGATGGTGATTCTCAGACGGCAGGTTTTAATGTCAGTGCCGAAGAAATCGATAATGACGCCAGCTTGTTGACCTTTTCCGTCTTATACACCTATGCCCGGCCTGGGTCTTATGAAATATCCTATACCGAGACTAACTATAATCTGGGGATCGTTAATATGGAGTTTTCAGGCAGTACTCCCTTTTTTATAACTGCCAGGCTGGAAACAGGATCTTCAGTCTCGGGCAATAATTCTCCCCGGCTCAAGCTCTTTCAGTTGCAAAGAGGCATTACCGGTGTGGCACAACGAATAAATCCGGCAGCATGGGATGAAGACGGTGACAGCCTTTCCTACGAATTGATCGTACCCAGGGAGGCCACGAACAGACAGATACAAGGATATTCGCATCCCAATGACAGTGCTGTTTATAATGATCATGAACGGGGGAATGAAGCGAATGATGGTATTCCCATGTACTCAGTTTCACCAGCCACGGGCGAAATCTTATGGGATGCTCCAGCGCTATTGGGGGAATATGTCATTGCCTTTAAAATCACTCAGTGGCGAAGGATAGCAAATGACTGGGTCGATATTGGAGAAAATGAGGTCATCCTGATCAATCACATTGTGGATGCTCCACGGGAAGTATCGGTCACCCATTCTGTCAGCCAATGCTTTGATGATATACTTGACGTGAACGGGCAGTTTTTGATCGATGCTCCGGCCAGTCAATCCTACACGATCAGTGTGTTTTCTGACCTGGAAGGAGCGCTGATCAACTCCACACCGGTCGACCCCAATGAAATCCTGACTTTTAATACCGCCACAACGGACAGGATAGCTCTTTCCCTACCTTCGGGTGTGGTACTCGCTTCCTTCAGGCTCTACAGGGTGATCATCACCATTGAAACGAATTCAAAAACTGTAACAGCTTCGTGGGCGTTTGCTGTTGGCTGTGAAAGTTTACCTGATGATGTTTCTCCTCCTCCCATTATCCGTGAGGAAACCTGTGACGAACTGGTGGTTTACCCTAATCCGTCACATACAGAGGGCATTGAAATTTGTCTCCCGGTAGTTATGGACGAACCAAGACACATCAGAATAGTGGATACCACTGGAAAATTGGTGTTTGAGAAAAGTGTAGTGCTGTCAACATCCACTTTTGAACTGGATACCGGTACGTGGCCATCGGGTCTGTATATTTTACAGATAGATCGATCGGCATGGAAGTTCCTGGTACAGAGGTGATGGAACCATAAAAACATTAAGTCCCACAGGCCGGCAACAGGCATCATCAGCAATTCATCCGCCAGCCTTGGGCACCAATCAGGAAAGAGGCTGTTTCGAAAGAGCAGCCTTTTTTCTTGGGTAGGGGTCTGACGGTTCGAACCGTCAGACCCCGTCCTGCTGAAATCATCGTTTGAAAATATACCGCGTAATGAATATCCCCTGGTTGTCCGTCTCTCCTCCGTCACTTTCCACACCGCTGATCACAAAAGCCAGTTCCCAGCCCGCTGCTGCCATTTGTGTCAGCTTTGAGGAGATCATGGCATCGTTGGAAGCCACATTCTGGAAATTGATACCCGTGGCGCTGAAAAAGTTCAGCATCTTCGTTTCTTCCAGATTGTCGATCTTCAGGTCCCTTCTTTTCACCTTGCCCTGGCCGGTGTCTGTTCCCTGCTTCCTTTCCGTGGTGAATTCATCGACGTTTACATCCTGTTTGCTGCTGATCATTCGTGACCGCCCTATTCCCATAGGTACTACGGATTCGATGGTGGTAACAACGGTATACTCCTGCGCATGGACGGAAAAAATGGAAACTAAACCCAGCGCTATTACTAATAGTGACTTTTTCATGATACTTCTTTTGGCTACAATTTGATTTACAGTGAATTACAATTTATTTCGCAAATACCCTACCAGAATTTTACATTAAATCATCTTATTTTTATGATCATGGATGATCAGCTACTGGATAGAGGAGTGGATTGGTTCAGGCAGAAGGGCTGGTCGCCCTTTCCTTTTCAGCTGACGGCGTGGAAGGCCTATCTCAGTGGTAAACATGGTCTGGTAAATGCTCCTACAGGCAGCGGAAAGACCTATTCGCTGGCCATACCGGTTTTACTGGAATACATGAACGAGAACAACCTTTTGGATATCCCGCTGGAACCAGAGCCCACGGTTTACAAAGGCAAAGGATTAAGGGCTATCTGGATCACCCCTATCCGGGCTTTGGCGAGGGAGATTGCCGGTTCAACCCAAAAAGCCATTGACGGCCTCGGCCTCACATGGAAAGTAGGTGTAAGGACCGGTGATACCTCCTCTCAGGAACGGGCACGAATGAAAAAGAGCCCTCCCGAGTTCCTGGTCACCACTCCGGAGAGCCTTCATATCATGATCGCCCAAAAAGAGTATCCGAAATTTTTCAGGGAGCTGAGGGCGGTGATATGTGATGAATGGCATGAGCTGATAGGCTCCAAACGAGGTGTGCAAATGGAGCTGGCCCTGTCCCGGTTGAAGGCGATCTGTCCAAAGCTGAAAGTATGGGGTATATCTGCCACTATTGGCAATATGGATGAAGCCGTACAGGCTCTCCTGGGTAGTTCCAGGGTCAGCGGCAGGTATGAGGTGATCCGCTCGGACATCAAAAAGGCCATCGAGGTAGAGTCCATTTTGCCTGATACAGTGGAAAAGCTCCCCTGGGCCGGACATCTGGGTACCAACCTGATCGATAAGGTGATCCCCATCATCAAAAACAGCAAGAGCACCCTCATTTTTACCAATACCCGCTCTTTTGCAGAGATCTGGTATCAAAAACTGCTGGACAGAGCGCCGGAGCTGGCCGGTATTATGGCCATGCATCACGGGTCTATCAGCCGGGAGCTGCGTGACTGGGTAGAGGAGGCTTTGCACAGTGAACATCTGAAGGCCGTGGTATGTACCTCCAGCCTTGATCTGGGAGTGGATTTCCGGCCGGTGGAGACCATCATACAGGTAGGCAGCCCCAAGGGAGTGGCACGGTTCATGCAACGGGCAGGCCGGAGTGGGCACCAGCCGGGGGCACTGAGTAAGATCTGTTTTGTGCCCACCCACTCACTGGAACTGATCGAGGCTTCAGCCCTGCGTCAGGCCATGGCAGAAGGTCTGGTGGAAGACAGGATACCGTACATTCGCTCCTTTGATGTGTTGGTACAGTATCTGATCACATTGGCGGTTTCGGATGGCTTCCGGCCGAAGGAGATCTTTGAAGAAGTCAGGGGAACCTTTGCCTTCAGTTCCATCACACAGGAAGACTGGCAGTGGCTCATGTCATTTGTCACCACCGGTGGCTCGGCGCTCACAGCCTACGATGAATTCCAGCGGGTGGAGGTGCACGAAGGTGTGTTTAAAGTGACAAAAAAGAGGATAGCCATGCGGCATCGCCTCTCCATAGGCACTATAGTGAGCGATGTTTCCATGCAGGTGAAGTACCTGAGCGGCAAGTACCTGGGTACTATTGAGGAATATTTTATCTCCCGGTTGAATCCGGGAGACGTGTTCTGGTTTGCCGGCAGAAATCTCGAACTCGTCCGTATTAAGGACATGGCCGTACAAGTGCGAAATACCAAAAAAAGAGCAAAGGCGGTGCCCTCATGGCAGGGTGGCAGGATGCCGCTCTCCTCCCAGATGTCTGTTATGTTACGAAGAAAATTACATGAAATAGCAGTGGACAGCTCCGGGCAGGATGTGGAGCTGCAATTTCTGAAACCGCTGATGGCCTTGCAGGGAGAACGCTCGGTTCTACCCAGTAAAGATGAGTTCCTGATCGAATACTTTCATACCCGTGAGGGTTTCCATGTCGTGATGTATCCCTTTGAAGGTCGTCAGGTACATGAGGGGATGGGAGCACTGCTCGCGCTGAGGATCTCAAGGATCAAACCCATTACCTTTAGCATAGCCATGAATGACTATGGCTTTGAACTACTCTCCGATCAGGAGATCCCCATTTATGAAGCAGTGGAAACGGACGTTTTAAGCGGCGAGAACCTGTGGGAGGATATTCAGGCGGGCATCAATTCCGTGGAAATGGCCAGAAGACGCTTCCGGGATATCGCTTCCATTTCCGGTCTGGTTTTTAAGGGATACCCTGGCCATATGATGAAAGACAGGCACCTGCAATCGTCCTCACAGCTGTTTTTTGATGTGTTCCATGATTACGATTCCAACAATCTGCTGCTCAATCAGGCATATGAAGAGGTGATGGATTTTCAGTTGGAAGAGGCCCGGATGCGAAAGGCGCTCGACCGCATCAATCAGCAGAGGATCATCATCACGGAACCTGAGAAACCTACCCCCTTCGCCTTTCCCATCATGGTGGACCGGCTGTCAAGGGACAAACTCAGCTCTGAAAAGCTGGCAGACCGTGTGAAGAGGATGCAATTGCAGTTTGAGTGAGAAATAGTCCTGAGTGATGAGTAGTAAGTAGCAAGTTGGAAAATTACTCGCAGAGTCCGGTGTACAACTGGCAAGTTGGAAGTTTGTGTGCAGACCACTCCATGCTCTATGCCCTATGCGCCATGTCCGAACCAGCTACCAGTTCACCAGCCATTAGGCCACCACGCGTTCCTTGCGGGTAATATCCCATATCGTCTGAGCATCTTTGATCAGCTTAGCCAGCACTTCAGGAGTAATGGCCTGCTTGGGGTCGTCACCGATACCGTGAGCCGGATCTACATGGCTCTCGATGATCAGGCCATCGGCGCCATAGGCCATAGCAGCCAGCGCTGCTCCCGGCACATACTGAGCTCTGCCTACCGAGTGGGAGGGGTCGACAATGACGGGAGCCCATGTTTTTTCCTTGAGTAGTGGGGTGATGCTTTCATCAGGATTGTTCCGGTACCCTTCCATTTGCGGGATGGTTCCCCGTGGACATAGCATAACATTCGGATTACCCCCTGCTACAATATATTCCGCTGCGGCGATCAGCTCGCTCACGGGACCCATCGCTCTGGTTCTTTTCAGCAGAACGGTGGTAGAGGAGTTGGCTGTTCTTTCACCTATTTTCTTTAGCAGAGAATAATTCAATGCATTTCTGGTCCCGATCTGGAGAATATCTACCTGGGCTTCCAGGGCAATATCCAACTGGTATTCATCCATGACTTCCGTATCGATAGGCAGGCCTGTCTTTTCCCGTGCTTCTACCAGAATTTTCATGGATCGGTCGTCACCCTGAAAGGCATAGGGCATGGTGCGCGGCTTCCATACACCGCCCCGTAATGCCTTGGCTCCGGCTTCCTTCACAGCATGGGCCGTTTCGATGAAATAATTGGGATTCTTTGGGTCTATGGTGCATTGTCCCGCTATAATGAAGGGGGACTCTCCGATGATATGGCCGCCTATCACTATTTTATGATGGGTAAGCTCGGAGTGAATGTCCATGAGCTTATAGGGAGAGTCTATAGCATCAAAACGATCAACATATGTCAATCCCAGAATACGATTGATCATAATAGACTCACGCTCTTCCCCAAGCAGGGCATAAATAGTCCTGTGATGTCCTTCAATGGGCTTCACCCTACAGCCGTATTCCTCGGCAATTTCGGTGATCTCATTTAGCTGTTCTTTTGTTAATTTTGGTTCCTTTGGGATGATCATGACCGTACTCCTTAAAAACGAAGGGGTAAAAGTATGCCTTACAATTCATAATCAAACGAAAAACTCTGTTTTTTAAAAAGAACAGGTAGTTTATACTAACTAACGTTCGCTTACTTTGGAAGTAAATATTGAGGGGAATAATTTTAGATTATTTGAGGAAAAATGCCTTCTGTGGGTGGATAAAAATGCGCTGTTGATTGCTGACCTGCATCTGGGGAAGATCAATCATTTCAGAAAATCAGGAATAGCAGTGCCCAGCAAACCGAATGATGAAAACATAGACCGGCTTATCTCGCTGCTGCAAAAAACCAAACCGCGGCGGGTAATATTCATGGGAGACCTTTTTCACAGTCACTACAATCCGGAGTGGGAGGTATTCGGTCAGGTGATCAGGTATTTTCCTGAGGTTGTATTTGAGCTGGTCGTGGGTAATCATGATATAATGAGTGGCTATCAATACGAAAAGGTCAGGCTGATACGTCATGACCGGCCACTGAAGGAGGGCGGCCTCATCCTCTCCCATGAACCTTTGGACACGATAGAAGCAGGCTGTTACAATATAGCCGGTCACATACACCCTGGTGTTACACTTCGGGGTAAAGGCCGGCAGGCGCTAAGGTTACCCTGTTTCTATTTCAGTCAGCACCATGCCTTGCTCCCCGCCTTTGGACAGTTTACCGGCACCTACAGGATCAAACCACAAAAGGGGGATAAGGTGGTAGTGATCGTAGAGGGAAAACTGATGGAGGTTTAAGTTGTATGTTTAAAGTTTAATGTTCAAGTTCAATGTTTCGTAACGTGGAATATTGAACCCTGAACAAAATTTTTATTCTGCTGTAACATCTAAGTGATTATGTCGTCTTCCCTATGAATATGAGTTTGGAAGCCTTTAAAACACGGGTTTTACCTGTAAAAGACAAGCTTTACCGTTTTGCCCTGAGGATGGTCAAAAGTGAACCAGAGGCTCAGGACATTGTTCAGGAAGTGCTGATAAAGGTCTGGAACAGACGATCGGACCTTGATCAGCTGGAAAACATGGAGGCATGGTGTATGAGAATAACGAAAAACCTGAGTCTGGATAGGTTAAAGTCTAAACATACCAGTAAAACCAGGAGAATAGAAGAAGGCTTTGATATTTCCGGGGGAAATGAGGCAACCCCCTACCGGTCAACGGAACTTGGTGACACAATGAAAAACGTAGCAACGCTGATCTCTTCACTACCGGAAAAACAAAAGCAGGTCATTCACCTGAGGGATGTGGAGGGGTACAGTTACAAGGAGATAAGTGATATACTCGAAATGGACATGAATCAGGTAAAGGTTAACCTTTTCAGGGCCAGAAAAACCTTAAAGGAAAGTCTTTTAAACATTAATGCCTATGGACTTCGATAGAATAGACAGATTACTGGAGAAGTATTGGGAAGGTGAAACTTCACTGGATGAGGAAAAGGAATTGAGGGATTTTTTTGAAGGTACTGAAGTGCCGGACAAGTGGAAGTCTGTGGAGCCTTTGTTCAGATATTATACCCACGAACGGAAAACGGGTAAGCTGGATGGTCTCTTCGACCAAAAGGTGCTGGCACAGGTGGAAACTGTCCATGAGGTCGGTAGGGGCAGGGTCAAAAAGCTCTTTTATGACCTGGCACGCGTGGCCGCCGTGGGGCTGATCCTGGTTACGGCTACCTACTTCATCAGGGAGCGGTATCTCAGCCAAAAGGATGATCCCTACATTGTAGATACGTTCGAAGATCCGAAGGAGGCCTTCGAAGAGACAAAAAAGGCGCTCATGATGATCTCCAGGAACTTTAACAAAGGGCGCAGGGAAGCAAAGAAGGTGGGGGCGTTCAATGATGCCCAGGAAAAAGTAAAAAGTGGAAACGAATTGTAAAAAGAAATAAACAGGATAAACAATGAAAAAGATCTTAGTAACGGGAATGATACTCATTGTGGCTGCAGCTGCCCACGGGCAGGATGCCATCACCCGGTTTTTTGATAAGTATTCTTCTGACCAAAGCTTCACGAATGTCAACATTACAGGCAGAATGTTTGGTCTGTTCACAGACCTTGAGATGGAAGACGAGGAGGATCAGGAAGTAATGGATGCCATTAGCAAGCTGAAAGGACTAAAGATCCTGGCTAAGGAAGATACCGACAGGGGCAAGGAACTGTACAGAGAAGCTTTCTCGCTTATACCAAAGAATGAGTATGATGAGCTCATGTCCATCCGCGATGAGGACAACGATATGAAATTCCTGATCAAGGAAAAGAACGGTAAGGTGAGCGAACTGCTGATGGTGATGGGAGGAAATCATGAGTTTTTTATCCTCACGCTTTTCGGGGAGATCGATTTAAAACAGGTAGCCAAAATATCAAAGGCTATGGATATTGACGGTCTTGAACAGCTGGAACGGCTGGATAAGGATAATTGAGAATAAAAGGTGCTGCCTCCTTTTAAACAATTGGTAGCACCACTTATAGAGACCTTACCGGCGGTAAAAAGGTCACAGTTGGAGACTAAAAATGTTTACAGACTAAAATGATCAGGCAGCAGTGGTGCCACCACTCTTAGCTGAATATTCACTCAATAACAACAAGCAAAATAAATAAGGAAAAATGAAGAAGTTGATCTTAACAACATTGATAGTAGCACTGGGTGCGGGTCTTACTTTTGGTCAGAGTAAGACGGTGAAAAAGTTCCATGAAAAGTATAAAGATGACAGGGATGCTACAGTCGTCAGACTGAACAACAGCCTGTTCAAGCTTTTTGCCACCATAGCATCTTTTGATGAAGATGATGAGGACGCGCAGGTCATTGCCCGTATAAGTGACAACATTGAATCCATGGATATCCTTTCGGTACCCCTGTTTGATTCCGGGCTTTCTCCCTCCGAGTTCGAGGAAATGAGGGAACAGCTAAAGAAGGAGAAGTATGAGGAGCTGATGGAGGTGCGTGAAGGACGCGACAGGGTGTCATTTCTTACACAGGGGAACGCCAATGAGGTGAAAAATATGGTAGTCCTGATCCGGGAAGAAGACAATGCCGTAGTGATGAACATCAACGGTACCCTGGATATGAAGGATCTGGCTTACCTCGCGAAAAGCAGTAGAAAATTCCATTAAACCATGCGGCTGTGGGTGTACGGGCACCTGCAGTCTTTATTTTTAACGTATATGAAAAAATTCATTTTGTATATTCTTGCCGCCGTCCCTCTCCTTGGCTCAGCTCAAAGTAAGACCACACAACGGTTCCATGAAGAACATGAAGGAGCTTTTGTTTTGTTTTTTTACAACAATACGCTCAAAATGTTAAACATGGAAGATAATGCTGAGTTTGACGAACTGATCAAGGACATCGACAAGATGAAATTCATTCGGGTGGATAAGGAGGAGAGAGGTATTGAGCGCAGTGATTTTCAGGACCTTGTCAATGAATACCATGACGAGGATTTCGAAGATCTCATGACCATGAGGCACGAAGGCATGAATGTGGATGTCTATATCAAGGAAAAAGGCGGAGTTACCTCAGGCCTTGTCCTGCTTATGGACGATGACGAAAGCCTTTCCATACTCGATATCAAGGGCCAGGTACCTCTCAACAAGCTGGCTAACCTGATTTCCAGTGTACAGGAAATGAAAGGATTTTAAAAGCTCAACGTTGAAAGTTCAATGTTCTGCGTTTCTCCAACTTTGAACTTTCAACTTCAAATATTGAACGTTATACATCACCATTGACCTGCCTTACGAACCTTCCCGCATAAAATAGCCGCATCCGTTAACAGCCTTTCGTTCATTAGTATGGCATTGTATCATGCTTTTTATATCTTGGGCTGATTTAAACGGAAATAATTCAGAATTTGGAAACGGTTTTAAGTATACGTGGCCTGACCAAGCGCTATGGTCGTCTTACGGCAGTGAATAACCTTTCGCTGGAGGTGGGCAGGGGAGAGGTGTTTGGGATACTGGGCCCGAATGGAAGTGGTAAAACCACTACACTTGGCATTTTACTGGATGTGATCAACAGGACAAGTGGTGAGTTTTCATGGTTTGGTGAGCCACCTACCAAGGAAATGAGGAAAAGGATCGGAGCGATCCTGGAAACACCCATCTTCTACCCTTATCTTTCTGCCGTAAGGAATCTCGAGATCGTGGCTGAGATCAAGGAGGCATCGAAGGAGAATATTGAGCCTGCCCTGCAAAAGGTTGAGCTCTTTGATCGTAAAGATGATAAATTCAGGACCTACTCGCTGGGTATGAAGCAACGGCTTTCCATAGCCTCTGCACTCATCTGTGATCCGGAGGTGATGATCCTCGATGAGCCCACCAACGGTCTGGATCCGCAGGGTATAGCTGAGATACGTGAGCTGATCAGGCGCATAGCTGCTGAAGGCAAGACGATCATCTTGGCAAGCCACCTGCTGGATGAAGTGCAGAAGGTGTGCACCCATTTCTGTGTGCTGAAAAAGGGTAACTTGCTGTATTCCGGCAGTGTAGACGAAATAGGGGCCGGCGCAGTGACTGTAGAGGTAGTGGCCGAAAAAGCACCGGAGGTGCTTAAAGAGTGGTCAGGAGCGAAGGAAATTAAACTGGAGAACGGAAAATGCCTGGTCACTCTGTCGGACAATCAGTCAGCGGTGGACCTTAACCGGTACCTCTTTGAAAAGGGAGTGGTAGCTTCACACCTGCTTACCCAAAAGAAAAGTCTCGAAAAACAGTTTCTTGAACTTCTAGCCGAATCAGAGAATGCTTAGACTCTTACGAATAGACCTGCTCAAACTGACCAACTATCGTGCATTTTGGGTGCTTAACATTTTATACGGTCTTTTGATCATTGGCATTCCTGCCGGAGTGATAGAGTTCCTTAAATGGCTTAAATCCATAGGAGCAGACTTCGACGAGTTTGACCCGATGAAGATCCCGATACTTTATTTTCCGGATATCTGGCAAAACATAACCTATGTGTACACCCTGCTAAAGATCTTCATGGCCATCATTGTGGTGATCTCTATTTCAAACGAGTTCAGCTACAAGACCGTGCGACAGAATATCATTGACGGTATGAGCAGAGTGGACTTTCTCAAGTCCAAGCTATCTACCATTTTCCTGCTCTCTTTGGGGTCCGCTGCTCTGGTTTTCCTCACCGGACTGATCACAGGCTCTATCTACACGCCGGATATCGAATTTTCAGAAATGTTTGACGGAGCAGAGTTTGTACTGGCCTATTTCCTGGACTTGTTTGGCTTTTTGGTGTTTGCCTTTTTGCTTACTATTCTGCTCAAAAGGTCTGCGCTCACAGTATTCATCCTCATGATCTACCGTCCGCTGGAGCTGATCATCATTGCCCAGCTCCCGAGGAGTATTGAGGCGATCGGGGAATACTTCCCCCTGCAGTCGATGAGCAACCTGATCGAGGTGCCCTTTCCCCGCTATATTTTTCAGGAGATACAGGATTATGTAAGCCTTACGTTCGTAGTGGCCTCTTTTGCGTGGGTAGTGCTTTTTGTTTACGCCATTCATTCAAAGCTGAAATCGAGTGATCTTTAGGAGAGCTGGTCACTGGTTGCTGGAAGCCGGTGACTGGTTTGAGCAAAGCGAATAAAGCGCAGAGCATAGAGTGACTTACACACGAGCGCTAAAACGCCGACCTCATTCACTCTGGTTGCAAACGAGAACGAGTTGTGGGTTCGGGTTCTGTTTCATGTATGAGGATCTGCTTTGATACCCACAATCAGCGGAGCGGCTGGATCTGTGATTTCACCCAATCCCGTAGTTTATTTTTGGTTTGTAACTTACCCAGCTTATCCAGGTCTTTATCCTTCACCACCTCCGGCATCTTTAAATAATAGTCCACAACGGATCTGGTAGCAAAAAAATTCGCCTCCAGATTATCGAATGAGTCGGTATCTGTTGAGTACAGTACCCAATTAGCAATGAACAGCGCAAGGAAGTCAGGGTTTTTATCGGTTAGTTTTAAAACGTATTCAGCAATGGCGACGGAGACAGAAGACGTGCCTGACGCCCACGCTATAAGATAAGCATTGGCATTTTTGCGATCTTTGTCGTTCAAAGGGTGATTATTCAGCCAGTTGCAAACTTTGACAACATTGTCCATTTGATCTGTATAATCCTGTTGTGTTTTATAGTCAGGTATGGTGAAGTCCTGGCTATAGGTGATCAGGGGTATACAAAAAAGGATAATAAAAGGAGCTTTTTTAAAAGTGTCCATCGGGCTTGAGAATTTTAGATCTTTTGAGGATAGTACAGTTTGTAAGTATAGTGAACAGACTAATATATATGCAAGCAAAATGTCGGGCAATTGCCTGTAAAGCGGGAGATATATCGGAACAATGTGTAAATCCTGGTTTGAATATTTATCAACCTTTTCGCCTGTAGATCTTTTCAAGGCTAATCCTGCCTGATTCTGTGTTGACTGCGAATTGGGTATAATAATGGTATTCAAATATTCTGACTGACCAATTCGTCTTATCGATCTTCGTGGAAGTAATGTATCTTCCACCAATGAAAGATCTGGCATAAAGCGTGGCTATTTCCCTGGTATCCTGGTTCTTGTCCAGTAATACAGAAGACTGGACCTGACTGGAAATGGAATGCAACAGCAACATGGGGTCAACAGACAGAAACTCCATTAAATCAGATGGCTGAAGGTCACTATCACCAATAGCTTCGAATTTGTCAAACATACTCATAAAAATATGGCTGGACTGCAGAGTCTGCCTGAGCTCTTCATCTTCTGTAAACTGTGCTGACTGATCTTTTTCTACATCATCTCTGACGAACCTTTCCAGTACATGATTTCTATAGTCAATGATCCTGCTCTTGTTTTCCTTTAGAAAGGTCTTTATTCTGCTTGTTGTAGCAGGGTCGATCTGCATGAAGCTGGTTTCATTTATTTCCGGATGCAGGGAGTATCTTAATGCATCATATTCATTGATGAAATTGATGAGATTCTTCTTTTGTCCTATGGCGGTCGCAGAAGTGAAGGCTAATGCCAGTGTTAAAAAGGTTAATAAATGTGAAGTTTTTCTCATTGGGTTCGATAGGGTCAGGGACAAGAGGTCAGACAGCCATGGATTGCAATACAAGTGGCTGTCTGACGTATTAATGATCATAATATTACAATTACTCGTTGCCAAGCCCCTTTGCCGTACGATCTTCCATAGAAGGTACCGGAGTGATCGCCGGAGTATTCCCTTTTAATAATTTCACAACTTCTTCCACTACCTTTTCCATCTGGGGATCCCTTCCCTTGATCAGTACGTTGGGGTCATCCCACACCGGAAAATCAGGTTTTACACCTTCACCTTCCCAGAACCAGTGTCCGTCATTGTCGTAGAGCCGGGCACCAGGTACGGTTATTCCACCCCCGTCGATCAGCCGGTGGCCGGTAGCAGGACCAACCAGTATCCCCAGAGTACGCTCTCCTACTATAGGCCCGGCCTCCAGCTCCTGAAAAGCCCATGGCAGCCCGTCACCACCGGAGCCGGCCCAGCCATTGATCAGCATACCCATAGGTCCGGTGTTCGCTTTAACGGGCCAGGTATGGTTTTTTCCATGCCTCCAGTAGAGATTGTATACCACAGGTCGCTTCAACAGCTCAAGGAACCTGTCTGCCAGTTGACCCCCGCCATTGAACCTTTCGTCAATGATAAAGCCTTTTTTGTCCAGTTGTCCGTAATACATTCTCACCAGTTCAAGTTGTCCTCTGGAAGCAGTATTGGACATGTACACGTAGCCGAGCTGTCCATCAGATAGCTTTTCCACCATTTTCCGGTTGTTTTCGATCCATTCGAGGTAGCGCAGGTTCTGCTCTCCACCCTGGGTCAGGCACTTCACTACTACCTTTTTGGCATCGTTGGGTGTTCCGGTCTTACTTACCATAAGCGACACGGTTTTGCCACTTAAGCCATCGAAAGCGGCATACGGATCTTTAGCCGGATCCAGAGCAATACCATTGACCGAGATAATGTAATCCCCTGCATTTACCTCCGAGCCAGGCAGATCAAAGGGAGAACGGACCTCTGTATCCCATGCTGCCGGCCTCACAATACGTTTGACGCGATATCTGTTGTTGCTCAGCTCCCAATCGATACCAAGGTAGCCAGTCGATATTCGGGAAACCTGTTCATTGTCGCCGCCAAAAGTGTAAGTATGCCCGGCGCTAAGCTCTGCATTCAGGTTGGATTGGATATTACTTACATCCCATCGCGTACGGGCGTCCTCGACCAAAGCGCCATATCTTTCTTTCAGGGCAGGCCAGTCTACCTGATGCATATCCTTGTCATAGAAAAAGTCCCGGTGTCTTCTCCACGTGTCTGTAAAGATCTGCCTCCATTCTTCTTTAGGGTTGAGCTGCATCACCAGCCCGTCAGTGGAGATAGCATCCTTTATTTTCTGATCAGGTTCCGGTTTTACAATGCCGTATTTTCCTGAGCTCCTTACCAGCAGGCTTTTTCCTCCTGCTGTAGGTACGATGCTTTGTACATCAGCCAATATGGTCTTTTCCTCGCGTTTTTCCAGCTCATAGAACATCAGCGTAGGTTTTCCACCGGCCTCTCCTGTATTGGGGAACCTCCGGTAGACAATTTTGCCTTTAAAGACCATCAGATTGCCGAGGTTACCTGGCTTTGGAGGCAGAATGGTCAGTCTGCTTTCAAGGCCGTCCCAGTCAATTTTGACGGACATCTCTTTTTTATCCTCTTTGTTCTTGTCGCTGTTTTCCTTCTTTTTCTTGTCTTTATCCTTGCTTCCGGTTTCCTCTTCAGTTTCTTCCTTTTTTTCCTCTTCCAGTTCATCATTTTTGGGCTTTAGCAGAAAAGGAGCCTCTTTGGTCAGGCTGATGGCTGCCAACTGCGTACTATTGGGATAGATCCATGTACCGTCATTCAAACTGCTGTAAGCCGACTGCATATTTCGATTGGTTAGAAAGAACAAATACTTGCCATCAGGCCCGAATACGGGCTGAGAGTCAGAATAGAACCCACTGGTCACCTGATAGGCTTTACCTTCAGCTATATTAAAAAGAAAGATGGCATTGTTGGAATTATCCTGACCAATGGAATAGGTCAGCCATTTTGAGTCCGGCGACCAGTGAATAGGGAAGAAAAACCGTCCTCCGTGTCCGACGTTCCAACGGTAATTGTCAGCTACCTTTATTTGTCCAGAAGCCACATCGATGATATTGATGTCATTCTTCTCGTCTATGAAAGCGATCTTTTTGTTGTCCGGTGACCAATGGAGACGGTAGCCGAACCCTCCGTTGCGATTGGTGAGCTTTCTTGCAGGGCCGTCCTTTCTCATGTTCTGCAACCAGATCTCGTACTCACCGGATTCATCACTCCACCATGCTACATGATTACCATCCGGTGACCACGCAGGGCTTTGATCAAATGCCCCGCTGGATTGGGTCATATTCAATACGAAACCTTCCTTTACAGGCACATTGAACAGCTCCCCCCTTGCCTCAAATATGATGCGCTTACCTCCGGGTGAGGCAGTCATGTTCTGGATCATTTTATTCACTTTCTGCATTCTTGGCATCTCTGCGGCAAGATCACTGACCACGTTTACCTGTACCGGCTGGTATTTTTCTGTTCCCTGATCCATGGTATACAACACTCCTCCGGCCTCAAACACAAGATCTTTGGGTCCGGCAGAAAGATAGGTGATATCAAAATCCTCCAGAAAGGTCACTTGTTTGCTTTGCCTGGATTGTGTATCGTAGGACCAGATGTTTCTCCTCATCATTTTGCCATTATCCGACAGATAGTACACCTTGTTACCGGCCCATGCAGGTTTCCCGTCGTTGGCGGTGTTTTGGGTTATATTTTCTGCAGAATTGCTGTTCAGATCGAAAATGATAACGTCGGAAGTAAGCCCGCCACGGTACCGCTTAAACGGATAGTTTTCAGTAATCTTGGTGATATATGCCAGGCGGTCGCCTTCAGGAGAAAAACTGGCCAGCTCGCCGTAGGGTACGGACAGTTTTACCGGAAACCCTCCTGTTTTGCTCACCAGAAAGAACTGATTGACCCGTGGTGTGCCCGTTTCCCTTCTGGATGCAAACAGAATACGCTCTCCATCAGGATGCCAGTCCACCATGCGGTCGGCATAGGAAGCGTACGTGACCCGTGTGGGTACTCCGCCCAGCGTGGGGATGACATAAATGTCGCTGTTACCTCCGTAGCTGGCGGTGTAGGCAATCTCTGATCCGTCAGGAGAAAATCTTGGATAGGACTCTTCTCCCGGGGAATGTGTGAGTTGAAGAGCCGTGCCACCTGTCTTTGACACCACCCAGATATCTCCCCCGTGAACAAAGGTGATTTGAGTCTCAGAGATGTCAACATACCTCATAAGCTTGGCGCTTATCTGGCTTTTTGCGACTCCCGCTCCCAAAAGTGCTGCGATTAGAATGACGATCCTTTTCATAGAGAGTTGATTATTTTTCCGAAATAAAAGGAAAATACCTGTAGTCATAAAGCAGAAATTGACCTTTAGGTCAAGGGAAGAATTGAGCGGTAAAAAGGGTGCTTTGAAGGTTTAGCCTATCAACTGATTTTGTGGAAATTCACCTGTAAACAACCGGTGGAGAGAAGATGTAAAGACGGGGTCTCTGATTCAACCAAATGATGATTGTGCCTTATCGCCCAATCTTTTTGCTGCTTTTTTCAAATCAGCTTTAGACTTCTCACTTTGTAAAAATTCGATAACCTCGCTCTGTGTGTTTAGTCTGTCAATAAAATCTATGAGTTGGATCTTTTTTTCGTTTGATCTAACAAATCCAGAAGAAAGCATTTTTTGCACAATGCCAATATAGTCTTGAACCAAGTCATACTTGAAAGAAAGCCGTGTGGTGCTAATGTTGTTGGGGACATTGAAAAGTACTGTGAACATTTGTCCCATAGTATCTTCAATCAATTCTTTGTCCAACTTATTTTTTGCCTGTATTTGGTCTATCAATTCCATTACTTATGCCTCCTCCATTTTAATAAACGTTTTATCATTTGATTTAGTTAACTCAAGAACATTAAATCTTGTCTTATATACAAATAGAACTTCCTTTTCATTTTGTGATGGCCCGTATTTTGATATTTCCTCAATATTCTTACCGTGCTTACTCAAAATTATGAAAAGAGTATTACCCCCATACATGCTGGCAATTAGTTTAGATTTGGAAGTAGAAGTAAACGTTGCTTCAGTAATGATTTGTTTCCTGTAGTACGAATTGTTGTAAAAATCGATCTGTTGAGGGGGTTAAATCCACCCCTCTGTAAACTATGCCTTGATAGTCTGGTAGTTTTTCGAGAACATATTTAAGAAAGTGACCATATTTCGAAAGATATTTTCCTTTGTTTTCTCTGAGAGCCGTATTTAAAGTCCTGAATCCATCTTCGGTGTATTTATAGATTATAGTTTTTTCAAAAATTGACAATTCGGGATAGTTGTTAAGAAAAGGGCTACGCCTGAATTCGTTTAATTCAGTGGTCAAATATTCTTTAACATACTTTTCTATATTTTTTTTCAATTTGATTCTCCTCTTTAGGCGTGAACAGCTCCCGTAAATTTAAAAGGGCAATGTGATAAAATAAGCGAATCAATTTCTTCAATATATTTAGTGCTATTTAACAGTGCCTGGATCATGTAGTATTTTATTGTATAAAAATTATCCCCACAGATATCTCCAAACCAGTGTAATCCAGCCTTGCATCAGTATATTCCACCTGTTTTGTCTCCAGAGGCCCGCTTGTATTCCCGCCGGTGTAGGAACCATCCAGTTCAAAGCCTGCATCGCCGATGAAATAGTTGGCCTCAAGCGTAAGCCCCCACTGGCGGGTGACATACACCACATATTCAGCGCCAAAGAAGTAACCAAAGCCCAGGCTGCTGTTAAAATCGAAATCCGAATTGGCCACTTCCCAACCTTCGAACCTGCGAATGGCTTTGTCCAGATTACCGTACTTAAGCTTGTTGTCAAACGTACCAAATCCGAAGCCTCCGGCCTTTATACGGAATTCCTGCTGTTTACCGATGAATTGAAGTACAAGCTCCAGAGGGATCATGAAGGTGAAATTAGGGCCTACCAGTGGATCTTTGGTGCTGAAATCGTCAATGTCCTTGATGTTCAGGCCAGACATACGATACAGTGAAAAACCGGTTTGTAATGCAAAATAATCATTGAGGTCCACGCCCACACCACGAATGGAGAAAGGGCTGATAGGAACCGAGAAGTAGCCGTTCTTAGGCAGGAAGTAGGAAAAGGAAAGGCCTACTTCCTGTGCGTGCAGTTGAGTGGACCATATACCAGGCAGTAAAAAGACGCCGATGATCAGCCGTTGATATAGTTTATTGGTCATGTTGTGGAATGCCTTTAGTGAATTGAGTGGTTATTAAATAGCTTAGGATAAAAATCGGAACATAAAATTATGGTAACGAACCTATACAAAAAAATTGCACGTTTCATCCTGATATTCGTATTGTTCACAGGCTGCAATCCGGAAAAAGAGAAAGAGCCAGCTGACCTTATCATTACAGGAGGCACTATTTATACAATGCATGACCAACAACCCATGGTGGAGGCAGTGGCTGTCAGGGGAGATAAGATACTCTTTGCAGGTAGCCGCGATGAGGTGGAAAAATACAAAACTGAAACCACCGAATGGATCAATCTTGAAGGACGAACTATGACCCCTGGCTTTATCGAGGGGCACGGTCATATTATGGGACTGGGTTATAATGAACTGAATCTTGATCTGCTGAATGTAAAAAGCTACGATGAGTTGGTGGACATGGTGAAAGTGGCGGCAGAAAAGGCTGACCCGGGGGAATGGATCACCGGTAGGGGCTGGCACCAGAGCAAGTGGAACAATGAAAATGAGAAAACCGTGAAAGGCTTTCAGACGCATGAAAAACTCAGTGCCGTATCTCCTGACAACCCTGTTTACCTTAGACATGCCAGTGGTCATGCGGGTTTTGCCAATGCAAAGGCCATGGAAATAGCCGGTGTTCTACAGCTGTCCACGGAAAGTGTTGCTGAATCAGAGGTAGAAGGTGGCGAGATCATCCGTGATGAACTGGGCAATCCTACCGGTATTTTTAATGAGCGTGCCCAGACTCTGATTACCAGGCATATACCGGAATCCACACCGGAGAAAGACCGGAAGGCGCTGGAAATGGCTATCAAGGCCTGTCTGAGAAATGGTATCACCAGCTTCCACGACGCCGGAGCCAGCCGGGAGTCTCTGGCCCTATTCAATGATTTCAGGGAACGTGGAGACCTTGGTATTCGGCTATATGTTATGCTTACCGGCTGGGACAAGGAACTTCTGGAGGAATGGTACGGGAGAGGACCCGAAATTGATACAGCCAAAAATTTGCTGACCATCCGTTCTGTCAAGCTGAATTGTGACGGAGCGTTGGGTTCACGCGGGGCATGGCTCCTGGAAGAATATACGGACCGGCCCGGGCATTTTGGCCACGAAACCCTACCTATGGACTTTGTTTTGGAAACCTCCAATAAAGCACTAAAAAGTGGTTTTCAGGTATGCTCCCACGCCATTGGTGACAGGGCCAATCGCGAGATACTGGACCGTTATGAAAAAGCTTTTCAAGCCAATCCGGAAGCTACAACGGACCACAGGTTCCGCATTGAACATGCGCAGCATCTGCATCCGGATGATATTCCACGTTTTTCAGAGCTGGGAGTCATTCCTGCCATGCAGGCTATTCATATGGCGTCTGACCGGCCCTGGGCGATTGATCGTCTGGGGAAAAAGAGGATCGTGGATGGTGCCTATGTATGGCAGAAGCTGTTGCAGTCGGGTGTGAGGATCGTTAATGGCACTGATGTACCCGTAGAACCTATTAACCCTGTTGCATCGTTCTACGCCAGCGTAAGCAGAAAAACACTTGAAGGTACTCCGGAGAATGGCTACGAGCCGGATCAGAAAATGACACGGGAGCAGGCGCTCCGGTCCTATACGCTGGATGCAGCCTATGGAGCTTTTGAGGAAAACATCAAGGGTTCTATTGAGACTGGTAAACTTGCGGATTTCACCGTTTTTTCGAAGGACATTATGGAAGTACCTGAGGCGGAGCTGCTTGATGCGCAGGTAGATATGACCATTTTTGGTGGCAGCGTGGTATATCGACGCAATTGATTTGCAGAATCAGCAAAAAATAGAGATATTGATTTTACCTAAACGTAATTACAATCTAAACAAACAAGTTATGACTGGAAAAATTACTGTATTAAAGTATTGGCTGTTTTCCGGGGTGGTGTTATTGGCGCTGGGCTGTTCACAGCCGAAGGAATCAACGCAGGAGGGTGAGGCTGCTGAGGTAGAGGAAACGGCGGATGAAAAACAAGAGGAAAAGCCACAGATCGCCAGCCCGAGAAAGACGGCAAAGGGACAGATCGGAGCGATAGGTGTAACAGTGGATTATGGCTCACCTGCAGTAAAGGGCCGTGAAATATGGGGCGGATTGGAACCCTATGGCAAAGTGTGGCGTGCCGGGGCCAATGAGACTACCTCTATAGAATTCGCTGGTGACGTCATGATCGGCGATACGAAAGTGACTGCCGGTAAATATGGTTTTTATCTGATCCCCAATGAAAATGAAGATTGGGTAGCGGTCATCAATACTGACTGGAGCAGGGAACAGCACGGTGCATGGGGTGCCTACAATTACAATGAGAGTAATGATGTGGTACGTGTCAACATTGCTCCTCAGTGGGGTGATGCCGTACAGGAAAGACTGGAGTATACTGTAGGTGAGGATGGGATCACACTGGCGTGGGAAAAGGTAAAGGTGAAATTGCCTGTAGGTACTATGGCGGGAGCCTGAAGTAATGATGTATTTAAAAAGAACAATAAAAAACCGGGCTTAGCCCGGTTTTTCTTTTATTTCAGGTATTTCTGTACTTTACCTTTCAAGTGTTCCCGGTCTGCAGTGATGGAGGGATCACTGAATATCTTGGAAGACAGCTCACCAATTACTGCCTTTTTATAACCCAGTCTTTGGGCAATATCCTCACAGAAAACGATCTCACTTTTAAAAACCTGACCGTCCACCTTCATTAACTGCACAACGTGGTATAAGTGCTCAAATTTTTGATCGTCGGTAAGCAAACTCAGATCGCCTATAGGGTGACCTGGATTTTTCAGCATCTGGTCGATCTCCTCCTTGCCCATCCCATTGGACTGCCCGATCATTTGTATAAGTTTCGCTTCTTTATCTGCCACCTGATTATCACTCGCCGCCAACTGAATTAGTACATTTAATGTTTCCTTTACCATATTTATATAGAATTAAAACTCCCTGTTTATCTGTTAAGTGGGGCCAATATAGCTAAAAATTTAATAAAAGAGTAGCCACCCAAAAAGGATATTAATTTGATGTAAGCCCCTGAGTAAAAGTGTGAAAGTATTTGCATTTGACTACTTCAATCAGGGTATATATACTCCTTTGCAGGGACAGGTAACTAGGTAGTTGGTGCCTGTAAATCCGATGTGCTCCAGCGTATATTCCCTGACCACTCATACGGTTTTTCGAAAGGGGTTTTGACGTAGCGTTGAGATTTAATTTATTTGCTGGTGCAACTATATAATATATGCCCGGTCTTTAAAGTGAAAACAACAAAACACCCTACGAGTATGAAAGCATACAGGATCTTTACATCAATCATAATGATGTTGGGAATAGTATCTTTTGCTGCCGCACAGCAGTCGGAAGACCGGCAGGTAGGCTCATTCAGTGCACTCATGGCTGCCGAAGGTATTGATGTTTACCTGAGACCAGATTCAAAGGAAAGCGTGAAGGTAGAGGCCCGCGGGATAGATATTGATGATGTACTCACTGAGGTCTCAGGGGGCAAACTGAAAATACATCTGGATCATGGCAGGCACAGAAACCACTCCGTAAAGGTATTTGTCAGATTCGTAGAACTGGATCAGATATCTGCAAGCTCCGCGGCCACAGTCATTTCCGAAGGTAGGATCAGAGGAGAACGGCTCGATCTGACCGTATCCAGTGCTGCTGATATTGAACTTGATATAGATGTGCAGGAAGTAGATGCTTCGGCGTCATCCGCCGGAGATATTGAACTGTCAGGGAAAGCCGGTTACATCGATGCAAGCGCTTCCAGTGCCGGCGGAGTAGATGCCTATGATCTGGAGGCCCGAAAGGTACGTGCCAGAGCCAGTAGTGGAGGAGGGGTGAAAGTATATGCCACGGAGCAGATAGATGCAAGGGCCAGTAGTGGGGGCAGTGTACGTTACAGAGGCAATCCTTCCAGGTCACAGACTGATTCCAGCAGTGGGGGATCCGTACGAAAGTCTCATTAAGCCATCTGCTCTGTGGAACAGGGTCATTTTATGCCTTGAATGGCGTATTGATGCGTTCTTCCTGAAGGTTCAGTTCCAGATTTAACACTGCCTGATTAAACTTCTTTAAATAGGAAGCGTCTGTATTTCTGTTTATGGTTTTCTTTATATTCCAGCTGGATTTTTTCGTCGAAAAATTGATCATGACGGTAATTTTTGATTTTATACGGCAAATATGGAACTAATGTTCAAACTTCATATTAAAGACTCCCTTAATGTAGAGAAGGTTGCCCTCATTTGGTTAAAAGGGCTGTTGGTTGGATAAATTGTGTTATTTCTGGACAAAACCATGGTTTAAATTCTCCAAGGGATCTTCAGATCACAGTCTGTGGGCCTGCACCTGCTGTTTTGGAGCAGGAGCATGTTCCTCTGGTTTTCTGCTATTCTCCTGTTCGGCAAGCAGAAAAAACTCCATTGCCCCGAACAATATGATCGTATCTCCCAGAAGCTCTATGCTTTCTTCGACAGCATTTTTAACGTTTCGGACATAGTTTTCTTCCATGAGTGTTTGCCACAGGATGCTTTCACCCATTAACCTCGAATAAGCAAATGTGATCAGCATCCCCATGATCATTATGCCGAAAGGGTAGGAGGTTACGAACTGAGGTAATGTTTCCAATAAAGACCTCCAGCGATGATAGGTTCTGTAGCCTACCCCTATGATCACGGCCAGTACAAGGGTCTGCCATGCTCCATCGAAGACATTATGATCGAGAAAGGCATCAAACTCCCTGATCATGGCCATAAGGAAGAACCCACCCATGAGAAAGGCAAGGGGCGATGTCCTTCTGTGACGTCGCGAGCTCAGGAAGCAGAGAACAACAATAACAAAAAAGGTGCTTTCCTGAAATCGCTCAGTCAGGGAGTTTTCATTGAATTTGGCTGTGACTTTTTCAGATCTTAACTCGGGCAGGCCGGCATCGTACAAAAAAACAAGACTAAGGGAAAGCAAATAGATACCGTATGCTATGAGTCGGAGAAATTTAAACAGGAGGTTCTTTGGCATGTTCAATAACGTTGAGGGTTCGGCCCTTGGTTTTCAAGGGCGGCAAAAATAAAATATATGGTGATAGATTTATTCAAAAAGAAATAATTACATCGATTATGGCAGCATGATCTTATTTACGTTCTTTATAGGCTAGTATGGCTAAATACATTTATCAAAAGAAGGGACAGTCACTTCTTTCGCCTTTCATCCATAAACTTGTAATATCCCCGCTGACGGAAGCTGTTCCCTGGAGTGTGCCTGCCAATATTGTCACCATTGTGGCAAATCTGTTTCTGTACATGGCGTTGTATTTTACACTGGACCAGAATATGCTGGGCAGAGGTAATTTTCTAATGATTCCACTCATGCTCTTCCTGTACGTTACGGGCAAAAAACTGGATGGAGCTCAGGCCCGTAAAACTTATACGGAAACCCCACTCGGTGAGTTTCTTAGCCATTTTCTAAACACCTTTGAAAACGGTATTCTGCTCTACATATTGTTCACTGTTTTTCAGGTGGATCATATTCTTTTGTTCGTGACCACACTCTTATTTGGCTATTTATCTGAGATGGCCATGTTTTATGAGCAATTCAAAACCGGGTGGCTGGTGTTCGACAGGATCTATTCTCTGGAAAAAATATTCCTTTCCATTGTGCTGATCCTCGTTTCATACATTGAAGATATTTACCAGTTTTTGATCGTAGAGCTATTCTCTGCTCTTAGCCTGTCTGAGCTGTTTTTTGCCTTACTTGCTCTTTTGGCTCTTGTTACATTTATCAAGACCATATTCAGGATCACCAATCTTACCTATGGCTTCTGGCTTTTTGTGATCCTGCTGGTCATTGTTGGCTTCTTCAGTGCGTTCCTCTACTCACCTCTTGGGGTGGTGATCATCGTTACACTTTACAGCTGCCTGTACATTGGCAAGCTGATCAGAGCTCATTTGGTGGACAGTGTAGAACGTAGCCCGGGTATTTTTACACCGTTGTTTCTGCTGATCGTGTTTTTTACAGGTGATTTTTTTGATGTGAATACCATATACATCATCACCATTTACCTTTTGGCCAATATCGTACTGCTGGTTATTCAGACCTCGAAAGCTCTGAAGCACCATTGGCTATGGGTAAATCCGGCCAGAAGTAAGAGGAAAAGACGTTCAGCAAAGTAAAGACGACACAAATCCTGATATGGAGGTGTCTTGTTGGCACTGTCCGATTCTTTGATAAAGTCTCCAATGATAAGTCTGCAATCGGCCACCTGTAGTTCATAAAAACCGGTATCCGGAGGCCGGCATTATACCACAGGAGACCAGCTCCCAACAGTTTTTCAATCTGCTTTCAGCGCCAATTCACTACTACCTTTCATGGACATAAAAAGGATACCCGGAAGTGAGCTAAGGGTGCTGATAACGAAGAACACCAGCCCAACCGCCACGGCCGACTCTTCCTGAACAGACAAGTAGGTAGCGCCCAGCATAAAAATCAGCTCACGCAGGCCAAGCCCTCCTATGGTGACCGGTAAGATCATGGCAACAGAAGATACCAGAAAAATGATGATATAGGTGAACTGCACTGGCAGAGACAATGTCAGAAGTACAAAGCATACAGACAATACCTGCAAAAGCTGTACGATAAGGGCAAGAAAATTCAGCCTGGCAAAGGTGGACGAAAACTGACGGAACCATCGGCTGGATACGCCGGAAAACAGGATGTACAGAGGAATAACAAGAACAACAAGCCAAAGTAAATACTCCGGCAGTATGCCGGGCTTCGCCAGTATCTGGCCAAAGCTCATAAAGACAATTAATGTGATCAGTGCTACAAGACCACTTAGCCGATCCAGAAAAATTGCTTTTAGCAGATAGCGGCTTCTTATCCCGAATTTCCTCTTAAAGTGATATATCTTGTAGGCATCACCGCCAATACCCCCGGGAAGGATCACGTTATACAACATGCATAAATAATATAGCCTTATGTGATAGCCAATGTCAATACCACTTTTCAGTCTGTCCAGCAGTGTCTTTAGCCTCCAGGCACTTACTATCTGGGACAGATTGTAAAGAATGGCAGCAAGAAACAAAAAAATGAAATTAGCGGACAAAATGACCCCTGCGGTTTGAGTAACATCGATATTCCTCCCGACTATGTAAATCGCCAGCAAAGAGACCAGGATCTTAAATAAGAGCTTCAGCCTCTTCGTTACCTTGTTTTTTTCCAATGAAGATGTCTTTTATCAGGTAGGTTTTTTTGTTTTGAGACTCATAGTAGGTTCGCATGATCAGCTCTGCTATAAGCCCAAAAGTGATGAATTGAATACCCATGAGCAATAGCAGAACCCCTAAGATCAAGATAGGCCTGCCCCAGATATCTTCTCCCATTATCTTCAGCACAAGAAGATAGGCATTGATCAATCCGCCGGCGAAGAGAGAAAAAAGACCAATAGGCCCGAAAAGGTGAATAGGCCTGCGAAAGTATTTTTGGTAGAAGAGCATCAGTATAAGATCACTCACTACCTTAAAGGTTCTTCCCAGTCCGTATTTTGATTTACCGTGTATTCTCGGATGATGTTTCACATCCATCTCTGTGATCCTCGCTCCGTTAAGTTTTGCGAGAATGGGTATAAAGCGGTGCAACTCTCCGTACAGGCCCAGCTCTTTCGCCACATCCCTTTTGAAAACCTTAAGTGCGCAGCCATAGTCGGAGATATATACCCCGGAAAGTCTGCGGATCAGGTTGTTGGCTATCCTGCTGGGTACTTTACGCAGGATAAATCCGTCTTTTCTGTTCTTCCTGTTGCCTGCCACCAGGTCCCAGCCTTCGGCGATCAGCTTTTCCAGCATTCTGGGTATATCGTTGGGGTCATTTTGAAGATCACCATCCATGGTAACCACGTAATCACCCCTTGAGTAATCGATCCCGGCAGCCAGCGCTGTGGTCTGTCCGTAATTTTTGCTGAAGATGAGCAGCTTTACATTTTCAGAGCCATACTGCTTTATCCTGTCCACCGTAGCGTCAGTGGAGCCGTCATCCACGAGTATGACCTCATACTTTATCCCTTTCAGGGCAGCATAGATATTTTCAAGCAGAGGCTGTATGTTGTCCTCTTCATTAAGCAGGGTTATGATCACCGATAGTTCCACTGCCAGCCAGGTTTTTAATGAAAATAATCATTTTTAATGAAAGTAACGATCACACAGGCAAATGGCAGCGGATCACCTGTTATTTAATCATTAACATGTGTTTACAATAACTTCATAGTGTTTTTGCCCTCCCGCTCAGGTGAATCATTAATATTACTTAAAATAAAGTCAAAATGACCAGTCGATTCGCCATTGTTGTCTTCCTTTCTGCTTTGGTTTTTTTTGCCAATATATGGGGTACCTCCATCTATATTCTTGATGAGGCCAAAAACGCTACCTGTGCCAGGGAAATGTATCAACGTGGCGACCTTATCGTGCCTACCTTCAATGGTAACCTGAGAACGGACAAGCCTCCCCTGCACTATTACTTTATGATGTTTGCCTATCATATTTTCGGAGAGTTCAGCCCTCTGGCGGCCCGTTTTTTCTCTTCCGTGATGGGGCTGTTGACGATCATGATCACATTCTGCTTTGTAAGGCGATTTACCAATGAAGGGACCGCTTTTTTTACCAGCCTTGTCTTACTGTCTTCCCTGCTCTTTGCTACTCAGTTCCATCTGGCGGTCCCTGACCCTTATCTCATCTTTTTTATGACCCTTGGAGCTTTTCTGCTTTTTGATTTTATAAAAGGTGGGCCGGCGCATAGCCTTTATTTCTCTTTCTTCAGCCTTTCACTGGGAGTTTTATGTAAGGGACCGGTGGCTGTGGTACTGCCGGTGATGGGTGTAGTAGTATATTTCCTTGTGACCGACAGGCGCACAGTATTCCGGAGGGTCTGGCAACTCCGGCCATGGGCAGCCCTTGCAATTCTGCTTCTAGTGGTACTACCCTGGTATGTGGCGGTTTACGGAGCCACAGACGGCCGATGGACGGAGGAATTCTTCCTGAAGCATAATGTAGGCAGGTTCACTTCTACCATGGAAGGCCATGGCGGGTTTCCGCTGGCAGCTCCTGTTATTGCGCTGGCAGCACTATTGCCATGCAGTGTGTTTATTGTACAGGCGGTAAAGCTTACGTGGCAAACGAGAAAAGAAAACACTTTTCTTTTGTATGCACTATGCTACGGAGCTTCTATTCTGATCTTTTTTACCTTTTCAAGGACTATACTGCCAAACTATATATCCCCGTCTTTACCGTTCCTTGCCGTAGTCATCGGCTACTATCTGGATCAGCGACTCAATGTGGCACAGCTTAGTGACCGACCGCTGGTCAGTCTTTTGGTATTGCTTTCACTTAGTATACTCATGTCTGTAGCCGCATGGTTGGGTATCAGACAGGATGATGCTATAACGGAATTAAGCCATTTGGCACTTTATGTATTGATCCTGCCTGTAGGTGCTGCTTTTGGGATCCTATACCTTATCCTAAAAAAATACAGCATGATCATATATGCCATTACGGGGTCATTTATCATGTTTTTTCTGCTCGTGGTTTTCAGAATATTCCCGCAGCTTGATCAGAAGAATCCGGTAATCACCAGTCGCGATATCTTTCAGGATTTTGCCGGAGAGGTTTATTATTATGGCAGGTTTAACCCCTCTTTTCTTTTTTACCATGAAAAACCGATACTTAAGATCGGATCGGATCAGGAACTCAACCAACTCACCAGGAGCTCAGAGAATATATTGATCCTAAGCAGAAGGGATAAAGCTACCGATCTGTATGAAAATGAAGCGTTGCAGCCTGTATTTGAGCAAAAAGACCTTTTCGAGGGACATACCACCGTGATCTTCAGAAAGAGGGTTTCGGTTCCGGAGCTTTCTTCGAATTCGGACCGGGATTTGGAAAAATAATGGGGATCATCAACCTGCGATTAGCCCATGCTGGCAGACTTATCTGTTCGAAGGCCCACCAAACGGATAGGGTAGACAAGAAACCAATGACCAGTCCGGAGAACACATCAGCGTAGAAATGCTGGAGCAGGTACATTCTCGAAAAACCGATAAGCAGGGCATTTGTCATAAATAAAACAGTTGCTATCCTGTTTTTTGCTATAAGGGAGATCAACAGAGCCATACCAAAGGCTGTGGCTGTATGACCTGACGGGAATGACATCCAGCCATGAACATCTACATTATTAAGTAAATTTAATCCTGCCTCTGCGTCAAAGAAATTACGGGGTCTTGGAACGTGGGAAAAAAATCCCTTTTTCATAATTCCTACTACAAGTGCGTGGACCCCACCGGTAAGAGCCGTAATGAGTGTGTACCGGAATTTAACAGTGAGCAGTATCAGCGCCAGAAACAGAAATGTGATGCCGTCGCCGAGTTGGGTCAGATGAATAAAAACTGCGTCCAGAACGGGATGATGCAAGCTGTTGATCGCCAGAACAATATCACCCTTGTCATGAACAAGGAACAATAAAAAAAGTGGAACAGTGATCAGGCCTGTGATGTGAAGGTGGTGCTTTTCAGCGTAGGTCATGCTCGTAATCTTTTGTTGCGAAAGCTACTGTCTGAATGCAAATCCTGAGTAACTAAAAAGTAAAGTCAGTGTAAAAGTTTAAGGGAAGAAAGTACCGGTAGTATGTGTCCTGTGTTATTAATGTTAACGACGCATTACTAACCTGCTTGGTCAGGTTAGTAATGATAGCTCGTTTAACGGGCAACGGGTTTCTTATTTCTGGTTTGGTAGCCAGACAACGTATGGCTAACCATCAACACTCTACCAGAAACCAAACCCCGTATTTTATAATCGTACACTGTAACTGTTCATAATCGGACCATTTTATAGCTTATTTGGGCTTTAACCGTTCCAAAAGGCCATGGCACTGATCTTGCCACACAAAAATATTTTTGATAACCGTTCGTTTGAATTTCATGGAAAAGGTCAAAACATTTTTCTGGTATTGTTCCGGGGCTGATACCGGATTGCTCAAGGAATGCCCCACGGATACGAGTAAGTACACCGGCATCGGTGCAACTATCTTTTTTACAGGGTTGTTTGCAGCACTTGCAGCAGGCTATGCGCTGTTTACCGTTTTTGATAGTGTATGGCTCGCTGTGCCGCTTGGGTTGGTCTGGGGACTGATGATCTTTAACCTGGACAGGTACATCGTTTCCAGTATGCGTAAGTCGGGCAATACACTTAATGAGTTTGGCATGGCTTTGCCAAGGATCATTCTGGCATTGCTTATTTCCATTGTGATCGCTAAGCCACTTGAGCTTAAGATTTTCGAAAAGGAGATCGCGGGTGAGCTAACGGTAATGGAACAGGAGTTGTATGCACGTCAGGAGCAGGAGGTGCGTGACCGGTATGCGGGCTCAAGGGCTGCGTTAATGGCTGAGTTGGAAGATCTCAGTCAGGATATTGCCGATAAAACTGCCAGACGGGATGAGCTGGCGAGAATAGCACAGGAGGAAGCAGACGGCACCGGAGGCACACGCAGAAGAAATGCCGGACCTATCTACCGGATAAAAAAAGCAGATGCCGACCGGGTAGAGGCAGAATTAGATGATCTGAAAGCCAGTCATGGCGCATTGATAAAAAATAAAACAGCAGAGGTAGCCCGCCTGGACTCTGCAGCGGCTTACGAGCTGGCTACATTGGAAAAAGAAAAAATTGGAGGTCCTGCAGCGCGGATAGATGCCCTAAGCCGATTGACCGAAAGGAGCGACGCTATCTGGTGGGCCAATGCCTTTATCATTTTGCTTTTTATAGCCATTGAGACTGCCCCCATTTTTGTCAAACTGATCTCCGGCCGGGGGCCTTACGATCACTTGTTGGGAACGGTGGAGTACCGTTTTGAAACCAGTGCACTGGAAGACAAGGCCTTTATACATGCTGAGATAAAGAAACGCAGCGAGGAACTGGCACAGACAGAAAAGGAATTTGTGACCGAAACGCTCGACATGAAACTGAATGGAACGTGACTGGGCATGGGGCATGGAGCATGGAGCATAGCGCATAGCGCATAGGGTATACAGAGATTAATATTGAGGCTGGAAGTGAGAAATTGGAAGCAACTTCCCACTTCCCACTTCCCACTTCCAGCTTCCAACTTCTGACTTCCAACTTCCAGTACCCTCCACGTTTTTACCGGGATCCAATCACAGCAACCAGAAAAAAAGCCTGCTTTCCTGAAGAACCTGATCGCTAATAGATCACAAGCCGTCCGGTTTGCCTCTCATTTCCGGAAATGACCTCGTAAAGGTAAAATCCCGGCTTGTAGGGGAACAGGGGTATATTATCTCTCTCTTTCGCCAGCTTACGCTCGAGTAGCTGTTGTCCCTGTTGTGTGAATAGATGAAAAATGATATCTTCCTCACCAAAGTCTTTCAGGAAAATGTTAAGCTCTCCGGACTGCTGAGCAGGGATGGGGAACAACACGGCCACTGTTGTTTTCAGGAAAAAGACAGTATCATTTTCCGTGTAGATCTCTCCATCTTCATCAAAACGGATCCGTGCTCTGTAGATATTTTCTCTGTCCTTAGCCTCATTGTCAGTATAAAACATCGTGGTGCTTACCGGGGCATTGAAGGTTTGAATATCTGAAAATCCACTTTCTTCAAGGCGTTGAAAGGTAACATCTTTTACCCGATAAGCAGTGCCCAGATTGAGCGTGAGATCTGCACCGGTACCGGGATTGAGATTGGCAAAAAAGCCGGTAATGTAGCAACCTACTCCCTGAGCAGGATAGTTGAATGTCAGGTTTCGAAGGCCCGGTTTATCTTCAAAGAATGGTATGACTGTGAGATCCGTTTGCGGATATTCGGATTTTCTTAGTATGACAGCCGTATCACCGGTATGAATGACATCCTCAAGGTATTTGGCGCCGGGAGTGCTGATCACATATTTTGTGGCTTCCGGCAGTCCCGGCCACAGCAGCATAGCAGAATCAGCACAGTTGAAGCCCACACGGGCCCTCAGCGGGCGTGAGATCACAAATTCCTCCGTTTCGAACAGACCGTCATTGATAGACATTCTGGCCATAGCAAGTGTATGGATCTCCGGCGGCGACCAGGAGTAGTACCCTTTTGAAAGGTCAACGGCATCGCTGATAAGCGTCCATGTATCCCCGTTATCCAGTGAGTATTCCAGCCGTCCGGCAGGAACATCAAAGGTGCTTCTCCAACGAAAGAAGCTCTGGAATTCCCCGTCCTGTGGCAGGTTGTCGCTTCCCGTTGGGTGTGTCCAGGTAAATTGATCTGTAAGGTCCCATTGATAAACGACAAAAAAGCCCTGTGAAGGGGTAGAAACGTCAAAGCTGCTTACTTCAATTCTATAGATGCCTGAGGCAGGATCCTCAATGCTGATCTGCTCAATATTGTTTAAATGGTCAGCTTTTCTTTTTGGAAGCAGATTCAGGGAATCAACGTGAGGAAATGGATTCAGCACCCAGGGCAGATAGCGAATGGCTGAAGTCTCGTGGGTTAGTATCATGTCAAGGTCATTGACCAGTGCCTTATCAGAGTTCACCTCGGCAGCCGGATCATTCCAGACCAGTGTCACTTTGAGATTTTTGGTATTTTCCGGTATGTCCAGTATAAACTGTTTTGTCTCACCAGATGAGATTTCACCCCGAAAGAACCGGTTTTCTTCAAGGCTCATAAAGGCCCGGTAGCTGTTCACGTTGCCATAACCCGAAGAATAGTCAACGCCTTTTGGGCCTGTGTCATTTGCAGAATTGATCAGAAGGGCCTTAACCAGAGCAGAAGGTGGCAATACACCGTGTTGTTCCTTGTACTTTTGTTGCAGCAACAGGGCCACACCTGAAACGATGGCCGCTGATGATGAGGAACCGGTCAGGCTGTAGGCGACCAGCTCCGGCTTTACGCGACCGTCAAATGCAGGACCGTTGGAGATATCATCCACAACCGCTACCAGTGTATCAACACCCCCAACGACGAGGACATTCTTGGCCATTTTAAAATTGCCTGTGAGGTTGGCAAAGCTCTCTACGCCACTGTATGGCCCTTCCTGTGGGGTAAAAGATCCGTTGTTGCCTGCAGAGAAGACATGTAAAAGCTCGGGGATATTGTTGGCACTTTGGTCATAGGCCCTGGCAGAAGCACCATAAAAATTTTCAGGCAGGGTACCATAGGAATGATTTTGTACGGACACATTCAAACCAGCGTAATCACTGTCATTGTCAGGCAGTGCGCTCTCAAAGTCGGAAGAGGTGAGCCGCGCCCCCCAGGCTATTCCCTGGCCCCGGAAAGATGAGTTCCCTCCCCCTGCCACAATGGTAGCCATCTCGGTAGAGTGATTGGATATCTCTGTGGCACTGATATCACTGTCGATGTGCCTTCCCCTGAAATCAACGTCCCCGATGTCGTACAATTGTTCTTTTATAGATACAGTTAATCCGGCCCCGTTTATTGAGGGTGTCCGGTTTCTTATGCGATTGATATGGTTAACATTATAGTTAAAATCCCGCAGAGGTGATTCTACCACAGGTGTAACTTCTCCCCGGTCAATCGATCGTACACCGGAGGTCATGGAAAGTTTGTCCAGGTCGGTAGGTTTTTTTATGAACAGTGTCCATATATAATTATATCTGTCGATTATCTCGAATTCTACTCCCCGTTGGGTAAGCTCATGTAAGAAACTGTCCTCATCGGTAGTCATAATATTCACATGACCCCGTATTTTATTGCCTTGAATATGCTTCTGATATAACCTGTCACTAAGTTTCCAAAGGGTGTTGGTCTCGAACAGGACTTTGCTGTTGTGGAGCAGATTGGTATCACCGGTTTCGATAATATAGTGTGTCTCATCCAGGCGACGCAGTATCTCAGTGTCTGGTTGCCGAAGGGACTCTCTTTTACCTTTGCAGGTGATCAAATATTGACTTTTGTTGCTCTCGGGCCATATTTTTGCATTGGCGCCCGTATCTTCCTTTTTGGCAAAACGGGGCCATTGGCTCTGGCTGCACAGTATGTTGAAAGTTCCGTTAAAACATAGCAGGAACAGGACTACAACTATACGCAGTATTCGGTAAGACATCTGACGGGTTTAGGTTATGACATAATATTCTATGTCCTTACCTCAAAAGTTCCAATTAAAATTCTCTTGTTCAACCGTTACCTTCGGATAAAATTAGTCATGTAATAAAAGTCGCAATATTTAGTTTTTTTTAAGACCTGACCGCCATATATTCGACCCGTCATCAGTAGTGACACCAACCTAAACCCAAGCAAAATGAAAAATGTAAAATCGAAGCTAACTTCGACGTTAGCGCTCGTGATCTCCTTTGGTTTTTTCACATCCTGTAACGATACGGAAAACATCGGGCCCGCAGACGAGATCACAATTTCTGAAGAAGTAAAGGCCCAGTTCACCTCTCTTGGATTTGATGTAAGTGATATCACCACTACCAATGGCAGGGAAATGCTTGATCCGCAGGAAGAGAATGGTCTGTATCTGCTGGAGGGTGACCTGGTGGTAAGCCAGAAGGACCTTGAAAATATGCTGGCCAGCGACTATGTCAAAGGTGAGCCTAAATTCGAGCAGTACCGTACCAACAATCTTGTAAGTCAGGGGCGTACGATCAATGTTATCGGCTACACTGGTAATAACTCCAACGGCTTGGATGCTACCATGCAAACAGCACTTCAGTGGGCGGTGAATAACTTCAATGCCCTGAACATCAACCTTAACTTTACCCTTACCTTTGGTACTAACTACAGTCCCTTTGATATAGTGGTTTATCGTGTTAGTGGTTCCGGAGGAGGACGTGCCGGCTTTCCAGGCGGCGGGGCTCCCTACAAGTGGGTTCAGATCCAGTCCGGTACAAGCAATTTCGGCACCAACGTAGTAGAACATGTTATTACGCATGAGATCGGTCATTGCGTTGGTCTGCGTCATACGGATTACTTTAACCGGTCGATTTCGTGTGGCAGTGGTGGTAATGAGGGTGCCGGAAGCGTGGGTGCTGTCCACATACCGGGCACTCCCACAGGCGCTGACCTGAATTCGATAATGCTTGCCTGTTTTAGCTCAAACGAAGATGGTGAGTTCGGAAATTTTGACAGGGTAGCACTCGAGTTCCTTTATTAACCAGACCTGTTACTCATATAATTAATTCTATTTAAAAAGAAGCTGTCACTACTGATCAAAAGGCCGGGACGTTCCCGGCTTTTTGTTTTCTCCAGCCTTATGTTGTAGCCTCGCCAGGCCTGGGAACGGTTCCTACAGGTTTTGTTCCGGGGGGTGGAACAACCTCACCCTTAATTCACGATCACGTGTCCTGGACAATACCATGAATATGCTGCAATTGAAATGACCCATCTGCTCAAAAATTTAATAGATTTGAGCCTGCAAACCAAACAACTTAATACCACCATGGCAAAACTACGTTTCGACGCACTGAACCAGGCCAATAACCGGCCCACGGTTAAGGTAGAGTTACCCGGAAAAATATCGGAATACTTTGGTCAGGATGTTTTTGATCTGAAAAAGATGCAAGCGCTCCTGTCACCGGACATATTCAAAAAAGTAAGACAGGCCATTGATGAAGGCCTGAAGATCGATATGGAAACGGCTGATGCCATAGCCTCGGCAGCCAAATCATGGGCTATGTCAAAAGGAGCTACTCATTTTACACATTGGTTCCAGCCCCTTACCGGCACAACTGCAGAGAAACACGATACCTTTTTTGATCATATAATAGGCCTGGAAAAGTTCAAGGGAAATGAATTGGTGCAGCAGGAACCGGACGCTTCGTCATTTCCCAGCGGAGGGATCAGAAGTACCTTTGAGGCCCGTGGATATACAGCGTGGGATCCCAGCTCACCTATCTTTGTCTATGGGGTTACGCTATGCATACCTACGGTTTTTGTTTCCTACACCGGTGAGGCTCTGGACAATAAGGCCCCACTGTTAAAAGCAGTGGAAGCTGTGGACAGGGCGGCAACAAAGGTCTGCCAGTTGTTTGACAGGAAAGTAACGAGGGTGAAACCCTCACTGGGTTGTGAGCAGGAATATTTTGTGGTGGACAAATCGCTCTATAACAGCCGTCCGGACCTGGTGATGGCAGGCCGTACTGTTTTCGGGCATAATCCCGCTCGCGGACAGCAGTTGGATGACCACTATTTTGGTTCCATTCCTCCACGCATCTATGACTTTATGAAGGATTTTGAGATCGAACTGCTCAAGCTGGGCATTCCGGTGAGCACACGGCACAACGAGGTGGCGCCCAGTCAGTTTGAAGTAGCTCCGGCTTTTGAGGAGATCAATGTGGCCACAGATCACAATCAATTGCTCATGGATGTTATGAACAAGGTGGCGGAGCGGCATGATCTGCGTGTTATGTTTCATGAGAAGCCATTTGCAGGGCTCAACGGTAACGGTAAGCACAATAACTGGTCACTGATGACCAATACCGGGGTGAATTTGTTCCAACCCAGCTCCAGCGCCAGGGATAATCTTGTCTTTCTCACATTTCTGGTAAATACGATCAAGGCTGTGTATGACCATGCTGATCTGCTGCGCGCCAGTATTGCCTCTGCCGGTAATGATCACCGGCTTGGCGCCAATGAAGCGCCTCCGGCCATTATGTCCGTATTCATTGGCTCCCAGCTTACTTCGGTGCTGGATGAGCTGGAAAAAAATGGTAACATAAAAGTGGAAAAAGGTGATAACATGTACATGAAACTGGGTATTGATAAAATACCTCCTATCATTATTGACAATACCGACAGAAACCGTACTTCACCTTTTGCCTTTACCGGAAACAAGTTTGAGTTCAGGGCCGTAGGAGGTAGTGCCAATATTGCAGCGCCAATGACCATACTTAACCTCATCGTAGCAGAGCAGCTAACACAGTTTTACAGCGAGGTCCAAAAGGAGATGAACAAGGGAGCTGAAAGGAAGATAGGGGTGGTCAATGTGTTAAGAAAATATATAAAAGACTCAAAAAAGATCCGTTTTGAAGGTGATGGTTACTCTGAGATATGGGTGAAGGAAGCAGAAAAAAGAGGACTGTCCAACATCAGGGATACACCCAGAGCGCTGGATGCCTACCTCTCCGAGAAGTCGCGTCGGATATTTAAAAGGCACAAAGTGCTGAATGACGTTGAGCTGGATGCGAGGAATGAGATCAACTGGGAGGCCTACATCATGAAGATCCAGATAGAGTCACGGGTAATGGGGGACCTGGTGCTGAATCATATCATTCCTACAGCTATCGCCTATCAAAACAGGCTGATAAACAATGCCAATGGATTGAAAAGCCTGAATATCAACAATGACGAGATACTGGTGAATATCCGTAAGATCACGGATTACATAGAAACCCTGAACAAGGGAATACACGACATGACCGAGGAGCGCAAACGGGCCAACAAGATAGAAGACAACAGAGAAAGGGCCATAGCATATTGTGATGATGTAAAGGGAAAATATTTTGAAAAGATCCGCTACGCAGTAGACAAACTGGAGCTGTTGGTGGATGATGAAGACTGGCCTCTGGTAAAATATCGTGAGATGTTGTTTTTGAGGTAGGATTTGGTTGTTAAGTTATTGGTTATTAGGTTATTAAGAATTTATTAACCTAATAGCCAATAACTCAATAACTACTCAAGTTACCCCACCAGGTCCTTCCGGTATTCCGAAGGGGATAACCCCATGTTTTTTTTGAAGAACCGGGAAAAATAAAGAGGATCATTGAATCCCAGCTTAAAACCGATCTCCTTCACACTTAGGTCAGTAAAATTAAGATGCTCACAGGCTTTTTGCACTTTCATCATATAAAAGAAGTTCATGATAGAATAACCTGTCTGTCTTTTAAAAGCCGCATGCAGACCGGAATATGACATATTGAACTTACCGGTCAGGTCACCGGCTTCCAGGCTGGTGTGAAGGTTCTGCCCAAGGAAATCGATGATCTGCTCTGTAAGTGTGTCCCTTTCCAGCTTTCGATGGGTGAAGAAGTGCTCTTCGTGAAATATAAAAGTACTGATGAGATGAAAAAGCAGGAAAGTGGCATATTCAATGTGGTTTTGGGAATAGCCTCGTTCCAGGAGCTCAATAAGGCTCTCAAACTGTCTTATCCTTTCCTCTTCCATAGGAATGCCTGATGGCCCTGGCTGTAGCAGCGTGAATTTACCGTAGACAAGGTCAGCCAGCTTGCCGTCAAAGTGGATCCAGTAAATACTCCACGGGTGTTCAGAGTCAGATTGATAACTGTGCCCCTGCTTTTTAGGAATAATGAAATAATGGTTGGGGGTGATCGTATGTGCCTCCTGTCCCAGCTTCACAGTGCCCTTACCCTCTACACAGTAGATCAGTATGTATTCTCCGGCTCCCTGCGTCCGGCTTCTGTAGTGATTAAGGGCATAGGGATAGAATCCAATATCCGTGGTGTAGAGTAACCTGGCCATCGGATTGCTGCGTACCGTCTTAAGTATATTCTTGGGCAGGACGACCATTTTCTGCCCCATGAAACCTTCTCTCTTTTGTGTAAAACTGTCCATGTTTTGAATAATTCTGTCTATTGAGTGAGGCCTTTTAACTGTGTAATTTTAACCTTATTATGTCTGAATTTGATATTTAAAATATATAAAGCTCTGTTATTCAGTTAATAATGAATATTTAAGTAGCAGCGCCATATTATTGAAATTTCAATCTTTTTATATGTCTAATATAATAAATTGTCTATGTTAAATCTATACAACCAATTAAAAAGCGTCTTCTTGCTACTGCTGTTATTGGCAGGTATCCCCTTCTTACCGGGATGTGATGACGACGAAACGCCGACCGTGGACAGCACCCCAGGGTTTATGAACGCCGTGGTGAACCAGTCGGCGGTACCAGGAAGTACCGTGGTATTTTCAGCCGAAATACAAGATGAGGCAGGTATCAGTACTGTCCGGCTCCAGTATAGCCCCTGGCATTTGGATAAAATCATTGCACAGGACCAGTCGCAAAAAAGCTTTCAGCTCAACTATAAGTTTAAGGTGCCGGAAGAGTCTGAGTTTCTCTCACAGCATACCATTAACATTACTGCCACCAACATCGGTAATGTATCCAATTCACTGGATTTCGTAGTAACGCTTGACCAGGATGTTACGGACCCGGTTATTGTCATCAACCAACCGATTGATGGCTCTTCGGCACAGATCAGCCCGGATAAGGAGATCACGTTTGATATTGACCTGTCCGATGACCGGGGGTTGAGTAACTTTACTATAACGGGAGAAGGGATAAACGAATCTATTACCCTTGACGACACAGCATACAAATATACCGGTGCCCTTGACGTGGACGAGGTAGGCACCTACACCTATGAGCTGGCCGTTTCTGATACCTCCGGAAATACAGCCAATGCCAGTGTGACCGTGAGTATCATTGAAACCCTCCAGTTCAACACCATGTATTTGGCGGATGTGGCTACCGCCGCTGAGCTGAATAATGATCTTTTCGGTGTGCCGCTGCAAATGGATGATGCGCCCGCTCCGGAGGATCAGGGTTTTGTATTTAGCGTAGTCTATTATTCCACCGGTACGAATACTGAAGTGCGTTTCATTCCACAGGCCACTTCCTTCGAGCCTTTTACCTTCGGTGCTGATGCCGAAGCAGGGAAGCTGGCCCTAAGTAGTGACGTGGCCATAGCTCCTGTGTTTTTACCGGAACAAGGCTATTATACTGTGACGATAGACCTGCGTTCCTTGTCCTACACGTTGGAACAGTACACACCAGTGGGCGACACTTATGCAGAAGTATTTCTGTTGGGCACGGGTGTAACCGTGAACGGCAGTAGCACGTGTGTGGACAATGCGGACCAAAGCACGCGATGCTGGCATTTCATGTCAGGAAAGCCTCTCACACCAGACCCGGAAAACCCTCACAGATTTACGGCAGAAATAGAACTGTTCGACGAACCAGGTAACGGTGGAAGTAACGGATTTATTTTGAATGCCAACCCAGCCGGGTGGTCCCCTTTCTGGAGGTTTGACAGCGGAGTGGCTCCTACCAAAGCCGTTCTCAACGGAGGTGAAAACTTTGTCTTTACGGAAGGAGCTCACGGCACCTATGACTTTACGCTTGATACTCACCTTGGCCTTATAAAGGCAGTAAGGAAGTAAAAGGCATACCCTTTATTTAATTTAAAAACCTAATGAAAACATTTTACAACACACGAGTGCTGACCTTCGCAGGGATCTTTATCGCCCTGCTGCTGGTGGCTCCTGCCTACGCTCAGCAGCAAACCGTTTCAGGGGTCATCACGTCATCAGAAGACGGTGAGCTTCTTCCCGGGGTAAACATTCTGGAAAGAGGTACTGTAAATGGCACGGTCACCGATGTCAATGGAAAGTTCCAGCTCAATGCCGGCGGTAATGCTGTGCTGATCGTAAGTATGATCGGGTTTGTCACGGAAGAGATCGAAGTGGCCAACCGTTCGGTAATCGATATTTCTCTAACCCCGGATATTACCAGGCTACAGGAGATCGTGGTGATAGGCTATGGAGAGTCATCCAAAAAATCCATTAGTAGTTCCATAGTATCCGTGGATGGTGAGGACCTGACCCGGATGGTAACGGGTAATGTATCCGAAACTTTGCAGGGAAGAGTCGCAGGGGTACAGGTTATTTCCGGCGGAGGCGCCCCGGGCGCCGCACCGAGGGTATTGATCCGGGGTGTAGTAACCGGAAGGGGCGGCGGTACGGACCCGCTGATTGTTGTGGATGGAATACCCTTACCTACAGGCTCCAATCTCAACTTCCTGAATCCAAACGACATCAAGGATATGCAGATCTTAAAAGACGCATCGGCTTCTTCTATCTATGGCTCTCGTGGATCCAACGGCGTGATCCTGATCACTACCAAAAGAGGAAGTGCCGGGCAGACAGGCACCATACAATTTGACGGGTCTTATGGCTTGATGAATTTCCAGGAGATCCCTTCAGCCAACGCCACTGAATATGCTAATGTGGTCAACCAGCGACGAATTAACGATGGTGATATACCGCTATATGAAAATCCCGGGGAATTTGGTGAAGGTACCAATTGGTGGAATGAAGTGATCCGGGATTACGCCCCTATCCAAAACTACAACCTGTCCATTAACGGTGGGAAAGAAGATCTGCTCTTTGCCGGTAGCCTCAGCTTATTCGACCAGGAATCCAACTATTATGACCAGGGCTGGTGGAAAAGGATCACAGGCCGGTTCAACATCGATTATCATATTAACGATAAACTCAAATTCCAGCAAGATCTTAGCCCACGGTACGAGCATTGGGAAACTACGCCCAACCAATTGTGGAATATGCTGCGAATAGACCCAATCACCGATGTGTTCATCCCTACGGATGAAAGAGTGGGCAGAAATGAGTTTAGCATTTATGCAAGGTCAAGGAATGCGGTCCCCAACCCTGTAGCTGCGGTGGCTCGGCAATTTGACGAAACCCGCTTCTTTGGCCTGTTTTCCAATACAGCCTTTGAGTACAAGCCTATCAACGGACTTACCTTAAGAACACAATTTGGCATAAATTTCACAAGCCAGCGAAGGGATGTTTTCAGACCTGAATTTGACATCGACCCAAACGAACAGCGGTTGGTGAATGATGTACGGAGAAGATTCGATTCCAGGTTTGACTGGGTGTGGAATAATACTGTTACTTATCAAAAAGTCATCGGAGATCATTCTATCACGGCTATGGCAGGGGTGGTAGCCGAGGAGTTCAGGAATAACCTGGTACAGGCACACCGCGAAGATGTACCCGGCCTGAAACCGGAATTGCGGTATGTGGATGCAGCTACCGGTACCATCCTTGACAGGCACCCCTTTTTCACCGAACAGGGAGTAAGGGGTACAGAAACCGTTCGTACCTTGTTCTCCTACCTCGGCCGTGTTATGTACGACTTCAAAGGCCGGTATTTCCTGACGGCTGCCGTCCGAAGGGATGCATCGTCTACCTTCCCTGAAAATAACCGCTGGGGTACCTTCCCTAGTGTTTCCGCCGCCTGGGATATAGCGGCAGAGGACTTCTTTTCACCTGCGTTCGTCGGCTCTCTCAAGCTTAAGGCAGGTTATGGTCAGATCGGGAATCAAAATGTACCTGCCGATGGAAGGTTTTTTGCCGTGGATGATCGCTTTTATGTTTTTGGTGGTGAAAGAGTGGTCACCAACTTCCTGGCCCAGTTTGGCAATGAAGAGCTGAAATGGGAAACGGTGGAAGACATTAATATCGGTTTGGAAGGTGAGCTTTGGGACAGTCGCTTAGGATTTTCAGTGGAGCGGTATGTTAAGAACTCCAGAGACCTGCTCTTCCCGGTGGAATTGCCTAACTATACCGGTGTACCCGGCCTTGTATGGCAAAACATCGGCAGCTTCGAATCCAAAGGCTGGGACATAGCGCTAAACTACGGTGACAATATCCGTGACTTTACCTACAATGTTGGCGTGACCGTTACCACAAACGAAAGCATCGTGGACGAAATCGCTCCCGGCAATGACCAGATCTTACTGACCAAACGCGAAGACCTTGGCAACCGCTTCCTTAAGATCATGGAGGTAGGCAGTGTCACAGGGGCCTTTTACGGCTTTAAAACGGACGGGATCTTCAGAAGTCAAACCGAGATAAATTCTCATACTACCAATGACGGCACCTTGATCCAGCCCAATGCACAGCCCGGGGACATCCGTTTTGTAGACCAAAATGGAGACGGCCAGATTAATGACGAAGGTGACCTTACCATTTTAGGAAATCCATTTCCTGATTTTACGGCTGGTGTCAACATTGACCTGGGTTATAAAAACTGGGACCTTTCCATGCAATGGTACGGGAATTTCGGCAATGAAGTCATTAACTATACCCGGATATTCAGGCTTTCCGGAGTACAGGACGTCAATGTAGCCGAGGGGCTGTTCAGTGACGCCTGGAGCGAGACCAACCCCGACTCGGACATCCCAAGACTGACCAATCTCGATCAGAATGGTAACTTCCAGGTACCTTCTGATTTTCTTATCGAGGACGGCACATTCGTAAGACTTAAAAACATCCAGGTGGGGTATACATTGCCTCTCAAATCTATCCAGAGACTGCGGTTTTACATTTCCGCTCAAAACCTGCTCACCTTCACGGAGTACACCGGTTTTGATCCCGAAGTGATACAGGGAGGAGATATTATATCCGGGTATGGGATTGACTTTGGTTCCTATCCCTTATCGAGGACACTACTCCTGGGATTAAATGTTACTTTCTGATACGCATAAAAGGAATTGACGATGAAAAATACATATAAAATATTGATGGTACTGGTGATCACCACTTTCACATCCTGTACCGATGATTTCCTCGACCAGCCCATCCGGGCAAGGCAGGAATTGGATGATTTCTTCGTGGATGAGGAAGCTTCAACCCGTTTTGTGAACGGTATCTATGAAAAAGTGAATGGAGAAAGCTGGCACCAGATTAATTTCTTCAGGGCCATTGGTGAAATGGCCACGGATGATATGTGGTCTGGAAATACTATCCAGCCACGCCCCGACATCACCGGGATAGCCCATTACAATGTATTCCCGGGGTCTACTTACATCAATAGCTTCTGGGAACATAACTACATTGGCATTACCCGTGCAAATATTGCCCTCGAGAGGGTACCTGAAGTAGAGATGGATGAAGAGGTGAAGCAACGCCTATTGGGTGAGGCAAAATTCCTGCGGGGCTTCTTCTATTTTGAATTGGTTAAAAACTACGGAGGCGTTCCTATAGTAACCACTTATGCCGAACTCCAGGAAGCAGAGGTACTGAATCGCACCCGGGCCACTGAACAGGAGGTTTGGGACCAGATCGAAGCCGACCTGTCCGACGCTGCAGAAGCACTGCCCCTGAAAAGCAGCTATGCAGCCCAGGACATGGGCCGGGCCACGCGTGGCGCAGCACAGGCCTACCTCGCCAAAGCGTATCTTTTTCAGGAGAAATGGTCAGAGGCACAAACCATGGCGGAAAACGTGGTCAACTCAGGAGAATACCAATTAGAGCCTGATTTTGCCAACGTTTGGAATGTGAATAACCACCACGGGCCAGAATCCATCTTCGAAGTAGAGTACATCACCGACCAGACGTTCCCGGATATTGGAGGGCAATTCACCATCACCCAGGGCAGCCGGGGCGACCAGGGCTGGGGATGGGGGTCCCCTACCAGTCACCTGGAGCAGGCCTTTTTGGATGAAGGAGATGACATCCGCCTGCGTTCCACCATCATCAGGCATGGAGAACCGGTATTCGGCGACCCTGACGTTACGGAGTTTGATGGCAAACCCGATGAGAATAAGTCGGGCAGGACCAGCAGGAAAACATACGTACCTGTAGCCCAGCGTCCTGATCCTTACCAACGCGGGCAGATCCCTTTGAGCTGGCTGCATATCCGTTACGCCGACCTGCTCCTGATCCATGCGGAAGCCGCCTTTTTTAATAACAATACCTCCGCGGCACTCGCCTCATTGGAACAGGTAAGAAGCCGTGTGAGCCTCAATACCGACCAGTCCCTCTCTGGAGATGCGCTGAGGGACGCTATTTGGAAAGAAAGAAGATTGGAACTAGCGCTGGAGCAGCATCGCCTCTACGACCTACGGCGTCAAAAGATAAACAGCACACCACGATTGGCCCTCGTCATGGGCCAGCAGGGGTCATTTGTGCGATACAATTTGGATGAAAACAACGATCCTTTCGAGACCACCAACACCTTCGAAGAACAGGATAAAGGTATCAACTTCGATATCAACAAGCATTTGTTGTGGCCCATACCGCCCGAAGAGATACAGCTTACCCAGGGACGCGTGGTGCAAAACCCCGGATATTGATGGATTTGAATTTGATAACAATGAATAAAGCACACTTCATATACTACGGTCTGGCTTGTCTTTTCCTTCTGAGCTTCCTCGTAAGCTGCGAGGACGAGCGCACCGACCCCATGGACCCAAGGTTTATTAGTAAGGGAGACGAAATACAAGTCCGGTTAAATGAACGATTCCAGACCATACACCACTTCGGCGCGTCCGATGCCTGGTCAGCCGAGTGGGTCGGGAGGTGGCCGGATGTTTCCAAAGAACCGATGGCTAAACTCCTGTTCAGTGATGAAATGGACGCTGAAGGCAACCCAGAGGGGATCGCACTTACGATGTGGCGGTTTAACATAGGCGAGGGCGCTGCCGACCAGGTCAATAGCGGTTATGCCTCCAATCACTGGAAGCGTGAAACGGAAAGCTTTCTGAATGCAGACGGCTCCTACGACTGGACCAGGCAGGAAGGCTCGCGATGGTTTTTGCAAAAGGCGAGGGACTACGGTGTGCCCTATGTTACCTTATGGACAAACTCTCCACCTTACTTCATGACTAAGAATGGGTTCACATTCCGTACCGAGGGCGTTGAGGGGTATAACCTCGAACCGTCCAACTATGAAGACTTTGCCACCCATTTAGCTACTGTCACAAAGCATTTAGAAGATGAAGGTTACCCTGTTATAATACTTACTCCATTCAACGAACCACAGTATGAATGGCAATTCGAAGTGGGTAGCGCCGTGCAGTCCGGTTCCTATGCAACCAACAAGGAAATTGCCGATATCACCCGGCTGATCGATCAAAAGTTCGAAGCGCTGGGAGTCAGGAGCAAGATCATGCTTCCCGAGGCCGGGACGTTGCGTGAGCTCTATGAGCAGGATAACGATCCGGAAGCTTCAGATCAATTGCAAGAATTTTACGGCGGGGGAAGTAATAGTGTGGGAAGCCTGTCCAGCATGTCGAAATATGTGGCCGGCCATAGTTATTGGCTCAATCCTTCAGTAGGCGTTTCCATCAATCACAGGAAAGAGTTACTCTCCAAAATGAACGCAGTGGACCCAACCCTGGAATTCTGGCAGACAGAGTATAGCCTGCTTGGAGCTGACTATCGACAGGGAGGAGATTGGACACAATTCACCCCAATGGATTACGCCCTCTGGCTGGCACGTATCATCCATATCGATCTGGTACATGCCAACGCCACAGGATGGAGCTACTGGACAGCAATGAATAACTCCGAATTCCAGGATCATCCTGACCGGTTTAGCCTTCTCCTCTGGAAACCGAATACAGACGGGCCGTCACAGACTGACGGTACCTTTGAAATACAAAAAAACCTATGGACATTGGGTAATTTCAGCCGTTTTGTAAGGCCCGGTATGACCCGGATAAATGTGTCCGATCCGGAATTCCCGTCTGCCGAGGATGCCGGCAAATCATTTATGATATCAGGATACCAGGGTGAAGGCCAGCTTGTCATGGTCATGATCAACTATACGGACGCGCAAAGAAGAATAGCCATAGGCAACTACGGAGACGACTTTGAATTTGAAGGAGATGAGGTCACACTTTATACGACTTCAGCCACGAAAAACCTCGAGGCTGAAATAGTATCGATCGAAGACATAGTTGTGGGTCCTCGATCCATAACAACGCTGGTAGGTAAACTAAAATAGTAACTTGAGCACAATTTTGACCAGGGAGGACCATCAACCAATGATAGCTGTAACGAAGGGGTTACTGGTTATCCTGTTATTCGTCCTCCCCTGTACCTTTACACAGGCACAGCAAGAATTAAAGGTAGACCTGGACACCCGGTACCAGATCATGGAAGGTTTTGGGGCTTCCGATGCCTGGCGAACACAGTTTGTCGGGAAAAACTGGCCTATGCATAAGCGGGAGAAGATCGCCGACCTGCTGTTTAGCCAGGAATATGACGAGAAAGGAAACCCAAAGGGCATCGGTCTCTCACTTTGGCGTTTTTACATAGGTGCGGGATCAACAGAACAAGGGGATAACTCCGATATAAAAAATGAATGGAGAAGGGTCGGGTGTTTTTTGAACGAAAACGGCCAATACGACTGGACCAAACAGCCGGGCCAGCAATGGTTCCTGCAAGCCGCAAAAGCCCGGGGGGTTGAAAAATTCCTGGCTTTTACCATTGCTCCTCCCGTTTTTTGGTCCACTAATCAAAAGGCATATTCCATAAAGGAAGATCCTCACATGAACATCCAGGAAGACAAGATGGATGACTACGCGGACTTCCTGGCAGAAGTGATCAGTTACTTTCAAAACCAAAAAGACATACATTTCGATTACCTGAGTCCAGTCAATGAACCGCAATGGGACTGGTCCAATGGCAACCAGGAAGGCACACCGGCTACCAATGAAGAGATCTTTTCATTTACGAAATACTTGTCAGAAAGCCTGCAAAAGCGTAATCTTCATACCCAAATCGTGATCGGGGAAGCTGGCAGTATCGCTTACCTTACCGGCGAACAGGACAAGCCGCTACAAGGCAACCAGGTAGAGGCCTTCTTTGCAGAGGAGTCTCCCCTGTACATTGGAGACCTGCCTAATGTAAAAAAGACGATTTCAGGTCATAGCTACTTTACCACGTGGCCTGTAGAAAAGCTGGTCACCAGCCGCGAGGCACTGGACGAAAAGCGCCGGTCTGTAGACAAAGAACTCGGCTACTGGCAGTCTGAATTCTGTATCCTGGAAAAAACGGATGAGATCGGCAGCGGTCATGAGCGAGACCTGGGTATGAATACGGCCCTCTACGTTGCCCGTGTGATCCATGCAGACATTGTTCTGGCCCAGGCCTCCTCCTGGCAATGGTGGACTGCCCTTACTACTTTTGATTATAAAGACGGGTTGATCTACCTGGATACCGGTGATGAACATGACCTTTACAACCGGACTGCCATGAAGAATGACGGGAAATTCCATGGATCCAGGCTGCTTTGGACTTTTGGCAACTTTTCACAATTCATCAGGCCGGGTATGCGTCGCGTAGGCACAAACTTCACCCACGAGGTGACACAGGAAAACGTGTTGGTGTCCGCTTATCATGATGAAAGCCACGGAAAGGTGGTCGTGCTTCTGATCAATCAATCCAGCATGGAAAAAACGATCGTGATCCATGATAAAAACATTCAATATGACAGGAAGTACATTACTTCTGAACTACACACCCTGGACTATGAGAAAGTAGAGGGTAATAAGTTAACAATACCGGCAAGGTCAGTTACCACCCTGACAGGAAAGGTAAAAACAAACTAAAAAAGCAGGTAGTAAGGAATGGAGCAACCAGAGGATATATCCAATAACAAGCCAGATGACAATGCAACTCTCTATACCACCTTGGGGAGTAATAACTACCGTATGGGCTATATCCTGTCGCTGGCCTTCGTTTCGGCGATGGGGGGATTGCTCTTTGGTTACGACTGGGTGGTGATCGGCGGCGCCAAGCCCTTTTACGAATTGTTTTTTGGGATCAGTGATATCCCCTCACTCCAGGGCTGGGCTATGAGCAGCGCATTGGTTGGATGTATTTTCGGGGCCGCTTTTTCAGGCATTATCTCCGATAAGCTAGGCCGTAAAATACCTCTGCTCATTGCCGCCCTCCTGTTTATCCTATCCGCTTTTGGTACCGGTATGGTCAATAGCCTTTATGTCTTTATCATCTATCGCCTTATTGGCGGGGTTGGCATAGGCCTCGCCTCCACCATTTCGCCCATGTACATCGCGGAAATCGCCCCTGCCGCACTGCGGGGGCGCTTCGTAGCGATCAATCAACTTACGATCGTGGTAGGTATCCTGGCAGCGCAGATCATCAACTGGCTGATCGCTGAACCTGTGCCCGCTGATGCCTCACCCATGGCCATCCTTGAGTCATGGAACGGGCAAACGGGCTGGAGATGGATGTTCTGGGCAGAGCTGGTGCCGGCTGCCCTTTTCTTTGTCCTGATGTTGCTGGTTCCGGAAAGCCCACGATTTTTAGCCAAACAACATCGCGAAAACGAAGCCCTGCAAGTGTTAAGTAAAATTGGCAACAACACCTATGCCCAACATGAAATGGAAAACATCCGGGCATCATTTGACGCTCAAAGTGAAAAAGTGTCTTACCGTCACCTGACCACTCCAACCCTGAGACCTGTCCTCTGGCTGGGTATCGTATTAGCCGTTTTTCAGCAATGGTGCGGGATAAATATTATTTTTAATTATGCTGAAGAGATCTTCCGGTCTGCCGGGTACAGTGTAGGCGACATGTTGTTCAACATCGTGATCACCGGTAGCGTTAACCTGGCCTTTACTTTGGTAGCGATGAAAACTGTAGATAAGTGGGGACGAAAATCACTAATGCTGCTGGGGTCCGGTGGGTTGGCAGTAGTCTATATCATTTTAGGTACTACATACTACTTTCAATGGAATGGCCTACCCGTATTGCTACTCGTGGTGGCGGCTATTTCCATCTATGCGATGTCACTGGCGCCGGTAACCTGGGTCGTGCTGTCAGAGATATTTCCAAATAGAGTACGTGGGCTAGCCATGTCTGTAGCTACACTATCCTTGTGGGTGGCCTCTTTTATACTCACCTACACTTTCCCATTACTTAATAGCGCGTTAGGTGCCTATGGTACCTTTTGGGGCTACAGCCTGATCTGCGTCATGGGCTTTTTATTCATCAAAAGAAAGCTGCCTGAAACAAAAGGAAAGACTCTGGAACAAATAGAAGAGAAGCTGGCACCAGCCACCTCGCGGGAGGATATAAAAAAGGCGAAAAAGCTGGTCTACCTATTGGGCATTCTGGTGTTATTCACTCAATGCCATGAAGTGACCAGGGTATCAAATGAGAAACCTAATATACTTCTCATCATCACGGATGACCAGGGCTATGCCGATTATGGTGCCTATGGCGGCGCCGATGATGTCAATACTCCCGCGATGGATAGAATAGCAAAGAGTGGGATACGATTCACCAACGGGTATGCCACCTCACCGATATGCAGCCCCTCCCGTCAGGGTATTATTACCGGCTCCTACCCGCAGCGGTGGGGTACGTACTACTATGGTGGCAACATCTTCCCCACATCAAAAGTCACACTTCCCGAGATTCTACAGGAAGAAGGCTACCGTACCGTTAAAATTGGAAAGACACATTACGCCCAGGTATTGGACAATAACAGCAAGGTAGAAGACCCTACCGCTCACCGGGAGTTCCCCTTGAATCATGGCTATGAAGAATTTATGGGGTTCTGCGCTCACCGGCACGACTATTTTAAGCTCACGGAAAAGGATAACTGGGTGGAAGGGCACCAGGATGATCTGATGTCACAGTTCGGTCCATTATGGAGAAACAGGCAGAAGGAAGATTTCCAGGGTTATTTAACAGACCTTTTTGCTGATGAGGCCATAAAACAGGTCCGGCGGCAAGGGGATGAACGCCCTTTTTTCATGGAGCTATCCTTCAACGCCGTTCACCATCCCATTTACCAGGCCCCACAGCGGTACCTGGATAAATACGGGATTGAAAAATTCCCCGAATGGGATCCCTCTGAAGAGTCTTTCATAGACTACCATGCAAGAACCTGCTGGCGACAGGAGGAAGATCCTGTGGGCCGGAAGCGCTACCTCGCCAATCTGGATTGTCTGGATGACAACATTGGTCGTGTGTTGGATGCCCTGGAAGAAACAGGAAAGCTTGACAACACTGTGATCGTACTGGTATCAGACAATGGAGGTTCCCAGAACACCTATGCCAATAACGGTAAACTCAAAGGCCATAAATACATCCTGCAGGAAGGAGGCATCCGCACCATCTTCACCCTGTCGTGGTCCGGTAAACTGGAGGGTGGCACTGTAATACACGAGCCCGTCTCCCACATGGACATACTGCCTACCCTTTTACGGGCCGCGGGTTCAAAAGCTGCTGACACCCTTCGCATTGATGGTAAAAGTCTATTTCCATTGGTCAATGGAAAAGGTATCAACCACCATGACCAACTCATTTGGGATACCGGTAATGAGTGGGCCATCCGCAAGGGGGATTGGAAACTACACGTGGTAAAACAGGATAACTTTTACCGGAGCATTCACCTGCCGGCCGGAACCTATTTGTATAACTTAAAAGAGGACGAAAGCGAACAAAATAACCGGGCAGAGGAATCCCAGGGCATCGTAGAACAGCTCTCGACTGACTATGATCATTGGAAGCAAAGCCTTTCACTATAAATAGCCAAAATGAAACTTAAACTACCGGCATACATCGTTTTACTTAATTTGCTGCTTTCCTGTAGCGAGCAGAAAAGTGCGCATATTGACCTTTCCGGCCAATGGCTGTTTGCCATGGATACGCTGGACGTAGGGATCACAGAAAGATGGTATGAAAAAAAACTGGCTAGTACAATAAAACTACCGGGCTCGATGGCTGAAAATGGTCTGGGATATGAGATAACCTTACAAACCCAATGGACCGGCGAAATACTTGACAGCTCGTGGTTTTTTGACGAAAAATATGCGCGCTACAGGACACAGGAAAACCTCAAAATACCCTTCTGGTTACAACCTGTAAAACGATATACAGGGGCTGCCTGGTACCAAAAAGAGATTGATATTCCTGCCCACTGGGAAGGCAAATACATAGAGTTGGTGCTGGAACGTCCCCATTGGGAAACCCATGTGTGGATAAACGATCATTACCTTGGCATGCAAAACAGCCTGGGAACGCCGCACATCTATGCCCTTCCTGCCGGGGTAGGGCCCGGCAGGCACACCATTTCCATCCAGGTAGACAACAGGATCAAAGAGATCGATCCCGGCGCCAGCGCCCACAGCATCACGGATAATACCCAATCCAATTGGAACGGAATAGTGGGCGATATGGCCTTGCGAGCTACAGCCCCCGTAATCATTGACAAGGTTCAACTGTACCCGGACGTAACCGGGAAAAAAGTAGGGGTCATAGCCCAGATAAAAAACATTACGGGTGAGACCCAAAAGGGCCAATTGGTGATTGCAGCCAGCACTAAGGAGAATCCTGACAACCTATTGCCTAAACAGGTGAAAGAGATCACTTTCAACCAGGAAAGAGAAATCAAGGTAGACTATCTTATGGGGGATTCCGTCCTGTTATGGGATGAATTCAATCCCAACCTTTACACCCTGCACCTCTCACTGACTACCCAGGCCGGGACCGTCAAAAGGGAAGAGACCTTTGGTATGCGGGAATTTAAGGTAGAGGGGAAACGATTCATTATAAACGGCAGGCCCATTTTTCTAAGAGGCACACTGGAATGTGCTATTTTTCCAAAAACGGGTTATCCTCCTACTGACAAGGAAGCGTGGAAAAGAATATTTACCATCTGTAAATCCCATGGGCTGAACCACATGCGCTTTCATTCCTGGTGCCCGCCCAAAGCGGCCTTTGACGCTGCCGATGAAATGGGGTTTTACCTGCAGGTAGAAGCCTCAAGCTGGGCCAATAGTCGCACCTCAACCCTTGGCGATGGAAAACCCATTGACCAGTGGCTATACAAGGAAGCCAATGACATACTGGAAGCCTATGGCAATCACCCCTCGTTTTGTATGATGGCCTACGGCAACGAACCGGGAGGCAAACGTCAAAAGGAATATTTGCAGGAGTTTGTCGGGCACTTTAAGAAGCAGGACAATCGAAGGGTTTATACGGGAGGCGCCGGATGGCCCTACATCGACAACATGGACTATTATAATCATGCCCAGGCGCGGATACAGGGCTGGGGGCAAGGCTTGAAGAGCGTGATCAACAGCCAGCCTCCTCAAACGGTGTTTGACTACAGCCATGTCGTCCAGAATACTCCCGTGCCGTTTGTGAGCCACGAAATAGGGCAGTGGTGCGCCTACCCGAATTATAAAGAGATCCCTAAATACACCGGCGTGTTACAGCCTAAAAACTTCGAAATTTTCAAGGAAACGCTGGAGGAAAATCACATGGGACACCTGGCCGACAGTTTCCTGCTGGCTTCGGGAAAATTACAGGCGCTATGCTACAAAGCGGATATCGAAGCCGCACTCAGGACCCGGGACCTTGCCGGGTTCCAGTTATTGGACCTCCACGATTTTCCCGGGCAGGGCACGGCTTTGATAGGTATCCTCGATGCGTTTTGGGAAGAAAAAGGATACATATCGCCAGAGGAATACCGCCGGTTTTGCAATGAAACGGTTCCCCTTGTCAGACTAAAGAAACGGGTATACCTCGATCGTGACACTTTACATGCTACGGTCGAAGTCGCACATTTTGGAGCAAAGGAATTAAAAAGTATCAGCTCATCATGGCGGCTTGTCAAAACAGATGGGAGGGAAATCGCAAGAGGGAACTTCCCGGCCACGGACATTGCTTTGGGCAATGGAATACAACTGGGTGAGATAGTACAAAGTCTGTCTGTGGTTAAGGAAGCTCAGAAGCTTATACTTACCGTGGAGGTAGCCGGGCATACCAACGCGTGGGATATATGGGTTTACCCGGTTGAAAAAGAGAAGATCGAAAAGCAACATACTTACCGGGTAGTCAATGTACTGGACAATGAAATTTTACATTACCTCCAGGATGGAGGCACCGTTTTACTGGCAGCATCCAAAGGATCCGTGAAGCCTGGTAAGGGGGGTAATGTAGGCATTGGTTTTTCCAGCATTTTTTGGAACACGGCCTACACCAGTAAACAAAAACCACACACACTTGGCATCTTGTGCGATCCCGGTCACCCTGCCCTGGGTGACTTTCCTACGGAATACCACTCCAATTGGCAGTGGTGGGATGCCATGAGCCATTCGCAAGCAATACTACTCGATGAATTCGATCCGGCCCTAAAACCGATTGTACGCGTGATCGACGACTGGTTCACCAACCGCCGGTTAGCGCTGGTCTTCGAGGTCAAAGTAGGTAAAGGTAAATTATTGGTGTCAGGAATAGACCTGCACACCGGTCTTGACAAAAGGATAGAAGCCAGGCAATTGAGGTATAGCCTGGAAAAATACATGGCCAGTAGCGACTTTGACCCGGGAGTAACATTAAGCGAAGCGGAGATCATGGGATTGTTTACTGGCAGCTTAAAAGCAAAAGGATAGGATAAAAAATAATTCTGTTAACATAAAACAGTCATAATGAAAGCAGTTAAAGCATGGAAGGAAAATCTGGTCATCCCGACCTACGAAGTGGGTGAACCGGAAAAATACCCCATATTCCTTGAAAAAAGGGTATACCAGGGCAGCAGCGGTGTAGTATACCCACACCCCGTAATTGAGAAGATCAGCCACCAAAAAACCGATAAAGAATGGGAAGTCGTTTTCATCGAAAATGATTTTATAAAGATAATGGTACTTCCAGCCCTGGGTGGAAGGATCCAAATGGCCTATGACAAGATCGCCCAACGGCATTTCGTTTATTATAATGAAGTAATAAAACCCGCCCTGGTCGGCCTTACCGGCCCATGGATCTCAGGGGGTATTGAGTTTAACTGGCCACAGCATCACCGTCCCAGTACTTTTGATCCTACGGATTGCTATATTGAAGAAAATAGGGACGGTAGTAAAACCGTATGGGTGAACGAGGTGGAGAGAATGTTCCGCACCAAAGGGATGGCAGGTTTCACCCTTTACCCGGATAAGGCCTACCTGGAGGTAAAAGCCCACCTTTACAACCGCACACCTCATCCCCAGACTTTTCTCTGGTGGGCCAACCCCGCGGTAGCCGTGAATGACCATTATTATTCTGTTTTTCCGCCGGATGTAAACGCTGTGTTTGACCATGGAAAGCGGGACGTATCCAGGTTCCCCATAGCCAAAGGCACTTATTACAAAGTGGATTATTCCGCCGGGGTAGACATATCCCGCTACAAGAACATCCCTGTACCCACCTCCTACATGGCCATCAAATCGGACTATGACTTTGTAGGGGGGTATGAAGAAGATACACAGGCCGGACTCCTTCACGTGGCCGACCATCATATTTCCCCCGGTAAAAAACAGTGGACCTGGGGAAATGGACATTTTGGCCATGCCTGGGACAGGAATCTGACCGATCACAACGGGCCATACATAGAAATGATGTGTGGCGTCTACACGGATAATCAACCGGACTTTTCATGGATACAACCCTACGAAGAGCGTAGCTTCAAACAGTATTTTATGCCTTACAGGAATGTGGGTAGGGTGAAAAATGCCACAAAAGAGGCCCTCGTTAACCTCGATGTGGTAGAAGGAGCAGCCTCTATTAAGATCCATGTCACTGCCGGGTATCCTCGTAGCCGGGTCATGCTCTGCTGTATGGAAAAGGTGTTATTGGATAAAAACATTGATTTAAGCCCGTTCAATGACTGTACTCTTACTGCCACAGTGGGTGACATCACCTTACAGGAACTGGAGGTTAGTGTGCAAGACCACACCGGCCGGGAGCTTGTGTGCTGGCAGCCTAAAAAACCTTCTTTGCAACCCCCGCCTGAACCAGCCAAACCGGCTAAAGCCCCAAAAGACATCACCTCTACGGAACAGTTGTATTTGACCGGTATGCATTTGGAGCAATACAGGCATGCCACCTATAACCCCAAAGAATACTACCAGGAAGCTTTGAACAGGGAGCCGGGCGATGTAAGGAACAATAATGCATTGGGGCTTTACCTGCTGAAAAAGGGGAAGTTTAACGAGGCGGCGCATCATTTTCAAAAAGCGATCGACACCCTTACAGCGCGTAATCCCAACCCCTATAATGGCGAACCTTACTTTAACCTGGGAGTGGCGCTGAAATACCAGGAAAAACAGGACGCCGCCTATGATGCTTTCTTCAAAGCCTGCTGGAACACAGCGTGGCAAGATGCAGGATATTTTCATCTGGCGCAAATTGATTGCCAAAGGAGCAATTATGAAAAAGCCCTGGAACTTGTTGAAAAGTCGCTGGTACGTAACTGGCTCAATCATAAAGCTCGTCACCTAAAGGTGATACTGCTCCGGAAACTGAATCGCAAAGCCGAAGCACTACAATGGATCGAAGAATCGCTGCAGTATGATAAATTCAATTTCGGGGTGAGGTATGAAAAGTATTTTATCAACCAGGATCTGACCATCAAAACCGAATTAAAAGCGCTTTCCAGGGACTATGTTCACAATTATGTTGAATATGCCCTGGACTACAGCCACGCGGGCCTGTATGAAGAGGCTAATCTTGTACTGAGATGGTATTCAGACGAACGGTCATGTGTTTATCCCATGGTGTACTATTTCATGGGAAACAATTGCCTCATGTTGGATGAAACGGAACAGGCCCAATATTTCTTTGAATTGGCTTCCAAAATGTCCCCGGACCACTGTTTCCCCAATCGATTGGAGGAGGTAGTAGTATTGGAAAAGGCAATAGCATGGGACCCATCGGATAGCAAAGCGCTCTACTACCTGGGCAACTTCTGGTATGCCAATCAACAATATCATGATGCTTTGGAATGCTGGAAAAAGTCTGTGGAACTGGACGATACCTACCCGGTGGTGTCCCGGAACCTGGCGTTGGTCTACTATAACAAACTGCATCGGAAGGATGAAGCGCTGGAATATCTGTCCAAAGCCTTTGAGCTGGACCATTCAGACGCACGGGTTTTGATGGAATTGGATCAATTACATAAAAAACTCAATAAAGACGTAAAAGAACGTCTTGCACTTTTAGAGGAAAACCCATCCCTGGTAGAGCAACGCGACGACCTCTACCTTGAGCGGGTGACCCTCTACAACCTGCTCCATGAACATGAAAAGGCACTGGAATTGATCATGGGCCGGAAATTCCAGCCATGGGAGGGTGGTGAAGGCAAAGTGCCTGCCCAATACCTTATGGCTCAGGTGGAGATTGCCAAAAAAGCAATAGTAAAATCCCAGTATGAAAAGGCCATAAGCCACTTGCAGCAGGCCAAAATCTACCCACATAACCTGGGAGAAGGGAAGCTCTTCGGGGCACAGGAAAATGATATAGACTATTGGCTCGGCTGTGCCTCCGAACTAATGGGCGATAGTACAAGTGCTCAAAGCCATTGGGAGATGGCCGCAAAAGGCCTGTCTGACCCAAGCCCGGCCATGTTCTACAACGATCAGCCGCCTGACAAGATATTTTACCAGGGGCTGGCTTTAAAAAAACTGGGCAGAATGGATGAAGCAAAAGGAAGATTTAACCGCCTGATCGACTACGGCGAGAAACACCTTTTCGACGAAGTGAAAATAGATTATTTCGCCGTTTCACTGCCTGACCTGCTGATCTGGGATGAAGACCTGAATATTCGTAACCGGAACCACTGTCACTACATGATAGGCCTGGGAGAATTAGGCCTGGGAAAAACAAAAAAAGCGATCAGTGCATTTGACAAAGCTTTAAAGAATGACAGGTATCAAATGGGGGTCTTCCTGCATAAAGAACTGGCTTGTGATGATGAATTGCGTAAGATCGAGTCCGGTAAGAATAGTGTTGCACGGACTGTTTGATCAAAGTTAAAATTAACATCCTTAATCATATCCATCGCACTCTTAACCCCCTGAAGGGGTGAGCGCTGGCCTGTGAATGGAACTAAGAATTAATCAAAAATGAATAAACTGCTTATTCACCTACACCTCTTTTCAGGGTTCTTACTACTTCTTTGCTGTAGTGAGCCACAACCCCCTGGGCTTTCCTTAGCCGGGAACTGGACCATTATACTCGACAGCCTTGACCGGGGAATACAGGAAAAATGGTATGAATCAGTGTTAACAGGGGCTTCTATCTCCCTACCGGGAACATTGGACGATGCAGAACTGGGAACACCCTCTTCATTGGAACCGGCTATCAACAATTTTGTGTTGTCCCACCTCACCCGGAAGCATCAATACACAGGCCCGGCATGGTACCAACGTAAAGTGAGCATCCCTGACAGTTGGGCGGGCAAAGAGCTAGAGCTCAAGCTAGAGCGCGTCCTATGGGAGTCACAGGTATGGATCAATGGAATCCCGTTAGGCAGTCAAAACAGTCTCATCGTACCGCATAGGTATAAGCTCCCAGGTGATTTGGCACAAGGAGAGCATACCATCACTTTACGGATCGACAACTCCAATCTATTTCCACTGATCAATGTAGAAGGTAAAAAATATCCCGATCCACAGGGAAAGGACATGGCCCATGCTTATACCAACCATACACAGATCAAATGGAATGGGGTCATTGGGGAGTTGTCACTGGAAGCTCACGATGCAATGGTTATTTCTGCGGTACAGGTCTACCCCAATCTAAAAAGGAAAAAACTGGAGGTGGTCACCCGGCTTGACAATGGCCCCGGGAGATCATCTTCCGGAAAACTCTTCTACAGCATCCGAACCTCGAACAGTGAAAAATTGACGGAAGGCAGCCATAATGTAAAAATAAAAACAGGCGAAGCTGAATACTCTTTTACCATGGATATGCCGGACGGCATGGAGCCGTGGGACGAATTCGATCCCAACCTGTACCACCTGGAGATCAGCCTGAAAGTTGATGGCCAACTACTGGATGAGCACACGGTCCGTTTCGGGGTGAGGGATTTGGACAATACGGATGGAGTGCTAAAGCTCAATGGTAACCGGATTTTCCTGAGGGGTACATTGGAATGTGCGATCTTTCCTTTGCATGGATACCCTTACATGGAAAAGTCAGAATGGCTGGAATTGATCAACAAGGCGAAATCCTTTGGTCTCAATCACTTCAGATTCCACTCATGGTGCCCGCCTGAGGCAGCTTTTGAAGCCGCTGATGAAGCCGGATTTTACTTTCAGGTAGAGCTCCCCCACTGGAGCCTCCGGGTCAATGAAGATCCGGCCACCTCACGCTTTCTTGAGCAAGAGGCAGAAAGGCTGCTGGAAGCTTATGGTAATCATCCTTCATTCCTGTTGATGGCCCTGGGGAATGAGTTACAGGGCGATGCCGAATGGATGAACAGCACGGTCCGCGCATTAAAAGAAAAAGACCCCCGTCATCTTTATATGACCACTACCTTTTCATTTCAAAGACCTCTGGGCACCCGTCCGGAGCCACAGGATGATTACTTTGTAACCCAGTGGACTGATAAAGGATGGATAAGAGGACAGGGAGTATTCAACGATCAGGTACCGCACTTCAACAAAGACTATAGCAGTGCCATTGATCATATATCCGTACCGGTCATCTCTCATGAAATAGGGCAGTATGCCGTTTTCCCGGATATGAAGGAGATTGAGAGGTATACCGGTGTGCTCAAGCCTCTGAATTTCATCGCTGTAAAAAATGAACTCGAAAAGAAAGGTCTCGCTCACCTGGCACAGGATTTCACCATGGCCTCCGGTAAACTTGCCGCTATTCTTTATAAGGAAGAAATAGAACGGGCACTCAAAACACCGGGGTTCGATGGATTCCAGTTACTGCAACTACAGGATTTCCCTGGACAGGGTACCGCACTGGTAGGACTGGTGAATGCCTTTTGGGAGTCTAAGGGGATCATTACACCGGGAGAGTTCCGAAATTTCAGTGGACCGGTGGTACCTCTGCTTAGGTTTGATAAAGCGGTTTACGAAGCAGGGGAGACCTTCAAAGCTGCCGTAGAAGTAGCCAATTTCAAGGAAGAAATAAAAAGAGCGACGTTAAAATGGAAGATCCTCAACGAGGATAAGGAACTCGCTTCAGGAGAGTTAACAGATAGAGATATACCATTGGGTAATGCCACACCGCTAGGGAGCATCCGGGCCAACCTTCAGGTCTCCGAAGCCGCCCGGCTAAGCATACACCTTACTTTGGGTGATTCCTTATACACAAATCAATGGAATATTTGGGTGTATCCTGCAGAGCAGGCAGGCACTGGGGACATTGTGTATACACGCTCCCTGCAAGAGGCACAGAAAGCCCTGCAAGCCGGCGAAAAGGTGTTGTTAAACCCGGATTACAATACGCTGACAGGCGTCAAGGGAAGGTTTGTACCTGTGTTCTGGAGCCCGGTACATTTTCCGGACCAGCCCAGCACCATGGGGATCTTGTGTGATCCTGCTCACCTGGCACTGGCGGATTTTCCTACCGATTTTCATACGGATTGGCAATGGTGGGACCTCAACATCCACTCTAAAGCCATCCCCCTTGATGGAACAGGTGTTGACCCCATTGTAAGAGTAGTAGACAATTTTGTTTCCAATCGCAGCCTGGGCGCGATCTTCGAAGCCTCAGTTGGCTCCGGCAAGCTTCTTTTCACCTCTATAGACCTGGCCACGGACCTGTCCAGCCGTCATGCCGCACGCCAGCTGCGTAACAGTTTGATCCGCTATATGCAAGGCTCGGAATTTCAACCCAACCAGGCCGTAGAACCGGGTGTACTGAGCGACCTGGTTGCGCCTGTCCAACCACTTTAAAAAAGCAAAATGCATTACACAGTGTCAAAAAAGTTGCTTTACCCTGCAGTGCTGGTTCTTCTCTCATTTCCACCAGAATGCAACGCCCAGGACAACCGCCCCAACATGATCTTTATTCTTGTCGATGACCTTGGATGGGCCGATTTAGGGATTTATGGTAGTGATTTTCATCTCACGCCGCGCATAGATGCTCTGGCAGAAAGTGGTCTGCGCTTTTCCGATGCCTATGCCGCCAACCCGGTTTGCAGCCCGACACGCGCCAGCATCATGACCGGCAAAGACCCCGCCCGGGCTGAGATCAATATCACCAACTGGATCGGCTTTTCGCAAAGTGAAAAAAGGAAAGACCTGGCACTGGCCCAGCCAAGGATCGCAGACCAGCTCGCCCTGAAGGAGATCACCATGGCTGAAGCTTTCCGGGAAAATGGATATGCCACCTACTTTGCCGGCAAGTGGCACCTGGGAGAAACAGAAGAATACTGGCCTGTGGCGCAGGGGTTTGAGGAGAATGAGGGAGGCTGGTCTATGGGACGTCCCACCAGCTATTTTTCTCCATATAAAAACCCCCGCCTGGAAGATGGACCGGAGGGGGAGTATTTACCGTTCCGGCTCGGACATGAAGTTACAGGCTTCCTGGAAGCACATGTTCGGGACAAACCGGAGCAGCCCTTTTTCATTTATTTCCCAATGTACAACGTCCATACCCCCTTGCAGGCCCCGCAATTCCTTATTGATCGATTTGAACAACGAAGAAAAGAAAAGTCATTGCCAGCCAAAGGCAAATTTATCAGGGACAGTGGTGCCTTGGTACGGCAAAACCAAAGTGACACCACCTATGCCGCCATGGTTTATGCCATGGATTCCGTGGTGGGCATGGTGATTGACAAGTTGAAAGCCCTGGATCTTTACGAAAACACTGCCATCTTCTTTTTTTCCGACAATGGAGGTCTCTCTGCCCCATGGTATGGCGTAACCAGCAACCTTCCCTTGAGGGGAAGCAAGGGATGGATCTATGAAGGCGGTATCCGGGAGCCCCTGATCGTGAACTATCCACCAGTGACGGCACAGCAGGCAGGCAAAGTCATCAATGAACCGGTCATCAGTCATGATTTCTACCCGACTATGCTGGAAATGGCCGGACTACCCTTAAAACCCAGGCAACACCGGGATGGCAAAAGCTTCCTGCCCCTGGTAAAAGGAGAGGCCTGGCATCGTGGGCCACTTCACTGGCATTCCCCCCATTACAGCCCCCAACGGGGCAAGCCTGCGTCGGCTATACGGGAAGATAATTGGAAGCTGATCTGCTTTTACGAAGATGAACACTACGAACTTTACGACCTTGCCACTGACCCCGGGGAACAAGATAACCTGGCAGATAAAGAACCTGCCAGGGTCCGTAAGATGAAAGCAAAACTTGACCGGCATTTGAAAAAGATCAAGGCGTCATTTCCGGTAAAAAAGAAAGGGTAAGATATGATCTTAATGAAATTAAAAACTACAAAAAACGTCATTCCTGACAGCCTTGCGGGGAGATTGAGAGAGAGCAGTCCGCAGGATCCTGTGGGGAATCTACTTTGTCGAGCAACGAAAATGTGTATACCACCTAACCCACGTCCAGCGAGCCTGCAGATCCTTGGTCTCCCATCAGCCTGCACACAGCCACCGGCAAGTATGACGTCAAAAAGAGGTGTTTTATGGATGGTTGTAACAGCCTTCTTTTTAGGTTTTCTTTCACTACAAGGTCTTTGCCAGCAACAAAAAGAAAAAGACCTGCCCAACGTCCTATGGCTGGTCATAGAAGACATGTCCCCACAATTCCTGGGCGCTTACGGCAACAAAACCGTAAAAACTCCAGCTATGGACAATTTCATGGAACAAGCCGTACGCTTTGATGCCGCTTTCTCTACCGGAGCCCTATGCTCTCCCTCCCGGTATACCATTATCACAGGCACGCGTACGTATGAGTATGGTACAGGGCATCACCGTTCTTTATTTCCCATACCTGGTCATATTGAGGGATTTCCGAAATACCTAAGAGAGGCCGGGTACTATACCACCAACAACTACAAAACCGATTATAATCACGCTGAGCATTGGCCAATGACCCGGTCAAGCTGGGATGAAAACTCTCAGGAGGCGGGTTGGTGGAGCCGGGCGGAAGGGCAGCCTTTCTTCTCGGTCTTTAATTTTAATAACACACACCAATCCAGGACATTCACCAATCCCTACCCTCTTTACGAAGAGCAGGTATTGGATCACCTCGCACCTAATGAAAGGATCGCCGCGGCAGACATAGAATTGCCGGCCTTTTACAAAGACACCCCGGCATTGCAAAAAGAGCTTTCCCGTACTTACAATGCCCTGAAAAAGGTAGATAAAGAAATTGACACCTTATTGACACGCCTTGAAAAAGAGGGCTTAAAAGAGTCTACCCTGATCTTTTTCTATTCAGACCATGGGGGCGGGTCGTTAAGGAGCAAGGGCCAGCCAACGTCGTTGGGTTACCGCGTGCCTTTTGCCGTGTGGGTACCGGAAAAGTATCGTCATATGGTGCCCTGGAAGATGGGAGAGACCATGACTGAGCCTGTGTGCTTCGAGGATCTTGCCCCCACTATGCTTAGTATTGCAGGTATTCCCGTTCCCCGGTATATGAAGGGACGTCCTTTTATAGGCACAGTACCGGAAGAGTCGCGAAACTACATTGTTAGTTCCGTAGACCGCAGTGGTGAGGCCCCGGACCTGTCGAGATCAATTACCGATGGGCAATACATCTACACTAGAATATTCCGCCCTGACCTTCCCGAGGCAAAATGGCAAAAATACTTTGACTTTTCCCAAAGCCGGCAGCTCATGAGAAACTACGCCTGGAAGGGAAAGCTCGACACGTTACAATCTGCTATGTTTGGCAACCGTCCAATAGAATCTCTCTACCATATCAAGGATGATCCCTGGCAGATCAAAGACCTGGCAAGGGACCCTGCTTATGGAAATAAGTTGGCAGAAATGCGAAAAGCCTTGGACCGTCACCTGCTCGCGTCCAAAGATGTCATGTTCATTCCGGAATATGAGGCCATGGAGATATCAAAGTCAACCACGCTTCATGAATTCCGCCAAAGCCCGTACTATCCTTTTGAAGAGATCTACAGGGTAGCGTCTCTGGTAGGCAAGGAAGGCACCAGTGAAGAGCAGTTAAAATATTTGCAATCAGGCAACAAATTCATAAGGTTTTGGGCCGCGGTGGGACTGGGATTGCATAAACACGCAAAAAGAGACCTTAATATCCTGAAAAGAGCTCTGGAAGATGATTCCCCACCCGTATCCATCGAAATAGCAGCTATTTTGTTTAAACAGGGCAAGGATAAAAAGGCCGCCAGGCTCCTTCGTGCTATGATCTGGCACGAAAACCCTTACCTGACATGGCAGGCTATGTACCACATCCTGAACATGGAAAGGTCTGTTGGGGTGTACTTTCACGATGATGTAGCCGAAATGTTTAAAGTACGGAAAAAAGAAAAAGGCTATATCGCTCTTGCCCTTGACGCTGCCGAGTTGTATTTATTTATGCATGATGGTCGGCCACTTTACTACGAGAGGTTTTGGTAGAGGATTTTGCTCTGTGCTTTGGCAATACCGTTGGGCGCCCGATTGTACAGCCTCATCCACAAGGACACCCGGCTTTTGTTTGGGCGACTGAGCCGTTTTATGAATTTTCCCGGTCTTGCACTTATCAGGGTTTAAAGTAAAAGACCGCATAATTTTTGATGTTAATTACATTCCAATGAACGCATTCCCACAAGGGAAGCACTATTAAATTCATTTTGTTCTGAAAGGTGATTCAAAATAGCCGATTTTATAAGATCCGGCCGGTTCCACGGAACAAAATGGTTCATGTCCTCTTCCAAAATGATATCTACCTTTGGGGCGTTTACCAGCCGCTTTTGAGCAAAATCGGCATTTCCGGCAGGAACAAGCTTGTCTTTACCTCCCTGGATCACTGTGACCGGCACTTTGATGTTTTGCCAAAGAGGTAGCATTTCGACCAGTTCATCTTCCAGGAAATAGATCTCATCATTGGTTACCCGGAATGACCGGGGTAGCAGCCACCGAAGCAAGGGGGTATAAAGCGGAGCCCTGAACCAGTCCTCATTGGGTTCCAGGTCCGGGTCGATGGAAGGCGCCACCATGATCAGGCCATTCACCAGATCGGGGTGATCCATGGCAATACGGGCGATTACGGGCCCTCCCAGAGAATGCCCCACGAGGATATTGGGTGTGCCGGCATATTGTGAAAGAATAGGCTTCACCAATTCAGCCTGTCTTTTTAGTGAGTATTCACTCTTTCCAAAATCGGAATGACCATATCCGGGGCGATCCACTGATACGAGACAGGCACGATCAATTAGCGAGCTATCCGCTAAATAATCAATGAAAGCTGACCATGAACCCGGTGCTCCGTGAAAGAAGAAGACCGTGGGTCTGTCTTCTGTACCCGTGCTTACATAACGGATGGTACGATCATCCACATGGATATCAGTGACAGCAGGTTTTACAGGTTTGTTCGCAAAATACTTATCCATTTCCTTCCGGCTCATTCTAAAACTGAAACAGCCGGAAGTAAGCTGAAAAACAAAAATGGCCGCTAATCCAAAAAACGAAAAACGGATTACCCTGTGCCTGACCTGCCTGACCTGCCTGATCATTTAATTTTCAGTGCTCAGAAGCCTTGTATATTGTTGGGAGTTTCCCAGCAGATCAACAGCCTGAATGATATCGGGATCATCATCGAAAGAGGTTTCTATAGATCCTTTTTCAAAATGATACCGGGAAGCGATCTCTTCCTCCAGAAGTTTTATGATCTGCCCCTTAAAATCGTCGAGATCATTTTCCTTACTTTTGATCACGGTCGCATCAAGAGAATACAGCTGCTCCTTGATCTTCTCGTAGTACTTTTCTTCTTTTGCCCTCTCCATAAGACGGTCAAGGTTGCGTTCCACACTGGTGGTGTAGCTATAGTCCTTATCTTTCAACCATTCTTTGAAGTCTTCATACTCGGCGGGCGTCAGTTCAATGTTTTTCAAGTCAGCTTTATCAGGGTGTTCATAAAAGTATTTTGTAGCGTAATCAAAAATGTGTCCCTTTACGTAAAGAGAATGAGCGATAGAAGCAAGTGTCTCCTTTTCTACCAAAACATCCGGATCCACACCTCCTCCATCGAATACTGACCGGTTATTAACAGTTTTAAATTCACGTTTCAGGCTGTCAGGTACCTTACCCACACTGCCGTCAGGATTCCTGTGGCTGTAGTCCAGCGCCTGTATACATCTGCCGCTTGGGGTGTAATACTTGGCAGTGGTCACCTTTAACTGAGAGTTGTAGGATAGTGGCCTGGTGATCTGTACAAGGCCTTTTCCGAATGATTTTTGGCCTACCACCAATCCACGGTCGTAATCCTGTATGGTGCCGGCCACAATTTCAGAAGCTGAAGCACTGGCACTGTTGATCAGCACGGCCAGTGGGATCTCAGTATCCACAGGGGCATTAAGGGTTTTGTAAACGGCGTTGTTTTCCGTAACCTTCCCCTTGGTGGATACTACCTCTTTGCCCTTCGGAACGAATATGTTCACAATGTTCACCGCTTCAATAAGTAATCCCCCGGGATTGCCTCTCAGGTCAAGAATGACCTTTTCGGCACCTTGCTTTTTTAATTCAGTTACCGCATTCTTGACCTCTTTACCAGCCTGCATTTTGAACTCGGTCAGCTTTACATAACCCACATCTTCAGCTACCATACCGAAGTAAGGCACGTTATCTACCGTTATTTTCTCCCTTTTGAAATTCAGGATCAGAGGTTCCTTCATGCCGTAGCGCTTCACAGTCAAACTTACCGGGGTATCGGCCTGTCCTTTCATCAGCTCACTGGTTTCCTCCCGGGTAAGGTTATGGACCTCTACATCGTTGATCCTTATTACCTCATCACCTATTTTGAGGCCATTTTTTTGAGCGGAGTAGCCCTCCATTACCATTACTACCTTGATCTTGCCGTCCAGTGTGCTGGTAACAGCTCCTATACCACCATACTGTCCCGTACTTTGTGTACGGAAGTCCTCTATGTCATCCTCAGGAATATAGTTGGTGTACGGGTCAAGTGATCTTAACATTGCGTCAATCCCCACTTTTATCACCTTGTTGGGATTGATCTCATCCACATACAGTGTATTCACCTCCTTGAACAGTGTGGCGAAAATGTCGAGGTTCTTGGCTATTTCAAAATAACGTTTGCCGGGGTTGGTAAATGATATCAGGCCTATGGACATAAAAGTCAACAGACCTGTGATCATCAGTGTTCTTTTTACTATTGTCATCCGATTTCTCTTTTCTTTGATCCTGGTACCGCTCATACCTTCCTAAATAACGTATACTTTTTAAATTTAGTTGAATAAAACAAAAATCATCTTGCCAACACAGGCTGGCATCACCTGCGAACTTTAATTGGTAAAGGAAACAGGACAACCGAAGTACATCATATATCGCCAAACCCGGAAGGCGGAGTGTATGGTATGGATACCTGCTGTATTTCCATATGTTTTACGACCTGAATACACTTTCAATATAGGATTTTTGCTGATTGGAATCGGACACTGAATTTTTGAGCAGGTCAAGGTGGTTCAGTCGCTCTTCATGAAAATCACCTTTTATTTCCAGCATGATCCCTGTTTTTTCTGCGTGTATCTTAAAGTCGTCGAGTATTTCTACCACGTCAGGATGAATGTACTTGGATGCCGTGGCATCCAGGATCACCTCGCTGCCGGAAGGTATGACATTCAGTGCCTGCATGATCCCTGCCTTATTCAGGAACGTCACATTTTCACTCAGCTTGATCTCAATGGGTTTTCCCGGTTGATGATCTTCCTTAAAGCTAAAGGGAGTGGTGAAGTTTTTATACAGGATCAGGAAAATGGCTACAGCCAACCCTATCCCTATGCCAATGAGCAGGTCGGTAAATACAATTCCCAATATGGTGATGAGGAATGGATAAAACTGGGCATTACCTTTTCCAGCCATTTCCCTGAAAAGGGAAGGCTTTGCCAGCTTAAAACCCACCAGGAACAGGATAGCCGCGAGGCTGGACAAGGGGATCATATTCAGAATATCGGGTATGAACATGGCACTGAACAGCAGCAGCACACCATGGGTGAAAGCCGCCATTTTGGTTTTTCCCCCGGACTGTATATTTGCTGAGCTTCTCACTATAACCTGTGTCACCGGAAGTCCGCCGATCAGACCCGAAACGAGGTTCCCCGCTCCCTGGGCCAGAAGCTCGCGGTTGGTAGGGGTAACATTCTTGTCAGGATCGAGCTTATCTGTAGCCTCCACACATAGCAGCGTTTCAAGGCTGGCTACTATGGCCAGGGTGAATGCCACCAAAAAGATGTTCCAGGTAAATACCTCACTCCAGTCCGGAGAAGCAAACAGGCCAACGAATCCTCCGGCCTCATCAGGAAGTGGTATGTTCACCATTTCGTCAGTATCCAAATGTAAGCCGTCTGTAATGAAGAAATATCTGTTAAGCAGAATACCGGCCAGTACTACCACAAGGGGCCCCTGGACAATCTGAAAGAACTTTATCCTTTTCATAAAATTCTGTTCCCAAAGTATCAGTATGACCATGGAAATAACCGTAATGATCACAGCGGCAGGGTTAATATTCTGGAGTGATACTATGATCTCCGTAAACGTGTTCTCACCATCTTTCTGAAAGAACCCCAGGAATCCGTCCGGGATGACATCATGCCCCAGGGCATGCGGGATCTGTTTCAGAATGATGATAATGCCAATGCCGGACAGCATGCCTTTGATGACCGAGTTGGGAAAATAATACCCAATGATCCCGGCCCTTAAAAATGCCAGGATAAGCTGAAAAACTCCGGCAATAACAAGAGCTGAAAGAAACAGGCCAAAGCCTCTTTCCATATCGAATACGCCCTCTGCGTTTGTGCCCAGTTTGGCAATGGAATCTGCTACAATGACCGCCAGTCCTGCTGCCGGTCCGCTGACACCAATACGTGAACCACTAATGAGCGCAACAACTGTTCCACCTACTATACCGGCAATAATACCTGAAAACAGTGGAGCTTCTGAAGCGAGGGCAATGCCCAGGCATAGCGGAACGGCTACTAAAAAAACTACCAATCCGGCTGGTAAATCGGATTTTATATGAGATAACATGTATGTTTTGGTTTGGGATATAATGTAAAAGTCTGTATATAAAGTTACAGATTAATGGTATAACAGTGTTTGAAAGTAAGGTATCGAGTGCCTAAACCTCCGGTGGTGGAGACACGATCTCAGAATCGTACTCCTTAATGGCAAATTGGTGAGAAAGAGATACCGGGGTAAGGTCTGCGGTATGGAAGTTTGCCTTTTCGTGATGATCGGCAGATCTTAAATACCAGTCCGCAGTATCTGAAAGTTCCTTTTTTTCTTCCGGGGTATCATCAGTGGGCAGCGTTTCTTCCAGCTGATTCATAAGTTCAACAGTACTCCTGAGCCCATGAAGGTGAATATCACCAAGTTCCAGCAGAATGGAGAGGCCGCATCCGCAAAGCATAAAATAAATGGCGAACAGCATTGCAAACATGCTGCCTGACTGTATTTTATTCTTTCTTTTTTTTTCTGAAAATACCGTCATAATGAATTTTCAACGTGTGGGGGAGTCATTTTGTTGGGACTGTGTAATAGCGTACAGTCAGCCTGCTTTTACGGGTCAATTCCAATATAAGGGAACAACTACTAAAATGTCAAATCTTCTTCACATCATTCAATACTGGAAACTTCGTCAGGAACCAACTTTCATATACAGCCGGTTGGAAAAGGCGAAAGGTTTTTCCCTGAACAATGGTTTCGTTTTTGCCCATACTGCTTCAAACAGTTCGGAATGCCTGTAATTGTCAAGTGACGCGTCATTCTGCCAGATACTGTAGGTAGCAAAAATATTGGGTTGATGGTAATCCTGATGAAGCTCAAGGTGCCTGCATCCCTCAAAGTTGAGGATCAGGTCCTTGCTTTGGTTGAATACCTCTATAAAATCCTCCACCTTATCTTCCTGAAAGGTCATTCTTACAATCCTTATGAGCATTATTCGTCAAAGTTTATCATCACCGGACTATCATAACCCAGTCCAAGTAGTTCAGAAGCATTTCCCTGGTTGATCCCGATCTCCAGAAAACCAAGATCGTTGAAGATCACAAACAGGTCTCCGGCCTCTACCCTGTTGATGCTGTCATTGATCCGGCTTGTGTTTTCCCTGCCAAAGGTTATGTTGTATTTTTTCTCCTTGCTCAAAATGTCGAAGGTACTTTTGTCAATATTGGAAACGAGGTTGCCATAGTGATCCACACGTATGACATGCCCTGAGATCAGGGTTTTATTGGCCTTCAGGTGCCTTCCAAGCATCTTTTTGTAATTCGGTAGTGACTTGCCCAGGTCCTGAATGGAGGTGTTGCAGGCCAGTTTGGCGGCAGCCGGAGCAAAGATCAGCTTCGCCGGAAAGGTGGTTTGCACAGGATTAATGGAGTTAATGTCTACCTGAAACCGGGCGTCCTCTTCACTGATAAGGCCAAAAAGACCATTATCGGTACCAACAAAATAATGCCCGGCCAGTTCGAGCGCTATATACTTGTCACCCTGCTGTCCTATGGAATTCACAGCCACCATATGGACCGTACCTTGCGGAAAATCTCGAAAAACGGACCGGAGAACATAGGAAGCGTGGGCTATGTCGCAGGATTGAATGTGATGGCTGATATCTACAATGTGAATGCCGGAATTGATGGAAAGGATCTTCGCCTTTACTGCTGACACATAATGGTCACTCTGCCCGAAATCAGATAAAAATGTGATTATGGCCATGTGCTGTCAGCGATGAAAATCACGTTAACTTAAGGTAAACGATTTATCAATTAACCCTTGCCTGACAGGATAGATTTTGACCAGCATTGGTTAATTGTGTATTTTTGTCTGGCCAAAATTAACTAAATTTTACCCATTAAAAATTGTATCTAAAATTAAATAGCGTTTGGTAGAAAAAGTCATTACACTTGAAAATGTATCGCTTCTTGACTTTCTGGGAGTAGAAAACAAAAACATCAACGAGGTAGCTTCAGCATTTCCAAAAAGCAAAATTGTTTCGCGTGGCAACGAAATACGTATAAAGGGCTCCAGCACAGATCTTCTTAAGATCAATGACATTATTAACTCACTCGTACAGCATTATCATAAATATGGCAAGGTAACAGCGGAGAACGTTCAGAATTATCTTTCCAAGGAGGCGGAGGAGGGTCTTCCTGAGAAGGAGGAGGTGCTTATCTACGGAACGCGCGGCTTCACCATCAAACCTAAAACGCTGAATCAGCAGAAACTGGTCTATTCGGTGAAGGACAATGATCTGGTCTTTGCTTTGGGCCCGGCCGGTACAGGTAAGACCTACATTTCCGTGGCCCTCGCTGTGAAAGCGCTGAAAAACAAACAGGTGAAAAAGATCATTATCACCCGTCCGGCGGTAGAGGCAGGCGAGACGCTGGGCTTTTTACCCGGTGATCTGAAAGAAAAGCTGGATCCCTATCTCAGACCTATTTACGATGCTCTTTATGACATGATCCCTGCTGAAAAGCTGAAGTACTACATGGAGAATAATGTGATCGAGATCGCGCCGTTGGCCTATATGCGGGGAAGGACCCTGAACAATGCATTTATCCTGCTGGATGAGGCCCAGAATACCACTCCTATGCAGATCAAGATGTTCCTGACGCGTATGGGGCCCAACTCAAAGGTTATCATCACCGGCGATACCTCTCAGATAGACCTTCCCAAGAAGCAGAAGTCCGGTCTGATAGAGGCTGCCGACATTCTGAAGGATGTAGAAGGAATTGGTTTTGTGGAACTCACGGGCAAGGACGTGATCCGCCACAGGATCGTTAAGGATATTATCGCCGCCTATGACAGGATAGAAAACGGTAAGGAAGACGGTGAATATTGAGGTATTCCATATAGACAATGAAGATGATCTGAAAAAAGGCTTTCGCATCAGAGAGGCCGTGTATATTGAAGAACAAAAGATTGACAGAGCGGATGAATTTGATGAATTTGATAGTTTATCCCATCATTTTCTGGCACTGGCCAACGGAATCCCTGCCGGTACCTGCCGGTGGCGCCTTACTGAAGAGGGCTGTAAGCTGGAGAGATTTGCCACCCTTTCAGAGTTCAGAAAAAAAGGGGTGGCTGGTAAGATGATGGAGGCTATGATCGATCATATTTCGAGCCGTGCTGCAAACGTCCGGCGATTGTACCTTAACGCTCAGGTAAATGCCATGCCGCTGTATACAAAATATGGTTTCAGAGAGGAAGGAGAAAGATTTTTGGAATGTGGCATTGAGCATCAGAAAATGACCAGAACCCTTTAAAGGTGGGGATCCGCTGGACTCCATACGCGCTTGTCAGGGTTACCTTCTTTTTCATTTGTGGCATCGTCACAGCTATCTGCTTTCCTCAGCTTGCCACTGTAAAACACGCGTTAACAACTTGCCTGGTATTCATAGGAACCTATGTCACGCTTTGGTTCTTTCTTACACGCAGGAGGTTCCATACATTCAATCTGGTGCTGGCTGTTTTTTCCTTTGCCTCATTTTTTTCACTGGGTTATCTTAATTCCATCCTTTTTGATGGGAGGAATGAAGAAAATCACCTTGTTCATTACAGTGATGTTTCAGCATACAAGGTGGTGGTAGCTGACAATGGGCAGGAAAAACCTGCCACCCATCGTTTTTTGGGGCGTGTACTGGCTGTCAGGGATTCAGGTGTATGGAAACCTTCCAACGGCAGGGTCTATTTGTATCTGTCAAAGGGCATGACACTGCCGGGCTATGGTGACGTACTGCTGATGTCAGGCGCTCCGCGGAAACTGTATCCCCCGCAAAATCCGGGTGAATTTGACTACAAACGTTTTCTGGCCTTCAAAAACATCTATCATCAGCACTTTATACGTAAAGGTTTTAAAAAAATAGCGTCTGATCAGGGAAATCCGGTGATCGCATTGAGTTACAGGCTACGGGACTGGGCACAGGATCAATTCACACATTACATTCCTGGTGAGCGGGAAAGGAGCATAGCGCTGGCACTGGTCCTGGGGATAAAGGATGGACTGGACAATGAAATAATGAATGCTTATGCGGCTTCGGGAGCCATGCACGTGCTGGCCGTCTCCGGACTTCATCTGGGCATTATTTACCTTCTGATTTCCTTTTTGTTACACGGGCTTCAGAATGACAAATACGGCCGGTGGATACTGGCCCTGGTGAGCCTGACGGTCCTTTGGGGGTACGCCATGATGACAGGTTTTACGCCATCTGTATTACGGGCAGCAACCATGTTTTCCTTTCTGTCGATTGCCAAAACCAGCCGCCGAAAAACGAATATTTACAACACCCTGGCAGCTTCAGCGCTTTTATTACTTGTTGTACAACCGTGGCTGATCATGTCAGTGGGCTTTCAGCTTTCCTACATGGCGGTCCTGGGTATCGTATTTCTACAACCGAAGATCTATAATCTCTTGTCGACAGAAAGCTGGTTTCTGGATAAAGTCTGGTCGATCACGGCGGTTTCCATAGCAGCTCAACTGGCTACTTTTCCTTTAGGGTTGTATTACTTTCATCAGTTTCCGTCTTTGTTTTTTATAACCAACCTGGTGGTCATTCCGGGTGCGTTCCTCATTTTGGTAGGTGGTCTTTCCTTATTGTTGTTCAGCATCATACCGGTGATAGCCGGTGCAATAGGTTACATGCTAAAAGGCGTGGTTTCAGTGGTCAATTTTATTGTATTGGGTATTGAAAAGATCCCCTACAGTCATGTTACTGACCTCTACATTACGCCTGAACAGCAATGGTATATCATTGGATTTACGCTTTTCCTCTCATTGTTTCTTGTGTACAAACGATTCCCGCTGTTTTCCCTGTTTGGGTTTTTTGCGGCGCTTTTCCTTATGTCGGCAGGAATGAGGACCTACCATAACCTTTCCAAAGACAGCATTACATTTTACAGGATCAGTGGTCATACCGCTATTGACCTCATTTCACAAAGAAAGTCCACATTATGGACAGACAGTGTTTTGGCACAAAACAGCAATAAAAAAGGGTTCCATATTGCCCCGAATCATCTCATGTCAGCCGTAAATGCGTGGGATATAAGAACTGGTGCTTCATCCGGTCTGAAAGGTTTGAAGATAATGGTGGTTGGAGGAAAAAAGATAGCCGTACTGAACGGCTTGCATCCAACGTTGACTTTTACGGAAAAGCCACAGGTGGATTACCTTGTTTATGGCCGAGGTTGCCGGAAAGACATTGCTTGGCTCAGGGACAACTTTGACTTTGGTCTGCTGATCCTGGACGGCTCACTGTACCGATCGAGGGCAGATATTCTAAAGCAGCAGGCAGAGGAGCGGGGACTGAACTACTACTCTGTTTTTCACGAGGGAGCCCTGCAAGTGATAATTTAACCTTATAGCATGGAATTTGTACAGTTTGATATCGAAGACAGAACGGGATACATTACACTGAACCGGCCGGACAAGCGGAATGCGCTAAATGACCAGATGGTGAGTGAGTTGAAGCAGGCTTTTACCAGTGCCTCTGAGAGTAATGAGGTAAAGGTGATTGTACTAAGGGCCAATGGTGACGTGTTTTGCGCCGGAGCGGATCTGGCCTCGTTACAAAAACTGCAAAAAAACACCTATAAAGAGAATCTGCAGGATTCTATACATCTCAAAGAGCTCTTTCAGCAGATCTATACACTTGATAAGGTAGTTGTAGCCCGGATCAACGGTCATGCGATAGCCGGAGGCTGTGGATTGGCTACGGTTTGTGATTTTTCCTTTGCCGTTCCTGAAGCAAAATTTGGTTACACCGAAGTACGGATAGGATTCGTACCTGCCATTGTAAAGGTTTTTCTGTTAAGAAAACTGGGTGAGGCACGTGCCCGGGAGCTTTTACTCACAGGGGAATTGGTCTCCGCTGCTGATGCTCAACGCTATGGAATGATCAACAAGGTGACGGATGCCGCAGACCTTGACCGTGAGATCGGGGAATTTACCAATATGCTGATAACGAAGAATAGCGGACAGTCTATGGCTTTCACCAAAAGAATGATTGCAGAGGTACAATCCATGACATTGGAGGACGGGCTGAACTATGCAGCTGAAATGAATGCCAAAGCGAGGGCCAGCAAGGATTGTCAAAAAGGAATAGCCTCTTTCCTGAATAGGGAGAAGATAGAATGGTGAAGACCATTAAGATACGCGCCGTAATCCTATTTCTTAATGCGCAACGGTTTAAACTGCTTAAATACCGTTCTTCAAATAGCTGAAAAAACGAGCCGTGTATTCTGTGGTTACCTTCCTGGCTTCAAACGCCATAAATCCATACCGGACAGCCTTTTCGTATCAGTGTGGTGAAAAGGTAGCATTGGGCTGCAATGCTGCACTTGTCCGCGTGGATAGCAGAGGCCACCTGTATATTGAGGGTATGCTTCTGTGCATTTCTGTGGATTGCTGAAGGCATCTGAGCTGTTGATGATTCGGATTCTTCACGATAATGATTTGTTTGGTTTTTCTTTGAAACCAGGTAAATTAATACCGTCTGTAGTTGGTTGCTTTAATTTGTAAAGTGCTGACTATCAATTAATTCAACTATAAACTCATAACTTCCCCTAATTATGAAAACTACACGATCCTTAAAATTTTCAATTATGGTGATACTGGCCTGTACCTGTGCTTCAGCGTGGGGCCAGTATTCTGGTGACAAATGGTCTGCCGTGAAATCTTCGGGTTCCGGAACCATTTCCCTGGCCTATGTAGAAACCCCCGGATTTGTTTACAAGGACAGCAACGGAAAGCTTACCGGTATTTGCGTGGACATCATGAATGATTTTGTCAATTATGTTAATACAAAGCATGGTGTGCAGCTAGCCTCAAAATATGTAGGCGATGGCTCCAGTTTTAGTGGTATGTACAGTAAGGTCAGGTCCAGCAAGGACGGAGTGATCGGATTGGGAAACATCACCATCCGGGATTCCCGTAAGAAAGAAGTAAAATTCAGTCCTCCCTTCATTACCAACTTCTCAATTTTAGTGACACAAGCCGCAGTACCCACACTTGCGGATATGAGTAAGATACAGGAGACTTTTAAGGGGCTGACTGCCTATGCCCCCAAGGGTACGACCAATGAAAAGAGGCTGCTCGATATCAAAAAGAGACATTTTGGCTCAATGCAGATCAACTACGTAGCTTCCAGTCAGGAGGCGCTTCAAAAAGTAATGACGGACAAGGCGGCTTTCGCTTACCTCGATCTTGCCTTTTACCTGGATGCTATGCAAAGAAGAAGGCCCGTCAAGCGACACCCTGTAGGGGATCAAAGCAGTGAGCAGTTTGGTTTTATTATGCCAATGAACAGCGATTGGCAACCGCTGATGAAGGAGTTTTTTGAGGCAAACGGGGGATATACCAATACCACAGCTTACAAGAAAATACTTACAAAACATCTTGGGGACACTGGAGTGAAGCTGCTGCAAACGGCGAAATAGTTGATGGGTGATCGTCATGGACTTATCACCAGGAATTATTATATTTAAAACAATTAAAAAAAGTACTAACCTCTTTGCTTGCAGAGGCTGTTTTTATACAGCCTCTTTTTTTAGCTGCAGCGGAATTACACCAATGCCTTTTCCAGGACGATCCTGTGGTCACGTACATCAGGATATTTGACCACTGCTACGATATCAAAACCATTTTTCAGCCCGAAGCTGAGCATGGACTTAAGATGATTACGGGTCTTGAACCTGATGCACTGATAACCATAGGATCTTGCCCATATTATTTGCTCATCCAGTAGTTTCTGAGCTATGCCCAGCTTCCGGAATCCCGGCAGTACAGCTCCCATCCAACTGTAGAATGAACCGTCACTTTCTTTATTGTAACCCACTTTAAATCCTGCAGGCTGTTCATCACATGTGGCGATAAGGATAAGGTGTTGTTTGCCGGATAATCTCAGGTGATATTCTTCTGTGCCATATGGATCCTGAAATTCAGGTATCTGCTGAGAAAGGGCCACCACCTCTTCAATAGTTCCTTCAAGAACGGAGATCCTTTTCACAGGCAATGTTGGATTAGCAATTGTTAACCAGTATGCAAATTGTCAGATATGCTCTTTTTTATTCTTGACCAGATCATACATCAACTCTCTGGCCCTGTGAAGCTGAGCCTTCACCGTTCCGAGGGGAGCATCCAGTTCCTGTGCGATCTCCTCATATGACAACTCTTCAAAATATCGCAATTTGACCAGGCGCTGGTATTTTGCGGGAAGTTTTGTGACAAAAAGCTGGATCAATTCTATCTTCTGACTTTTAATGGCCTCTTCCTGCGGATTGAGATTTTTGTCTTCCACATCTATCTGTACTGCCTCACCACTGTCATCAGTAAAGGATGTGTCCAGGCTCATCGTTTCCAGCCTTTTTTTACGGATAAAGTCAATGGCATTGTTGGTAGCTATCCTGAAAAGCCAGGTGCTGAAGGTATAGTCCTTTTTGAAACGGTGCAGATTTTTGAATGCCTTGGCAAAAGCCTCTATGGTAAGATCTTCGGCATCATCCACATTCCGTACCATTTTAAGTACCATGTGATATACCGGTCTTTTGTACCGTTCCATCAGCATGGCAAAAGCCTGTTCGTCATCTTCCTTTACTGCCTGATCAATTAACTTGAAATCCTCCAGCGCTTTATCCGAGAACTGCTTTTTTAAATCCATTTAACCTTCTTTGTGAATAAGGCCGAGATGCCTGCCAAACTGTAATACAGTACAAAAATACAATCTAAAATGAGTAAACCCCACAATTCGAACTTTTCTCCTGATTTTTTGCACGCAATAATTAACGTCAGATATACCACTAAAGTTCTGATCAGAATGAGGCCTATTACTAAATACGGATCAATTCCGAGTAGTAACAGGGCTACTGGCAATAGCCAGCTCAGGATATGACTTATAGAGAATATGGAAAGAATGGCCCTGCTGCGCATGGAGTAGTGTTTGCCCACACTCAGGTGCCTGAGTTTTTGCCTGAAAAAAGCCTGCCACGAGGTCTTTGGCTGGGATACGGTCATGGCTTCACTCCCTAGAACGACAGCTGTGTTGCCGGCACGAGCGTGACGGTTAACAAACAGGTCATCATCCCCCCCGGTCACTTGTTGATAGCCGTTGAAGCCTTTGGCATTCATAAAAAGCCCTTTGGCCCAGGCCAGATTACGGCCTACTCCCATGTAGGGGAACCCGGAAAGCGCCAGACCAAGGTATTGAATGGCCGTCCAGAGTGTTTCGAAACGTATGAAGTAGTTCAAAAATCCCTTTTGCTTTTCATAACCGGAATAACCCAGTACTATTTCGGTGTCCTTGTTAAAAGCACCTGCCATTTTGGTAAGCCACATATTTGAAAAAGGCACACAATCCGCATCTGTGAGCACAATGTTCTCAAACCCGGCTGCTTTTACGCCTAACGTAACGGCATACTTCTTTCCGTCCACATGGTCAGGCTTCCGGTCAATGTGTACAGCTTTTACTTTTGGATTCTCCCTGCTTTTCCCGTCCAGTAACTCATAGGTACCGTCGTGGGACCGATCATTAACAATGATCACTTCAAATTCAGGATGGGACTGATCCAACAGGGCAGGAATTAGCTTTTTCAGGTTTTCCTCCTGATTTTGGGCGCAAACCAGCACAGAAACAGGCTCGGCCGGTGTATTGGAAGGTGGTCGGTACCTGCTGAAAGCCAGCATGAAAAGGATCATAAAAATCAATTGAATAACTACTGCTATAGAAAAAGCAATGAGCAAAAAAGTACCAATGGCCATACTACAGTTTTATAAAAGGGGGCAAATATAAGTGAATTATGTAATAGTCAGCCGTGAAGTACTCGATGCCTGAAACCTTACTAAGCTTTTAAAGCTTAGTAAGGTTGTTTATGAAGGGAACGTATCAACTTTTTGAATTCCCACGATTAGGCCAGGAACGGAATAAAAATCTATTTTTGCGGCTTGTTATGAAATTTGAGATCCAGCGTAAGGATAAAGGCAGTAAGGCCAGGACGGGTGCCATTACTACTGATCATGGGGTCATTCAGACCCCTATTTTTATGCCGGTAGGCACGGCGGGGTCCGTTAAGGCCGTTCATCAGCGTGAGTTGGAGCATGATATAAAGGCGCAGATCATACTGGGGAATACCTATCATCTGTACCTGAGGCCCGGGCTGGATATTATTGAAAAGGCCGGAGGGCTTCACCTGTTCAATGGCTGGGAAAGGCCCTTGCTTACGGACAGCGGAGGATATCAGGTATACTCCCTGGCAGACTCAAGAAAGATCAATGAGAAAGGTGTAACGTTCAAATCGCACATTGATGGCTCTACACATGTTTTTACTCCGGAAGGCGTGATGGATATCCAGAGAACCATTGGCGCGGATATAATCATGGCCTTTGACGAGTGTACTCCCTACCCCTGCGAGTATGATTACGCCAAAGAATCGATGCACATGACCCACCGCTGGCTGGAGCGCTGCTGTCAGCGATTTGACACCACGGGGGGTAAATATGGCTATTCTCAGACGTTGTTCCCTATTGTTCAGGGCAGTGTATATAAAGATCTGAGAGCACAGTCGGCTGAAACTATTGCCGGTTTTGAAAGGGAGGGAAATGCCATAGGAGGGCTTTCCGTGGGTGAGCCGGCGGACATGATGTATGAAATGACGGAGCTTGTTTGCGATATTCTGCCTGCTGATAAACCCCGTTACCTTATGGGTGTAGGGACGCCAGCCAATATCCTGGAGTGTATTGCCATGGGCATAGATATGTTCGACTGTGTGATGCCCACCCGGAACGGCCGCAACGGCATGCTGTTTACCACCGAGGGGATCATCAATATAAAGAATAAAAAATGGGAAGATGACCTGAGTCCTCTGGACCCGGCGCTGGGAGGATATGTGGATACATTTTATTCAAAAGCATATTTGAGGCATCTCGTCCTTAGTAAGGAAATTTTAGGAGCACAAATAGCAAGTATACATAATCTTACTTTTTACCTTTGGCTGGTGACAGAAGCCAGAAAACAGATAGAAAAAGGCACATTTTTTGATTGGAAAACGACAATGGTAAAAAAGGTCAGCACTAAATTATGATCGGTTCGCAATTCGATGTTCAAAGTTCTGCGTTCAAATTTCATCACCAGCTTTGAACTTTTGACATAGAACAGGGAACAGACATTATGAAACTTATTGATAAATACATATTGAGGAAATTCCTGGGGTCATTCGTTTTCACAGTGCTCATTATTGTGGCGATCATTCTGGTCATCGACATTACTGAGAAGACCGAGAAATTTGTGAAAGCCGGGGTCACTACCCAACAGATCCTCGGATATTATGTTGATTTCATTCCATGGATCGCGAATTTCATTACCCCGCTGACCACCTTTATTGCCACAGTGTTTGTGACCGCGCAAATGGCCGGCCGTACGGAGATCATTGCCATCCTGAGCAGTGGGGTGTCCTTTCGCAGGATGCTTATCCCTTATTTCATCGGTTCCATGATCATTGCTGCTGTTAGCTTTGTACTTACCGGCTGGGTGATCCCCAACTCTAACAAGTCAAGGCTGGCTTTTGAGATCGAATACCTGAAAAGCAAGTACTATTTCGATCAGACCAACATTCACATGCAGGTAGCGCCGGATACCTACTTGTATATGCGCAGCTACAATAACCAGTCAGATGTAGGGTATAACTTTACGCTGGAAAAGGTGGAAGGCACGCAGCTTTTATCCAAACTTTCTGCCAACCGGATCACGTGGGATAAGGAGAAGGACAAGTGGAAACTGACCACATGGAAGAAGCATGAGATGGATGGTATGGAAGAGCTTATTGAGGAGGGCAAGGAAATGGATACCACGCTGGCGATCCATCCCAATGAATTTGAAAACAAATATCGCAACTATGATGGTATGACCATCGACGAGCTGAACGATGAGATCAGGAAGTTGACCCTCCGTGGAGCCAGCAACGTAGAGGTGTACCAGGTGGAAAAATATACCCGTTTTACCTCCCCTTTTGCCATTTTGATCCTCACGTTCATGGGGGTGATCGTTTCTGCCCGTAAGACAAGGGGTGGGGCAGGTTTTCAGATTGCACTCGGATTTTTTCTTTCCTTTCTTTTTATCCTGTTTTTTATTCTGAGTAAAACAGTGGCAGAAGCGGGGGGGCTTCACCCTATGATAGGGGTATGGATACCGAATATTGTGTTTGGCGGTATATCCCTGCTTATGTATAAATACGTTCCCCGTTAGTCATGAGTGTGGTACGTGACTATATTAAGCTCCATTTTATCGTTTGGATATGGGGCTTTACTGCTATTTTGGGGCTCCTGATCTCCATCCCTTCCGTCGAGTTGGTATTTTACAGAACTCTGATCGCCTTTATTACCTTGGGGCTGCTTCTGCTTTATGGGAGAAAGGACTTCCGGCTGGGAGTGTTCCCTGTTTTGAAGATCCTGGGAACGGGCGTCCTTATTGCTGCTCATTGGATCCTGTTCTTTGCAGCGGCAAGGGTATCCAATGCCTCGGTATGCCTGGCGGGTATGGCTACCTGCTCGCTCTGGACAAGTTTTCTGGAGCCTATGATAACCAAACGGAAGATCAAAATGTTTGAAGTAGGCTTGGGAATGATCGTGATCGTGGGGTTGTACGTTATCTTCCGTTTTGAATTTGATCACGCCCTGGGCCTTACTATGGCGGTGATCTCCGCCTTTCTCGCTGCCTTGTTTTCTGTGATCAACGGACAGTTCACACAACGGCACAATCCCTATATGATCACCTTCTATGAAATGATAGGAGCCTGCGCCGGGACGGCGGCATTTTTCCCCATCTATACCACCTGGTTTTCAGGCGGACAGCTGAAGTTGGTACCCACAGGACTGGATTGGCTCTATATCATTGTTCTGGCGGTGATTTGTACGGTGTATGCCTATTCTGTTTGGGTAGAGTTAATGAAGCGATTATCTGCATTTTTGATCAATCTCACCGTGAACCTGGAGCCGGTGTACGGGATCATTCTCGCGTTGCTTATTTTTGGAGAAAAAGAAAAAATGCAGCCCGGTTTTTACCTTGGCACCCTGATCATCCTGGCATCAGTGCTGAGCTACCCGGCATTTAATAAGTATTACAAGAGAAAGGCGATGAGTGGATAATTTGAGGTAAAGGGCACTTTCTTGAATAGATTTATAGTGATGAATAAAACCTTTCAACTCAGCTATCTCCTGGCCTTTGGGATCCCTTTCGTCATGGTGATGCTGATGATCGTCCTGGTGAAGTCACCCTGGTTTATGGAGCATCCGGGAGAGCTGTCCCCTGGCATTACGTTTGACCTTGTTTTGACTATTCCGTTAATTTATTTTCTGTTGATCAGAAAAACGGCGATCCCCCGGTTCACGGTCATCCCATTGTTCATTACTGGAATTTTGGTGGCGGGTATGATCATCCCCTCAGATCATCAGTTTTTCCTCACCCAGGTGAAAAAATGGATTCTTCCTGCCGTTGAGTTAATGGTTTTGACCGTAGTCATGATAAAACTCTACAGGACGAGGCAACTGTACAGAATTCAGAAGGGACAGGCCCATGACTTTTTCACAGCGTTAAGGAATGCAGCATCTGAAGTCCTTCCCAAAAGGCTTAGTACTGTGTTCACCACGGAAATAGCCGTGTTTTACTACGGGTTTGCGCATTGGAAAAAAGGGACACTCCGGAAAAATGAATTTTCCTATCATAAAGACAGTGGCACACAGGCTGTGCTTGGGGCCATTATTTTCCTGGTGATATCGGAGACCTTTGTTTTTCATATCCTTCTCCAAACATGGAGTGAAACGGCTGCGTGGGTATTGTCCGGCCTGAGTGTCTACAGTGGGCTGCAGGTATTTGGCTTGATGAGGTCCATGAGTAAAAGGCCAATAGTAGTGGCTAATGAGTACCTGGAACTCAGATATGGTATTTTTGGAGAAGCCACAATCCCCCTGAAGGAGATAAAAGAGGTAAAAGTCATTTACGGGGAGCTTCCTGAAGACAAAAAAATCATAAGACTGTGTCCGATGGGTAGCCTGGAAAGCCCCAATATGGTTTTGCACCTTAGGTCCGATCAGGTACTTCACCGGTTTTACGGACTAAGGAAAGTGTTCAGTTCCATTGCGTTTTATGTTGATGAAAAGGAGAGGCTTGAAAGCTCGCTAAAAGATCATGTGGATCCGGGTAAATGATCATGAAATGCTATATCCTGATTACCTCCATTCCTGATGGATGGTAGTCGGAATTACCTTGTTTTATACATTAAACCTCACATGCCTCTATGAAACGATTGCTCATTCCCTTCATAATCTCGATTTTCAGTTTCAGTAATCATTACGGACAGCAGGATCCTGCAAAAAAGGAATTTTACAACGAGGATTTTGGATGGAAAATAGGGATCCCGGCTGATTTTACCTCTGTTCCTCCAAAGGAGTGGAAAAAGATGCAGAACAAGGGTCTGGAAGCCATAGAAGATACCTACGAAGGGGAAGTAATCAATCAGTCGCACACCATTTTTGTATTCAAAAACGGGAACTTCAACTATATGGAAGCAAATTGGCAACCTTTTGATGCTGAGATTGACGGAAATTATGATGAATCCTGGCAGTCGGTCAATGAAATTGTCTATGAAACCTACCAATCTCAGATGCCAGGGGTAAAACTGGACTCATCGTCTGCTACGGCAAGTATTGGTGGACTTTTGTTCCGGGAGTTTGAGGTCGGGATAAGCTTTCCCAACGGGATGAGGATGACAACGAAGATGTTCAGCAGATTGTTCGGGGAGAAAGAATTTTCGTTAAATATAGTCTACATGGATGACGAACAGGGAAAGGCCATGATGGAAGCATGGCGTAAATCAGTATTTGAATAAATTTAACGTGAACTCAGGATAATAATTCCCAAAAAGGACTATTATCGTCACAGAGAACGGAATATTCAAAAAATGCTTGAAGTGGGCTGGCATGTGTCAACTCACCCCAATTCCACCGAAGGTGGAATATCCCCTCTCTAAGCTTAGAGAGGGAATGTTCAGACGAAGTTTGAACGAGGGTGAGTTGATACCGGAACTTGCAAACTGAACATTGATAATCAGTTTTTTGCAAAAACACTTCGTAGGTAGGACAGTAGAGTGAAGCAGTCCCCCGTTTCAGGAGACAGCCTACTCACGGAGTCCTGTGGACCTGCGCGTAGCTTCAGCGGAGACAGGCCGCGGCTTCCCGGCCCTAAACCTATCCAAAAACAAAGACGTATTTTGATTTGTTTTGAGGGGGTTTTAAATCTTCCTTATCCCTAATTTCACGTTAAGATTAAATGGAATTGATTAGGGTATAAAAGTCTGTAAAAAATGAAAAGAGTATTTCTTCTTATGGTTTTTATCGCTGTGGGTTATAGTCTGTTTGCCATTCCCACAAAGATTATCGTACGGGCCAGGGCCAAAGATGCCAAGTTTATCGGGACATCGGTGGGAGGAGCACATGTCATCATCAGGAACAAACTCACTGATGAGATCCTGTCACAGGGAATAACAGCTGGCAGTACCGGCAGCACCAAGGTCATCATGAACACCCTCAGAGACAGGAATACAAAGCTGGCCGATGAGAATACGGCAAAGTTCATGGCTGAACTGGATCTGGAGGAGCCTGTTTTCGTACGTGTGGAGGTCTTTGCTCCGGTTAATCAAAAGCAGGCCACTGTGGAAGCCGCTACTGAGCTATGGTTGATCCCGGGCAAACATGTTCTCGGAGATGGCATCGTTATCGAGATCCCAGGCTTTATTGTAGACCTGCTCAAGCCGCGTACCCATCAGTTCATTTCACTAAAATCCCTGACCGATAGGAGCATATCCGTACAGGCCAATATTGTTATGATGTGTGGATGTACAATCAATGATGGAGGCCTGTGGGATGCCAACAAGATGGAAGTCAGGGGTATTCTGAAAAGGGATGGTGAAACTGTGGGGGAAGTTGATATGCGATTGTATTCACCCAATGTATTTGAAGGTATTGCTGAGGTAAACGGTACAGGTAGTTATGAATTGATCGTATATGCTTATCATGCTGAGACAGGAAATACTGGCGTGGACAAGGTGAATTATGTAGTAAGGGAATGAAATGTGTGGTCAGGATCATCATTAAAGGTTTCGGATGCTAAAATGGCTGATATACGAATTACATTACGTTTGTCGTTGATCGATAAAGCCAGAGCCCGCTTCACACAGTTGGAATAAGTTATGAAAAGTTTTACCCTTGTTCTGCTCCTTTCCTTGCTTGCGTTCTCCCATGATTCATTTCGGGAGGAACAAAAGAGATATCCCAGAGTAAGGCAGGCGTACAATGACAAAGAATCTGCAATCAATGCGGTGCTGATTAAAAACGCGATCAATAAGGAAGGTCTGAATATTTATCTTAGGGCTTTCAAAGCTGAGAAAAAACTGGAGCTGTGGGCCAGAGGTGCTTCTGATGTGCCGTACAAACTGATCCGGGAATATGACGTATGTCAAACTTCTGGTCAACTGGGTCCGAAAAGAAAACAAGGTGACCGCCAGATCCCGGAGGGCTATTATCATATTGACAGGTTCAATCCTCATAGTGCATTTTACCTTTCCCTGGGACTGAACTATCCCAACAGATCTGATCGTATTCTGGGCAATCAGAATCCGGGAGGTGATATTTTCATTCATGGGGCCTGCGTTACCATCGGGTGCCTTCCCATAACGGATGACAAGATCAAGGAACTGTATGTTTTTTGTGTTGAAGCCAGGAGCAGTGGTCAAAGGACCATTCCGGTAACGATTTTTCCAGCCCGGATGACAGAAGCCAAATACAGGGACCTGAGAGCCCGGCACAGTTCAGACCCGGATAAGTTGGGTTTGTGGGCAGATTTGAAAGAAGGCTATGATCACTTTAATGAGACCAAAAGCCTCCCCAGCATCGGATTTTTGAACAATGGGAGGCATTCAGTTACGAGAACAACCTACTGAACTGATCAGCTCATATTCAGCCTACCCTTTCAGGAGACCTCCGAAGCCAGGGTGCCTTCCCATACGATCCCTGACAAATGGAGGTTAAGTTCAGTTTTCTCCTCAAAGATCCCGTATATGGCTGATCCGGAGCCGGTCATGCTTGCATACAGTGCTCCCTGATCATAGAGTGTTGATTTAAGCTCTTCAATAACCGGATAGTTGGCGGCTACTGAGTCTTCAAAATCATTTTTCACCTGTGTTGGCCACTCCTGAAGTGGCTTTTCCTTTAGAATATCTTCCAACTCTATTTCAGGTTGTACAGGTTTTACGCCGCTGTAGGCTTCCTGGGTGGAGATGTGAAGGTCAGGATAGATCAGCACCATATACTTGCCTTTGAGGTCAACAGGGCAGGGTCTGAATTCCGTTCCAGTACCTTCTGCCATAACCGTTGTGTTCTTGACGAAGAAGGGACAGTCGCTACCGAGTTGGGAAGCGTATTGCTGTAATTGTGCAATGGACAGGCTAAGATCAAATAATTTATCAAGTGCCTTGAGGGTAAACGTAGCGTCTGAACTACCTCCTCCAAGTCCTGCCCCCATGGGAATAACCTTGTGCAGGTGGATGTTTACATTTCCGATGTCATGATGTTGCTGCAGAAGCTGGAAGGCTTTCACACACAAATTATTCTCTGGCTTACCATCGATCGCTATTCCTGAGCTGGTGAACCTGAAATCCACGGACGGAACAATTTCCAGTACATCGCAGAACGGAATGGGATAAAAGCAGGAAGAGATGTTATGATAGCCATCCTCCCGTTTGGATAGTATATTCAGACCGATATTGATCTTGGCATTGGGAAATACAACCATTAAGTAGTGCTGAGTCTTGAGTTACTGGTCTAAGAGTTTGTTTCAAAAACCATTGACAAATCTTTTGAAGCCTTGTTTGAGCAATGGTACATTGAAATTTATTAAAAAACCCAATCTTTTTTCCGCTTACTTCAAATAGGAAATAATTTGGGCTTCATGAACTGGCAAGAGGATCTCCGCTGCTTTTATCTCGATGATGATCTCGTTTTCCACAAGGAGGTCAATTCTGAACTCTTTCTCCAGTTTCCCTCCTTTGTAAAACAGAGGAATAGATACCTGTCTTGTCACTAAAATGTCTCTGGAAAGTAGTTCTTTTAAAAGGCATAGTTCGTATACGGATTCAAGTAGGCCGGGACCCATTTCTTTATGTACACCAATGGAGGCATCTAATATTTCTTTTGAAAGGCTGTTATATTCTTCTTTAGTTATTTTTTCACCGCAGAGGCGCGAATGGCGCCAAGATAGCACGAGGATACAAGTGAAGCAACTTCTTCGGTTTACAGAAAACAATCCCAGGTTTGATAAAAACTCCGCGTCTCCCGCGCCTCCGCGGTGAAAACTCTGGCTACCTGATCAAGGTAACTCCACCCCGCTGCTCCTGTAAGCCTTTTTCAGGCTCAAACTGGCTGCGGAAGTTGATGCGATAGGCGTAGGTTCCTCCCTGTACTGGTCTTGAAGGGTCATTGTCGTATCCGCCGTTCCAGCCCTGGGTGCGCATAAACTCGAGATCGCTGGACTGGAAGATCATCTCACCCCAGCGGTTGAAGATAAAGATCTCAAAATCATCAGGAAGTACGAGGAATGGGAAAACGACAAATTGCTGATTGTTGGAGATCTGACTGCTCGGATAAAATGCTGTGGGAGCGTTCACACGGCCCTGGCAGTCCTGGACGATATTAATGTCAGCTTCTGTTATACAGCCGAATGGATTTGTCAACTCAGCGCTTATCTGACCAATGTTTTCAATAATAAGGCTATCTCCTGCCGCAGAAAAACGATAGCCGGGCGTATTATTGGTAATCTCATTTCCATCCCGATCAAACCAGACCACCGAACTGAATCCACCTGGAGGGCTTTCGAGCATAACAAATCTTCGTTCAGGGTCCTGTTCAAATGGACATAATGCATATCTGGAATCGAATGGGTTCGGGGAAGACTCACCAAACGATATGGTTACAAATGCTGTAGTATCACATGTGGTTATACCATCACCCACAGCTGTAACGGCGTACGTTATAGATTCACTTGTAACACCAGGATTTGTAACTTCAAGGAATTCATTGGCTCCGGCTACTGTAACGTTTGTTGCGACTCTGCCGTCCAGGGTGGTCACCCTGACCAACTCTACACTGGTTGAACTTATATCCACCTGAATCACCTCGTTATCACAGGCTGGCAAAGGTCCAGGGTTAACAGATAGTTGAATAGCAGGCGGTCTGGAAACATTCACGGCTGTTATGGTTACACAATTGCTGTTATCCTCAAATACAAAGTTATAATCACCAGCATCTACCGGCGAAATAACAAAACTGAGGTCATTCTGATCACCATCTGCAACGAGAGCATTGTCATTTTGTCTTCTCAGTTCCCATGTATAGTTTGCCGGTGCCCCGGCTCCACTTACAGCATAGGTGATCTCTCCCCCTGTATTGTCACATTCAGCAGGCTTTGATTCTACAGCCGTTACTGTATAGGTTACCGGGTTACTAAGCGAGAACGGAAAAGACTGTGAGCATCCGGTAGCGTCATTTGTAACATCTATTGTATATGAACCCGCTGATAATCCAGGAATGTTTACACTGGTGTTTCCATTGCTAAATATTATGGCAGAAGGATACGATACAGGACCGGTTACGGTATATGACAACTGGCCGCTTGTCAGGAAGACCACCTCTGCGGAACCATCATTTATTCCGCAGGAGGGTATGTTGATAGTTTGAATAGGCTCCTGTACCTCCGGTAAGGGATTGACCACAAAGGTTTGTGGAGTGGTTTCAGGACTAAAACCGGAGCATTGTGGAACGACGGTCAATTCCATGGTGTATTCCCCCGGATCGCTTAATGTGTATGTCACTGAAGGGTTATCCTGTGACAATGTTTGGGACTGTACCAGTATGTTATTTGGGTCGTAAATATTCAACTGATATAACTCGAGACTCTCATCGAGAGCATTTTGAAGCGTGAAGGTGAAATCATCCCCCGAGCATCCATTGGTAGGGGTTATAGAGGGAGTCTGATCATTGCCAAAAGGATCCTGTATAAAATTGGGGAGCCCCAGTTTACTATTTGTTCCCGGCGCCAGTCCAAAGGTTCCTGCCTGGGGCACCGGGTCGCCATATCGTGTGCCGGGATTGGTTATGGTAGCAACCTGCTGTTCCCCCGGGCCTGTTAAGTTGTCCATGGCAATGTAAAGCACGCCATCAGCACCGGTTTCAATTGCCCCCAGTTGCACTCCGGCCGGCAGGTTGGAGATGTCTACCACTTCTACAGAATCGCGTATGTAAGTGGGGTCAGCCGCACTACCACTGGCCGAGTCCAGATGCCACAAGTAGATCTGGCTGCCCGCATTGCCCTTTATGGTGGCAAAGATGTTGGAACCGCTAATTTCCAAACCATAGACCTGTCCACTGACAGGTGGTGGTCCTCCTACTCTGTCAGGATCATTGAAGTCGAGCTCAATAAACTCAGTAATGGCTCCCGTGGCGGCATCGAAGTCAAAAAGCTCCACATAATTTTGATTGTCATTTTCTGAGTAGGCAACTGCAAGCCGGTCATTTTCACCGAGGATCATATAGCCCTGTGATTCGCGGTTGGTATCATGAACACGGCCTACATTGGAGATTACGGCATTGCCAACGCCATTGGCCCCAACCGGGAAGGCTTTGAAGTTGTTGTTACCCAGTTCATGTACAATAACCCAATTTTCCGAGCCCGTGATTCGCTCGGTGATGCCTGTACAGAGTAACGTGCTTATTTCATTATCTTCATTCCTGATCAGCTCACCCAGGCCGTTATTCCCTTTGAGGTCAAAGATGGCATATCTCAGGTTATACTCATTGCTGGTATTGTAGATTTCCTGTGTGGTGAATATATAGTATAAGGTGGGATTCTGGTCTTCAGCCGGCACAATCAGCACAGACTGACTGGATCCGTTACTTCCGCCCAGTTTATCTGTCGGAGTGAGTAGATTCCCTTTTCTGTCATACACATCATTGCCGTCAGAATAAAAAAGAGGCTGACCATTGGGATCGCAATAAATTGCACAACCTTCCGGGGCATTCATCTGATTGCCTCCATTGAAAATGTTCGGGTCTCCGAAGGGCACGTTGGTAACCGGTTGATTATTTGAAATCGGATTAAAGTCAATACCTGCATTGTCGCCAAAGTACCATACAAAACCACGCTGCTCATCTTCACCATATGTGTTTACCGTTACGGCCTCGGAGGTGCTACACCCTGAGCCGTCGGTGGCTACTACCCAATAGATTCCAGCTGAATCCGGGGCAAGTGTAGGGCCGGACTGAGTTATCAGCCCGTTGAACCAGGTAACTGAACTGGCGGTCCCATTAATAGTGGCCTCAACACTGGCAGTTCCGGTAGATCCATAGGGAGGAGGGAAAAATTCCCGGCAAAACGTTGTATCATCTACTACATCTATAGTTAGATCAAAAGGGTTGATGATCACGGCCTCGGAAGCCTGGCGGGCTACACCATTGACAAATGCTGTCAGTATTACCGTGTAATTCTGAGCGTCGCTATACGTGTAAACCGGTGACAGGGCGCCACTGTTACTTCCATCACCAAAATCCCAAACAACACTATCGGCCACTTCACTTATCTCAGGGAAAAAGAAAGTTTCTTCGTTCTGGCAACTTCCAAACCATGAGAAATCAACTGTAAAGGTCGGTTCAATCAAAGGAAGAAATGCCGGAAACTGTCTGGCAGCAAAGTCAATATCATTGATAGATTGATTTTGTGGATCGATATCTACGAAAGGCCTGGGATCATACAATACCTGTCCTATATCAGGGCTATCCGGACCATTGATCCGACCTACCCGAAAGAGTCCGTTACTGTCTTCAAAAAGGTGATATATGGCACTGTCTGGCGCTATTTGAATGCCAAAACTATTGACTACATCAAATGTTTGTATCGTTTCGCTGACCGGCGGCACATTAACAATATCAATTCTGGTCAGGCTGTCCTGAGGCTGACCAAAGTTGCCGGAAACATAGAGGTATTGACCGCTGTTGTTCCACTCAGTATCATAAACGCCATTAAATACCAACGCTGAAAGATCGATACCAGAAGCTGAGATCACACCTGTGGCGGGATCAAAGTCAAGGATCTCAACACCTTCCCCAGCCAGGGATGAGGTCAGCGCCAACCTTCCCGTGGTGGCGTTAAAGGAGAAGTTGTTAACATTGGTCAGAGCGGTGGGAAATATAGTGGTATTGAATGTAGCAGTTCCGTCCAATTGTGTTACGTTAATATCACCCCCCTGGGTTTGAGTGATCAACCAAAAACCATCTAATGTAGCATTGGGCAAAATGATCATACCCTCGGATAAGGGACCAGTGACAGTAGGTATAAGGTTATTGATAGAGGTGAAATTCCCCCCCGGAGGCTCAGGAAATTGTGACCCTGGCCTGAATTCATTTTTATCAAATACTGATCGGCGCAGTGTACCTGTATTATCAATTGTGAACAAATAAAATTCATCCTGATTACCAGGGTTTTCACATATTGCCACTGATTGATTACGTGTAGAGCTGCCGTTGATCAGATTGGTGAGCAGGGCATCCGTTCTGTCATATACATTTATGCCGTCCGTATAAAACCACAGTTCGCCACTTACAGGGTCTGTGGCTACTGCTCCGCCTCCTACTCCCAAATCATTGGGTAGTGTTATGTTTTCAGGGGTTAGGTTTGGCCTTGCAAAGCGCAGGCTGTTGTCGTTATTACCAAAGTACCAGTTAATACCCGAGTAGCTCTGTGCTGCAAGATCCAACAAGCCACCAACTGAAAAAAAGAATACCAGACAAACCCTGAGAAGCCTAAGGTGGGACATTTTTGTTCTATACTTTGTTCAAAATAAATAACTGCAAAAATCGGTCCTGATTGTATCAGTGTGAAAATTTTTGTGGGTGACAATCACTAATTTATACAATAAAAGACAAAATGCCGTTATGGTAAAAAGTAACTTTCCATATTTTTGGTTCTGTTATTTATAACATTTTAATTTATACCTTGCCTTATTCAATTTACACCTACTGCATGAGAAAAGCGTTCCTTTTACCTCTGATACTAGTGCTGGCGCTGCCACTTACAGTAACTGCTCAGGATCCGCAATTCTCCCAGTTTTATGCAGCTCCCCTTTACCTGAACCCTGCCTTTGCCGGCTCTACGCAGCAGGCCAGGGCAGGTATAAACTACAGAAACCAATGGCCGTCCATTGACGCAAATTTTGTTACCCTGTCGGCTTATTTTGACTACTTTTTTGAAGATAAGAACTCCGGTGTGGGGTTGCTGCTCATGCGTGACCGTGAAGGTCAGCAAGGGCTGAGATCTACCAGTGTAGCGCTGCAATATGCCTATCAGCTTTACATCAATGAGTGGCTGACCTTCCGTCCGGGGCTGCAGGCCGGGTTTTTTAACCGCGATGTGAATTTTGCTGATCTTACCTTTGGTGATCAGTTCAATCCCGTTACGGGTGATATAGATAACCCAACGGCGGA
>LYSV01000232.1 GCA_001657315.1 Flammeovirgaceae bacterium BBD 1991-12 | reverse complement strand
CCGAATAAAATTCCGACCGGGTTTTCACTCACCGCTTCCTTGCACTGTCTTGCCCCTTCCGGGAGGCTGTATTACCTTTCCGGGTAGTGCTACGCAGCGTCCGCGGGCTTTATAAGCCTTTCCGGGGGTATTTGAAATATAATTCGGAGAGGTTTTTGGCCAGTTTCACAAAATATTATTCCGCCCTGAGATAAAATTATTCTTTCCAGAAAAATAATATTCTTTTCTCGGGCTGATACACCTGCTCCGGGGACAGTTTTATACTTTCATGGAGAGGCTCCTTGCCTTCCGCAGATGTTTATAGCTGTTCCTGCAAAATAAAATTTCGTCCCCGACAAATTAAATGGCTTCCCTCAAAATAATATTTTGCCCTCGGGAACTGATACCCTTTCCCCGGGTGGTCATGATCCGTTCTTCAGAGTCTATGGCCCGTCCCCGGCAATTTAATGTGCTTCTCCGGAGTTTGAATTGCTTTCCCCGGGACTCAAAGAGCCTTCCCCGTCAAACATCACAGCTTCCTCACAGAGAGTCCAGTGGACTGATGTCCCACTTCCTCAGCCCCGTCATCTTCTTAATAAAATCCTCGTCCATACCTTCCTTTTTGAGCTTTTTGGCAAGGGCTTGTTTCTCTTCCAGTCTTGCCTTATCTACTTTAAGCTGTTCTAACAAAAGAGCCTTTTCCCTGTCAACCAATTCATACATCCCGCTGTCGCGAAGCTCATCCATCGGCCCCTCATCCGCAAAGCTTGTAAAGCCTTCTTCCAAAATGACCAGGTGATCAAGCACTTCGATATTGATGATCCGGCCGGACTTGATCATGCGATCCGTGAAGTCGAGGTCAGCCCTGGAGGGCTTGAGCTCGCCGCTGGGGTGGTTGTGCACCAGGATCATCCTCATAGCCAGCTTGTAAATGGCCATACGGAACACTTCCGGCGGGGCGATCTGTACCCTGTTCACCGCCCCCAGGCTCACCAGCTCGATGAACAGGATCTTGTGTGCATTGTCCGGCCCCACCACCCAGAAATGCTCCTGGTTACGGCGGATCTTGCTTTCACGCAGCAGCACCAGTTGCATGATCTTATAAATATCCCGGGAGTTGAGGACTTTACTTTCTGGTCTTTATTCAGGCGAACTTTCATGATGGGAAATTAACGATTTTGTTCACAGGGAAGAAACAAGGAACGCAAAAGAGTGTGCACAATAGATCTGGAATGGCTACAGCTCATGTTTTTGTTTTCCGGAGTCATAAACAAAATGTTATTATTTGCCCGTTCGCAAAACTCAATTTTTGGTTACGTTCAATCATTGCTGAAATTATGAAACAGTTGGCTGTTACTATGAACAGAGCCGACACACAAAATTTTTCTTGTCAAACTGTATCCAGGTGAATACATTTGCGTATGTATTTAATTGAAAAGACTTCTGAATTTGATAAATGGTTCAGGAAGTTGAGAGACAGAAAAGCCAAAGCAAAAATCCTGATTCGAATTCAACGAATAGAGGAACATGGAAATTTCGGTGATTGTCAGCCTGTAGGTCAGGGAGTTTCTGAATTGAGAATCCACTATGCAAAAGGCTACAGGGTTTATTTGAAAGAACATGGTGAGCAACTCGTTCTCCTGTTAATTGGTGGTGATAAATCAACACAAGTCAAGGACATAGAAACAGCAAAACGACTTTGGGTAGAGTATCTAAAAAAACAATAAGTAGTATGAAAGTAACACGATTTGATATAGCAGACTATCTCGATGATGACGAGATGATACAGGAATACCTGAATACAGTTCTGGAAGAGGGTGACTCAAGAGATATTATTGCAGCGCTTGGGCATATTGCAAAAGCCATTGGCATGTCAAAAATAGCTGAAAAAACGGGCATGAGCCGGCCCAGCTTGTACAAAGCCCTTTCTGAGAACGCAAAACCACAGTTTGAAACTATCTTAAAAGTTCTGCGGGCTGTTGGTGGGAATTTGAAAATAAAAGCGACTGCTTAAAGACACTCGGCAACATCCCTTGAGTGTAATTACCTCACTGTTTCGCAGAAACAAATCCGATGAAATCCCTGAGATTCATAAGCCAGGCTTGTTGGTCAGAAGAATAGGTCTCGTGAATAGGTGCCGGCAGCACCAGCTGGAGATTGTTTGATCTCATTTCATTGGTTTGGTTGGCGCTTATACCGGGCTCTAGTGTAAGAAGATGTTTATTTGTTATGCGCTGCGCTTCTGATAGTACCTGCCTCCACCTGTCCTTGCAACTGGTTTTGACTCCAAGCATTGAAAGCTTGGGATCGGGAAAAGAAAGGTCATGATATTCTTCAGAGCCCGGAAACAGAAAATCGGGTGAAGCGTTGTTTTCGGTTTTAGCGCCGCGTTCGTACCGGACTTTATTTGCCTGAAATATGGCTTCGAGATGATGTTCAAGTGAAAACCCGGCTCTTGATTTTCTTCTGTTCTGCACAGACAAACTAAAAGAAATAAATCCATCAACATCTGCACCATCATCTCCCGCAAACCCTTTTTCAAGCCTTTTAGCTACTATATGTCTTTCAAGTCTTCTGAAAAGAGATTCCTCGAAGTTTATCCATTCCATAAGAGTCTTATCAGGTTCCTCAACCGCGTCCACAGTGACTGGCAATTCTTTTCTAGCGAATAGTGAAAATTCCTTTGTTGAGGGGAAAGCTCCTTCAAAAACTTCCAGAAGGCTGTCTAGTAATTCTGTATCGGGTTCTTCAACATCAATGCCCAGCTCATCAAGAATGAACCGGGCGGTATAATCCACTTCTATGTCATCTTTCTCAAATTCCTGGAGACTGAAATCAAAGCCAGTTTGTTTCGGAACTCCAAATAGCCAGTGCAGCTGGTTTTCAAGAGTAGTGCCAGATCCTGTAATTATGATCATAAGAGTGTCGTCTGTTCTTTTGGCTATGAACATTGAATCACCCTCCTGAGCTAATTCCATTACTTCATTCGTGGGAAAATAAAGCCGGTATTCCGATCTTGTGAGGTGCGCCAAGCGAGCATCATACCATGTAACATTGCCATCCGATACTATTCCTTCGTTTTCTCCACCAAACCAGATAAACCGTGTCGGAAAAGATATTTTTTCACCCGTTCCGATTCCGAGAACACTTTTAAGTTCTCGCGATCCATTGAATTCATGTTGATGAGATCGTGAAGGATCAGTTTCTACTGCACTTAGCTTTTTAGCTGCAACAGCCAAAAAATATTGTGAAAGAAAACCGTGATTCAAATTATTTAATTTTTATCCCAGCCATCATCTGGATTCGCTTCTGAGAAGAAACGATATCATCCGTTCATAGCAACCTGATCACCCGTTTCTTCCAGTGCAAAGGATAGCTGATTATCTGGTGTATTTACAGCTTTTTTTATATATGGCAGCATCATCTCTGCTATGGCACGGGCGACTGGCACTACAACGGCATTTCCAAACTGACGGTAAGCCTGTGTATCTGATACAGGTATATTGAAACTGGATTCCCCGGGAAGGTCAAAACCCATAAGTCTTGAACATTCACGCGGTGTTAATCTTCTCGGTCTGTTACCTTCCTGCTCTATAAGAATTTCAGACCCATCTTTGTAATATCTTGCTGATAATGTTCTGGCTACATTCTCAGGGCTGAACATGCTAAAACCAAATCCATTTCCTTTGGCTCTGTGCTTTTCCCTGTAGCTCACCAGGTAATCCCAGAGTTTTGGAGTGAGGGTGTATTTATCAGCGACCTGCCCATTTACAAAAAACGGAGGTTCATCTTCTTCATTCGAATTGTGTAAAATTGAGCCAAGAACAGGATTAGTATCAGGAATTTCGAAATCATCAAATCTAAATCCAAGGTCTCTCCTGAATCCCACAATAAAGATCCGCTCTCTGTGTTGAGGCACCCAATTTCTGGCATCGACTACTTTGCACTGAATCGTGTAACCTAATTCTTCCTCAAGAGTTCTTTTGATGACCTTGAAAGTATTACCACCATCGTGACTCGTAAGATTCTTTACATTCTCCAAAAGAAATGCCTTAGGCTTGTGGTATTCAATAATTTGAGCAAGGTCGAAGAAAAGAGTACCTTGTGTATCACACTTAAATCCGTGAGCCTTGCCCAGGGAATTCTTTTTGGAGACACCTGCAATCGAAAAGGGCTGACAGGGAAACCCTGCTACGAGTACATCATGCTCAGGTATGGAAGCAAGCGTTTCCGCATCCTTCGTATACTCCCTGATGTCCCCTGCTACATCATGATTACAGTAATTGGCCTGGTAGGTAAGCCTGGAGTATTTATCCCACTCACTGGTAAACACACAATTTCCCTGAATACCATCAAATGCCTTCCTAAAACCCCCAATACCTGCAAAAAGATCAATATAATTAAAGAGGGCCTTACGATTTTCGGACTGACTGTTGATCATATCAGCAAGATCCTTCATTTGTTTGAGAGCCATTGGTTGAGGCTTACAATCCCCGTTGATCCACCTGTAAATTGTTCTTAAACTCACTTCAAGTTTTTCCGAAGCTTCCTGAGGAGTCAAGCCGGATTTTTCCAAAAGAGCTTCAAATGGAGACATCGCTGGGAATGATTTTGACATATTGACAATGATAACGTAATTATTCAGGAATAAAAAGGATCTCATCCAGCATCTTTTGTTTTTCTGCTTTCGAAAAGCGACATCTCACCCCTGAAGAATACAAACGGCTGATGGGATGCCCAGCAAACTATGAGATATAAGATATATTTTTAACCGCGGAGACGCATGAGACGCTAAGAGGGACATCTGTTTAATGTCAACTCTTTTCGTGTTGCTTTGCGTCTTGAGCGTCTCTGCGGTTTATTCAAGAAAGAACAGATCGAACTGACAGGTCAGAATATTCAATAGCAGACTTATCTCCTTTCAATATCCTCCACCAGCTTTTCCAAAGTCGGTAACAGCTGATCACCTTTCAGCTCACATTCCCATACCACGAGTACCTTCCAGCCAAGGCGGACAAGCTCTTCGAGGTGCTTCCTGTCATTCGCCTGGGTCTTGCCGATCTTTTCCGTCCACCATTCCGTACGGGTTTTGGGGATAACAAAGTACCGGCAGCCTTCATGGCCATGCCAGAAGCACCCGTTGATCATCACTACGGTTTTGTACTTCTTTAAAACAATATCGGGCTTTCCCGGCAGGTCTTTCTGATGAAGCCTGAACCGAAATCCCTCGGCACTTCCGGACACGCATTTCCGGTTTGGTATCCTTACCCCGGATGCGGCTCATATTGTACGAGCGTACGGCGGGTTCGTGAACGTCGGCCATTGAGTAAAATTAAGGAATAAAAGGAGTGGAACCTTGGTATTGTCAACCTGAATTCTTCATTTAATCATCAGAACAGATCACAGTTCATTGCGAGGAGAACATTTGGTGAAAAATGTTGGAGGTTGGAATGACGTATGTCAACTCACCCCCATTCCACCATAGGTGGAATATCCCCTCTCTAAGCTTAGAGAGGGAAATGTTCAAACGGAGTTTGAGCGAGGGTGAGTTGACATGTAGAGATTTGTGAACTAGTAAAGCATTGATAATCAAGCAATTCCCTTCACGTGGCATGTGATATGTACTTTATTCGTGTTCTCCAGCCGGGGGATTGCTTCTTCCTCTTGTCATCGTTATTGCAATAAGATAAATGACGGTTTTTTTATTCCGTTATACCGAACCCATGTTGCAGGATAACTACATATAAAATTTGGTCTTACACATTCAAATTACTCATAGACCCATTCTGACCAGGTTCGGAGTCGTGGCACCACTTCTCACGGAGTCCGGTGGGCTGATCCTTTTGTGGGATTGGACCTACGATGTAACAGTCTGTCGTTCTTTCTCTGAGTAGCAGTGGTGCCACGACTGTTCGTGTTGCAGAAAATTAAGATGCACTTACCCGAAAGTCATTTCGCCAACTCCTTTACAAAAGCAGGCGTAGCCGGATCCCCCCGGAAAAACTCACCCTTCTTCCCCTGACTCAGTGCCCACCGGTCCAGCCATGAGATGCCCCAGTCCCCGTATTTTGAAACAGGTTCATCATAGGCCGGATCTTTCAGTACTTTGGCTTGCGAAATAAAAGTATAGCCATGGGAGCGGTAGATCTCTGCCAGGTCATCAAGGTAGTCCGCATTGAGCAGGTTGGCATGAAGGAGCAGCGTCTGCCGGATGTTCCTGCCCCAGAGCTTTTCCGACATGCTTTCGTAGTACAGTAGCTTTTCTTCCATGTAGCGGAGATAGGACTGCCCTATCTTTTTCATAGTTGCGGAATCACCTTGGGTATATGCCAGATGGTACGCCTTGGCAAACAGGTAATCTTCATTGTCAATAGTGACCGGCGCCTCGGTATATCCATGTTGCATCAAAAAATTCGTCAGCGAGTCATGGCGTGATTTTGTTCTGCCTATGCGCAAATAGGGGTGTCTGAAAAACCGGAATTCAGCATTGTGCTTTTCAGCCAGTTGCCTGCAAATAACTTCACCTTTGATAATATCCTCTGTATATTCTTCAAAGGAGGTCTTGTGATAGTTTTTATGGGAGTAGGTGTGATTGCCCAGCTCATAGCCGTTTTCAAGCCATAGCTCCAGTAGCTGAATGCTGGCGGAATCCAACCTGCCTTTTTTATACAATTTCCGCTCATTGACATATCCAATAGCTGGTATATCGAATTCATCAAACGTATGAATAAGCTTTTTGGTCACTTCTCTGAGAAAATCGGGCTCATTGGTCCCATAACTGACGACCGGCAGGTCATCCAGTGTGATGCACATTTCCTTCTCCTGGGCCTGGATGGGGATGAACAGCAATGTGGCAAATACGGTTAAAATGAACGGAGATGATTTCATGGAGAACATGGATTTGAATGATCGTTTTGTCAGAATAGCAGTGCTGTAAATCAATCCCTCACCTCTACGATCATTTCGATCTCCACTGCAATATTGGAGGGTAAAGAAGCCATTCCCACGGCAGCCCGCGCATGTTTACCCTTCTCCCCAAAAACCTCTACCAGCAGGTCGGAGCATCCGTTGATCACTTTGGGCTGATCATAGAAGTTGGCGGTACTGTTTACCATCCCTGTGACTTTTACAATGCGTGATACCTTATTCAGATCACCGATTTCTGCTTTTAGTGAGGAAAGCATAGCAATAGCCGAGACTCTTGCAGCCTCATAGCCCTGCTCTATGGTCAGGTCGTCACCTAGCCGGCCTTTGATGTTGGTGCCGTCGGCCTTTCCGGGGCCGTGTCCTGCCAGAAATACCAGATTGCCGGTACGGACCGCCTTGACATAGTTGGCGATGGGTTTGGGTGGGATGAAAAGCTCAATGCCCAGCTCCTTTAGCTTTTCTTCAGGGGACTGAGCGAAGGTGACGGAAGAGGAAAACAGAATCACACAAACTACAGTTAAGACTTTCATGTTTTGATAGGTTAATTGGGAGATCAATTTCATAAATTTAGCAACTCTAATCCAATTTGTTTATGAAAAAGCGCTGTGGTTGGGCCGAGGGCCAATTTGATGCCTATATAAAATATCATGATGAAGAATGGGGAGTACCCGTACATGACGATCGTACTCATTTTGAGTTCCTGATTCTTGAAGGCGCCCAGGCAGGGTTAAGCTGGGCCACCGTGTTGCGAAAAAGAGAGGGTTATCAACAGGCTTTCGCCAATTTTGATGCCGAAAAGGTAGCCCGGTACGATGAACAGAAAATACAGGAGTTGCTACAGTTCGATGGCATCATCAAAAACCAGCTCAAGATCAGGGCTACCGTCAATAATGCTCAGCGATTTCTGGAAGTACAGGAGGAATTTGACGGCTTTGATCATTACATCTGGCGCTTTGTAGAAGGTAAGCCCATTGTGAATCAATGGAAGGATCATACGGAGTGCCCTGCCACCACCAAAGAATCCGATGCACTGAGCAAGGACCTGAAAAAGCGTGGGTTTAAGTTTGTTGGCAGCACGGTCATTTACGCTCACATGCAGGCCTGTGGGCTGGTGAATGATCATACGGTGGATTGCTTTCGATACAGGGAGGTGTAGGACAGCACTTTGCAAACCTGCTTTTTAGCCACTAAGACTGAAAGACGCTGAGTAGGCAAGAGGGAGTTTCACCCTCAAGCCTCTCACAGAACCGTACGTGAAACTCTCGCTTCATACGGCTCGTGTTATTCTTAA
>LYSV01000231.1 GCA_001657315.1 Flammeovirgaceae bacterium BBD 1991-12 | reverse complement strand
AGAAGTGATGAAAAGAGCATTGTTTTGGTCACAGCCAAAAGGAAAAAGTTATTGTCAGTTTTAAATACAAAAAGCCCATAACATTAGATAAAAATGAATTGCGCCTACTTTCTTCGCAGAAAAGTTAAAGTCAAACCGAAACTTATGAGCTTTTGGAGAGTGTGGGCTCACTCATTTTATCAAGACGTTATGATCAATTTCGGAACTCGAAAAAATAAATTCCAGAAGACATGAAAAATCTTTTATTCACCACCCTCTTAATAATGGCATGTACTTCATTGAAAGCTCAATGGACTACAATTGACATGGGAAATTCCCCTGAAACAACATTATTTAAACATACAGGAACTTCATCACCAGTTCCCTTTAACTTTCAAAAAATTGGCTACTCTGGAAACAGTGTAAGTTATGGCTTGCTGCACCTTGATATGGCCCATAAGACTGTTGGTGGAGGATCTAACCTTCACTTTCGATTACATAACTCTTCTAATAGTTTCAAAGAGTATGGGGGAATTGGCGCTTACATAATAGATAACACTTCTGGCAGTGAAGATGGTGCTCTGACCTTTTACACAATGTTCAATGGACAGGGAAGGACAAGGAGAATGACAATTTTAAACAATGGACATGTCGGTATAGGTACCACATCGATTCCTGAAAAGTTAAGTGTCGATGGTAATATTAACGTAACTGGAGATCTCAAAATGTCTGGATCTGATAGTTACATCTGGACGAATGGAACTGGTACTGGATACACTGGGATCTGGGATCAAAAAAATGGTCGAGTTCTTCTCTATACTTCTGAAAATACTGGCAACATTGGACTAGGAACAACTACTCCAAATTCCAAACTAACAATTCAGGGAGATGGAACAACAGTTGGGAGTGCTTCAATAAACTTAAAACATGCCGGAAATGGAATGAGTATTGGTTTAAGTACTACTAGCAATAACTTAACAATTGGAAATTCTTGGAATCCTGAATCCGGAACCTATTTAACAATTCAAGACGGATCAGGTAAGATTGGAATTGGAACAACCGATTTCTCTGGCAATCACAAACTTCGAGTCGAAGGTTCAGTCGGTGCAAGAGAAATCAAAGTAGAAGCTACAGGTTGGTCAGACTTTGTGTTTCAGAATGATTACGAACTCCGAACGCTTGACGAAGTGGAAGAACACATAAACGAAAAAGGTCATCTCCCTGAAATTCCAAGTGAAGCTGAAGTAACTGAGAACGGAATAAACCTAGGAGAAATGGATGCTAAACTACTTCAGAAGATAGAGGAACTAACTCTTTATCTAATTGAACAGAACAAGCAAAACCAAGCTCAACAAGCTAGAATTGAACAACTTGAAGAAGAGCTGAAAACCCTGAAAAACAAATAAAAGATCATAACAAACACTTCCATGAATATGCGAACTGAGCCCCTTGATATGATAATGCGAATAGGAACCTTCTGTGCTTTTAGCAAACGGGGCGCATACTCATTTTAGTTGAATGTTAGCTTCCATGAGGTTGAACCTGATAAACTCCAAAAAATGAAAATTTATTATTTACTATTTTTTCTTCAAATTTTTATTTCTTCTTGTGAAGATGAACCAATACTAGCCACACAAAGTATTGATGGGACATGGCAAGTGATTGATATAAGAATAAATAGCGAAATGAAGAGACTAAGTTCACCCGCAACAAATGCATCATATATCGCTGTCGAAATTACAATTCCAAACGCTATTTCAGGCAATGTTTCAGGCAATACTTTTCAAAACACTATTTGGTTTGAATATGAACTTAAAGAAGAAAATAAGGTCACCTTCGCCAACTATGGAGGAACACGAGCCGCGGAGGATGAATGGGGAATTGCTTTTAGTGAGAATATCTTGCTTGTTTCCCACTTTTCGATAGAAAATGACACATTATACTTTAAAAATGAAAGAGAGTTAGACATTATTAGTCTCATAAAAAAAACTGAACAATGAAAAACGTTTTACTAGTGGCCATAGCATATTTTAGTTTTCAATATGCTTTCTCTCAGTCTATAAATAATTATGTTGAGAATGAACTTATCATTTGGTTGGAGGAAGGTGTCGACCCATACCTGTTTTCATCAAATTATTCACAACAAATAGAACCTAGGAGGGTACTTTCACCACGTCTGAACATATGGCTTTTTGAATATTCGGAGACCAATAATGCAAGAAGTCAAAGCATGGCTTCATTGCAAGCAAGTAATGAAGTGAAACACCTTCAAAATAATCACTTTGTAACTTCAAGAGCTATCACCCCTAATGATGATGACTATAATCAACAATGGGCACCTGATGTTATTAATTTGCCTGATGCCTGGGATAATTATTCTACAGGAGGGACATCTGCCTTGGGAGATGAGATCATTATTGCAATAATAGATAATGGTTTTGATTTGGATCACGAAGATCTGAATTTTTGGCAGAATGACAATGAGATTCCAAATAATGGAGTAGACGATGATAATAACGGTTATGTAGATGATTTTGAGGGCTGGAATGCTTATAACCAAACTGGAAACATTCCATCAAACAATCATGGAACTCATGTTGCAGGAATAGCAGCAGCCCTCGGAAACAATAGTGAAGGTATAAGTGGGGTTAACTGGAATACAAGGGTCATGCCAATAGCTGGCAGTTCCGGTAATGAAGCAACTGTGGTTGAAGCCTATTCTTATGTATTGGAAATGCGTGCCAGATACAACGAAACTAATGGACAAGAAGGTGCTTTTGTTGTAGTAACTAATTCTTCTTTCGGTGTAGATCAGGGTGATCCCGATGATTTTCCAATTTGGTGTGCATTATATGACGAATTAGGAAGTGAAGGAATATTGAATTGCGCTGCAACGGCAAATCAAAATTGGAATATAGATCAAGTTGGAGATGTTCCAACTGCTTGTACGTCTAATTTTTTAATAGCTGTAACAAATACAAATGAAAATGACAACAAGGTAACTAGCGCCGGGTTTGGTGAGAATGCCATTGATTTAGGAGCCCCTGGCGCAAATATATTTTCCACCTTACCAAATGATAATTATGGGAATCGGAGCGGTACTTCTATGGCCACTCCTCAGGTAGCCGGTGTTGTAGCTTTAATGTATGCAGCTGCTTGTGGAGATTTGATAGAGGCCTATCGTGATGATCCTGCAATGGTTGCACTACTTATGCGAGACTTTGTACTAGAGGGATCTGAAAACGTTAGCTCTTTGAATGGGTTAGTTGCTCATGGTCGTCTGGATGCTTTAGAAAGTATTGACGGTATTTTCGACATACAAACACTGAATATTTTTCCTCCATCACCTCCGAACAACACTATTTATGGAACCATATCATACCAAGCTGATGTAATCAATTTTGGCTCTGATTCATGGGGCGTGGTAGTAGCCTCTACAGCAGATGTAACTATGGAAGCCAGTCAAAGCATTACAATTCGAAATTTACATATTGAAGAAGGAGCAGTTTTTAGAGCACATATTTCTTCAGGATTCTCAAAATGTTTTACTAATAATTCTTCTGCCAGAATTGCTAATAGCCAAAGTAGCAGGACTATTCGGGATACTGAGTTAGACAGTTCAAGTGAAGGTGAATTCATTTTCAACGCATATCCTAACCCTACAAATGAAGTTTTGACTCTGCATAGCTCAAAAGATGCTAAAATTGTTTTGTATGATTCATTTGGAAAGATAGTGCTTGACACTTTTATTGAAGCTAACTCGCCTCTATCAACTACTGTGGGAAATCTACCAAGCGGTTTATATTTCTTAAAAGTTAAGTCGGAAAATGATTCTGAGATTAAACGAATAATTATTTCAAAGTGAAAGGAAGCTAACAAATGATAAGCTCAATGAGCAAGCTGAACTATGAGCAAATTTCAGTACAAAACAGAAACTTTTAAATAGACTTGATAGGATATGCTCACTGAGCTTATCTGAACGTTGCACTTAATTATCCAGCATTAATTAAAACTCAAAATGTTTTTATGAAAAAGATTAGATTATTACTTATTTATACATTAGCTCTATTCTTCATATCAAACTGCAAAGAGGATACTCCTATTGACTTAACGGAGGCTACAAATTATAAATCTTGGGAAGAATTCTCTGAATGTAGCCCTGAAGAACCAGATTTAGATTGTATTAAAAAAATCTTCATACCACTTTCTGAAGGTAATTTTCCATTTGATAGAGAAATTGTTGGTAGTGCTTTTCAGAGGAATGAAACATACATAGCACCTAATTGGCAGCTAACAGCTATTCATGTACTGGAAGCCAATATTCAGTTAGGAAATATCAGTGGCTGTTTTTTCAAGGAAGATCAATTTGCCAATCCAGATATAATTAGTTGCCCTGGAGTTGGTTCGATGCTATTTATCGGAGGGCACCCTCAAACAGAAATATGTAAAAATAGTAACACGTCAATGGCGGTTTGCGTGGATCAAGTTCCTTTGAATGAATCATTTGATTTTGCAATTGTTAAGGCGCCGGTTTCTGAAATTTATCTTCAGATAGCAAGTAAGAACCCCGCCATTGGCGAACAGGTATTTCTTGTTTCCAATCCTGGTTTTTCGTGGCTTACAATTGTTGAACAAGAACAGCTAGCTACTACATACCCTTTGGTTTCAACTGGTAAAGTGATAGAGGTTCAGGGTAGATCAATTATTACCAACACACTTGCATATGCTGGCAGCTCCGGAGGCGTACTGATCAATAGTAATGGTGAAGTGTTAGGAGTAGCATCAACTTTGATTGGTCACATACGAAATCAAGGAGTTGATATATTCGAATCGCTTTCTGATTATTATACAGTTTTTGTAGGGTTTACGGAAAAAGCTCGAAGCGTGGTTAACAACAATTTGACTGAATAACCCATTATTCTCTTTTCGTAGGATATTATCGAATGATGTCAAAAAAATATGAGGGATTGAATACGTAATCCCACCCTGATCTTAGGTTTAGCGCAGCGGTCCTAAGACCTAATCTATTGGGCAGATCGTCCGCTCTATCTACCTCGGAACTGATAATTTTCTATCTCTGGATTAAAGAGGTTTACAATCTTACCCGGTCGTAATTCATAAAAGGACCATTCAAACCAGCAACAAGCCAGGAGGTAACGGCATGGATGAATGTACGTTCCTTCTGAAAAGTTTTATCCCGGCGATATAAACCGGGCGGACGTATACCTGCCGAAGGAAGGCCCTGGATCATTACAGGTCGTAGCTCCGCTCTACCTGCGTTCCGATAGCTATCAAGGATTTTATTGGGTTGATTTATTTTAGTGTTTTTTATTTAAACCGGAAGTCAAGTTTAAAATCGAAGAGCCAGGGGA
>LYSV01000230.1 GCA_001657315.1 Flammeovirgaceae bacterium BBD 1991-12 | reverse complement strand
TGCTGTCCTGAGTGTCCAGGGCCGCTTCCAGGTCACTGGCTGTAGTGTCTGCATCGGTTTCATTGTCGCTGCTCAGCAGGTCGCTCAGACTTTCTGTGGCTTCTCCTTCTTCAGAAGATCCACCCTCTCCGCTAATGTTTAGCGCCATTTGTGCCTGCTGCTCCTTTACCAGAAGGTCATTGATCGCTACCAGAGAATTGTTGTATTCCGATATCTCAGCCACCTCCCAGAATTCCAGCTTGGCTACGCCCTGCAATAATTTTCTGACACGCTCGGGGTTCTCAGCACCCGGGATCTCAATCTGGATCCTTCCGGTACCTGGCAGGCGCTGAATGTTAGGCTGTGAAGTGCCGAACTGGTCAATACGGGTTCTCAGAATGATAAAGGACCTGTCAACGGCATCCTCTATTTCCTGATTGATGATAGCCATAACATCATCGTTTGAATCACCCCTGCTGATCCTGCCCCTGTTAGCGGCAGTAGCAAAAATATCTGCTAAAGGCCGGGATGATGACGCCTGATATGACGCGTAGAACAGATCGGCAAATCTGGACTGGCTGTTTTTCTGTTGTTGCCTGGCATCACTAATGGCCTGGTTAAAGGCGGGATCATCACTGTTACCACTCAGTGCCCGGATAATGTCTACGGGTGAGACTTCCAACGTAACGTGCATACCACCCTGCAGGTCAAGACCAAGGTTAAGTTCGGTATCTTTCACTTCCTTGTAGGTGAATTCCACACCAAACAAATTGTACACAGGCAGATTCCAGACGGAATCAAGATAAGCCTGTTTTTTGGACAGATCCACTACTCCGCTTTCATCTGTAGCAAAGTCTGTAGCATCCTGATTAATGGATCGGGATACAAATGTGAATGACAGGTAATAAATACAGAGTAAAGTAATAATTACCGTCAGAATAACTATTGCTCCTTTATTTTGCATGATCTAAAAAAAAATTTGTTGATTAGGTTCAATAAATAGAAATGAGACCTCCCAGGGGGGAGATCATAGATAACAGAAAGTTACAGGCGTTTTCTAGGGCGCGTTGGGGGAAATAATTACATTAAAGAGAACCTTCACCCATGAAATGTATCCCAGATCAATGGAAGGTTCCACCTTTACCTCTTCACCATCCACCAGCACGATCTCTGAGATCAGGTGAAGCGCCTGAAAAAGGATAACCTGTACTGCAGATGTAACGGCATCCTGTGCCATTTTCATCACAGGTACATCTTCCTGCTGCTGATCGTTGATCTCAGTTTTTATTTGATCGTCATGGACCTCTGAAAGGTAGTTATAATAGAAAGTCTGGGTAAACAATATCACCACAGCCACAATCATACCTATGATCATTCCGGCGCCTTCCTTAATGGTGAGTATATTTCTTACCCTTTTCATATTGGGGCTACAAATCTAGCCATTATTCGAAACAAAACAAGGCCATTGCCCTAAAGTCAGGGCCTAGGACTTCTCCTGGCCACCTTTAACCTTACTCAACCTTGCATGCATGAAGCCGGCCAGAACTTCAAGCGCAACATCAAAATTGGTATTGTTGGGAATAATGAGGTCAGCATCTTCCTTTAATGGATAAAGGTAGCGATCGAACGTTGGCATTACATGTTTTTCAAAGCGGTAAAGCACGTCATCGAGGTCGGAGTCCCTTTCCTCCTTGTCACGCTGGATCCTCCTCTTCAGCTTGATGTGTGTCTTTGCATCAATAAACAGACGGAGATCCAGCAGGTGGTTGATCTCATGAAAATACATGACAAACAGCCCTTCTACCACTATGATCGGCGCTGGGTGAAAATCGAGCATTTTTGACACTACCCCGGGTGTATTGAAGGTATATTGCTGACGTTGAAAGCTCTCCCCGGCCTTTATTTTTTCAAGGTCTGCCGCAAATGATTTTGCATCGATGGATCCGGGAGTATCAAAATTCCTCACTCCGTTTTCATCCAGCGGCTGCTGATCAATAGGGTGATAATAGTTGTCCTGAGAAATAAGGCATATGTCCTCTTCCTGAAAACGGGATAGCAGCGCATTGAGGAACATGGTTTTGCCAGACGCACTCCCTCCTGTAACGCCAATGACAAAAGGTTCCAAATTACTCTTCGTTTTGTTTACTCAGGAATTCTACCAGTTTGTGTATGGCCACTCCGCGGTGGCTAATGGCATTCTTTTGATCAGCCGACATTTCTGCAAAAGTCTGCTCATAACCTTTTGGAATGAAGACCGGGTCATAGCCAAACCCTTTGTCACCACGTAGTTCTGAGATGATGGAACCTTTCACAGTACCTTCAAATTGCCTGACCCTGCCATTTTCACGGATGAGGGTGATCACGGTTCTGAACTGAGCCTGCCTGTTGTCCTTGTCTTTAAGCCGGTCCCATAAAAGCTGGATATTGGCCATGTTATCACGGTGGTTCCCGGCGTATCTGGCAGAATATACCCCTGGTTCCCCATCGAGGGCAAATACCTCCAAACCGGTATCATCGGCAAAACAGGGAACACCGTATTTCCTAAACACATATTCCGCCTTCTGATGGGAGTTGCCTTCAAGTGTTTTCTGGTCTTCCCGTAGTTCTTCCCGGCAGCCAATATCCTCCAGACTTACCACCTCGACTGAAGAGGGTAACATGGTCTTTATTTCATTGATCTTATACTGATTGTTTGTAGCGAAGCAAATACGCATCAATTCACAGAGATCAATTCAACATCAAATTCAAGATTGGCATTGGGTGGAATATCCGGAGCAGACCCCCTGCTACCGAAACCAAACGAGGCTGGCAGGTACATTGTCACTGATTCACCTACACTCATTTCACGAAGTACTACGATCCATCCGGGAATCAGATTACCATTCAAAATGAATCCGACATCTTGCCCCGAATCAAAGGAACTTGTCTCGCCAAACAATCTACCTTCGTAATTTACTCTGATCACGTCGTTGAATCTGGGAGAAGCCCCACCACCTGTCTGGTTCAATCTCAACCGTATACCTGTAGGATGTTCCGTAGCCGTGAAGGCCATGTCTGCCAGCGAATCATCGATGGCCTGAATTTCCCTCCGCAACTGCCGGTCATGCAACTGATCAAACTCAATTTCTGCTATAAGCACGGAGTTTCGCGCTATACCATCAACTTCCGTATTGCCAAATCCATAAAAAGAGGGAATATAGGCCGTGATCGAGCCACCTTCCTGGATCAGGGAAATACCAGCAAGCACGCCTGAAATGAGCGATGTGGAAACCCTTTTCTGATTATCGACACGGTCAAACTCTGCTCCGGTTTCCATAACCGTACCCACGTAGGACAGGGTAACCGAATCTATCTGCACAAAAGGCATAAAAGGCTGCAACCCGGTTCCCTGATCATGTACGACATACCGTATGTCTGTGATGTCATCTATCCGGGCACTTATACCGTTCTCATCCAGGTACTGATCGATGATACGAATATCTTCATTGAATTGAGCCTGAGTATCAAAGACGTCGTCATCATTCAGGCAACCGTTCAAGGAAATAGTAGCCACTGACAGCGTCAGGGTCATCACTACAAGGTTTAATCTTCTCATAGAACGTTAATTGACTATATCCACCAACTCTACGTCAAAGACCAGAATAGAATTGGGACCGATCTGCTGGCTTCTCTGCCTTGCACCGTACGCCATGGGCGACGGAATATACAGCGTGGCTTTTGCCCCCTTGTTCAATAAAGTAATACCTTCATCCCAGCCTCTGATGACTGAACCGGTCCCCAGTTTGAACTCATAAGGCCCGTAGGTTCGCCCGGCTGAATAAAGACCCTTTTCCTTTGCTATCTCCTCTACACTGCTGTCAAAATATTCACCATTCAGCACGTAGCCTGTATAATTTACCTTCACTGTAGAACCGCTCACAGCATTATCCCCCGTCCCCTCTTCAGTGATCACGTAGCTCATTCCGGTTTCAGTCTTTTGCGCATCTATGCCGTTCTCCTCCAGGTACTGATCGATGATCGCCACGTCTTCCTCAAGCTGTTCCGCGGCTTTGGCTTCTTCTTTTATGCGCATTTGCTCCTGCATTTCCTGCTGCCATGCCTGATATCCGGCTCTGTCATAAACGTCGGATATGCCCACTTCAAAAGTCATGGTACCGTTTGGATCAACGTCAGGTGGCATAGGTGCTTTGAACGTTTTGGAAAAGAGCTGCTCACAGCTAACTGAAAAACTGGCGCTATCTCCCTTTTTCAGATCCGCAAAAATAGAATAGATGCTACCTTCTGCATCCGTCCATGTAGAGTCTTTCTGCAAAACCACCGGAAATCCGGTTTCAGCAGAATTCATCCATATCGAATCATTCTGATCTCTATAACGCATATTGATGATCATAAATTCCCCGTTTTCAGCAGATGGGCCACCGCCACTACTTATCAGGGAATATTTTAAGCCATTGGAAGCTGTTTCTTCTCCGCCACCACAGGATGAAACAATTAACACTAATATAACTGCCGACAAAACAGGTATGAGTCTTTTCATTAAGCGTAGGTTTTTATGTTATTGGTCAATTCTTCTTTGTATTCCCTTAAAAGGTTTTTGAATTTATTCACTGTATCCTCCAATGACATTTCGGATTTGCCTCCGGAAGCATTTTTATGACCTCCTCCTTCAAAATGCTTTCTTGCAAATTCATTGACGGAAAAATTGCCAATGGACCGGAATGACATTTTTATCATCACGGAGCGATCCACAATAAGTGCAGCGAACTTAATACCTGTAATGGACAGGGCATAGTTCACCAAACCTTCCGTATCTCCTGTCCGGGAGTGGAATCGCTCAAGATCTTCTATAGAAATAGCAAAATAAGCTGTATTGTACTCAGGAAGAATGGTGAGCCTTTCCTTTAGCGCAAATCCAAGAAACCTGATCTTATCCTCTGAATTGGAATCATAGATCAGCTTGGCCACCCTTGAGGTATCCGCACCCAATCCGATCAGGGCTGAGCAAACCCTGAAGACGTTCTGAGTGGTGTTTGGGTGTTTGAAGCTCCCGGTATCGGTCATGATACCGGCATACAGGCTTTCCGCCATGTCGCCGTCAATCAAATCCTTATCGCCCATATCACAGATGAGCTGATAGACCAGTTCGGCTGTGGCTGCAGCCTCCGTAGACCAATACGCAAAATCTGCAAAATCCTCAGGCTCCAGATGGTGATCGACCAATACCTTTTTTGCACCGGACTGCGCCACCTGCTTCCCCAACTCGTGTAAACGGGCAAGATTGGAAAAATCCAGACAACATATAATATCCGCCTCCTGCACCAACCGGTCTGCCAGCTTTTCATTTCCTTCATAGATCACTACCTCATCATTACCTTTC
>LYSV01000006.1 GCA_001657315.1 Flammeovirgaceae bacterium BBD 1991-12 | reverse complement strand
TGGGGATGGATTGTGCGGTGGGGAGTGGGGAAAAGGTGTGTATAAAAAGAAAGGACTCCAACCAAAAAATGGAAGAAGTCCAATCGTGTGGGCCCTGCTGGGCTCGAACCAGCGACCCCCTGATTATGAGTCAGGTGCTCTAACCAACTGAGCTAAGGGCCCCAATAATGGCGGTGAAATCTACCTCCATTCACCTTTGTTTTGGGTGTGCAATGTTACATATTTGCCCAAAATTAGCCAAACAAATTATTTAAAATTGAAAAAGGCAGAAATTCGCCATATTATCTTTGACCTCGGGGGCGTTATTGTTGATCTGGATACTTCCCTGACGGTTCAGCAACTGGCTCAAATGATGGGTTCGCCCTATGAAAAGGCTCTTGATCTTTTCCATCATGACGATAGATTCAAACAGCATGAAAAGGGTGAGCTGTCCGATGACGGGTTTCGCGAATTTATTCGTGGGCAGGCTGCTGATGAAGTAAGTGATAAGATGATAGATCAGATGTGGAATGCAATGATCCTGGATCTGCCGGGCGAGAGGATACAACTACTGAAGGCCCTTGGAAAACAGTATCCGCTCTATCTGCTGAGCAATACCAATGATATTCATCTGGATTACGTAATGCCTAAACTCGCAGCAAACGGTATCGGATCTTTCGGTGAATTATTTGATACTGAATACTATTCCCACCGGGTAGGCATGAGAAAACCGGATCCTGAGATCTATGAGTATGTGCTGAGGGATAGGAACATTGAGGCCTCGGAAACACTGTTTTTTGACGATAACCCGGATAACATCAGATCCGCACAATCACTGGGAATCCAGACATTTCATGTTAATCACCCCAACGAGATCATAACCTGGTTTAATGGATAGGAATATCAGGAAGTACCTTACGCATCTGGGGCTGTTCGTCGTTACGTTTCTTTCCACCACCCTTTCCGGCAGCTATTTTATCCGCGGGAAGATGTGGGGCTATACGGAATACTCGTGGCAGGATTTTCTGGAAGGGATGCACTATTCCGTCCCCTTTTTGCTGATCCTTACCGTACACGAGTTTGGTCATTACTTCACCGCGCGCTACCACAAGATTAAAACCACCCTGCCGTTTTACATCCCGCTGCCGCCCTTTCCTATGCTGATCGGGACCATGGGGGCCATTATTCGTATCAAACAAGCCGTTCAGTCCAAAATGATCCATTTTGATATTGGTCTTTCCGGGCCTTTGGCGGGTTTTATCGTAGCTATCGGGTTACTGTACTATGGTTACAGCAATCTGCCCCCGGCAGAATACATCTATGACATCCATCCGGAATACAAGGAATACGGTGAAAATTACCGGGAGCACTTTTATGATAACGACACTGTAATGAGTGTAGCCGTAGGAAAGAATCTTACCATTCTGTTTTTTGAACGTTATGTGGCTGATCCGGAACGCATACCTGATGTAAATGAATTCCTGCACTATCCCTATCTTTTTGCAGGATTCCTGGCGCTGTTTTTCACTGCGTTGAATCTGCTGCCCATCGGTCAGCTGGATGGGGGACATGTGTTGTATGGATTATTAGGCTCCAGGTGGCATTCCATAGTGGCCACTACCTTTTTTCTTGGCTTGCTGTTCTATGCCGGCCTGGGTTACGTCACACCGCTCCAGTCGTATGATCAGCTTTTGTGGAGTGTACCGCTGTATATAGCCTTTCTTTATTTCGCCCTTAGGGGACTCAGGAAAGGTACGCAGACCACGCTCATGTATGCCCTGATCATATTTACAGCGCAGTTCCTGCTGGCGCTGGTAAAACCTGAGATCGAGGGTTTTCAGGGGTGGTTATTGTTTGGGTTGCTGATTGGTCGTCTTCTGGGAGTTTATCATCCCAAATCACCCATAGAGGAACCGCTGGACCTGAAACGTCAGATACTCGGCTGGCTTACACTGATCATCTTTATCATCTCGTTCAGTCCTGCTCCGCTGATAATAAACTGACATAGGCTTCCATGCCTCCCTCCAGCGACCGGACGTTGGTAAAGCCGTTTTTAGTCAGGTATTTGGCAGCCTGATGACTTCTTCTGCCGGTACGGCAATGGCATATGATCTCTGAGTTTTGCAGCAACTTTAACTCGCCTATGCGTTGGGGGATAGCACACAGCGGTATATTTTTGGCGCCAATGTTTTCTTCATCGTATTCCCATTCTTCCCTGACATCGAGTATAAAAAGCTTTTCCCTGTTGTCTATCCGCTGTTTCAGTTCATTAGGGTAGATGTACTCCATAGCTAGTTTTTTAACACCTTACAGATCAATTGTTTTTGCCCTCTGACCAGTTGAATGAAATACAGGCCGTCTGAATAGGATGATATGTCCACTCTGGTCTCCCCGTTCAACGTATCCTCCGTATGGGCAATGGTCCGTCCCTGAGCATCAAACACAAGTATTTGCCAGCCTGTGCTGTTGATCCTGTAGACACCCCTGCCGGGATTGGGATAGACATCGACAGACCCTTCCGGTTCAGGATCGACGGATGTGGCAATTTTGACCGGACCAAAAACCGGCCTTATCATCAAACTACCTGTTTCCAGATCGTTTTCCTGCTCCCAAAAACCACTGGTATTCGTAAATATCCTCGAGGTGGAATTGGTATTTCTGTCCAGCCCAATGCGCAGATCACCTTCGAAATTCTGACGATAGCCCACATAAAAAGTACCACTCACTTCAATGGATCGCCGAAAAACATACCGCGTAAATTCGTCAATTTTTTCAGCCCTTACCGCTGTGGCTGGTTCCTGGTAAAGGCTCGCCCCGGGCTCTCCGTTGTTGTCAAGCCATACAAAGATATCGATCGACTTACCGGCAGGATCAAGGCCCAGGTAGGGAAAATACATGTCCAGGGCCACCAGATTATCCGTGATCCCGTCAGGTATTTCAAACTGATAGGCGAGACGGGTAGAAGCCGACTCAAAACCGGCCCCAAATTCAGCGGTACCATCGTCGTAGGCATAGTAAGTCGATAAGACATGAGTGGATCGGAGAGTGTCATTCAGACGGAAGTCGATGGGAATGAATTTGGGATCGTAATCACTTTCGGGAGGTAGTTTATTGTCGTCCGTAGCATACTTGAGTACATAATTGATGTAAGCTGAGTCGGCTGCGACATCAAATAACGTTTCCTGCAGAACAGGAGCTGTTTCCAGCATAATGGTAGTGTTTGATAAACTGGGAGATCCGACCGGATCAAACACGGTATTGGAGAAAGTGACGATGTTCTCGTCAATGAAATTGTCCACCTTAACGTCAAGATCGTAGCGTACAGGCTGAGCCTCATCGTCCATATTGTATATGGTGAACTGAGGATTTATCACCTGGGTGAATGTGAAATGCTTTAGTGGAATAGAAGTATAGGTCTGAAAAGGAGAGGTCATGCGGGAGGACAATGTCCGGTCAGGGTAAAACAGATCACCCACATTCCTGTTTTCATTCATATAAACATAATCCACGTTCCAGTTATCCCAGATCCCCGACTGACGGCCGAAGCTGCGGAACCGGAACTGGAAATTTTCCTGGAACATGTCGGGATCCTGCACACGCAGGATCACCTGAACAAAGTCACCTGACAGGTCGAGAAAGGAGCTGTTTTGGGGCCATGCCTGCACCCAAAAAGAAGTGTCCTGCGGCTGGTTGAAAAACTCGAGAATAAGGGAGTCTCCCTGGTTCTCTTCCGGCGGGTCTCCCGCTCCGGCAGACTGATAGAAGAAACTCAGATAGACCTGGTCATTTACTGTGAGCCCTGAAAGATCGATAGGGCAGGAGGTAAGCACATCAGTTGGTCCGCTGACATCGGGATTGAAACCGTAGGGCTCACCTGTAGCGGTAAGACCATCGAAGGAGGCTACATTGAGGCTTGGAGGGTCTATGCCTATGTCCTTATTGATCCTGACATTATCACTATCCTCCCAAAGGGTATCAGACGGTACATCTTCGGAAAAAGAAAAATCATCCCAGAAAGGCAGGGAAAGGGGTGTCTGGCCCTGAGTACGTGTTGTTTTTTTGGTCTTCGGCGCTGCTTTCTTAACCGGGGTCAGCTTCCATTGCCCTTGCAATAAGCCCGGCAACAGTATGCACCCTATTAAAAAAGCCTTTCTCATTTACTTTCTTCCTGATTTGTGATGAGCTCCTGGTAAGCTGAATCCGTCTCAGGAACGATCCAGAGATCCATGAGGTCGCCCAGTCGTACATTTCTGCCTTCCCCGGGCTCCTGTTTTATAACATACGATTTTTGTCCGGCGGTATCGCTTTCTACCGTTACAATGCCCAGCTCCAGCCGAACTCCCTTTATGTAAAACAAGGCTTCTTCCAGCTCGAGACCGACCAGCTTGGGGGCCTTGAAGTTGCGCGATGCGTATCCATCCCCCACTACAAGGTCTATGGTGGATCCTTTGGGGATCTTGTCACCTTCCTTGAGTGAACGGCCTTTGTACTGCATGTCAAGTACCAGGTCGAAAAACTGGCTGGGCTTGTAGATGATCCTGCCTCTTTTCAGTTCATTGCTTTTCAGCACCGCCTCGGCGCCACGCAGGGAGGAAGAGCCGACCAATTCATGCGGAAAGGGCACGGATGGTGGTGTTACGCGGTTGACAGAAATGAATATCTTCCGGTTTTCCTTCACTTTGGATCCGGCCTTTGGATATTGCTTCAGGATGGTCAGTGGTGGATGATCATCCGAATAGGTACTGTCATTGATCTCATAACGGAGGTTCCTGCTGGTCACAAATTCATCGATATCCTCCATTTTTATACCATACAGGTCAGGTACTGTAATGGTTTCGCCATGGTTGGTGGCAATGGGCAGATAGGTGTAAAAAAATATAAGTGATGCCCCAATGGCCACTACAAGGATAATTAAAATGTGAATTATAAAACCTTTCAGCGAATCTGTAAACAACTTCATGGCTTATGGTATCAGTATAAACGTCAAACTTAACTAAATCTTATTTCCCTAAAAAAATAATTCACCCCCGTGCATTGTGAGAATAACGCTTAAGAATACGTTTGGAAACCTCATATTTATCCAATGCCATTTCGATCAGCATAGTGATGAGATCGGGAAATGAAATGCCTTTTTCCTGCCACATCATGGGGAACATACTTGAATTGGTAAACCCCGGGATCGTGTTGATCTCATTGATCAGTATCTCATTTTCAGGGGTCAGAAAAAGATCCACCCGTGCAAAATCCTCACAATGCAGCGTCTCATAAGCCTGAATGGATAGCTCCCTGATCTTTTCAGCGATGTCTTTGCTCAACTTTGCCGGTACATGCAGCTCCACCGCATTGGGATCAAGGTACTTTGCCTCATAGGTATAGAACTCATAGTTCTTGCTGATCACGATCTCTGCCGGTTCCGAAGCGCGTGGCGGTGTGTTCCCCATCACGGAGCATTCCAGTTCACGCCCCTCGATGTATACCTCAAAAAGGACCGTCCGGTCAAAACGAAAGCAATCTTCCACAGCCTCATTAAAACCGGCTATTGATTTTACCTTAGCCACCCCAACGGAAGAGCCCAAATTGGCAGCTTTGGCCATAAACGGCAGACCCAACTCCTTTTTTATGAATTCAAAGTCCAGCTCGTCTTTTTGATGGAACTCATAGGCAAGGAATTTACTCACAGGTATGCCGGACGCCTGCAACAGTCTTTTACTGGTGAGCTTATTCATGGAAACTGATGATCCAAGTACTCCGGTACCCACAAAGGGCAGATCCATAGCCTGTAATAATCCCTGTATACTGCCATCTTCCCCATCAGTACCATGGAGCACAGGAAATACTGCATCCGGCCGGACCTCTTTTTTAGCGCTTTTGAGTACACACTCGGTGGGATTGAGTGATAGTACCAGTTCATCTGACGGGTCAAAGTGATCATCTACTTCATCCTTCAGGTGCCAGACACCATCTTTGGAGATCCCGACCAGGACGGGCTCAAAGCGGTCCCTGTCAATATACTGGAAAATGTTTTTGGCAGAGTTAATGGATATCTGGTGTTCAACAGATCTGCCTCCGAAAAGTATGGCTACCTTGATCCTTTTTGCCATTAAGCGAGTTTTGGTGGATGAATATAACGGTCAAATATATGGTAATTCCTCCACCGAGAAAATAAATCAATTGCCTTTCATTACCCGTCTTACATAGGAAAAGGATTCCCCTCTGACTTTTACGAAGTAAATACCCTGCCGTTGCTGACTAAGATTGAATGTATAGGTTTGATTCAATGTATTGGGAAGCCGTTTTTCAGAAAGTATGTGCCCCATGGCATCGTATATGGCTACTTCCACCAGTTCCCTGCGCTGAAGGTCAAAAAGCAGGTTGAACCTGCCATCAATGGTAGGGTTGGGAAAGATCGGATGCTCTGAGCTCACAAAAAAGTTGGAGGTAACAAATATCTGGATGTTATCAAGGTAAATGGGGTCTCCGTTGTCATTGTTCGAGACAAAAGCGATCCTTATCTCTTCCTCGCCGATAAACTCTGCGAGATCCACAGTGATATTATCAAATGAGACTACCTGACCCGGATTGAGCTCGCCTGCTGTTAGCAGGGAACCAATTCTGGAAAACACACTTTCTGTATAGTTCTCGCCGCAATCTGTAGATACCAGAATACTGAGGCCATCAAACCTGCCTGAAGCATTGGTGTACAGCAGGTCAAAGTTCAGCAGCGCAGCCTGTACATTCCTGAAATCGAGAACAGGACTTACCAGCCAGTCTTTTTCACCAGTTTGAGGATAACCCGAAGCATCCATTGCCATGACCGATGAGCCGTCCAGCTCAGTGATGGACCAAGTGACTTCATCATCCGGATTTACTACAAACCAATTGGAAGCAGCGAAATCTTCAAAAGTTTCCTTAACCGGAAGAATATCCTCACTCTTATCTATATGAAAATTGTAATCAAGCATGACCTCACCCAGCTCCGGCAGGTCTGAAGTAACTGTTAGTGAATGAGGACCCTCGGTCAGTGGGTCAAGAGGAATACTCACATTAATACTTTCCGAAGGTTGTACAGGTGGATTGAACGTGAAAGACTCTGTAGTACTGTTCTGGCCATCCAGTGCATAGCTGATCAATAACCCACCAACCGGATTTATGGTAGAATTAAAAAACTGGATCTCCAGAGGAGGGTCATCTATACAGGAAGCCAGTGAAGGACGCACTATAGAAAGTGGCTCCCGGTTCAGGCTGATGTTGTCAATATACAGATTGTTACCAAATCCATTTTTTGCAATAAAGGAGATCCTCACGGTGCTTTGCCCTTCATAGTTGGTCAGGTCTATGGTTTCCCTGCGCCATTCTGCACCGCCCCCGGGAGTAAATGGACTTCCCTGGGGTTCTACCGTTCCGAGTTGTTCGGCCAATTTATAATAGACAGTATCCGAGCCGGTAAGGGGATCGGAACAATCATCGCTAACGGTTACCAGCAGGCCTTCATTTTGCGGTCCCGGATCGGATCCGGAAAATGGGGCGTAAGCCACATCAAAGGTGAGCTTTACACCCCGATCGTTGGATAAGTCGATCAGGGGAGAGGTGAAGAGATCAAAATCGCCTTCATTTTCGTAGTCGAAGAAATTTATTTTCAGCGCGGTATTACCGGGCTCCCCATTGGGAGCATTTCTGATCTCCCATGTGAATAGTTCATCCAGGTTCACAATCTCCCAATCATCGGGTAACGTGTTAAAATCCAATGCTATATCAGAGGTAGAAGTGGGAGGTACAGAGACGTTGACAGAGGCTGTATTATCGTCAGCATTGCCGTCCGTTGTATTATTGGTTTGTACAATCCGGAACTCCACTGTAACGCTTTCGGTGATGGCAATTGGATTGAAGATGATGTTTTGTGCCTCTCCGGGCTGTAGCGTGAGGGATTCATTTGTTGTAATCTCTACTATGTTGTTTATCAGTACTTCCAGCCGGGCTGAACTGATCTGATTGTCGCCATAGTTCCGGACTTCAATGACCGGATCTATTTGTCCGTTACAAACCGTATTTTCTGGAGCAATGATATTTCGAATGCCAAGATCATTGCTTACCACCACGGGAGGAAGACCCCCTTTGGAGTTTTTCAGGCTTACTCTTCTGGGGCTGTTGTCCAGCACAGCCCGGATCCTGGTCTTTTGATCCTGTGTGAACAGGTTCATACATATATCATTCGTGAAGGCCATGTAATTCTGGAACATGTCATCACTACCACAACTGCTTGTTTGAGGAAAGGTACAGGGAGAACCCAGTCCAAGGTGTCTTTGATTGCTGTTGGGTGTATCTGCACAGAAATCATCTACACCACAGCCTCCATCTCCCCAGATATGCCGTAACCCCAAATAATGGCCCACTTCGTGTGTGGTGGTACGTCCCAGGTTGTACTGTGGGTCCAGATTGGCAGGAGGGTACTTGTCTTCCGATCCGAACGATCGGTAGTCCACCACTACCCCGTCTGTAAGTGCGCTGTTGCTGGCGATCTCCAGGCCACCGATGTCTGAAACCGGGAATTGAGCATAACCCAGATAATCATCACCAAGCGCTGCCACCCATATATTGAGGTAATCCTTACTGGGCCAGTTGCTCAGGGACTTTAGGTCGTAATTGTCTACCAAAAACCACTCGGACCGGCTACCGTTTACCCTTACGATACCGTTCGTCGCCAGGCCCTCAGGGTCTCTTTGTGCCAGTACGAAATCCACCTCGATGTCCGCTGCTACAGGCTCAAACACCGTTGGGGTGTTCGCCGCATCAGCGTTGAGTCTTCTGAAATCTTCATTCAATACGTCCATTTGGGAGATGATCTGACTGTCGGCTATATTACTTCCTGTTCCAACGGTCTCGCCATTGTGGATGATGTGCACTACCACGGGTATGGTGATGACCTCCTTAGTGCGTAGTCCTTTATTCAGGGTTTTCTGCAGCTCTATTTTTTCCTTAAGCCAGTTCTCAAAGTGGGATTTTTCCTCACGGATGATATTTTTTTTATTCAGCAACTGCTGGTATTTTACAGTGCCGCATTTCTCCTGGCCGAAGAGCCACTGAACTGCCGTTAGCAAAAAAATAGCCAGACACAGGCTTACAGAACGTGTGTATGTTTTGGTTTTTGAGTTCAGGTTTCTACAGGTTTGGGAATAGTCAACGAGCCGGACTTACAACATATTGTCCGGAAGCCGGGCATTTGGATCGTCAGGATGGGTGATATTTATGGCTTCCACTGCCTTTATCTCCGGTACGGCTTTTTTGATCGCCTCTTCCACTCCGGCTTTCAGCGTCATGGTGGACATAGGGCAGGAGCCGCAGGCACCCAGTAGCTCCAGACGTACCACCAGATCATCCGAAATATCAAGTATTTTGACGTTGCCTCCATCCGTTTCCAGATAAGGCCGGATGCTGTCCAGCGCCTTGTCTATTCTATCATGTATTTCTTCTTCAAGATGTGTGTCCATGATATGATCCTTTAAACTTTTAATTCAACTGGTTTTGTTTTTTCTACCGTAGCATTGCGTATGGCCACCTGTCTGGCCACTGATTCAGCCAGTCTTACAAAGGCGGTGGTCACAGGTCCCTCCTTCATGGCGGCCGGTAGCCCACTGTCACCACTTTCTCTAATGCCCTGTACAAGGGGTATCTGTCCGAGGAAGGGAACATCATATTTTTCGGATAAGTTCAGGCCACCGTCCTTTCCAAAGATATAGTATTTATTGTCAGGAAGCTCTTCCGGAGTGAAGTAAGCCATGTTTTCAACTACTCCCAGCACCGGCACATTGATCTGTGGCTGGCGGAACATCGCCAGTCCCTTGCGCGCATCGGCCAGCGCCACTTTCTGTGGGGTAGTAACAATGACTGCTCCTGTTACCGGGACGGTTTGTACCAGGGTAAGGTGAATATCGCTGGTACCCGGAGGCAGATCTATAAGCAAATAATCCAGCTCGCCCCAAACTGTATCCCCTATGAACTGCTTCAGGGCGGAACTTGCCATAGGACCTCTCCACACCACGGCGTTATCACCGGGTGCAAGAAAACCGATCGAGATGAGTTTAACGCCGTATTGCTCCAGCGGCATGATCTTGTTTTTTCCATCGACCACCTGTACACCGGGCTGTTCATTCTCACAATTGAACATCGTAGGCATGGAAGGGCCGAAGATGTCAGCATCAATAATCCCTACCTTTGCTCCTTCGTTGGCCAGCGCTACCGCCAGATTGGCCGTTACAGTAGATTTACCCACTCCACCTTTACCGGATGCGATGGCAATGATATTTTTAACCTCAGGTAACAGGGGTGCACTGTCACGGATGGTGGTCACGTTGGAGGTCATGAGAATATCCACCTTCAGATCCTTGCTCAGGTGCTTGTGGATGGCGTTGATACAATCATTTTTAATGATCTCCTTAAGCGGACAGGCCGGAGTGGTCAGGACTACTGTAAATTTGACAGTATCGCTGTATACCTCTACATCTTTCACCATATTCAATGTGACCAGATCCTTTTTCAGATCCGGATCATCCACCGTGGATAAAGCTTTTAATACGTCGCTTTGCTTATATACCATTACACTCACTTCTTTTGGCCCCGAAATCAGATTGCAATTTAGCCTAAATCGTTTGGTTTTAGTAACAATCAAAGACAGAAATTAGTTGTAGGCGAGGGGTATAAAGTTCGATGTTCCATGTTTAAAGTTTTAAGTTTGCTGTAGATTATTGCTGGTCAGTTATCTGAATGCAGGGTCTGAGATCTTGCTGGGGAAAAGCTTCCTGCAACAATGTTTAGGAGGAATAAAAGTATAAAAACATGGATAAACACGTCCTTGGACTTGAACTACCCACCGACCCGAGGTGGGTGAATATAGCTGAAAAAAAAATTGAGGATATACTGGTGGACCATGCGTGGTGTGAGCAAAAGGCAGCCAGCTCCTGTGTTTCGCTGATCGTGAAATTCCCGGAGAAGCAGGAGCTTGTGGATATGCTTACCCCGGTAGTGGCCGAAGAATGGAGCCATTTCGAGCGTGTACTCGAACAATTGAAGAAAAGAGGTCATGCGTTGGGCAAGCAGCGCAAGGATGAGTATGTGGCCCGCCTTGCGGATATTGAAAAAAAAGGGGGGAGCCGGGAAGAGCAACTGGTAGAAAAGCTGCTGATCAATGCGCTGATCGAGGCGAGAAGCTGTGAGCGTTTCCGGCTGCTGTGGAAAAACATAGGCGATGAAGAGCTGCAGAAGTTCTACTATGAGCTCATGGTATCTGAGGCAGGACATTACAGGAACTTCCTTCAATTGGCCAAAGAATACCTGCCCGGGGAATATGTGATGCAGCGGTGGAGGGAGATCCTTGCAGCAGAGGCGGAGATCGTGAAAACGCTCGAAGTGCGTGGCGACAGGATGCACTGAGTTTTGGTTGATGGGGGATGGTTGATAGTTGATGGTGATGTTCGTAAAGATTTTTCGATTTCTGCTATTTAAGATTTACACTTACGACTTACGACTAATTACTCATGACTCAATACTATTTCCTTGCATGACATCGAAATATTGATCTATTTAGCGGGTGTCTATGAGGCTGACTTGTTTGATGGTTTTTTCTCTGATTTCCAATGGGTTACTTTGGGCAGGAGAGATTGTTCTTTCAGGGGCCTACCAGGGAAAGGACATCTTTGTACAGAACCCATGGAACCGCAGTACCTCTGGTTTTTGTACACAGGCAGTTTATGTTAATGATCGAAAGGTACTTGAAAATCCACGGGTATCTGCCTTTAAGATCGACCTGTCCTATTTAACCCCCAATGACCTTGTAGTGATCCGGATAGAACATGCAGAGGGCTGCAGACCTACGATCATCAACCCCTATGTTCTGAAGGCGGTCACGGACTTTAAATTTCTCAGTGTGGAAGTGGATAACAACAGTATCCGCTGGGTGACTGTAGGTGAAAAGGAGGAAGGGCAGTTTAACCTCGAGCAACTTTCGGAGGATCAGGAATGGCTGATGATGGACAAGGTAGAAGCCAGGAAAGGCCTGAGCCAGAACCTGTATGCCCGCCCGGCGAGCCACCGGAAAGGTGAAAATACCTATCGTGTTAAATATGAGACTTCAGGAGGTCACCTGACTTACTCTCTGGAGGTTTACTATACACACACGGATTCCCTTATTACCTTCCAGCCCGCAATCGCTACCTCAACAATCACTTTATCCGACAGTACGGAATACCGTATCCTCGATTTCCAGGGAAAAGTAGTGAAAAAAGGCAATGGAAGGAACATCCTGCTGACCGAACTGAGACCAGGAGAATATTATCTCGAGATCCAGAACAGGAGAGAGAAGTTTATCAAGCGATAGACAGGGCTGCCATTGTCTTAAGGGATGACAGCCTTCTTGCCTTAATACCTGTGCATCACCATTAATCGTTGTTGCACAACGTCATCATTGGGTAGCTTAAGCTGCACATGGTACATCCCCGGTACAAAATCATGCGTGTCTACTTCAAACCTTTCCGAACCTGGGGCTATCTCCTGTTCAAATACCAGCTTGCCAAAGGTGTCATAGATAAGCACCGGTACCGGTGACTGTAGTTCCCGGCCAAACAGGAGGGTCACCTTTTGGTTGGCGGGGTTGGGGAAGAGTTTGATACCATCATAAGTAAGTATATCATCCAATCCTGTTATGTTATCAGGAGCAGGTGCAGATGTTCTTATGGCAGATTGATATATTTCTTTTGTGGTTTCGTCCTGAATAAACACAACCACAGCCATGTCGCTGGGATCAATGTCTCCCTCAGGGTTCCAGCTGAATTGTAACGGACTTTCTATATCTGCAATATCCACAGCCAGTCCTGCGGCATTTGGGAGCAGCTTTCTCAGCACATAACGGAACTCAGTTTCTCCACTGGGGAGTGTTCCAGTAACCTCAACGTCTTTTTCGAGTACGGCAGCATAGACCAGAAGATCATTGCCTACATCCGGGAAAAGTTCTGTGATACTTGTATTAATGACCAGGTTTCCTGCATCCGTTACCATATCAATGTTAATATTGAATGGTGCCAGGTTCAGAGCTCTGAACCCTACCTGATCTGTCAGCCAGTCTGTGGTGAAAGGACCTGTCTGAGGGACCATTCCATCGATTATTACAGATGGAGATGAGGAAAACCCATAAAACAAGGCCCTCGCGCTCGGATCTATGGGATTGTCATTATTAATGGGATCGATGCCCGGAAAATCCGTATGATAATTGATCACAACAGCGTCCGTTGCATCATTAATTCCATTGATGTAGCTGTTTATCAGGATGTCCGCATTGTTTTTTGTATCTTCTGCCTGAGATGAATTGGTAAAGTTTTCGATAAGTACTGTTCTCGTACCTTGTCCAATGAATACATTATCAAAGGCAAAACCATCAGTTTTGTCTCCGAAAGGGCTCGAAATAAAACCAATTCTTAATTGGAACCTGTTTCCACCGGCTTTGACTTCAGTAAGAGACTGCTTCGATTCACGCCAGAGTGAATCACTTTCTGTCCAACCTTCATCCCGGGGGTTGTCATTTAGATTGGACACTGAAAACGTACCAATATCCCGCTGATTATACCAATTTTCAATCCCACCTGATTCGTCCAGATCACCCAACAACTGCCAATCAGAAGTACCATTGGTAGCATATCCTACGAAGGAATATTCTATCAACGCGCCGTCTTCTCCCAGGGCATCTCTGAAAGTGTTTAATGTTAACAATGGGTTGCCCACTTCTGTGATATCAAAAATCGGGCTGTACACAAAGGATATCTCATCGGCATTGTAATCTCCTGTGCCAGTGACCCAAAAATCCGTCTTTCCATTGAGCCCGGCATCTGCGCTTTCCGTTATAGTTGCACCTCCGGAATTGGTGATAGTCCAGGACGTGTTGGAGCCCCAGGGTATCCAATCCTCAGTACTTCCTTCGAAGTCAGCCTGATAGGTATTGACATCATCCAAAAATTCAAGTGGGACAATGAATAAAGAATCCTCAAGTACTCTTGAACAATTGTTTTTTGAAATTATCTCGATCGTCACATCTTTTATTCCCAAAGATGTAAATGTTATATCAGTAACGGGTGTCACTGCGCTATTGCTCGCATCATTTATGATCGTTCTGTTGATGGTATTACCATTAGCTCTTTCTGTAAATGACCAGTTTACGACATCGATGCTGTCGGGAAGTATCCCAATGTCAATACTTTCATCAACATCAAAAACGGTCGGGTCGCCAAATCCGATTTGTTCAAATGTATAATTGGGTACAGGATTATTGCCAATCCTGATCTGGCGTGCGGCGACATCTGATCTGCAGCCTAAATCTGAAGTAACACTCAGGGTTACGTCATAGATTCCATCTTCAATATATTCATGCACTGGATTAGCCTGATCCGAGAAATCCGGAAGATTGGTTGGGTCGTCAAAATTCCAATCATATTCCTGTACTGTAGCGCCTGAGGTTATGGCGCTGAACGTAACAGGAGCATTCACACAGCCCCTTTCATTGGTTATGGATGCCGCAGGCTTAGGGTTTATGAAAATTCTGTACTCGATAATTTCCGTACATGTTGTAGAGTTGTTCAATACCTCGTAAATGATATCAATTGGATCTCCAAAGTTAAATGAAGTGTTGTTTGCAAGATCAACTATATTGATTACGGCAGTCCCGTCACCATTGTCGGTCAGCCCTGTTTGGTCATCACCCAGAATATCATCCGCATTTATATCCACTATGATGGTTTCGATGTAAATCGCAGATGGATCGCGATTATCGATATCCCCGGTTATCTCAATAATATCGCCCTCTTCACAGAAGTTGATGAAATCGTTATTTGGACCGGCGTTGTTGATCAGATCAAGTGTAAGTGACGGAGGATCAGAGATCGTTACGGTCTGTGTTCGGGGTCTCGTATCTATCATACCGTTACTTCTGTTCCTGAACCTTGCATTAAAACCAACTTGTCCTGTGCCGGCTCCTGTAAAATCTATCGTCCATGAATTGCCATTGTCGACCAATATACCGGAGGTGTTAATGGAAGGATCGGTTGTATTTGGATCAATGGATAATTCGAAAAGGTCAAAACCCACCTTGTTATTTGCACCGGCAATGGTGAAAGCTCCAAGATCGTTTGTACAGTAGTTTACTTCAAGACCTCCGATCACCTGTGAGTTATCAAATACTGTAAAGTCTTCATCTATTGAAGAAACGCATCCGTTTTCCGTAGTATGGGTCAGGGTTACCGTATGCGTTCCAATACCTGCTATGGGTACATAAAGTGTATCTCCGAACACGCCAGGCCCTGAAAAAGTGTTAGATCCACTTCCACTGATCGATGCATCCGCTATAAGAGCAAACTGCGTTTCATTGTTGCCAATTGTTCTGGGCAGGTTAGGATCAAAAAGAGCAGGTACTTCAGGGTCAATAGTAATGCTGGCATGAATGGTTCCGTCAATACTGCCATCCTGAACGGCTGAACCGCCAAGACGGACAATATCTCCTCCAACTGCGTTTGCATTGGCTCTCAGATAAAGGCCCCGTAAGGTTAGCCTGTCAAGCTCATTGGTGTTGTTAACGTCGTAACTGATCTGAACTACAGCACTATTGAGAAAACTGACGCTGGCAGCCGTAATATTGCCATTGTTCAGGAAAGATACTTCCGGTACCGAGTCCAGGTTGAACTGAAAATCAGCCGGGAGTGTAAGGTTCAATGTCTGTCCGTTCCCATTCGCAAAATCATTGTTGCCACCTTCCAGAATATGGATGGGTTCCGTTATTTCCTGATAATCACCTACACACAGGTTTACGACAGGAGAAGATATGATTATCTGATTGCCGGGAGACGACAATAATGTAGTTACATTCACCGGAAATGGGATTCCGGGAGCGGTATCATCCATCAAATTGCCTGCTTCATCGACTGCGATCACATAGGTAACGTAATTTTGGTTATTTGACAGGCCTGTTATTGAAATGTAATTATCCTGGAAACCTGCATTAACATCTATGCTGTCACTTTCTATGACCAACCCTGGGTATGGATTACCATTACCTTCTACATCCAACGGATCTATGACATGTTCCGCTTCAGTAATAGCAGGTTGTGAACTCAGGACTACTGCATAATATATTCTGCCGGGTTCATCGATCTGTACCTTAACGTCAAACCCTTCGGTAAATATAAAATCAGCTGAAGGGTTAACGACAAAGACCGGCGGGGCGGCATCCGCAGTCTGAAAGGTCCAGCTCACCGTATTGGTAATGCCAGGAAAGGCATTGGCCGGCACCGCATTATCAACGAAGCCGGTAAGATTTCCAACGTTACCCTCGGCGATATTAATATAGTAGTCTGTGTCATTGGCCAGCCCTCCGGCATCAAGCGAGAACACAAATGAAGTACTGTCTGCACTGGCGTTGGCATAACGGTAACTGGCTGCTAAAGTTTGGTCGATAGCATTGAAAACGCGTATAACACTATCCAAAGGAATTACAGCTTCATTGAACTGGATGGTAATGTCTGTGGTAGGATCAATGTTATCACCTTCAGGGCTTCTGGAGAGGATCTGTGGTGGACTTACGTCAAGAAAATCAAAAGTGTTTCCGGTCAGATTAAAATTGGTTATGCTGCCGCTGGATATCTGAATGTCTGCAGCAGACATCACAGGTGTTACACCGGATGTATTCTGATCAACGTTGGGAGAAACATCGACAACGACGAAGAAAAACTTAGTTGAACCGTCAGACAGGTCTTCGTTGAAATTTGTTACTACGATCTCATTGGCATTTTCTGTGAGATTGAATCCGGGGTTTGTACCATCATCGATAAGCATTTCTGAGAAAGCATTTTCGAAATTGTCGTCTGTAGATTCAAAAATTCTGATGTCTTCAAAAGTCGATGTAGTGAGATGGATTGTGAATCCTTCCAAAATTGGTTCGGAAATAGTCTGTGAAGTTGATCTGACCCCAAAACCGAATATAGCAAGGTTACCATCACCTGCTTGCAGAGTTGAAGGGGCGATGCCATTGGTAAGGTCATTAAATCGGGTATTCACTACATCCACTGCGATACTTGCACCGGAAGTAATATTACGTGCCGTGAGATCATTGATAGTGAGAGTACCATTTCCAGTGCCAACATATCTTAAGCCGGCAAGGTCCAGCACCCCATTAACAAAAGTACAGCCGGTGCAGGTGACCGGGGCACCTGGGGTAGTGATCTCAAAGGTAGTACCGGAAATGGTTTCGTTTATTTCCAGGTCAATATTATTCTGCGTGTCTACTGCTGTCACTTCCGGATATACTGGCGCTGCATCCCAATCGATATTTACTCCTTCGATTGGGGAAGGCTGTTGTGTAAAACTATATTGGGTAGCTATTACATCTATAATATTAACCCCTGGGGGAGTCTGAGCGCCCATGCCATCTGTGATCCCCGCCTGATCAAATTCAAACTGAGAGCCACCACTTTCAACCGCATTGGTGATGGTGATCTGGTGATTTTCAAGGTCAATGACATCTACAGGATCAAAAGTGACATAAACGATAAATTCTTTGGAGTTATCATCCAGAGCTACCAAATTCGGCGCTAATCCTGAAAATGTGATCGGCGAGGTATTGCCTGGTAGTTCAGCTATCTCTGTAGTGCCATCGTATATCGCTATTCTGTTGATGTTGTCAGCGTTGGTGATATCAAAGGTAATATCATTCAAAATGGTATTCGCGCCATCCAGATCCGTACCTCCGTTATTCCCTCCGTCATTGATACTGAATCTTGCCAGCTCAAAAGCATCACTGGCGCCGGTAATGTTGTTGGTCAGATAGTTAATGTAGTCTATCCTCGCTGGCTGGGTAGAGGAAAGGGTAATATTGGAGTTAAACGATGAAGTGATATCGAAGACGTTGGAAAGAGCAGGGGCCCCTGGAGTACCATCAAATGTTGAAGTTTCAATAGTTATCGTCACTCCGTCACCAGCTTCAGTAAACTGAAAGCCTGCGGGGAACTGAAGGATACCGCCGGTAAAATTACCACTGGGATTGTTTATGGTTGCCAGGGGTGTTCCAGGTGTGGTACTGGCATTGGAGTAGGAAGTAATGGCTTCTGTAAAATCAAGATCAAGATTGTTGTTAACATCCCGCGCATTGACCTGTAGTACTGGCAAAAAAGGTGTATTCAAACTGGCACCTGGAATGTTGTTAAATACAAGTTGATCAGCAACCACCTCTATTCTGTTATCATCACCAGTCACAGAACTGGTAGCTGCTGCTCCGGCCGTAGGAGCGCCGTCTGCCGATTCAAACGTAGATCCGGCATCACTGGCTTGAGCGTTGGAAACAGTAAATGTGATCTGTTCATTGTCCGTTACAGTAGTATTGAAAGTGGTTCTTATATGCAGGGTCACGCTGCCATTGTCCGATACAACTACCGGGCTTCCTGAAAGGTCAAATGATACCGTACTACCCGTGATGCTACCGGTAGCGATCAATGTATTGGTATTGTCAAAAAGCCCTATTTCCGACAGAAAGGCAATATTCGTCACATTGAATTCGAGGCCGGTCACGTTGGTGGGGGAGTTATCAATATCAGTAGGTGTGCCTCCGCTGGTACCATCCCTTATTTCAAATTCAAAGACTTTTGGGTCTGTATTGGAGACGGGGTTTGTGGTGAAATTGGCGTAAAGGATATTTTCCTCGTAGGTGAATGCTGAAGCGACAATATCCGATTCGTTAATACCCGCAAGGATATCGAATGTACTGCTGTTTGCTACAGCCAGCACGGGTGCCACCTCGGTGGCGGTAAGTTGAAGACCACTGGCAATAACGTCGTGTACAATGTTGGAAGCGGTGCCCACTCCGTTCGTTAAATTTGCCGTCACGGGGGCTGAACTGAGCGACCCGGTGGAGGTAATGTTGACAGCGCCGGAATAGTCAAGGTCACGATTGCCCTGTGCATCATTGGTTTCTATCGCTACTGCCGGAGCCATTGTTTCATTGACAAACGTGCTGGAGGGCTGCTCCTGAAAAACCAACTGAGTAGCAATCACCTGGATCTGGTTGTTGGTAGCTCCGGAAGTTACGGATTGGGATCCAGCCATGGTGCTGGAGGTAGCTGCAGTAGTGATCTGTAAGTCAGTAACATGGAAGTTAATGAAGAGATTGTCTATGAGATCGTCCATGCCTCCTGTTACGGGACTTTTCAAGGCAATATATAAGCGATAATTTTTGGATTGGTTATCGTTGATCTGACCCAATGAGGGGGGTACACTGAAGGTAATAGAGTTGTCATTGACGGCACTGTTATCCACCGAAACACCGGCAAAGGTAGCCAGCTCAAATAGCAGAGCCTCTTCAATCACGTCTGACCAGTTAGTGGTCAACGTATTGGCTCCACCTGCTGCAGAGATGACCAACTGTGTGATGGTAGTAGCTGCATTATCGTCAATGACGGCACTCGCGTCATCGGTGATTGTAAAATCGAAGGCGTACGCATTAATGTTGTTAATAGCTGTCTGAGTAGATGGAATGATAGTGGGTTCCGGATCGGGGCCGGCAACAATGGTGGTGCCGTTGGAGTAACTTACCGTTACCGTATTTGAAGGCGGCGAAGGAGTAAGACCTGCACTGGTAATTGTCAATGTACCGTTTCCTGCATCTGCATAGTTAAATCCTGTAGCTGTTATATCAAAGGTATATATCCCCGAGGTAAACGTACTTCCGAGATCAGCAGGGCTGTTGTTCATGGCTATGCCATCGGTGTTGGTAAGGGCTGTTACTGCACTGGTATAATTAATATCTCTGTTCCCGTTGGCATCGACTGCTTCCACCACTGGAGCAGAGGTGAACGGAGCCAGTACTCCGGCAGTGGCTGGTGGCTGAACCTCCCAGTTCAGAGCGGTAGCTACAACACTTACGGCATTGTTGGTAGCTCCCGAATTAACAGATTGACTTCCGGCCAGCTGACTGCTGCCCGGAGAGTAGCCTATACCAGTGTCATTTACTTCAAAAACAAAGTTCAATCCGTCTATTGTATTTTGAAGTGCAGCGCCAACAATCGGGTTTCGTAACCAGATACTGAGGCTGTAGGTCTTGCTGGCATTGTCCAGGATCTCCCCGAGTTGTCCTGTTCCATTGGGGACATTTGAAAATGTGATCTGTGTGTCTGTAATTGTTATGTCGCCTCCGTTGACATCCGTATTGAAAACATTGGTTCCGTCACTCAGTTGTACGCCTGCTATGGCGTCCGTCCAATCAATGTCATTGCCTGTACCCACGTTGATAACCACCTGATTGATAAGCATGGGGGCATTATCTGTTCCGGGACTTGCCCCATCGTCTGTAATGGTGAAGGAAAAATTGTTGGATGAGGCCCCCAGGCTGTTGACCAGTGATGACACGGTTGGAGCGCTGGCAGTGAACGACAAGGCAGATACTTGCCCGGTGCTGGTGGTACCACTTCCTGTAAGAATAGTTGCATCGGTTTTGTAGTCAATCTGGTTGCCGCTATTCGTAAAAGGAAATATTCTGAAGTTGTATTGGGTTCCGGAGTTAAGCCCCGAAACAATCTCAGAAGCAGTGGTAGTGTTGATCACTCCAACGTCATCACTGAAGTCAGTATCATCCGCCTGGGCAGTTAGATCTGCCGGGTCCGCAGGGAAACTGCCCGTTGGCCCCACTATGTACAGTAGATACCCATCAGCCAGTTGCGCTCCGGCCCCCGGGGTCCATGAGGTATTTAAAGTGAAATTATCAGTTCCGGGAACGGCATTAAAAGCAGTAGGCTGCTGGCTTGGTTCAGGATTTATGATAGTGAATGACTGATCTCCATTTCTATTCGCGCTACCGGTGTTACCGACCAGATCATCAATGGCACCCGTAAAATTGATCGTTAGTAAACCCAACTGGTTGATGTTATCCACGGTTACGGTATAGGTATCACCACTTCCGGTTATGGTCGGATTTATGGTTTCTGTACCGCCGCTGGCAGTACCTGCGGTCACAAAATCGGTGTTTGATAGCGTTCCGGGTATGATATCCTCGCTGAAGGTTACGATGAAAGATACGGTAGACGCAGAGGTGCCAAAGTTGGCGTTGGTAGTGACGGCCGGGTCCCTGTTGATGGAGGAAACGGTTGGAGCCACACCATCTACGGTAAATGACCACTCTGTAGCGCCGTCTATGGCAACATTGTGATTATCATCAGCATTGATAAAGATCCATTCAGCCACATCCACCTTATAGGTCCTGCCGTCCGTTAATCCACCTACACCGCTTATATCAATAGATACAGTGGCGCTTCCATCTATATCTACTTCAGTGTCACTGATATTAAAAGAGGCTACAGGGACATTACCATCGGTTACATTGATCAATTGAATGTCATCAATTCCGGCAGTTGTTCCGGCTGTTACATTATCATTAAATGTTAGCGTTAGAGTGGTTAAATTGGCATTGACTGTAGATCCATTGGAAGGAGATGTTGAAGACAGATCAGGCGGCAGGAAGTATCTGTTTCCCGAGTTTAGTGTGAATACATCATCATCGTCAGTGTCCCAGTTACTAACTGAGTTAAGCTCATTAAGCAATGCACTTACGGTTCCTGTGTTTACATTGTAGTCATGACGGGCGTTGTCTACTTCAGAACTGGAAAGTGCAATGGCATTAAGACCGTTGGTCAATCCAGGGGGTAATGATGACCTTCTATCATTATCAACATCATTATCTCTTGTCCAGGAGGTGGTTCCATCTATATCGTTACCATCCATATGTATACCTGCAATAAATGTGGGGTCTGCTGAAGAGCCCTGGTAAGCCAGTACCTGATCACCATTGTTTGAAAGGCTGAGGCCATTTGTCTCGACACATGTGCATTCTACAGTATAAAGGGCATTGGTTTCATCATTATCAATTACAATCTCAGTTCCTGCAAAAATTCGACTTGTCGCTTCCCATACGAGGGTTCGTTCAGAATTTCTTAAAGCATTAGATTGACCATTATAGCCGTTGTCAGTAAACCTTATTTTCGTGCCGATCTCCGCATCCTTCAACAGAACAAAAGAAAAATTATCGGGACCATCTGAGTTGTATCCCGTAAAGGCTATGTCACCGGCAGCAAAACTTACCTCAGAGATACTTATATTTTGTGCAACAATGGCCCCCAATTCATTACCTGCAATATCTACAACATTATTGCTATTGGCATAACTTATTGTAGTAGCTTCTGTCCAGTCCCCATTAGTCGCACTGGAAAGGGTAATTATGTTCGAGGTACCTTTACCAGTGTATATGGCTGTTGAAATTGTACCTGTACTCGAGCTGAATCCGGTGACTGAACCTGCTTCCATCACTGCAAGTTCTTCGGATAATGTGAATATGACCGTTTCCGGGGATCCTCCATTTAGGGAAAGGGTCATTTCATTTGGAGAAAGAAAGGGCGCAGTGTTATCGGTAATTATCACCAACGGGCCCGAGGAGGTACTGGTGTTTCCTGCAACATCAGTGGCTATGGCTGTTATGCTGTGCACGGCATTGTCACTCAGGGTGATATCGAAGAACCAGCTGCCTCCAGAGACTACTGCAGATCCTGCCAGTGCACCGTCCACATCACTGGTTAGCGTAATGGTCGAGCCGTTTTCTCCTGTCCCGTCGATGGTAAGCCCTGAGGTGGTCTGTGTAATATTGTCGGTATTGGAGATACCTGTATCGTCGGCATTGTCAAGATTGAGAGAGCCGGGAATAGTGGGATCGGTATTGTCAGTGGTGATGATCAATGTGGCTGAAGTACTACTGATATTCCCTGCCACATCTGTAGCTTCTGCGGTGATACTGTGTACAGCATTGTCACTGAGATTGACGTCAAGTGACCACGTACCACCGGACACCGTAGCGGATCCTGCCAGTGCGCCGTCCACATTACTGTTCAGTGTGACAGTGGAGCCATCTTCCCCTGTTCCGCCAATGGTAAGCCCCGAAGTAGTCTGTGTGATATTGTCGGTATTGGAAGATCCGGTATCGTCGGCGTTGTCAAGGTCGAGGGCTGCCGGAGTGGCTGGATCGGTATTGTCAGTAGTGATCACCAGCCCTGTGGAACTGGTGCTGGTATTTCCGGCCAGATCGGTCTGAACGGCCGTGATGGTATGCGTAGTGTTGTCACTCAGTGTGATATCGAGCGACCATGTACCGCCAGACACTGTGGCGGACCCGGCCAGTGCCCCGTCCACATTGCTGGTCAGGCTTACCACTGCTCCATCTTCTCCGGTCCCATCAATGGTAAGTCCGGTTAATGTCTGTGTGATATTATCGGTATCGGAAGTACCGGTATCATCGGCATTGTCAAGATTGAGGGAAGCTGGCGCTGACACCGTATTATCTGTTCTTATGACAATGGGGGCAGAGGCGGTGCTGGTATTTCCGGCAACATCAGTGGCTATGGCTGTTATGCTGTGCATGGCATTGTCGCTCAGGGTAATATCAAAGGACCATGTACCACCCGATACGGTGGTGGATCCTGCCAGTGCGCCGTCCACATCACTGGTTAGCGTAATGGTAGAGCCATTTTCCCCTGTTCCGTCGATGGTAAGCCCTGAGGTGGTCTGTGTGATATTGTCGGTATTGGAGATACCTGTATCGTCGGCATTGTCAAGATTGAGGGCAGCCGGAGTAGTGGGATCGGTATTGTCAGTGGTGATGATCAATGTGGCAGAAGTACTACTGATATTCCCTGCCACATCTGTAGCTTCTGCGGTGATACTGTGTACAGCGTTGTCACTGAGAGTGATGTCAAGTGACCACGTACCGCCGGACACTGTAGCGGATCCTGCGATTGCCCCGTCCACATTACTGTTCAGTGCGATGGTGGAGCCATCTTCCCCTGTTCCGCCAATGGTAAGCCCCGAAATGGTCTGCGTGATATTATCGGTATTGGAAGATCCGGTATCGTCGGCGTTGTCAAGATCGAGGGCTGCCGGAGTGGCTGGATCGGTATTGTCAGTAGTGATCACCAGCCCTGTGGAACTGGTGCTGATATTTCCGGCCAGGTCAGTCTGAACGGCTGTGATGGTATGTGTAGCGTTGTCGCTCAGTGTGATATCTAGTGACCATGTACCGCCAGACACTGTGGCAGACCCGGCCAGTGCCCCGTCCACATTGCTGGTCAGGCTTACCACTGCTCCATCTTCTCCGGTCCCATCAATGGTAAGCCCGGTTAATGTCTGTGTGATATTATCGGTATCGGAAGTACCGGTATCATCGGTATTGTCAAGGTTGAGGGAAGCTGGCGCTGAAACCGTATTATCTGTTCTTATGACAATAGGGGCAGAGGCGGCGCTGGTATTTCCGGCAACATCAGTGGCTATGGCTGTTATGCTGTGCACGGCATTGTCACTCAGGGCGATATCGAAGGACCAGCTGCCTCCAGAGACTACTGCTGATCCTGCCAGTGCGCCGTCCACATCACTGGTCAGCGTGATGGTAGAGCCATTTTCCCCTGTTCCGTCGATGGTGAGCCCTGATGTGGTTTGGGTGATATTATCGGTATTGGAAGAGCCGGTATCGTCTGCATTGTCAAGATTCAGGGCTGCCGGAATGGCTGGATCGGTATTATCTACTGTTAACCAACCTGCCAGTATGGTAGAAACATTTTCTGCAGGATCAACCGCTACAATGTCATAGACACCATCGTTCAGCGTAGCTAACGGAGTAACTGTATACGGTGTGTTGGCCGCAGCATCATCTCTTCCGTGAAAGGCATTGTTAGCTGCTACGGCTGTCGCAATTTCTGCAGGTGTGGAGGCCGCCACACCATTCAATACCAGGTAGATATCACTCAATTCATTGGATTGTACTGTAGAGGTGGACGTCACACCACCCCTCAGCTCCTGGGGAGTGTTGATTGGTGCTGAAACAATGGGAGCGGTGTTATCCGTAGCGCCTTGTACCCTGATATTATCAAACACAACTTCCTCGTTGTTGCCTGTGGTACGGGCTATTATTCTCAGGTTAAGGTTGGTCCCGCTCTTAGGTATATTATAAGTAAGCTCCCTAAGATTCTGATCCAATATATTTCCTGGCAGTGCATTGGCGCTACCGTCAAGGTCCGTATCTTCATAAAAAGCACTTGCGCCTGTACCATAAAATGCTCCAATGGTAGTGTAGTTAGCACCGCCATCATACGTGTATTGAACTGCCAATGAATCAACAGCATCATATGAACTGGTACTACCGGGCGCCCCTATCAGTATACGAACAACCAAATTATCCAATGAGGTAACATCAAGAGGTGATGCAACCGGAGGAAAAATAACCTGACCGTTATTCTGTTCCAAAGCCCAATAATAATCTCCCTGGACATTAGTCAGGGGGACATTGTTAAAATCGTGATCTGTAGGGCCGGGACCACTCGCCTCATTGTTCTTATTGAAACGTCGGAAGTAGCTGTTGTTACCGCCCCTAACAGCATTAACTGACTCATAGCCACATTCATCAATTTCAAAATTGACAGTATGCAGGTCTGTCAACGCATTGATCGATCCGTTTAAAATGACGTTATCAATCCCCCATTCCATATCATTTTGTTGCAAACTGTAAGCATACAACCTGAAAGTGACAGCTTGTGCGAGGTTGTCAAATGTGCCTCCCGTCAGATCTATTGTATTTCCCGTGGTAATTCCCGGTGCCCCGGCAGTAGTGGCGTTGACTGTAAATGGGGTTCCAATATCCGAGGCAAAGCCATCTATACTTGATCTTACTACCCAGTTGTAGCTGTCATTTGAATTTATATCATCATACCTCTCATCCAGGACCAGTGAGGTAAGTGTGATACTGAAATCACAATCCGGTGTAATGGTGAATTCATAATAATCATTTGAATTTGGAGAACCTCCGGTTGGCCATCTAAAGGCATTGAATCCGTCGGCAAAAGCAAATTCTGTTAAGCCTCCGCCACGACTCATATCACTGATGGAGCCGTTGGATGGCTGTGCATCTGCAGCAAATGTCGCTTCATCGCCAGCTGCGCCTGTGAAAGAATAGGTGGCGATCTGAGCGGTAACCTTGTAGTTTATAAGGAAGAGCAGCATTATGGCGCTACACCAGAGTTTTCTTGTGTTACTATCCAAAAAAGCCAACGAACATTTGTTCATACAATAGGTTTTATACTTTTTGGTAATTTCAGTTAATGTTGCCCTGTGGATCCGTTTTAAGCAGTATAATATTATCAATACCACCAAACTCGATTTTGCCCAGCACAGCATATCCGCCATCGGGCGTTTGCGCTATAAAACGTACCTCTTCTTCGTTCAGGTCGCCATAAATACGGGTCCATTGCACCTGACCGGTAAAATCCAGCTTCCTGATGATGAGATCGGCCTCGTTGCTGGTGTTGACCTCTGTTAGACCTCCTATAACAAAACCTCCGTCTGCAGTAGAGGTGATGGCCAGGCCCTCATCATCTGCTGCGCCAAGATCATCAAATATGATCAGTGAGGTCTGCACGCCCAGGGATGTCAGCCGGGCGAAGAACATGTCCAGGTTGTTGTTCTGGTTGGTAGTCCCCACCACGGCAAAACCTGACCGGGTGCCCGTCATTTGGTTGGTGGTATAGTTGACCGTGGCCCCGGGCACCAGATTAGGACCTGCCAGTACGGATGCCTGGCAATCCGGCAAAACAAAAACCTGTCCGTTGCTGCCATTTCCTATACTTCCCGCAAAAGCCAGACTTCCATCATCTCTTTCAAAAAAAGATTTTACAAGCTGAACATTGTTGGCTGCATATTGAGCTCCACAGTCGTCCAGAACGGCAAGATCCGTAGCGTCAAGCCTTGAAATGAAAATATTGTTACTGGTCGTGTCACTGTCCATTCTGCCTACTACGGCCAGTTCCCCTGAAGTGGTCCGTACAATACCATGACCTTCCAGTGATCCTCCAGGGAGTGTGATGTTTGCGGTATTTCCAGTCTGTTCGCCCATGGGGTTGATGGCCAAAACCAGCAATGAAGTTTCCTCCTCTACGTCAGAATCCTCATTTTCAGGGTTTATACGATCCCCTATTACCAAGTAACCGTCATTATACGGGATCACTGATCTTCCCTTGTAGCTCAACTCTCCGGCCTCCGGATAGGTCCGTTGCCACTCCTGATCACCGAATTTGTCTGTTTTGATCAGCTTTATTTTGAAGAATACACTTTCCACTGAGTCAATCTCGGTAGTGGCGAGTATGAGATAGCCGCCGTCTGATGTCAATAATATTTTTTGGGGTTCATCCAGGTTTGCCCCTCCGAAGAGCTTAATGAATGTATCGGATGATCCGGGTTCTGCATCCTGTTCGGTATTGCACGAAAGCAGGGCACAGGTCAATATCAATATGATCGCAGCTTTGTGCATCATCGGGTCAGTTTTTTTGGATTGTACTTGGGCAACAGGACCCCGATCGAAAATGTAAGGGTATGAACGCGAATGTCGTTAAGTGCCAGCCCGTAACGCCACGATAGCTCGTTGTCATAATTTGACTGAGTGATATTATTGAGTCCGAAGTGGTAGGTGAGGTCGGCAATGATGTAGTTTTTCCCGATTTTCCGTTTTATTCCAATGCCGGCATGAACGGTATACCGTAATGCATTGCGCATGTCCTTGTCACCACCAGTGAGATCTATGGTAGGCCCCTGTGCCGGCTCTCCGCCTGAAATAAGCGTGCTGGCGTCCAGATCGGAAAGTAGCAGATATTGAGCGGAAACCCCTGCTATCACCGTGGGGTTGAAAGGATTCTCCAGCAGTTTGTACTGCCCGCTGAGCTTGAGGGCCAGCCATGACTGACGTTCAACAGCCTCGGGTTCGGCAATATTGCTACCATCTGTCTCGCTCAGAAAAAAGTTGGTGTAGGTGAACCTGTTCGTAACGAAAGATGGCTCTGCGCGTGCCGAGAATTTATCCGTCAGCTCTTTTTCAACTACAGCCGCCCCACCAAAACTGACATTGGATTCATAGTCTCCCTGGGTGGAATTCAGATCATGCAGACCGTAAAAGTCCAGCACATCCACTATCGAGTAGTTAAAATCGAATTTGGCACCGTACAGGAATATCGGTCTTGTTCTGAAGGTTCCGTACAGGTTGATCAGTTCGGCAGGGTCTGCACTTTCATTGATCTGAAATTGAGGATTGAACCGAAGCAGGGCCAGCATAGTGGCATCGGCCTCGTCCGGCTCGTCCATGAAAATGTGGGCCAGGATCAGCAGACGGTAGGCTTCCGTTTTTTCTTCATCCGTGAATCCCGTTCGTGATTCAAAGCAGCTTTGTAATAGTGAAGGTATTCTTTGCAACTGTCCTTCATCATAGGCTGTTCTGGCACTTCTGAGTGATTGTGTACAGGTATTCTGGGCATATACAGAAACCGAAATGCCAAAACTCATAAACAGGATCAACAGTGCATTCCTATTCATCTCCGGGATTGTTCTGACAGGTTTTCTCATAATTGATATCCTCGCTTACGAACAGGGTCCATTCTTCCCTGGAAAAATTTCTATCCAGCCTGGGGCAGATCTGGTCTGACATGGCTTCAATGGTTGTGGGCCACGCCCGCACAACGGACTCCCGTGTACCGGCCAGTATCTGATTGTTATCCGGGCTGAAGGCTATGGTCCATACCCATGTAGGATGATCTTTCAGGTTGATGGGTTGGGTATTCACATCGCTTCGGTTCCATAGCTTGACGGTCTTGTCCTTGGAGGCTGTGGCTATAAACCTGCCGTCAGTGCTGAATTCTATCTCATCTATTTCGGAGGTATGACCGATGAGCTCATTAACGTTATCGTTATCAAATAACCTGAACACCTTTATCAGACCGTCGATGTCGCCGATGGCAATGAAATTGTCAGCGCTTAGCCCTACAGCCTGGAGACTTTTGTTATGCTTATGGATCACATTGGGATTGTAACCGTTATCTGTATCGAAAAGAAGTACCTCTCCGTTACGTGATACACCCACAAGCCACTTGCCGTCTGCGCTAATAGCAATATCATTGAGACGAGTTTCACTGCTGATAACCTCGGTCACTGTGTTGAGATCAGCTCTTTTAACACTTAATCCATCGTTGTCCAAAGCGTAAAATACGGATAAGCCTGGCTGGAAAACCAGCTTCCATACCTGTTTATCAAATCCATTGAGCTGACGGCTGCTTACCTCACCTCCCAGTTCATATATCTCTACGAAGGATTTACCCTCCTTATCTACGGGCAGATTACCTCCTGCTACCAGTATGTTATCATCTGTGCTGATGGCCAGCGACCGGAACAGATAGGTTTCACCACGGGCCGGAGCCAGGGTATCTGCCACGCGCTCGGCACCCTTTACGGACCATCTGAGTATTTTTCCCAATGTACCCGCTGAGTATACATGATTCCCAGACGGGCTGGATGCCAGAGCCCGGATTGATTTCTCGTGGCCGCCCAGGCTTTTGGCCATGGGGTCTTCCAGATCGCGTAAGGCTTCATAGAGTCCGTAATACACATCATTGTCATATTTATTGCCTTCATACCGGGTGTTGTAATTGTAAGCCTGTTGTGCCAGCAAACCTTTCAGCACTACCTGCTCCTCTCCCTGTGCTTTTCTGAATTGGGTGGATTTTACGGCCATGGCCTTGGCAATAGCCTGAAAGCGAAGCTTATCTGCCCTTTCCTTTTCAGCCACAGCCCGTTTTTCGTTTTCACGGGCTTCACGGGCATTTTCATCAGCTCTTTCCTTTTCCTTAACGGCGATGTCCGTTTGCTGCTTAGCCAGGTCTTCACCTCTTTCGGCACGTGCTCTCTGTTCATTCGCAATGTCCAGAGCATCCTCCGCCTCCTGCCTTTTTTCTTCTGCAAGCTGTTCGGCAACGGTGGCACGTTCAAAGTTCGCCAGCGCCTGTCGCTCGTTTTTCTTGGCCAGGTTTTCATTCTCCGTGGCTCTGTCCCTTTGGGCCTCTGCTTCCACCCTTCGTTCTTCGGCTATGTTGGCCTGACGGTCCGCTTCCGTTTTCTGGATAAAGGCAAAGACCAGGAAGCCGAGCGCTACAATACACAACGACCCCATGACCAGGGCCGTAATACGGGCTATGCGCAGGCGTCTTTTGGCCTGTAGCTCCTTGATCCGCTGCTCGGTCTCAAACTCTTTTCTGGAGTATTCCAGAAAGACCATGGTCCGCTCAAAGGCCGGATGATAGCGCTGCCCCCAGATCAGCGTAGGCTTGTGCTTGGCTTCCCAGTTCAGGGCGAGCTGCAGGTCCGGCGGGCGCCAAAGTCCTGCCTTGCCCACCTGGTACATTGCTGCGGCTTCTGACAGGCGCATGTACATCTGAACAGCGTCTGCTTCGTCGTCCACCCAGTTTTTCAACCTTACCCAGATCCTCATCAGGCTCTCATGCGAGATATCGATCATGGAATTCGAATCCAGGTTGACATTATGTGCCGGGGTGAGCAGAGACCGGCTGGGTTCACGGAAAAGATCGATCACTCCTATGACCTCATCCTCGGACACACTCGCTATCGCCGCTACCTCTCCCAATTGGGTAGGCCGCCTGATACCAAAGTTTTCACCTCTTTTTTCGGTGATGGCCTTGAACAGGGACTCACAGATCTTTTTCTGATCGTCATCGAGCTCCTCGAAGGCTTCATTGGCATGTAAAGAGAGTGCCTCGGACATAGTGCCGATGGCCTCGTAGTGTTTTATATCCAGTTCCTCACCCCCAAGGTCCTGTTGCCGTGTCCAGTAGCTCCACGTACGCATTAGGGCGTGTTGCAGAATAGGCAACTGATCGGGATTGTCTCCCAGGTCATTAAGTAATTGCTGGGTCAGCCTTTGTGTGATCCGTCCTCCCCCTACAGCTACGGGCCCTTCAATAGCGCGACGTTTTTGCTCGCGGGTCATTTGAGGGATGAGGTAGTGACTGTCATTGAGCTTTTTGGTCAGCTCGGGAAACTGGGCACAATCACCAATAAAATCGGAGCGCATGGTGATGCCAACATAGATGGGAACGTCTGCATAGTTCACTGCTTCCATGAGCAGATTTACAAATGCCAGCGTTTCATTGACACTGCCGGCATTGGTGCTGTTTTTGAAGCGGAAAAGTTCCTCAAACTGGTCCACCAGGATCAGGTAGTTCTTATCTTCCGACCGCCGGGACTGCATGACTGCTTCTACGAGCCCCAGCGAGCTGCTCCTCAGCAGAGTGGTGATGATCGTTCTTTTTATTTTTTGTTCATCAGCATCCGAAGCCAGATAGGAAACGTCCTTTTCAAGTAGCGACTGGGCCATGTTGTCGATCGGACCTGCGCCGGGCCTGGTGACCACTACTTCCCAGTTGGGACTGGTGTCGGTCAGAAAACCGCCATACAAAATGGGGAGTACGCCACAATATACAAAGGACGATTTACCACTGCCTGAGGGACCGATCACACCCACAAAGCGGCTTTTGGAGAGCTTAATCAATACCTCATCGCTCTGACCTTCACGACCAAAGAAGAGATGACTTTCGTTGATCTTGAAGGGCCTGAGTCCCGGAAACGGGTTGCTGGCAACACTGATATCACTATGGGTTGTCACGACGCTCATCAGGATGTTACGTTAAGGTCTTCCAGAAATGATTTCAATTGATCATTGACAACCTTCTTTTCGGTACTTTGGATTAGTGTGATATCGGAATTCTCATAGATGTCAGATTTTAACTTCGTTTGTTTTGTACTGATGATAGCCTTGCCCTCTATGGGTTTTTTACGTCCAAAACCCGGCGCCTTCAGCAGGTCCAGCGTCTTCATTCGTACCCATTGATCATTTACCCTGCTCTGGTAGATAATGGCAACATTAAACTCTCTCAGATTTTCTATGTGGTGTCTTCGCAGCTCCAGCAGCTCGCCTTCAAACATGGGTGTCAAAACATTATAACCGGCTTTTTCGAGATAGCTTTTAATGCTCTTCACATCCTGCTGATCTACCTTGTCGTGCAAAATATATACTGAAGTGGTATCATTGTCCATTGTTCCTGTCCGGCTGATGAGGTGCTTTTCCATGCCTCCTTCAATTAATTCTCCACGAACAATGTTTTTGAAATCCTCCAAAGGGGTCTGAAGAATTTCTGCTCCTTCCGAAGAAGACATATCCCTTTTAATGCTTTCAATAAAGGCCAGTTGTTTTTCACTGGCATGATCCAGGTATGGAGAGATCCATATAAGCCGGGTAAATTCAGCCTTGTTCTGTAGCCGGCCACTTTTTTCAGTGGCTATCTGATTCTGAATATCTACTACTGACTGATCGGAACCTTCCGGGATCTCACCATAGGAACTGCCCACCAGATGAATAGAAAAACTGCACTCCTCTATTTCTTTTGTTACAATGTTACTGAGTGCGTTCGCATCAGCCGGTAATGTATGGTCAGGCAGAACGCGATAGCCATGCCGCTGAAGCTCCCGTTTGATAATGTTTTTCTGTATCACCAGATCATGACCGGTTTCAGCCAGGTAAATGGATCTTCTTGAGTAGATCGATTTGACATCACTTCTTTTGTCTTTGTATTTTACAGCCATCAGGCTCTCATGTACGTCATAGGCAAGGTCTACCATTTTCATCCAGAAGTCCCTTTCTGCTTCGGCCGTAAAGAAATTTGTGTAGTCGGTCACCTCACCGGTATCAATATTCATGTTAAACAGCTCATAGCCCAGGAGTTCCCGGAGTTTAGTGGGTTGCTCAGATAATGAGAGAGGCCTTTTCAGCACTTTAAAAACCCTGATAGGATCATCCTGCCCCAGGGTTTTGAAAAAATCCTCCAGCGTATCGAGACATTCACCCGACTCAATGAATGCAGGGGAGAGCACAGGTACAAGTACAACTGCTTTCTCAAGGTTGGCCCCTGCGATACTGTCATGTTCAGATTTGAGAAGAATATTGGTTTTACTGCCCAATACCTGTACCAGCATCAATTCCAGGAATTTTCTGAAATCCTCTACCCACCCCCGGTTGGAATCTGTGGAATGGTTATCCGCATCGGCATAAGCAATTAAAACGTCAATTTCGTAAGCCATTTTTAAGGACCTGTTTTATAATTTATCCGGCGTTTTTCATGAGCTTCTTTCCTATGTTCTTAAGAAAAGCCTGCGCCAACTCATGATGATGCGCCATAATATTGTAAAAATCAAATACTGAAAGAACAAATACCACGGAAGTGCTCAAAGCTTCTATATGAGTGGCGGGTATTCTTTCGCCTGTCCTGAAGACATACCCAAATACTTCTCCCTTTTTTAGTTGCATAACTTCGGATCCATCGTTTTTCGCGGATACTGTTCCTTCAGCCACAATGAATATCTGTTCATCTTCTTCAGCCTGGTTTATCCGGATGGCCTGATTTTCAGCAAGGTTAATGTTATGCATTTTATCAACCATATTAGCCAGTATCAGACCTTTGATATTTCTGAATTCGGGCACTTTTTTCAGGAACATTACCATTTCTATTCCCAGAAAGAAACCATCTTTAAGGCCTTCATGCAATCTGTTCTTTTTTATCGCTTCTTCCAGGTTTCGTCTTACTTCCGGAGTGAGCCGGTCAGCTATGCTTTCAAATGCCTGACTGTCTTTGTGATAGATCACCCACGCTGCGGCTTCCTGTAGCATTTCGTCACTATTGAAAAGCTGGGCCACCAGCCCCCGGCTTATCCTGAAATCTTCCATAAAGGCCACACTGTGAAGGGCACAGGCTTTTGTCCAGCGGTTGGTCTGGTTATAGTTCCGGTTCAGAATATAATTGAGCACCTGTATCTCGGTATATTTTTCTCTGGGAAAATGGATCTGCAACTGATTCAGCTTGTCATTAACATCTATATCATCTACCAGTGGAAAGAGCTTCTGTTTAAGATCAGGAGTCACAAACAGGTCCAGTAGCTCAATGGCATAGGCAATGCCATCAGGTGTTCCGCTTTCCACATTTTCACGTACCAGTTGTACCGATTGAGGATCGTACAAAATGGACAGAAGGATATAGATCATATCAAAATTATCATTCACCTCTTCCTTCAGGGCATTTCTCAGAAATACAAAGTGCTTTACATTTGACAGTTCCTGTAATGCGGCCATATTCCAGATGGCTTTGCCAATTTCGTTTTCCAGCAGGGTAGTGATCAGCGTGATCTCCCTTTCTCTGGCCTGATAGTTATAGTATCGTAGCGATAACAATATCTGCCTGACGATCCGGCGGTCCGGGAATTCAATTTTCTTCCACAACAGTTCCATAGCAGCAGGGCCGCCTATTCTGCCAATGATCTGAACTATCCGGATCATGACCATGTCACTTTGCCCTGATTTATGGAAAGCGGTTTCAAGACTGAAAAGTACACTCTCGCCACATTCTGTCAGTGCCGCTGCTGCAGCGTTGCAGTAGGTAGGAGAGTCCAGTAGTTCGATCAGCACTCCCCATGTTTCCTTAAGCTGCAATTTGCGGGCGGTGGCTATGGCCTCTGTTTTCACTTTAGGGTCGATATCCCGCAGCAGCTCCAGTAAAATGAATATACTTTTCTGATCTGACGTACGGCGGATCAGTTTGGCAGCCAGAAACCGGTCATCACTCGCTATGGATTTGCTCAGCTTTTCAAGCTTATCCATGCTTATAGAAATATAGTCACTGTCTTCGGCATGCTCCGCTGCCTTTCTTGCCAGCTGACCCACCTCAGATTCACGGTTCAGCTCCAGGTCCAGCTTCTGTACCTGATCTTTGGCATAAGCTCTTACCCGGGCCGACTGGCTATCCAGCATCTCTACAATGGATAATTCATACAGGGAGGGCTCAAGCTTTTCCATAAGCTTGAGTCCGTAAATCACCTTTTCATCAGCAGGACTCTCCAGTTCGTTTTTCAGGATCCTGTCCACCCCGAATTCCTGCTCTGAGGTTTCGCTGAGATTACTTTTGTTTTTGACAAGGGAGTCCTGCAGCGTAAAACGGTAATTATTATGCATTTTTTGAGTTACTATATACCACAGCGCCAGCAAAGGCAGTGTGAATACGGATATATAGATCAGGTCCAGCCCCCTGATATTTTCAATAATGATCAAAAGCGCACCTGCCAGCAATCCGGCAAATGCCGTAACCACTCCTTCAATTTTAGTTTGAACGTCAAACCGGATGGCTCCGTCGATAGGGAGAAAATAAAGCTTGAATGCAGGGCCATCCAGTGCATCCTTAAGGGAAGCATTGAATAGCTTGCTCATAGAGATAATAATGAAGAAGAAAATCATGGAGCCACTGTCTGGCGTATAACCGAAGGCAAATCCTATAGGAATGGCAATGGCTGTAAACAGGCCGATAAGAATAGGATTGATCAGAAGCGATACCTTCAGGCCATAAATGGCTATAATTCTATCGGTTACAAAAGTCTGGAACAGAAAACTGAAAATAACCACTGTGGCCTCAAAGTAGCTTAAAAAATTAGGCAGGCTGTTTTCATCAAACTGAAGTTTAGTCATATTCAGGAAAGAGTAATCCACGAAGTTAACAGCGATCATGGATACTGTCACAAATATGGCCATCAGGGCTATGTATTTATTTTTGAAAATAGCTGAATAGTTAATCCGGCTTGTTCCACTCTGTATCCCCTTTACAAAAAGTCCCTTGTTTATGATAACGAACAGAACAAACTGCAGACCGAAGGTGCTTATGAGACTCACCATGAGCAGATTCTCGGTAGTTATATAATTAAGCAGCACCGGAATAGAGAACAGTGCAATTATGGAAGCTACCAGTTGCCCTGTATCAATACTGCCAATGATCCTTTTCGATTGTCTTAGGTTGAACATCCTTCCGAACGCTCCCCAAAAGACAAGCAGGACTATGAAATTTGACGGAACTATGAATGTAAAGGCGAAAAAATACACCTGACTCAGGTCTGCATAGGTCCTGAAGGCCCATTCAATGCCGAAAAGTACCAGGGTGATGATAAGGATGGCACCTGGGGCGAGATAAATAAACGGAATGCGTCCCTGCAGAAAACTGTATACCGCTGTGAAAATGATCCCAAGTACCCCTGCGGTAATGATGGCCAGAGGTAGTTGCTTTTCGATTTCGGCTTCTTCAAGGTTGTTCAGGAAAAGACTGGAAGCCCCTACATCAAGGGTAGCCAGAAAGATCCCCATGAAGAATCCCATCCCCAGCAGAAGGAATACCCTGGACGCCTCACTGGCCTCGATGTCAAGTACTTTTAAAGCTGTAGTCTTAAAGCCCATGATACACCATAAACAAAGTTCAAGTTAATATTAAAAACTCTAATTAGGTCACCAACTTGTCAAAACCTGTCTATGACATGGCAGCAATGTACACAGTTATTCACTTGTTGTACTGCATCAGGTTCCGCGCTAATGACTCAATCTTTTCCTTTAAAATTATTATTCGGAATACCTTTCATTGCGATCACTGTATAAAAATGAGGGCATCGCCGATTTAAGTCGTGGGTTCAGGTTAATTGGCAATATGGGTTGATGAACTACAGCGTTTACATAATAAGCCGGCAAAATAATGAATATTAGTGATTCTTTAAAATGCTTGTTCCCAGACTACAGCAGTGTAATAGTTTTAACAGCCAGCTGATTGACTGTCTAAAACAGGACAATGAAGAGGTAACCAAATAACCGGCAGACTTACGAAATTGATTACCAAATCAGCCCGAAACGCATTCATGTACAAAAAAAGCCGGATTTGCAAAGAGGATGACGAGCGGGATATGCCAGAGAAAGGGGCAGAAAAAGGCGAAATTTTGTACTGCCTGTCAGGCATTTGTCCATATCTGTGGGCCTGTTTTTGTATCTCAAAATATTATTTTTGCAGTTTATTTGCAGCCTGGTATTAGGCGGATAGGGTAAAATCCTGTCTGTTATTTTTCTTAGATTTGCAATATTTTTTAACTTGAAGTGTTAATTTGAAAATAACATGGCACCTATTTTTTTAACTATGGGACGTAAGGTCCCTGTAATTTTATTGGTTTTTGTTTCATTTTTTGCGTCGGGTCAGGACGTTAACAAGAAGATCTACAACGCGGATAAGTACTTCAAAATAAGAAATTATGGGGCCGCTTTACCACTGTATCTTGAAGGTCTCGCAGCTGGTATAAATGACCCGGTTGTTCTTTACAGGACAGCCATATGCTACGAAAGCGCTCATGAAATAGACGAACAGGTAAAGTCCATCCCCTATTTTGAAAAAGCCATTAAAGCAGGTATTGATCAACTGCCACCTACCATATATTATGATCTTGCCAAAGCTTATCATAAAAATGAACAGATCCAGAAGGCCCTGGAGTTTTACGGAAAGCACAAGGCTACCTTGAAGAATGACTCCAGAGCACAGGCGGAGGTGGACAAGGCACTGCAGGAGGCAACAAGTGCACTGGCGCTTATGGGTAGTCCCAGAAATGTAAAAATATTGAGCCTGGGTACTATGATCAACACCGAATATACTGAATATAATCCTGTGGTTTCTGCTGATGAAAGTGTTCTTGCCTTTACAGCACTAAGGCCCAATACCGGTAAGACCCGGTCTAACGAAAAGTTCATTGAAGAGATCAATATTGCCTATAACAGCTCAGGAGTATGGGCTCAGCCTGGTAAGATAGATATTGTGTCCAATTACAATGTAGGTACCGCCGGGCTCTCACCGGACGGACAGAAGATGTTGATATTTATTGGAGGAGCTGAAAATACAGGCAACCTTTACTCTATCAGTAAATCAGGCACAGACTGGTCAAAGCCGGTTACATTAGGCAGCAAAATCAATTCCAGAAGTCTTGAGACTACCGCAAGTATCACGCCGGATGGCAAAACCATATATTTTGCCAGCAACAGACCCGGTGGTTACGGGGGTATGGACATCTATATGGCTAAACGACTTGAGTCTGGTGAATGGGAGGATCCTGTGAATCTGGGCGCTAAGGTCAATTCCAAATACGACGAAGATGCACCGTTCATTCATCCTGATCAGTGGACATTATTCTTTACATCCAATGGGCATAACACCATAGGAGGGAGGGACATATTTGTTACCCGCCTCTTCAATGGAGAATGGACCCAACCTGAAAACATGGGCTACCCCATCAATACAACGGCTAATGATAATTACTTCACACTGACCGCGGATGGCAGAAAAGCCTATTTTTCATCTGATAGAAAGGGAGGTAAAGGTGGACAGGATATATACATGCTGGATATGCCGGAGGAAGAGGCCAATATTCCCCTTACCATGGTTAAAGGCCAGATTCTTGATGGCGAAACCAACCAGCCCCTGCCCACTACCATCTACATGATCGACAATGAGTCAGGAAAAAAACTGGATTTTGTATATCAACCGGACCCTAAAACGGGGAATTACCTCATCATACTTCCCCCTGCCAAAAACTATGACATGATCATTGAATCGGAAGGGTTCCTTCCTTATACCCTGAATATCAACGTTCCGGGGCAAACCTATTTCTATGAGTTGTATCAGCGTATATATCTGAAAACGATCAAACAATTTGATATCACCGTAGGACAGTCTGTAGAGGTGAAAAATGCCTTTTATGACACACATGAAGAAGCAGTGACAGACATGCGGCAAATACATGAGGCTGCTCTGGTCAAAAATGACAGTATAGATGTCTATGATCTAATGAATGATCTTATAGCCGCTGAAGACCGAAAAGGAATAGAATATCTCACCAACCTGATTTACAGGAACAACCCTATTGATGAGGTAAGCTTCTCAGACAATGGCAACTTGGAGCAGGCCACACGGGTGTACTATTATGATGAAAGCGACGAAAGTAAATTTGAGAAAAAGGTAATAGATGGTAAAACCATTTTTTCCCTGCCTACTATGTTTGTGACAGAGGAGGCATCCCGGCAGAAGCAGGCATCAAAAGCAGCTGTGGTGGACAAATCACTGCTCGAAGGTATAGTGAAGGTTTACTTTGAAGTTGGTAAAAGTGACCTGACGCAGGCTTATCATGATCCGCTGAACACCGTGCTCTCCAAACTTAAGGAAAACCAGCAGTTAGGCGTGCAGATCTCAGGATATGCCTCTGCTGAGGGCAATGAAGAATTTAACAGGGATCTTTCCAATAAAAGAGCCCGTGCCGTTCTGGATTACATCAATCAAAAGGGAATTGTACGCAGGAGGATCATTGCCCGTGGGTATGGTGCAACCAAAGATGAAAAGTCCGGAGCCACTGAAAGCCGCAGGGTGGAGATCAGGCTGGTGGACCTGGGAGAGCATGACAGGATGGCAAGATAGTAGTTTTGGCTCTTACGGTCCTGAGTTTTCTACAAGTGCCGTACTGATTTTATTTCTTCATGTTCTGTACCAGAAAGCTTTTCAGGTCGGAGGGTGTCCATATGTAGGAGCTGTCCTTATTCCTGAATTTTTTGTCCAGCGTAATGATCTTATCCGCATGGGAGTTTTTTGCAGAAGCCATTTGCATTGCATCTTCAAAATCAGACCATCCCAATGCAAAGGCATCCCGCACTTCTGCAGGCCCCTGCGAGGTTAATTCCATTAAACCGTAAATACGTCTGATATGCTTATTGGCCTCCGCCTGTCCTTTTTCAGAATGAAATAAATAGTATACATCCATGAGGGTTTTAGGGCTTGTACACCCCATTATCATTTTCCTCCTAATGAATTCAAGAATGATTTCTGTTTCGCTGGCAGCAGGCCCGTTTACAAAAAAATCATCAAAGACGTTCGTATCGATAAATACCTTACGAACGTTCATAGTTTCTTATTTTTGAAGCTGCTGACCTATGAATACGGTCTTTTGAGGAGCTTCTTCTAGCCGGTAGAGATCCTCTGAGTTCGTTTATCTCTTCAGAAATACTAAACTCATCATCCGTCAGTTCCTTCTCGCGCATGATCAGGTCCCTTACAAATTCTGACATGGACTTTCCACTCTTTTTTGAAAGTGTTTCGAGAATTTTACGATTCAATGAAAGCGTGACTTTTTGCGTGGATGACATTTCTGACTGTGTTATATTGAGGTGGTATAAATTTAGTCAATTATACCACCTACCCAAAAGAACATGGGTTTTTTGCAAAAGGTTCTTTTTCATCCCAGCAACATGATCCGGGACTCCGGGCTTCCTGTAGAGTTCCTTTTCGCTAAAACCATGCCCAAAGCTATTTTTTTTACTTTTTAACTCTTAAAGTACATCAGGGAATAAGCAGGGAGCTGTCTCCATAGCTTAGGAACCGGTAGTCATTGTCCAGCGCCTGCCGATAGACCTTTTTCCAGTCTTCGCCGATGAATGCAGCTACAAGCAGCATCAGTGTCGAGCCGGGCAGGTGGTAGTTGGTAATGAGTCCCTTACATACTTTGAACGGATAGCCGGGAAAGATAAAGATCTCAGTTATACCGCTTAGTTTATCCAATTGATTTCGGTCCATATGGTTCGCTATCGCTGCCATTGCCTCTTTTGGGGTAGGTAGGCCGGTATCCTGAGCGTAGGGCCTTAGTTTTTCAATATTGAAATCCGTTTTACCCTTCAACATAAGATCAGCGCCGTACCAGTACAGACTTTCCAGGGTCCTCATTGAAGTAGTTCCCACTGCTGTTACCTGTTCATTCATCAGCAGGCTTTCTATATTTTGTCTGGAGACCACTACCTGTTCATAGTGCATCGGATGTTCGATGACATTATCCACTTTAACAGGCTGGAAGGTGCCTGCGCTTACATGAAGCGTGAGATAATCCAGGGTGATGCCTCTCCTTTTGATTTTATTGAGGGCAGGCTCATCGAAATGCAGCCCGGCAGTGGGAGCGGCCACGGCCCCTTCCTTTTCAGAATATACTGTCTGATATCGCTCCTTGTCCTGCTCCGTGAGGTTTCTTTTTATGTAGGGAGGCAGTGGGATCTTACCTGCAAGCTCAAGGATATCCACAAATGAGTGATCGCTGTTCCAGTCCAGTTCCACAATCTGTTCCTCCCGGTGAATGATCCTTACTGAGATTTGAATAGTATCATTGAGCGATAAAGAGAGCGTCTGATCGTCTTTCCATTTTTTTAAATTGCCTATCATGCACCTCCATTGGCAGTTTTTTTTTATCAGCATCGCCGAGGGGATATCCCTGGTAGGAGCGTATGGCTCCAGTAGGAATACTTCAATATGCGCTCCTGTTTCCTTGTAAAAGTGCAAACGCGCCGGTATGACACGCGTGTCATTGAAAAACAGTACACCTTTTTGAGGCAGATACTGGTCTATTTCAGAAAAGGTCTGGTGTGTAATTGCTGCCTTGTTATAGACCAAAAGCTTTGACTGGCTCCGCTGCGGTAACGGGAATTTCGCTATCCTTTCTTCGGGCAGGTCGTAATGGTAATCTTTTAGATTGATGTGCTGCGAGGTCCTTATCATGGCGCAAATATAGAGCATTCCAGGGTTCCGGGGACTGTATACCGGTGACCGGTTGCTGATCTGGTAATCGCAGTTCCGGAGCCCATGAACCCGTTATCAGCGTTCGCTTATCAATGACGAACAGCAAGCAACAACCAACCAACTCCTTATAAACTACCGTTCATATATTCCATCTTTCCTTTGGCTGTTTCCTTTATTTATCTTCACAGGTCTTACAGTTATCATTTAATTCAGATTTAATGACGGAACTTGTACAATTACTTAAAAAGTCTCCGGGGATAATATTGCTGCTACTACTGCTCTTCCCAACAGCCTATGCACAGGATATTGAACTGGCCCCGGTTTCAGGCACCTATGCCATTCAAAATGTTAACATTATCCAGGCACCGGGCCGCAGGATAGAGCTGGGTACAGTAGTCATAAAGGACGGGCTGATCCAATCGGTGGGCAAGAGTGTTTCCATTCCCGCTGATGCTCAGCTTGTCAGGGCTGATTCCATGTTTATGTATCCGGGCTTCATTGACGGTCTTTCACATACCGGTGTCCCAAAGCCAAAAGAGGAACGCATAGACAGGAACAAGATCAGGGACGTAGGCGCCCCACCCGATGAACTGGCAGGTATTCAACCACAGCGGCAGGTACGCACCCTGCTTAGCCCTTCTGACAAATCAGTGGATGAGTTGAGAAAGATGGGATTCACCACGGTGCACGCCGTACCTCACGGGGGTATGCTTCCCGGCAACGGGGCGATAGTGTTGCTTACCGGCAAAACCGGTGACGAAATGATCTACAAGGATAATGTTTCACTTTTCTCCCGGTTAAAGGGTGCACAGCGCATGTACCCCAGCACAGTCATTGGAGTGATGGCCAAATACCGTGATCTCTACAGAAAAGCAATGCAGAGTAAAGACTACCGGGCCCGGTATCGCCGTAACCCCTCAGGCATGGTACGGCCAGAACAAAACAGTGTGGAGGAGGCTTTTTATCCGATCATTGACCGGCAGCAGCCGGTAGCCTTTTTTGCTGAGAATGTGATGGATGTACAGCGTGTTCTGACATTACAGCGCGATCTGGGTTTTCAACTCCTGCTGGCCGAAGTGAAGCAGGGGTGGGACGTTACCGCCAAGATAAAATCATCCGGTGCGAAGGTCTTCCTTTCCCTCGATCTCCCTGAAAAGAAGGAAGAGAAAAAGGACTCTACCGATACGGATACGAACCCCGAACAGGAAGCACTGGAAAAAAGGAAACAGGAAATGCTGCTGAAATATTATCAACAGCCGGCTGCTTTTAAGAACAATGGCATACGATTTGGCTTTTCAACAATGGAGGCCAAAAACGCTGAATTGAAGGGAAACCTGAGAAAGTTTCTCGAGTATGGTATGACGGAGGATGATCTCATTGCGGCACTGACGGTCCATCCGGCAGAGTTACTGGGTGTGTCAGGTACTATGGGTACTATTGAGCCGGGTAAAATGGCTAATCTGGTGGTGACAGATACTTCCTACTTTGCTGAAAAATCCAATGTAAAATATGTGTTTGTCGATGGCAGGCTCTATTCCTACGAAAAGAAAAAGAAGAAAAAATCCAACGGCGGTGCAATAGCAGTGCAAGGCACTTGGTCGTACTCGGCGGAAACTCCAAACGGAACGGTAACGGGTAAAATATCCATAAAGGGTGATCCCGGGAGCTACAATGGTACGGTAAGCAATAGCTTCAATGGTCAGACAGCAAATGCTTCCAGTATCTCACTGGAAAACAATCAAATGATCATTACCTACATGTTGAATGTTGAATCGAACAGGATGACCGTTGAGATAGATGTAACCATTGACGGTGACACTTTTGAAGGAACCATGTCAGCAGGGCAGTTTGGCAGCTTCCCGGTGGAAGGCGAAAAGGATCCGGACAGCAAAAACCAAAAATGAACCAATTATGACACGAAATATATTCATAATTCTTTTGCTCTTCTGTATGGCAGACCTTTATGGCCAGCAGAAGGGTAGTATTTTGATCAAGAACAGTACGGTGATCACTATTACACAGGGTATAAAGGAAAATACGGATGTCTACATTCAGGATGGGAAGATCAGAAGGATCGGGTCAGGGCTTTCGGCGCCGTCCGGTACCAGGGAGATCGATGCAGCGGGTATGTTCGTGATGCCGGGTATTATTGACGCTCACTCTCATATAGCCCTGGATGCCATCAATGAGGCAACCAACCCGGTAACCGCAGAGGTGTGGACCGGTGATGCAGTGGATCCTCTGGATATATCCATTTACAGAGCACTTGCCGGCGGCGTGACGATCTCCCATGCCATGCACGGCTCAGCCAACGCTATCGGAGGGCAGTGTGAAACTATCAAGCACCGGTTTGGTACCGTAGATCCGGAGGAGATGAAAATGGCTGGCGCACCCCGTACTATCAAATTTGCCCTGGGTGAGAATCCAACCCGCGTTCATGGCTCACGTAAGTTGCCCAGAACCCGAATGGGAGTAGAAGAAGTATTCCGCAGGTCATTTTCTCAGGCGAAGCAATACTTGAGTGACTGGGAGGAATACAAAGCCAAAAAGGATCAGAAGGGTTTTAAGGGAATGCCTCCCGAATACGACCTCAGACTGGAGACACTGGCTGATATTTTGAAAGGTAATATCATCATTCACTGTCACTCCTACCGGTCGGATGAGATTTACATGCTGATGAACGTATGCCGTGATTTCGGCATCAGGAGGCTGGTGTTTCAGCATGTGAACGAAGGATTTAAGGTGGCACCTGAGCTGGCTGAGTTTGGCGCCATGGCCTCAGTATTTTCAGATTGGTGGGCGTACAAATTTGAAGTTTATTATTCTACGGCTTATAATGCCACTATCCTCACCAAAAATGGTGTGGTCACCTCGATCAATTCCGATTCAGGTGAGCTGATCCGCCACCTGTATCATGAGGCTGCCAAAACACAAAAATACGGTGAACTTTCCGATGATGAAGCCCTGGCCTTGATCACCATAAACCCTGCACGTCAGCTCGGTATCGAAGAGCGGGTGGGTTCACTGGAACCCGGAAAAGACGGAGATGTTGCCATCTTCAAAAATCACCCATTGTCCATTTATACTATACCTATGTATACCATTGTGGATGGCGTGGTGAAGTTCGACCGTCAGAATGATCCTCATGATATGCGGATCTATGTGGATCCTGAAGAAAAAATTGATGTTACACTGTCCGTTTCGGAGCACGAGATGGACCGGTGCATGCAGGATACGGAGTTTCTTTTTAACCATTAACAGGTACTTATGAAAAGTATTGCAAAGATATTCATAGCAGCTCTTTTGACAGTTTCAGCAGACTATTCCCTGGGGCAAAACCCTAAGGGAAAGACCGGTACATTTGCACTGACCAATGCTACACTGGAAACCATCACCAACGGCACTATACAGAACGGAACCATTGTGATCAGCGAAGGAAAGATCACTGCGCTGGGTACAAATGTCAGTATCCCTCAGGGGGCTGAAACCATCGATTGTTCCGGACATACTATCTATCCGGGCATGATCGATTCAGGTACACGTCTGGGGCTGGTGGAGGTCAACTCAGACCCCAGAACGCGCGATTACAGTGAAAGGGGAGAGGTAATTCCCCAGGTACATGCACTAACGGCAGTGAATCCCAACTCTGCGCTGATCCCTGTGACAAGAGTGAGTGGGGTAACCACGTCACTGGCCGTTCCCTCCGGAGGCCTTTTTCCGGGTACGGCGGCTTTGATCAACCTGCATGGCTATACCCCGGACCAGATGTTTGCGGGCTTTCAGGCACTGATACTCAATTATCCGACCACCGGTAAAAGAGGACGCTTTGATCGCAGATCTGACGAGGACATCAAAAAGGAGTCGGAAAAAGCGTTGAAGAATTTAAATGAGGCCTGGGACAAGGCTGTGCAGTATCATAAGATCGATTCAGCCATAAAAGCTTCCGGAAGTAAGGAAAGACTCGACTACTATCCTGAAATGGAGGCCCTGCTGCCCGTGGTCAAAGGTGAAATGACCTTGCTACTGGAGGTCAATGCAGCGAAGGACATCAAATCAGCGCTGGAGTGGGTAAAGGATAAAAAGCTGAGGGTGGTTTTTACCGGAGTAGCTGAGGGCTGGCGGGTAGCCGAAGAGCTGTCCAAAGCAGGTATACCCGTGATCACCGGCCCGGTGCTGAGTACACCTACCCGGCAATACGATAGATATGACCGGCCCTATGCCAATGCCGGAATTATGAAGAAGGCCGGAGTGAAGGTGGCTATAAGAACTTCCAATGCGGAGAATGTCAGAAACCTACCCTACAATGCCGGTTTTGCCGCTACCTATGGAATGGGAAGAGAAGAAGCCCTTAAGGCCATCACCATTGTACCAGCAGAAATATTCGGGGTGGACGGATCCCTCGGATCGCTTGAAGTGGGAAAAACAGCTAATCTGGTAGTAGCGAATGGTGATATTTTTGAGACAAAGACCCAGGTGAAACACGTGTTCATCACCGGTTGGCAGATACCTATGGTGAGCAGGCATACCCTGCTGTATGATGAATTTCTGGAACGGAGTCCCGGGGCGAAGAAATAATCCTTTTGCAGGTTGACAAACAATACAGAGGCGATCCATGGATCGCCTCTGCTTTTTTAATGTCAGAAAAAAATCACCAAAACTGTAAGAAATTGGTAATGTGTGCTATTAACCTCATAAAAATGTGTGCCTGACTATGGTGAGAAATCAAAAGCGCAAGCTACATAAACCGGAGATAAAGCCACATCACATGGAAGAGTTGTACAGCGCCATCCGAAGGCTAAAGGAGACAGACCGTGGCGTTATACTGTTGTATCTCGAAGATAAAAGCTACCAGGAGAATCACGCGGTGATGAATGAATAACGGCATGGAGTACCAGCAACTCCTATCATTGTAAAAATTCTGCAATCTCCCTGCCAAGGATACCGGTATCTGCCAGCTCAATAGGATGTTTAAAGCCTTCGAACACATGTAATGAACCATTTGGCAAAGCCGTGGCCACCTTTTCAGATTCATCAATTGAAACCATGTTGTCCTGCGTACCTATGCCTATCTTAACGCTTTGTGTAAGACTGACGAAGTCATTGATGCTCAGCGCCTGCCCATTGCCCAGGTCTGACATCAGACCGGCGGTTCTTTTTACCACATCCTTCCAGTTGAGAGGGGCATGCCTTTCCCTCAAGGCTTCAGCAAACCGGGGTACCTTTTCCTCAATTTTTTCGGGATCAAGATTTTTGATCTCATGTGCGGCAGTGTCAGGAGTCCAGTCAAACTTGGTACCTAATGTGAATATTCTATCCACCTTCCGCGGGTAAGTCAGGGCCATTTTCAAAGCGATGTATCCGCCCATGCTGTATCCAAAGAAGTGAGCCTTTTCAATACCTTCACTTTGCATAAGGTCAGCCACTTCGTTTACAAAAATATCAATGGAAAAGCCATTGGGGTTGAAGGGTCTGCCTCCGTGCCCGGAAAGATCAGGCACTATCAGGTTGTAATTACCTGTCAGTTGCTCCTTTATACTAACCAGTTGTTTTCCGGAACCCAGTGCGCCATGTAAAAGGATGAGTGTAGGTTTATTAGTTTCCATAGATCCTATAGAGATGACTTGGCAGATGCATTCTGCGTGGATGGTGGATTGGCAGCCAGGGTGAGGGCACCGAGAAAAATATAAATTGATCCGATCACATACTTGTGCAGCCTGAGGTACATGGGATGGGTCTTGATCCAGGACGCAAACTTTCCTGAAACCAGCACGTAAAGAGTGTCGCTTACAATGGCAATAAGAATGAATAACATGCCTGGAAAGATGATCTGTGAAGTAACACCACCTTTTTCAATGGAGATGAACTGAGGCAAAAAAGCAAAGAAAAAAATGGCGGCTTTTGGATTAAATACGTTGACCACTACCCCCTCATAAAATATTTTACGCAGCTTTTTCTTTTTATCGATCTGCACGTCATGGGTGAAAGTGGCCTTGTCCAGTAGTTTTCTTATGCCCAGATAGATCAGGTATAACCCACCCAGATATTTTAGTACTGAAAATGCCGCTGCAGAGGCCACAAACAATGAGGAAATACCTATACCAGCCGCAAAAACATGTACCAGCCCTCCGGCACCTATACCCAGCACGGATACCATACCCGCGCGGTACCCCTGTTCCATGCTTCTGGCTACAATATACAGCACCGCCGGGCCAGGAATGATGATCAGAATGGATGCCGCAGTAAGGAACAAAAGTATGTTTTGGAATTCTGGTAGGATCATGGGTTTGTCTGTTATTCTTTTTAGCTGTTAAACGTCGTCTACGTTGTTATGACCTGCAACGTCCACGGCACATATCTGGTACGGAAAGTTCGCTAATGTGGTTGTGCCACGAAAACTATTCTGATCGTTTCATATGTGTTACTGTGATTTTCCCCAATAGGTGCTTTGTGGGGTTATTAATGCTGATTTGTAGTCCTGACTTATTGTATTCAGGATGTTGGGTCTGTTATAATTTGGGATTATCTGAATATCATAGATCTCATCTACTGAGGCAAGATATCTTATTTCCCCAACCAAAGCCCTGGTTTTGGCATGAATTATGGCTATGCCGGAATGCAGTGCTTTCTCAGAGAATCCCAGTTTTGAAAAGCTGGAGCTGTTCTTACGCAATCTTGAAAAGCCTATGAACATATAGTCGTCATATTTTGCCAGGCCCCTTACAAATCCATCCTTTTGGTAAATAACTTCCCGCTTCCCGTTTTCTCTATCAATTTGTACTAATTCACCCGTTGCCGATAGTAATACAAAAAGATCACCGTCAAATATCCTTGGCGAGTGCGGCATGGCCAGGTCGGAGCTCAGGATTTCGTTTTGCTCTACATCAATGATGATCCCTCCATTTGGAATATGAGCTTTCCAGCTTTGAGGAGTATCTCCCGTACCAAAAGCCGTTGTATATTTGATCTTATTATCTTCAGTAGCCATTCCATTTAAGTGACACCGGTCTTCGGAAGCCAATGCAGACACAAAGGATGGCTGCCAGACAGGGGAAAAATGATGGTATTCATCCAATTGGACAAGGCAGGAAAAAGAGGTGTTTACGGCGTAAAGGTCATCTCCCACCCATGCAATATCATGAATATCGATCTCTCCCGTCTGATATACAGCAGTGGGAACATACAGCATATCATAGATACCGGTTTTTTTTGGATAGCTGCTGGCCAGAGTAGTTGAACCCTTGAACAATATTAATTCATCTTTGGAGGCCAGTGCAATTTTATCTTCCTTAACAGCAAGTCCCATAGGCTTATGAAAAGTCCGTGGGAGCTGTATGATCTCGTGATCATTTTTGGCGCTTATGAAAATTACCTTTCCTGCCTGAAAAGTGGTGATAGCAAGGGTACAGTTAAGGCTGTTCAACAGTTCAGGGACTTGCGGCGTGCTCTGGCAACTGAAGGGAGCCGGTATGTTTTTGCTCATAAATACTCTATTGCTTGATAATCCTGCGTGCGTGCGGGGGGGTGTACATTATTAACAAAAATATTCACAATATACATGCCGGGCTTTATTAATCCCAATGAAAATCTGTTCCTGCACTCAAAACGCCTTTTTCAGTTAAGACAACATTTCCCATCGTGTTATATACTTTTACTGATGGGTTGGTGGTTACACTATAGTTTAGATGTGATAAGCAGTAACATAAGGCCGGCCGGGCGAGTAAATAATATTTGGTGCTTTCAACCACAGGTACCTTACAGTTTTTCCAATGCCTGTTTTAATAAAGCCCGGTCCTTTGTTTTGACTGGGATGCTACTCTGTTTTTACGCGATTTTACCCATATTAATTACTGATTTTAAGATAAGCAGGCAGCTTTAAGGCGTACAGAAAGTGTTATTGTGCATTAGAAACTATCTTTGTTACTTTTTATAGCATTTCCAAAAGGCTCATACTATTTTTGCAGCCATGGCAGAACAGATCTTGATCCTGGACTTTGGTTCCCAATACACCCAATTGATTGCCAGGCGAGTACGGGAGCTGAATGTTTATTGTGAGATCCATCCTTACAATCATATTCCCGAAATTACAGATAACATTAAAGGTGTGATCTTCTCAGGAAGTCCGTGTTCGGTGCGGCAGGAGGACGCCCCTGAAATACCCATAGATTCGTTTCGAAAAAAAATACCCGTTTTGGGAGTCTGTTACGGAGCGCAGTTGATGGCACACAGGGATGGGGGTAACGTACTTCCTTCTGAGATCCGTGAATTTGGCAGGGCCAAACTATCGCGGGTAGACCAGCATAATGAGCTGATGAAGGAGATCACCATTGATTCACAGGTATGGATGTCTCATGGGGATACCATCTCTTCCCTGCCGGAAAACTTTGATATTATTGCCAGTACGGCCACTGTGGACGTTGCTGCATACAAGATCCACGATGAGGAGACCTACGGTATTCAGTTCCACCCAGAGGTTACTCACACGCTTCAGGGGAAAACCTTGTTGAGGAATTTCGTGGTCCATATCTGCGGCTGTGCGCAGGACTGGACCCCGGATATTTTTGTGGAAACCACGGTAGATGCCCTCAGGGACAAGCTGGGAGGTGATCAGGTAGTGATGGGGCTTTCCGGTGGAGTGGATTCGTCGGTGGCGGCTACATTGATCCACCGTGCCATAGGGGGCCAGTTACATTGTATTTTTGTTGATAACGGCCTGCTGAGGAAACACGAATTTGAAGAGGTATTACATTCCTACGAGGATATGGGGCTTAATGTCACAGGTGTGGATGCCAAAAATAAATTCTATGCAGCGTTGGAAGGCGTAACAGACCCTGAGGCCAAACGCAAGGCTATCGGCAGGACATTCATTGAGGTATTTGATGAAGAGGCGCACAAGATCCAAAATGTGAAGTGGCTGGGACAGGGGACGATCTACCCTGATGTGATTGAATCTGTTTCTGTTAAAGGTCCATCGGCCACGATCAAGTCACATCACAATGTGGGTGGGCTGCCGGATTTTATGAAGCTTAAGGTAGTAGAGCCCCTGAATACGTTATTCAAGGATGAGGTACGCAGGGTTGGGAAAACGCTGGAAATTGATCAAAAGATTCTTGGTCGTCATCCTTTTCCCGGGCCCGGGCTGGGAATAAGGATACTGGGGGATATAACTTCCGAAAAAGTACGTATCCTTCAGGACGTGGATCATATTTTTATCAGGGGGCTGAAAGAAGCCGGCCTTTATGATGACGTATGGCAGGCAGGAGCCATGCTGCTGCCGATACAATCCGTGGGAGTGATGGGCGATGAACGTACCTATGAACGGGTGGTCAGCCTCAGGGCAGTGACCAGTGTTGACGGTATGACCGCCGACTGGTGTCATCTGCCCTATGAGTTCCTGGCGGATATTTCCAATGAAATAATCAATACGGTAAAAGGTGTGAACAGGGTGGTGTATGATATCAGTTCCAAACCACCGGCCACCATTGAGTGGGAATAAAGTGCAATACATGAAATATTTTGTAAAAATCGGATTTGTCTGGCTTTTGTTTTTTTCAGGTGCCGTTCAGGGGCAGCAAAGCTTTCAGAAAGACTACCTTGCGGCTAAGGCCTTTTTCAATGAAGGTAAATACAACTTGGCCCGCGAGGCCTTTAAACCATTGATTGCGAAGGATGAGAACAATCCTTTTTCAGCTTATGCCAGCTTTTACTACGCTGTATCTGCCTATCGCGAGGAATACCCGGCCCTGGCCAGGGATATGTTCTTACAGGTCAAGCAGCTTTATGGCAAGTGGAGCCGGATCGATGAAGTGAATTACTGGCTGGGCCAGGTCCATATGGAGTCCGGAAGCTATGACCTTGCCATAACTGTTCTTCAGGATATTAAGAATAAAGAGGTCCGTAAGGATGCTGAAAACCTCAAGTATTTTTACTTTTCGCATATTGAAGATCATGAAAAACTGGTGGAGCTCTACCAGACCTATCCGGCAGAAAAACAGTTGGGCAGAGCGTTGGCCCAAAACATAACTTCCCAACCGTTGGTCAATCAGGATCATTATCTTTTGAACGAGATCATCGACCGTTTTAAGCTGGATCCTGCCAGATTTAACATGCTCGCCGCTCAGCAACCCGTGTTCAGAGATGAATACCGGGTGGCTATGCTCTATCCTTTTATGGTACGGGACCTGGAGCCGAACGAGCGGAGAAAATTCAATCAGTTTGTACTGGACATTTACCAGGGGATACAATTGGCTGTGGATACCCTTGAAAGGCAGGGAGTGGCCCTGAAGCTGTTCTCATACGATACCAAAAGGAACGAAGCAGTGACCGAGGATATACTGGCTCAGGAGGAGCTGAGAGGGATGGACCTGATCATAGGTCCGTTTTCATCCAGACTGACGGAAATGGTAAACGAGTTCTCCTTTGCCCATAAAATAAATGTGATCAACCCGTTAAGGACTGATGCTGAGGTGATCGGAAACAATCCCTATTCATTTCTTTACCACCCCAGCAACGAGACGATAGGCCGTAGGACAGCGGACTTTGCGGCGGAACGCATGGAAAAAAAGCCTGGGATAATATTCTATGGTGAAAGCAAAAGTGATTCGGCGCTTGCCTATGCCTATAAACAAAGGATCGAGAAGGAAGGATTTGAAATTATTATCACAAAAAAGATCAGGAAAGACTCCACCCGTCAGATACTGGACCTTCTGCTGATCACTGATAAAAAGATCACGGAAGCATCTACCGATGAAGCAAAGGAAAGATATCAGATCGCTCCGGACAGTGTGGGCCATATATTTGTAGCCTCGGGAAATGATCTCATCTCATCCAAAGTGCTCAGCTCCGTGGAGACACGTGGAGATTCCATCAGCGTGATAGGATCAGCCAACTGGCTGGAGCTGACTGCCATTGACTATGAAGTCTACCGCAGGCTTGGAGTTACACTTTATGCGCCGGTTTACAAAGTGAAGGATTCGGAGGACTACGCAGCTTTCCGCGAGGCTTATATAAAGAAGCATAAGACTGTTCCAGGCAAATATGTAGAGGTAGGATACGATCTGATGATGATGGTGGGCGCTGGCCTCAACAAGTATGGTAAATATTTTCAGATAGGGTGGAATGAGGAAGAAATGCTCGATGGTTGCCTCACCGTTGGCCATCGTTACAAAAATACCAACGATAACAATATTGTACCTATTCTGACTTTTGAGGATGAAGGGGTGAAGATATCCTATAAGACGGAGGACGATCAGTATGCAATTGAAAAACAGTAAGGAACTCTTTTCGAAAGCCAAACATTTCATTCCAGGCGGGGTAAACTCACCGGTAAGAGCATTCAAAGCGGTAGGTGGTGATCCTGTTTTTATAAAATCTGCCAAGGGTGCCTTCTTGTATGATGAAGATGGCAATGAATACATAGAACTGATCAATTCGTGGGGCCCTATGTTTCTGGGGCATGCCCATGAGATCATTGAAGAGGCTGTGGCAAAGGCCATCGGAAGCTCGCTGTCATTCGGCGCACCTACACGGAGGGAGGTAGAGATGGCAGAGCTGATCACCTCAATTGTGCCTTCCATAGACAAGGTGAGGATGGTCAACAGCGGTACTGAAGCTACTATGTCGGCCGTACGTCTGGCCCGGGGATATACCGGTAAAGACAAGATCATAAAATTTGAAGGTTGCTATCATGGACATGGTGACTCCTTTTTGATCGCTGCGGGCAGCGGTGCTGCTACTATGGGTGTGCCGGATAGTCCCGGCGTTACAGAAGGTACTGCCCGGGACACACTGACTGCACCGTTCAATGACCTGGAAACCGTTAAACAACTTGCTTCGGCAAACAGGGATGAGATTGCAGCTATTATCATAGAGCCGGTAGCGGGGAATATGGGCTGTGTGCTTCCTGACGCTGGTTTTCTGGAAGGATTAAGGACCCTTTGTGACGACGAAAATATTGTTTTGATCTTTGATGAAGTGATGACAGGCTTTCGTCTGGCGCCAGGTGGCGCTCAGCAGGTGCTGGGCGTAACGCCGGATATGACCACATTAGGTAAGATCATCGGGGGAGGCATGCCCGTTGGTGCGTATGGTGGCAAAAAGGAGATCATGGATTTTGTATCACCAGAGGGCCCCGTTTATCAGGCCGGTACGCTGTCAGGAAATCCGGTGGCCATGGCGGCTGGTTTTGCTATACTGGACCATCTTCATAAAAATCAGCAGATCTACCAGGAAGCAGATGCCGTCTCCACGAGAATTGTGGAGGGTATCAGAAAAAACCTGCAGGCGCTTGGACTGAATTATACCATAAATCATATTGGCTCCATGTTCAGCCTTTTCTTTACGGATGAGAAAGTTCGTGATTTTGAATCGGCCAGAATGTCGGACACTTACCTGTTTGCCGACTATTTTAAAAAAATGCTGGAAAAAGGGATTTACCTGGCACCGTCACAGTTTGAGGCCTTGTTCATCTCCCATGCTATTACTGATGATATTGCAGACCGTATTATTGAAGTCAACTTTCAGGTACTTTCATCCATGCATAAATAGAAATCCGGGAAGCAGATTACTATCCGGAGGCTTGACAATATGAGTTGCTATGTGAAACTTAGCAGGATATAATTTGTTGGATACAAATGACCTGCTCAACGGAGCAGTCCTTTATCACAGGACAGACATAGCGGCAGGCAACAAGCATAAGATCAAATGAGTTTCGAAAACATCTCTCCAGAAAAGTTCAAGGAGCTAATGGAGAACGAAAATACTACAGTTTTGGATGTAAGGGCACCGGAAGAAGAAGTGGAAGGTACCATACCAGGGGCTGTACTGATCAACATTATGGACCCTTCCTTTCCGGCGGAAATAGACAAACTGGATAAGGACAAAACCTATCTTGTGTATTGCCGCAGTGGCAACCGCAGCGGTAAAGCCTGTGGTTACATGGGCTCAAAAGGGTTTACTTCACTGTATAACCTGGATGGTGGGATACGCGCATGGAATGATTCCCTTTGATGTGATCAGGTCCATCGGAGAGAATTGGTTTTCCCATCTACGATTACGATAGACGATCCCTTAATACAGTTTTCCGATGAAAATGATCATCCCGACAACGGCGGCTGTCGTAGCTATGATCAGTACTGCTCCTGCAGCAATATCCTTGACCAGCCCGATAGCCGGATGTTTTTGCGGGTGCAGGTGATCGGCCAGCTTTTCGATGGCTGAATTGAACGTCTCAGCCATGAGCACAAGACCGATCATGATACAAATAATGATCCATTCCATTCTGTTCAGCTCGAGGGCGTAACTGATCAGAATAGTGGCAATGGCCGCTATGACCTGATAAAAAATATTGTTCTCATGGCCCAGCACATACTTTACTCCATTGAAAGCATGCCTGTAGCTTATCAGATTCTTCTTTAAGCTATCGCCCAATACGCTCATGACGGATAATGGTTTTTAACATGAAATAGGTTATGAACAGCAATACTGAGAAACTCAGCGTCATTTTCAAAGCCTGAGGATTGGTAAACTGCTCAACGGAATCTACCAGCAGTGCAATGGGGTTGGTGAAAAGGTCCCAGCTGTTCCACCGCTGTACACGTCCCAGATAGATGCCAAAGCCCGAGAGCACCAGGCTGGCCACTATGATACTCCATGATGACATGGAGTTCATACGGCTACTGAGTGACCGATGAACAATATGCAGAGAATAGATGCCCAGGATCAGGCCTGTGAAAGCACAGGAAAACAGCTGCAGGGTGTCCGCCCATATGGCCGGGTTGAAACGATTATTTAAGTGTACAAGGTCAGTGATCAGGTAGGGTGCATTGGGGAAGAACAAAAGCCACAGGCAGAACAGTACAACCGTCTTCCATATTTTCAGTGATCCGTACCTGAGCCGGTTTGCCCAGATGACGGCAAAGATCAAAGGGACCCACGCCAGAAAGAGATTCCGCGCCAGGAAAAAATAGGTGATATTTGAAGATCTGAAGTAGCTCAGAAAGATCAGCAGTAAACAAAATAAGGTTAACTGGAACAATACACCCAAAGGACTGCTGATCACAGCTCGTCCGAAAGTTGGATCAAATACTTTTTTCATTTTATCTTGATTTTACTTTTCTCATTTGATTTAAAATAGTCCAGAGCATACAGGTACCAGCCTGTAATGGCTGACAGCCATGCACTTAGGGTCAGGCTGATGACCATGCTGTCCTTATGATCATGATAATCTGTTTTGCAAGTCTTTGTCATTTCTGGATAGCACTCTTACTAATTTCAATGTGCGATTAAAGTCTGCTTAGGCATCATCTTTTTCCAGGTAAAACTTGTCATATGCAAGGTTCTGTTCCTGGTATTCTTTCTTTTGATCATCTACCAACTGAGTGACTTCATTGAAAAGCGCTTCACCCTTATCTATGTATGCCGCATCGATGCCTATCGTTTTGAGTAGGGGAGCCACCTGAGAGTCTTTGCTATTGAAGATGAGTAATCTAATCTGACTGATTTAAGTTTATCTGTGAATGTTTTACTTGCCATAGGGATTGTGTTTATAAATACGTTACGTTAAAACTTTGCATCAAAGATGTGAGCATAGGTACCTGTGAGCCTATGCGAAAAACACTAAAATCTATGCGAGAAACGTCCAATAAGTGATTCGAAGCTGATTTTCCTTGATTGAGTCCGTCTTCGGACGGATGAATATGCATTTTTCCTATTGGAGTACGGTACCCCCGTATGTATGCGGTCCATCCTGGATCAGATATAATTAGGATCCGACGGGCAGTGAACTGCCACGGTAGGTGCCCATCCCTGGGATGGGCATATCCATCATCGGAACTAAAAATGATTGTTCCGTGTCGGTCGTAGATCCTGACGGATGCATCTTCGGAAAGATTATCGATGATCCGGCGATCATTTGAGCAGGACCACGCCACTAGGCTGCCAAAGCCAAAAATGAACAGAGGCAATCCCCTCTCAAATATTTGGATCTGGTTGGTGCCCATAGGCCGTACCTGATGCAGCGCAGCCAAAGCGCCAAAAAAGATCAGTCCGGCGAAAAAGGATATGATCCAGCATATAACCGTACCAAAGAAGAAAACCGGGAGCACTACACCTACCTCAAGACCGCCATCCATCAGATATATCATCACGATGAACCATGTGATAGCGACAGGCCCGAGCCTGAAGGCAGTTCTCACAATGGAAAACGGGGCATTCATGGAAGTAAGTCATTGAGCTGATAAGTGATCTTATGGTCACGGTAATTCCATGACTGCCAGCCAGTGGAGCGGGTCCTTTCAAAAAAGGCCTGACGCTTGTGGGTGAGGTCGGCGGTAAGTGTTAAAGGAAGCCGGTTATCATTCTCCAATAACTGAAGTTCGGGTAGATTGGCATCGGAAAGGCCCGTCAGGTACTTAAAGTCAGTATTGTCCGTTTTTTTAAGATTGGTGTTAGTAATGATCCTGTCCCAGTTGAAAAGACTCATCACCAGCAGGAGTACATAGGCGATCCATGCGTTTCTTCGGAGCAGGTACCAGTGATTTTTCAGGCTGCCGGTCTTTGTATAGGTAGTCAGCAGGCCGGCGAGAGCAAGGAACAGGTAGACAAATACTCCGATCCTTTTATAGGTAAGGCTGTATTCTTCAATGTATAACCCGTTTTTGTATGCTATCCCCAGCGCCAGTATTATATTCTGAACGATCCATGCATACGTCAGCAGGATTAGTAGCCGGTTTCGGGAGTGAAAGTTAAGATTGCCTCTCAGGAAATATACAATGATCAGAATGGCGAGTATGATGGAAACGATGAGTGTATACACCCCCTGATGCACATACTGGGAATAGGTGAGTCCCTCCGGTAATCGTGAACCTGAAATGTAGGAAATGTCAGCAAGGTTAAAAACCAGTAGTAGCAGGTTCAAAAGCAGTAGCAGTATGACCCCTGTTTTTAATTCAAACTTCAGTGCCAGAGGGTGAAAATCTTGGGTTTTTGTTCTTCTGGTACGTACTATGTCATTGATCTGTTTGTCGTCCCATTGTGTAAGACTTTCCATTTGAGTGGTATAGAAAAACCCAAACAGTATGAAGGTGCCGATCAGCGTAAAGCGTACCCATTCCCACGATATAAAATCAAAACGGATCTGTTCCAACAGGCTGGAAAATACCGGATTGGCACTGGCATAAAGGCTTAAAAAGATCAGGGCGATGAGAACCGGTAGGGCAAGACTGCCAAAGCGTAATAGTCTGAGTCGTTGGCTAAGTGATGGTCTTGCTGATGTTTCATCAGGCCTTCGGTGAAAATACCGGACACTATAAACAAAAGGTGCAGCCAGCATGGAATATGTAGCATTCAGGAGAGATACGAACAGTGATGATTCTTTATCCAGCACATAACCCAGTAGCAGAATAAGTGACAGAAAGCTGGCGAATACTGCCAGATCGGTATTCACCACTACCACACCTACGGAGGACAACAGGCACCCTAAGGCAGTCACCCAAAGAGCCGGACTGACTGCTTTTATTGGACGACTTATGACCAGGGCGCCGATAACTATCAGGTTAAATATTAGTACATTAATGCCCGGATGTTGTTCATAGAACAGATAGCTGTAGGTCATAATGACTGCCAGAAGCAGTCCGTCCTGTTTTTTGAATTTGATGTTCATATCTGATTTATTTTAAGAGGATTCAGGGCAGGTTTTTCAAATTCCCGTGACATACTTCTGGTTTCTGGTTTTCCTGCCCGTGACAAGATCGCTTCCAGCAGGGGAAGCATATTATTAAGTTCTTTGGCTTTGATCAGGAAATTCCAAAGGGGTTCGAATTTCTTCCAGCCACCTGCATACATGAAATGCTTTACCATGTGCTTCAGGGTGTCGTGTTGCAGACTTGCCCTGGCAATGGACCTCCAACTTGTAAAATTCCTGATAGGACCAGTCATAACCTGTTTTCAGCTCTTCAGCGGTAAGCCCTTTGGTTTTGTATACTACATTGCGTGTATCATACCGGTCCCAGTTACGGGTGAGGACCCTTCCTTCCTTTTCGAGATCCAGAAAAAGTTTGGTGCCCGGGTAGGGGGTAAGGATGTGATAGGTGCTGGTGGTGATCCCCCTTTCTATAGCCCAGTCTACAGTCTTTTTGAAAACATCTTTGGTATCACTGTCAAGACCGAATACGAAGCTGCCGTTGATCATGATCCCCAGGTCATTGAGCCGTGCAATGGCCTGGTCGTAGCTCCGGCCAAGGTTTTGCTTTTTATTGCTTTGCTTCAGATTGTGACTGTCCAGCGTTTCAAAGCCTATGAAAACACTACGCAAACCAGCCGCTGCCGCGTGTTCGATCAGATCACCACGCAGTATGGAATCCACCGTAGCAGCGCCCTGGAACACACGATCCATGCCTTTCATGCCCTCGAAGAGTGAGTGGGCAAAAGGCTGATGGCCCAGCAGATGGTCATCAAGGAAATAAAGATGTCTGCCGGGTAGCCGGTCAATTTCCGCCAATGCATCATCAACCTGCTGCGTATAAAATGACCGGCCGCCTTCAAAAAACGCATCCTTGTAGCAAAAATCACAGTGAAAAGGGCAGCCCCGGCTGACCACAATCGAATTGGGAACAAGGTAAAGGCGTCGTTTGATAAGGTCCCTGCGTACTGGAGGAATACCCTGAAGGGTTCTCACAGTGGATACATACCTGCGCCTGACAGACTTTCTGTTGGTTCGGAAGTCTCTGAGAAATTGAGGAAAGGTGTCCTCTCCCGGCCCCAGGAATATACTGTCGGCATGAGCCGCAGCCTCTTCCGGTAGTGAGGTTACGTGCAGCCCACCCAGGATTACATACACCCCGCGTGACCGGTAGTGATCCGCAATTTTATACGCCCGGTAGGCATTGGTAATGTATACCTGGATCACAACAAGATCAGGCTCATCATCGAGAGAAAGCCTTTCAACATGCTGATCAACGATCACCGCCTCATCTTCCGGGCTTATGTATGCTGCAAGGGTAGCCAGCCCGAGAGGAGGGAAGAGTGAATACTTAATGGGCCTCCAAAACGGGCTTTCCGCTTCCTTGAGTGCGGGAAGGATAAATTTTATTTTCATTTTAAAAGTACTTTGTATTTCAAAGTGAAATAGTATTAAATCCTTGGTATTAAGTCCTGAGTCTTTAGGCCTTAACTTTTAATTTCCAGATCATAAATTTCATGAGCTACCCCTGATCAGTTCCTCAAGCGCGGCAATGTGCCGGCTGAAAGCTGTTTTGCCCTTTTCGGTTACGTTGTATTTGGTATTGGGCTTGCGTCCAATAAATTCCTTGCGCATGGCGATATACTCTACCTGCTCCAGTGCCTTCAGGTGACTGGCCAGGTTGCCGTCCGTTACCTGAAGCAATTCCTTCAATGTGTTGAAATCAAGGTAGCTGTTGACCATCAAAGCTGACATTATACCCAGGCGCACACGGTTTTCAAATGCCTTATCCAGTTTATCGATTAAATTCTTCACCGTTCGTATTTGAAATACATCAGTGCGCCATATAAAATATGCAACACACCAAATCCAATGGCCCAGAACAACAGGCCATATCCTATATACACGAGGGCGATAAGCCCCAATACGATCTCTGTTAACCCAAGGAAGCGAATATCCCGATAGGTGTGATGGCTGGCATTGACCAGGGAGAGTCCGTAAAAGACCAGCGTAACCGGAGCCACCATGGTATAATATTGCTTATTCAGCAGGATCAAGCAAATGATGCCACCGGTAGCCAGGGGAATCAGTAAATTGATCAACAGCCGTTTTGTGGTATTGTCCCATATTTTCAGACCATGTCTTTTGGCCTTCCTCGTGGTGAAAAACACACCGGTTGTTAGTGCCAGTACCAATACCCCCGAAGCTACCGCGATCATGAAAAGGACATCACTGTTATATGAGTTATGGTAGGTGCGGTTGTACAGGAAGCCATCAGTAGCGTACATACGATCAAACACCAACCATGCACCGATCAGTGCATATATACCGGCAAAAACCCCGGACAAACCACTAAGGGAAATAAAGCGCGATGAACGCTCCATCATGTTTTTTATCTCCGAGATCTCGCTGAGATACTGCTCTTTTGAACTCATTTTAAAAGTACTTTGAAATTCAAAGTAAATGTACGTGAACTACATTTCAAAGGTTTCAATTGAAAATCATTCTCTTGGTGCCTGCATAATAAAAAAGGATCACACTCGTACTACCCTTCAGTTTCAGTGACTTTTTCAAACTGCCAGGGTTATTCCGAATAACCATCCACAGGATATGGGAGATGCTGACCATTGACGGCAGCATTTTTGATAACATAATACCGTTGAATCATCATTATTTCAAAATACGATAACTATGAAAATGTCCATTAAAACCGGTTTTTTTATTCTTTTATCATCCATTTTAATATCGGCTTGCTCTGTCAATGAATTTGCCAAAAAACCTCGATACCGCTATGGCAATGCAGCTTCAATCCCGGAATTTGAACGAAGCGGTTTTGCCCGGGACGAGGGCAGGATCGTTATCTTCAATGCTGTTATCAACATCTCAGTGGATAGCTATGATACCCTGAATCGTCGTTTGATAGAAATTGCCAAAAAATACGATGGTTACGCCGTAACGCTCGGTAACAGAAGGTCAACTATCAGGGTGGGGGCAAAGCATTTGGATACGGCGCTGAAGGCCATTTCCGGACTGGGTAAGGTAAAAAGCAAAATCCTTCGCGGTGATGATGTTACAGAAGAGTACAGGGATTATGAGATCCGCCTTGAAAATGCCAATAAGGCCCGCCAGCGATACCTTGAACTGCTCTCCAAAGCGGAAAATGTGGAGGCTGCCTTAAAAGTTGAAAAGGAGCTGGAACGTTTGAACAGTGAGATTGAGCTACTCAAGGGTAAATCAGGACGTCTCAAGCACCTGGCTGACTTTTCCACAATAGAGATAAACATTGAGGAAAAGCGTAAAATGGGCTTGTTGGGTTATGTGGGAGTAGGTCTTTATAAGGGATTTAGGTGGTTGATTGTGAGGAGCTAGTATATAAGTTGCTGGGTTTAAAGCACGCAAACGAATTTTAAATAGGTCATCATTCCAGAATTTTTGTAATGGAATGAAAAAAATATCTGGAATCTATTGCCTCGTTGAGTATGAGGGGTACCTTGAAGAGTGCTGGAGTATTTGTTGGGTGTGTGTACCCCCGTCCGCCCTGTCGCAGCAAGTAGAATACTCTTTACATATCCGTGATTATGCTGATGAAAATGATGAAAAAATCAGGTCAGTGTTGAGAATGATATTCCTATGATGCAGAATACCGCCACATGATTTAAGTGACTGCTCAAAAACTTATATACCGAGCTCAAAAGCGCAAAGGCCGTCAAAACATCCCGCGTGAAATCACGTGAGCGCCTTGCGACCTTTGCTTACCCCCATCTTATCGTTATGTCCTAACCGCTTTGATCCATCCTTTTATCCTTTTGACTCACTATCCGATAGCAGTCTGAGTATGTCCTGCAGGTTTTTTTGCATCCTGACTACATGTTTCAGGCACTCTTTAGTGGTGTCTGCCAGTGTAGCCGGCTCGCCCCGGCTTTCGTGGTCCAAAGCGTCCTGCAGCTTGTCAAAGTATTTGTCAAACCGAAGTGTATTGAGTTGAAGAAAGCTCAGCAGGAAAACAAGATCTTCCCGGGCACCGGCCCGGTTTGTTGATCCATCTTCTTCCGCGATCAATCCTCCTGATTTTGATCCTCCAGATAAACATAACTTTGCAACTCGGGGTCGAACCTGCAGGATTTACCTATCTTTCTTATCACCTTGAGGTAATTGAATACCTGACGCCGTGAGACCTGTAACTTGATTGCAATTTCATCTACTGTACCGGTGTTTTTTTGCCGGATCAGTTGGTCGAGGGTGAAGGCCCTTCTTAGTATATTTTCCAAAGCCACAATTAATTTGTTTAAAGGTTATTTGATTTGGTTAAAAGATTCAGGCAGTGCTGAGTGCTGTGCCGAAGATATTTTGGTATTCTTATCCCTGGCAGGCGTCCGGGAGACCATTGGTTTTTGCAGAAAACAATAATCGGCCTGGATGCGTTGATCCTGAAGAGAAGGGTCCAGTGCCTTTGCAACAGGATATTTCATCGTTTTTTCGGGCATAGTTAGTCAATTGTTTAATGGTGAACTTTTATTACGTGAACCATTGGGACACTAATGAATAGTTTTTATATCTTTAAAAACTAACTCAAGGAATGGTTATTCGTTTATATTTGTATTTATACGCATAAATAATAAAAATAATTGACTGATACAATTCGTACAGCAAATAAAATTTCGTATTTCAGGAAAAAATTAGGGCTGACCCAAAATGACCTGAGCGAAAAGATCTTCCAGGAGACGGGGAGAAAGTTCAGACAGGCCACTGTTTCTGCCTGGGAAAAGGGGCATTCCACCCCTGCCATGAAGATCATGCAGGCACTGGCAAAGATCCTTTATGTTCAGGTGGACGATCTCTATGAAAAGTCAGTGCTGAATGAAGAGGGTATTATCTATCACCAGGACATAAAGGCTTTTGAGAAGGCGCTGAAAAAAGCCGAAACTACCTTCAAAAAAGATCCTGAAGCAGGCTTTGACCTGCTCAGGGAGCAGTTTACCTTGCTCATTGGAAAGCTGGGGGAGCTATCCGACAGTAATACCAAAATGAAGGAGAAATTTAACAAGATCAGTGAAATGATGCGAAATTCATGACCGGATCGCTGATCTTGTCCGGATCATAAAGGTTACACAATGTCAAGGGTGCTGAATCCTTTCCCAAGTACACTCACCGGATCGTACCCCAGCCACTTTTTAATGATGGTAGCGTATACCTGACGGAAGTCGATCGTATACCTCAGATCTCCGTTGTCCAGATCGGACAGGTCCGGCAGAGCATTGAACAACCCGGGCTTTTTAAGTTGGCCACTTACCAGAAAAAGGTTGTTGGCAGCTCCATGGTCCGTGCCACCGCTTGCATTCTGTTTCACCCTTCTGCCAAACTCTGAAAACGTCATAATAAGGGTATCATCAAACCGGCCGGCAGCTTTCAGGTCACTGGTAAACGCTTTCAACGCTTCACTGTATTGCTTCAGTAGCCGGGCCTGCTGCCATTTCTGGCCTGCATGGGTATCAAAACCGGATAGTGAAACATAATAGATCCGTGTGGAGATCCCGGAATTGATCAACTGTGCTACCTGATGCAGTTGCTTACCCAGCTCATGATCCGGATAACTCACCTTGTTCCTGTAGGTCTTCGACTTCTCGAAGAGATATTCTGCAGAAGATGTGGTCTCTGTGAGGGTTTTGTACAGGTATGCGGCCTGGTCATGAGGGTGATCAGTTTCCGTCGCCAGTGTTTTCAGCCATGGATGTTGTGTAGTACGGTACAGCCTTTTAGGGTTTTGCAGCGCCAGTCCCTTAACTTCACGGCCTTTCATTGCAAGGCTGAGCGTATCATTGATCTCGAGTGCCTGTGCATTGGCATAAGGGATATCCTGGCAGTTGTTGTCCAGTAATCTGCCCACCCAGCCTGTGGGAATGTATTTATCGGCATCGCTGGCACTTTGCCAGATATCCATCGACCGGAAGTGGGAACGGTTGGGATTGGGATATCCCACACTGTTCAGAATGCTCACCTCACCATTATCAAACAAAGAAGCAAAATCACCCATGTTTTTATGAAAGGCTACTTCGTCCGTCATGGTGATCAGGTCATTGCCCTTAAGTCCGAGGGCTGGCCGTGACTGATAGTAAAGATCATTCTGATACGGTATGATCGTATTCAGACCATCGTTGCCCCCGGAGAGCTGTATTACTACCAGCACTTTACCATTATGACTGGAGGATTGATGGTCAAAGGCCTGTATGAAACGTGGTATAAACAAGGCGGTAGAGGCCAGTGAACTGCTTTTCAGGAATTCTCTTCTGTTTACTTGCATGATCAGATCAGTTGAAATTCAGGGAGCATCATTGTACGGACCACAGCGCTTTTTATCCTTTCCTTCGAGTCCGTATGTGGTAATAGCTGACGGGTGATAAGGGTATGTTTGTCACTAATATCCGTCTGTAACAAGGCGTGGGTAACTTCAGATACCAACTCTTCAGGTTCCAGGTTCTCAAAAGTATTGTACAATACTGTCCAGTCGGCTCGGGTGCCGGACCATTTATCCACCTTCTGGTATTCAAAAAAGAGCGGCGCCAGATTTAACCGGAACATTAGCGATGAACTGTCTATCCAGTTTCTACCTCCCGGCCACCCGGCTACATTGGGAGGGTTGAACAGCATCTGTCCGAGTATACGCTGGCTGCCAAGCCATAGCTCATCATCACTAAGTTTCAAATGGAACAAGCGGCGATACCGCACCAAAAGCTCAATAGGGGAAGCAATTTTGTTACCTCTGTTTCCCTCATCATAAAACCAGTCTGATTTGAATATGCCGGCCAAAAGTGCACTGATGTCATAATCGCTGGCAAAGAATTGCTCGCCGAGTTCCTTAATACGCTGCGGATCAGTCTGCTCATTCACGAAATAGGTGTAGACCTTTTCAGTAATAAATTCTGCAGTTCGTGGCTTGTCAAGAATAATATCGATCACATCATCTCCGTTCCAGTCGCCGGTCTGACCGAATACGGTTTTGTCGCCAAAGTCGTGTCGTTTCGCGTTGAACTCAAATTTTCCTCCTTTATTCACTTGCCATCCGGTGAATGCCCGCGCGGCTTCCCTGATATCCTGTTCAGTATAATGTCCTTCTCCCAGGGTGAATAATTCCATCAACTCACGAGCAAAGTTTTCGTTGGGGGAGCCCTTTTTGTTCTGCTGGTTATTCAGGAAGATCAGCATGGCGGGATCCCTGGCCACAGCGTGTAGCAGGTCGCGGAAGCTGCCAAGGGCATGTTGTCGCAGCGTATTGTTTTGTACCTGCATCAGGTATGCAAAGGGCACTCGGGTGGCAAAATGACCATGCCAGAAGAGTGTCATTTTCTCTCGTAGCTGGGCGGACTCTTCTGCCATTTTTTCAAGCCAGGCCAGGTTCAACTCTTTCACCTGCTTTTTTGAACGGAGGATCATCAGCGCTATTCTCAGGTTGGAGGCCTCTTCACCTCTTACCGGATTTTTGAGTGTATGAAGTTCACTGGACTGTGAGGATCGTTCAAGAAGTTCGTCCACAAGATCCGGAATGTTCCTTTCAGCAAAGGACCGGATGGTTTCAGGACTTTCACCAAATCCTGCCCTGAGAAAGAGATGCTGGATTTTTCTTTGAGTTGTGACCATAGCCATATCGGTTGTATCTACCTTAGACCTATAATACAGAAAAGGTTTAATTGACCCTACTAAAATTTAAAAACAGGTCGGGAAACTATTCAGATGAATCAGAAGATCTGCGTCAGGCTTTTAGCGTCATCAACGATGGATCTTACAACTTTGAGTAGTTAATTTTTTCTCTGAAAAACAGGATCAGTCGGGTTGTCACCAGATACTTACCATAACAAAATAATCATAGCATAAGATCATTTGCCAAGACTTCACAGCCCAGGAATAATGATCGTGGTTCCACATAGGGTTGCTGTACGGATCATTTGTTCAGTTCTTTGAAAAACAGACTTGATTATTGCTTCTACCAGCATAAGAACCATCATCACTATACCAGCAGTCATACCGATTAAAAGTTGTTGATCATACCCTTCAAATTTGAAAAACCAAAACAATATCCCCATCACTATCACAGCCCATGAAATCGGCAGTGCTCTTCCCATAAGCTTATCAAACCAAGGGTTTGAAGTTGTTTTAAAGAATCCGGATAAAAAGTAAATACATGCCAGGGTGGTCATTGAAATAAGAGTCAGATCAGTAATTGACACCAGAGCACCTCCGGTACTCAACAGGACAAGGATCAATTCTATTTTAAGAAAATTGGTTTTCAAAAACTTCTCTAACCAATAGGGAAGACCTGGTTGAAGCATATTTTTGGTCTTGGTCTAACAAAGAACTGGCGTTTATGGTAAGCGAAACTATGATTTGAAATGGATGAATCGCAGGTTGCAAACTTTTCAACAATAACAATACGGGTACTTATTTCCATATCTCATTTTCAGCCGTAAGAATGATGGGTCGTCCGTCCGTAACCACGATAGTGTGCTCATGCTGTGTGATGAAACCTCCCTTGTTTCCCACCAATGTCCATCCGTCATTGAGCTCTACCGCCATATCGGACTGTGTTGAAATGAAGGTTTCGACAGCTACCACTGAGTTTTTCCTGAATCTCTGCCTCACAGCCCGGTCACGATAGTTCAAAATGCTCGTGGGCTCTTCATGAAGGCTTCTGCCCACGCCATGCCCTGCAAGGTTTCTGATCACCCTGTATCCGGCTTTTTTTGCTTCCTTTTCAATGAGATGGCCAATATCCGCGATCCTGACACCACCTCTTATGGAATAGATAGCCTTGAACAGTATCCTCCTTGAGGCATCCACCAGAGGTTGGTGCTGATGGATATCCTTTCCCAGTACGAATGAACCGCCATTGTCAGACCAGAACCCGTCCAATTCAGCGGAAACGTCTATGTTCACCAGATCTCCTTCCTTCAGGGTTTTGTACTCAGATGGAATGCCATGAGCGATTTCGTTATTGACACTTATACATGTCCAGCCGGGAAAACCGTAGGCCAACCGGGGGGCGGGTCTTGCACCGGCATCCTTCAGTAACCCGGCACCATAATCATCCAGCTCGCTTGTGGTCATGCCGGGCCGGGCGTATTGTCTCATCTTTTTAAGCGTTGTACCTACTACAGCGCTTACTTTTTGCATACCGGATAGTTCTGATACTTTGGTTATGGACATAGGACAGGCTTTTTAGTGATTTTTCCATAGGTACGATTCATGAATCGTACCTACGACCTAATTATACGCAGTAGTGTCATCTTTGTCCACTATTTTACCGGAATATTTAAAACTCCTTATCCTGGGCATCCGTAAACTCAAGACTAAAACCTGTCACTACCCTGTTTCCAGCATCCAGCATCCAGACCGTATTATTCCTCCAATAAAAACCTTTCCGGATCATTTTGATCCAGGGTTAAGCCCCACTTTTTCAGAATAGGCGTCTCAAGCGATTTTTCCCGGTATTCGTCAGGGGTCATAATCGGCAACCCATAAATGATCGGATAATATCGCCGGCATTTTGGGCAGGTGAACAGCCCATCGGTGATCTCCCCGTTTTTGTCTTCCTTGAATACCTGTAGTTCCAGCTCACTTTTGTCCACCGGACAACACAGTTTATGGATCAATGATCTTTTCATGACTTATTTCTTTATTTTTTCAAGCGCTTCGTGGTACGCCAATACACTTTTGGTTACTGATCCTGAATCCATGATCCCGGAGATGACGGCTACCCCCTGAAAATCCAGCTCACCGAAGCTGTCCAGATTTTCAGGCAGAATGCCACCGGATAGGAATACAGGCATTTGTGTGATCTCCCGCGCCTTCCTGACCGAACCGGGACTCACAATTTCACAGCTATCTACTGAGCGGGAAGGGAACATGGAGCAGAAAGACACATAGCTCAGAGAGTTTTGCTCAGCCCACCGGACCTTTGCCATGTCATTCCCGCAGGTGAGTCCGATCAGGCAGTCAGGACCGACCTGTTCCCGGATCTCGTTAAAATTGTCCGGTATGTTGTCAAAATGCACACCGTGAAGGTTCGTCTGGATGAGCCATTGCCACTCCTCATTGATCAGCACCGGTATGTCGAAGGGCAGCGCCACGGAGAGTATTTCCCCGATCAGTTCTTTTTTTTCCTCTGGTTTAGACCCCGGGCGCCAGTTATTCCATACCTGCACAATACCTGTTCCGGCCTGCAGTGCCTCTTCGAGTCTGGTGAGTAATGTACCCCGTTCTGTAGAGGAGTCCAATACCATGTAGACCCCATGGAGTTTGATCTTTTGTTCTTTCATTTCAGCCCCTGGTTAAAGGCCCTGAAAAATGCCTCCCAGTAAGGGTCCCTGCCATCGAAGGTAAAGGATTTTCCCCTGTCACCTTCAAGTATCCTGCAGCCTTCTTCGGGATGCTGGAATTTCCCAACCACTGTGGCATCTATGTTATGTGCCGTCAGATGATTGATGAGCCGCTGCTCTTCACCTTCCTTTACCGCCATGATCATGGCGCCCGCTCCTACACAGAGGTGCGGATCAATTTCAAAAATACGGGCTACTTCACACACCGCCGGGCCCACGGGTAGAAGATCAGTGTTGACCAGGAAACCGCAGCCTGAAGCTATAGCCATTTCGCTGATTGCTCCAAGCAGTCCTCCTTCGGTCACATCATGCATGGCGCTTAGCTCTACATTGGGTGTAAGCACTTCTGTGGCAAGGAGTGCATCCTGAAGGGAAGAGGTACGATAGAAATTCTCGCATGCTTCCCGGTAAACTTCTGTACCACATCCGTTTTTAACGGTTTCAGGATAACACATGGCCAGAATGGCTGTAGCCGTAAGCGCGGCCTCTTTCGTGACCACGATCACATCTCCAGGGCGAGCATGATCACTGGTGATCATATCTGTCTCAGGGCCTGTGAGAAACATCGTGGCTGCTCCGGATATCGTTGAGTTTTGCCCCTCAATTTGCCCGGTGTGTCCCCCTGTAATAGCTATACCCAGCGTTTTGCAAAGTCGATGGATATGTTCCCAATATTCCCTGAACGATGCCAGTGATAATGTTGAAGGCAGATTGAGTACAAACTGGGCGTATTGCGGTGCCATGCCTGTCGTAGCCATATCATTGACCGTCAGTTGGACCGACAGCCATGCCGAAGCCTCCATGCCAATAGAAGAGATCAACGTAAGCGGATCGCTGGAGACGGCCATAGCCTTTCCGTTTCCAAGGGCGATCACAGAGGTGTCTACCCCAAAGGAAGGGCCTGTAAGCACTTCTTGCCGTTCATGACCGCAGTTAGGCAACAGAATATCCTTGAACGTTGACACTGAGACCTTACCCGTATTATCTTCAAAAGCGCTCATTCCGTATCCCTTAATTGAACGTACAGTCCAAAAAAATCTCCGTATGGTTGGTTCCATTCCTGTTGGGGAAACCATTTCGGCAATCCTGTGGCTCTCCATCGAATGTCATAATCCCTTCCGGCCAGCGCCTCATCTATGATAGCGATCAGCTTTTTAGGTGTATAAAAGGTAGCTGTGATGTAGAACGGATTTTTACCAAATACCTGCTGAACCCTTCTCCGGACCACCTTGGGTGAATTTCTGTTCATCATACCAAATACAACGCCATATTTACCCACCCTGACTGCCTCACGTATCACCTTTACCGGATCTCTGTAGTACTCGAAGGTGGTGATAAATGCCAGCGCATCGAAGGTATGATCCCTGAAAGGCATATGATGCGAGTCTGCCAGCACAAGGTCACCATCGAACAGGTGGACGCCCTGCCCCAGCATAAAAGGAGATATGTCGCCGCCGCTGGCCTGTATGCCTATTTCATGCCACCAGCGGGTGAAACGGGTGGTACCGCAGCCAAATTCCAGCAGGGTTTTCACCCGGGGATCAGGCCTCACAAGGTCACCGATTATTTTCTTTTGCCAGATCTCAGCACGCTTATACCGGCCTTCGTACCATAGTTCATAAGTGTCGGTATGGTCGCGGTTGAAGAACCACTCCTTTCGGCCCTGCCAGTTCCTCAGCTCCCCGGTAGCCAGATCAAATTTTTGTTTTGTTATATTACCCATAATCAGTAAAGCTTTGAACTCACCTGATACTGGCAACAATACTGAAAGTGGTGGGGATGATATAACGATGTGAAATGACGAACAATCCCTCCGCTGGTATTATCCAGATCAGGTTTTCGGGTCTAATCTCAGCCTGAGCATTACTCAAGCACCCCGTGTTTTTATTGAAGTAAAGCTAAAGGGAAAAAGATGAACATACAAGATACACAATACATAGTTTGACACAGCGGATTAATTACGTATGCTGCCCTGGCCTTTAGCATGGGAATATAATACAGAAAGGGGCACTTCATGATGAAACACTCCTTCCAATTCAACCAGACATATGCTTTTAGTCAGTGTATGGATTCTTTTGATGACCTGCAGCTCCTACTTGACAGACGAAAGAGTGGTTTCAGGCAGCAAAGAGAGCATTGATAACAAAACTACCCCCTAAAAGATACTGTTATTTGCAGAATGCACCTCTCTCTTGGCATATACAAGGTAGCAGTTAACTGTTAACTGAACCGAAAGGTATTGTTTTGTTTGGATTAAGGATTGGGATGATGATCAGGTTGCCTTATTATGCTATTGCAAGGCGAAATATTCAATAATTGTACAACAGCTGTTCATCCCAGCCGGATAAATTCAATAGTATCTCATTGTCATCGGTCCTTACTGGAGTAAGATCAAATGTTAGGGCCCTGGTGAAAACGGCAAGGCATTCTTCTTCATTTTTTAGTGAGAGCCGTATATCTCTTTGTATTGGGTTGGATTCCTTGATCACATTGGCATCGATGAGCTTTACCTCCCAACTGTCACCGTCACAACCAGAAGCTGAAAATTCTACATAAAGGCAATCATTGTGGATACTGGCATCGGTAATCGTAAGGAAGTCTGAAGGTGCATTCTTGTACAGATCTGCATCTACGATCACAGTTTCCTCACATGGAGGAAGACATGTGCATATCTCGTCGTCGCTGTGGCATGCACTGGTTAGGGCCAATGTTGTCAGTAAAATACCAGCCATTAATTTGTTCATAGCCTATGTCTATTGATCTGCATACAAGACACACTCTGGTCTAAAAGCGTTGGACTGCAGGTTACTTTCACAATGTTTTAGCACACATGATCAGTCCCGTAGACCAGTTCATTTTGGTAAGGTTAAGATCTTCCCTTTTTTCCAGGTACTCAATAAGTTGGCTGACCTTTTTATGATGCCCGTCTGGCCAGTTGGGGTGGGGGGTCATATCATCGATCACATAGAATCCTCCGGCTTTAAGCAGTGAAAGAGCTTTGTCTGTTTCACTGTATTTACCAGGCCATGCATCTGCGAAGATCAGGTCAAATTTTTCTCCCTGATAGCTTCTGATCCATTCTGCTGCATCCGTACATATCATAGTCACCCTTTTGTCGCTTCCAAAATGGTTTTTGGCTATGGCAACGTAATTCGGATCATTGTCAATGGTGATGAGTTTGGAGGCAGCATCCATACCATCGATCATCCAGGACAACGCCAGTCCTGTTCCGGTTCCCAGTTCCAACAGATTGGACTTTGGCTTTGATGTGACCAATGTTTTTAAAAAAGGGCCGATACAGATATCTGAAGGCATGGTAAAGCCGATCTCTTCCGAGCGGGCTCGTAGGTCCCGCCACATTTTGGGTAAATCCCGGATGTCAGTGTCATCCATGGTTATCTGAAGTTTTAGCAGAGATCAAAGTTCATACATTCAAGAGATGTTTCAGATGACTTGTCTGAAAATGCGGTAGCCCTTTGAGCCTTAGGTCAGCCAGTCTAAATCCGTCACTTTCCCAGTTGCTCGGTGAACAGATAGCCACCACCTTCATGTTAGCCTGTTTTGCGGCTCTTACCCCTGAGACGGAATCTTCAAATACCAGACACTTTCCAGGCAAAACATTCAGCTTTTCAGAGGTTGACAGATAGACTGCCGGATCGGGCTTCCCCTCTTTTTCAAATTCAGCAGAGGAGACGGCATCGAAATATTTCCTTATCCCTACTTTGTCCAGTACAACCGGAATAAGTCTGGAGGGAGAATTGGTGGCCAGCCCAATCCTGAACCCTCTTTTACTGAAAAATCCGAGGAGTTCGGTTATTCCTTCAATAGCCTGCCCTTCGCTCGTAATGAGCTTGCCTACCAGATCGATCACTTCATTTTCCACTTCCTTCATGGTTTTACCTTCCCATGACATATGATTGTACCAGTACTCCGTTACCTGTCCGGTAGTCATGGATGCCGTTATGGTGGTAAGCTCCTCCCTGACATCAACACCCACTGAGCTGAACACTTCTTTTTCAGCCTTTTTCCAGAGAGGTTCGGAATCTATAATGACACCGTCCATGTCAAAGATCACAGCGTTTTTCATGAGATGGTTTTAGTGGAACAACATCAATCGGATAGTACGCAACCAATTGTGGTGGGTTGTTTCCAAAGATGGAATTGTATGTGTACAAACCCTCATATAGTACGGGTCAACGAAAGATCCCTGTAAATTCTTCATTGCTAGAGTTCTTAAACCCGCGGTACATGCCTTTGGTGTTGAATGGCATAACCATGTTTCCCTGTCGGTCTATGCCTATGAGACCGCCCTTACCGCCCATATCCGGTAGTACATTGAAAATCACTTCTTCAGCGGCTTCCTTTAGTGTTTGTTCCTTATAAAGCATGCGAGCTGAAACATCGTAGGCAGTTACTGAGCGCATAAAATATTCTCCATGTCCGGTACATGAAATGGCGCAGCTTTCGTTGTTGGCATACGTGCCGGCGCCGGGCAATGGGCTGTCCCCGATACGCCCGTACCTCTTATTCACCATGCCTCCGGTGGAGGTGCCTGCTGCCAGGTTGCCGTTTTTATCCAGCGCTACGGCTCCCACCGTGCCGTACTTTTCATTTACCTCCTCATCATGATCGAGTTGTACTTTGTCCCTTGAGAAGGATCTTTGCCATTGCCTGTACCGGAATTCATCAAAGAAGTATGATTCGGGTTTAATGGAAAGCCCATTAAGTCTGGCAAATTCGAGAGCGCCCTCACCGCTGATCAGCACATGTTTTGATTTTTTCATAACAGTATGAGCCAGCAGAATAGGGTTTTGTACCAGGCTCACGCCTGCTACTGCTCCGGCTTTTAGCGATTTACCTTCCATGATCGCTGCATCCATTTCGTGCTCACCACTATTCGTAAATACGGAACCTTTACCAGCATTGAAAAGGGAAGTATCTTCCAGAATAGTAACGGCTTCCAGAACCGCATCGATGGAGGTGCCACCCTTATGCAGAGTAAGATAGCCTACCGTATATGCTCTTGTTATGGCTTCCTTGTAGGCTTTTTCCTTCCATTTGGTCATGGACTTTTTTGATATTGTTCCTGCCCCTCCATGTATTACAATGCCATACCTCTTCATAAGTCTGTTTTACAGCGTCTGGCTCTTTTTATGTCATGTAGAGAGCCTGTACCCTCCAATTAGCTCATGTATAGTCCGAATATTGACTAAATTATAACATTAAAATCGATTAGAATCCTGTAGAAAACAAATGTTTCAGTATGGGGATTTTGGGAATAGGGAGATACAGTAGCCCACAGGGTCACTTCGGCTTGTGTCTTTTGAGCATGATATTATGTAAAATCGTTCCATTTAGGTCGCACAAGAAGTGTTAATATTAACGGTCCGACCAACCCGGGTAATGATTGGACCAAAGAAAGCCCAATGGACAGGTTGATCCCCATAACAATTATGGCACTCACCCAGAATCCGTAAACCCCGATCCTTTTCCAGTTCCAAACGGCAATGGCCAATCCAAGATTGATCAATCCAAAGAGAGCAAACACGGGAATTGACCAATCAGGCATAGTATGTTGAATAGTATCTCCAGCCACCAAATAGTAGATGGACATCAATGGATTTACTATGAACATAACAATTAAGAAGGCAGTAATACAACCACCTCTTGTTCTTTCACTGGTTGGGGTATTCTCCATATCAATAAAATTCGGTCAGCATATTAAACCAATTTGTTCGAATATCCATAGCAACACCAAAAATTCTATTGCCCGGGACCATTGTGAAAAGCTTTTTCATGTCCCGATCATTTCAGTATCTCACGGACCATTCCCTGCAGCTCAGGGATCAGCTCTTCCCTGAACCATGGATTTTTCGCCTGCCAGATGTTATTCCTGGGGGAAGGGTGTGGCAGCACGAAATAGTGTGGCAGGTATTCTCTGTAATTTCTTACAGTATCTGTGAGGCTGGATCTTATCCTTCCCTGAAGGTAATAGTCCTGAGCATATTTGCCGATCAACAGGGTTAGTCTTACTTCCTTCACATGGTCCCACACCTTGTCATGCCATAACGGTGCGCATTCTTTACGGGGAGGCAGATCCCCAGAGCTTCCCTTGCCCGGGTAGCAAAAGCCCATAGGAAGGATGCCCACTTTGGCCGGGTTATAGAAGTCCTGTTTTGTTATGCCCAGCCAGCCTCTCAGGTTATCACCGCTCTTATCATCCCACGGGACACCACTTTTGTGCACTGCCAGGCCAGGTGCCTGACCTATGATCATGATCCTGCTTTCCGGATGGGCAGCCATCACCGGTCGGGGACCCAACTCGAGGAACCTGGCGCACTCCGTGCAGTTGCTGATTTGTTTTAGAAGATTTTCCACTGTTCAATTTGAATTACACAACTCACGGTACGCATAGCGCATAGAGCAAAGCGCATGGCGAAAGTATCCTTGATGATTGAATTGTGTGTGTTATTGTTTTGATAAAGATATGTACCGTCAGACACTCTCTGCTCCATGCTCTCTGCCCAATGTTGATTACATAAATAGAAAAGAAAGAATGACAAAACAAAGTCATTCTTTCCGTACAACACCGGACCAGGTCATACCTGTGATCACTCGGCTTTACTTAGCTTCCTCCAGTTGGTATCGGCCTTTTTGATCAAAGCATACTCATTTTCTGCCTGCCAGAGTTGTTTGGCGTCCACTTCAATGTCGTTGAGGAACAGGTACAACCTGCCATTGCTCACGATGAATTTGTTTGGATCCACTCTGAATTTGGCACCTGCATAGATACCGAAGGCACAGAAACCGCCGTATTGTGGCAGGTATTTCTCAGGATCTTTGTTAAACCTCTTCTTTTGTTCGGACGAAGTGAAATAATATACTGCACCCTTGTGCTCGCTTTTGAAGTCTTTATTCCCGCGCTGGGCCAGTCCCAGGTCAAGATAGGAGACCGGGCTGTATCCCTGCAGGGCAATTTTACTGTCGTCTACGTTTAGTGCTTTTTTGTCTACCTGGGCCATGATGTGCCCGCTGATGAAAAAGAGGGCCAGGGCCATTGTTATTGATCTAACTGTTTTCATTTTATTTATCAATTTTGATTTACCGTCCTTTTCAGGCATTGAAGTATTCTTCATTTACTACCTTACCGTCTTTCCATTGTCTGCGTATGATCTCATGCCAGAGAATATCTGAACCGTCTTTCATGGCGAAGTCAAAGGTGAATTCTGAGGCAGACAGGTTGCCATCCACAATGGTATGATGATGGGTGATATCCCTGACTTCCGCAATGGCGTTTACAAAACCTTCCATTTTTCCAATCATCTGCTCTTTGCCCTGGGTTTTAACCCCTTGATAATCCGATGTGACAGCGCTATCTGAGAAATACGTTCTCACTGCCTCCACAATTTCTCCTCTGGATACCCTGCTGTCCATTTCCGTGGCTAATGTTCTTACATCCATAATTTTTTCATTTTTGTTACACATTAAATATTGACAGTACAAAGGTGACGTACCAGATGATGTGAGAGGATACAAAAAACGGTAGAAGAATTGTACTCACTGTGAACTCTGGGTAAAGGGTATCTGTGTTTCACAAGAGACAGGGGCCAAAAAAAACTTTCAGGTTTTGAAAGGAACACAGGTTTACTGCGGGTGTCAGTGACCCGTGCTGAATTCGGAAGGGGTTTTGCCGGTGTAATGCTTAAAGAATGCAGAGAAATGATGTGGCTCTTCAAACCCCAGTCGGTAGGCGACGTCTGCAATTGGTGCCTTCTCCCTGAGCATCTCTTTGGCTGATCCTATGAGTTCATTTCTGATCAGTTGCCCAAGTGAACTGTTCATTTTTTTCCTCACCTTTTTGGAAAGTGTCTGAACGGTCATATTCATTTTATCAGCATAAAACTCCATCTTATGCTGTTTATGGTGAAAGTCCTTCAACAACTCCATGATGTTCTGCACGAAGGTGTCCCTGTCAGGATAACCAAAGCCTTCTCTAAATTCGACCGGTGTCTGTCCGGTACTGCGTTTGAAGGCTCGGTTAAAATATGCCGGATCCTTGAAACCTGCGTCAAAGGCGACCTGCTGAACGCTTTTGTCGGTAAAGGCCACTCCTCTTTTTCCCTCCAGGGCCTTTTTGCGGATCAGCATATCACTCACGGTAAGGCCCAGCTTATCTTTGACAAGCTGATTTGCGTGGAATCCTCTGGAGTCAAGTAATGCTGCCAGTCCCTGTGGATTGGCTATGCTGCCGTATTCCATATCAATGATGTCCTTCAGATCAAAAATGATCCTGTACTCCTCCTGGTTGGCATTGAAAGGGTTTTGCCAGTACCACTGCCCGGCTGAAATATCCAGAATGCCTTCCGGTTTTTCATCAAATAGAGTGTCCGATAAAAACCTGCTACACTCCCGGCAATCTTTAAGGTCGATGTAGCCCAGCGAAATGAGGTGATTGAATAACACCCGGACATCGGGCGAGTGGAACAGGGCCTCATCAGGAAAGATCACCTTCATGACTTCAAAATCATCAGAAAAGAACCGGATGTACTGTCCTTTTGACAAGTAGATCGCCCTGTCCTGCCAGTCGGCATAATTCTGAAAATCAATCTGAATAGTTCCGCTGCCAGCCCGGATCAGAAAAAGCGTGTGCTCGTTAATGAAATATACCTGGTCAATGACCGGCCTGAACCTTTCAACCATAGACAAATATAGTGGATAGTACTGAGTAATGAGTCTAAAGTAATGAGTAGATAGTCTGAAGTCTTTAGGTGCATGTGATGCAGGTAGCCCCGCTTTCTTCAGGTACTCATTACTCAATACTCAGGACTTACGACTCATTACTAATTCCTATCTTTGCCCGGGCAATATGATCCTGAATGCTAAAGACTTCATACCAAAAATACATTCTTGATTTTAAGTTTGATGCAGGTACCTCCCGTGGTGTTCTAAAGGAAAAAGAGACCTGGTTTATCAGGGTTTGTGATCATAATGTTCCTGATGTTTTTGGGCTTGGCGAAGCAGGCCCTCTGAGGCAATTGAGCATTGATGATCGTGAAGATTTTGAAGATAATCTGAAAAACGTATTGGAGCGGCTTGAACAGCAGAAGCCGCCCGTCGATCAGAAAGCGATATATACACTGGCGCATGACCTTGCCGGTGATGAATTCCCTTCCATTCGTTTCGCTGTTGAAACAGCCTTACTCGACCTGCTTCATGGTGGTAAAAGGCAGATCTTTGACAATTCCTTCTTTAATGATCAAAAACCACTACCGGTCAATGGTTTAATATGGATGGGACATATGGAGTCTATGCTGTTACAGATCTCCGATAAGGTAGAAGCAGGGTTTGACTGTATAAAAATGAAAGTGGGATCACTGGATTTTGAAAAGGAATGTGATATCCTCGATTTTGTACGCCGGAAGTACTACAGAAATGACCTTATTCTAAGGGTGGATGCCAACGGTGCGTTCAGTCCGGATGAGACATTGGGTAAACTAAACCAATTGGCCAGGTACGGGTTGCATTCCATAGAGCAGCCTGTGAAGGCCGGTCAAAGGGAGTTCATGAAAGAATTATGTGCCAATACACCCATACCGATAGCACTGGATGAAGAGCTCATAGGCGTCCATAGTCCTCAGGAAAAGCGAGATCTGCTGAAGGATATAAGGCCACAGTTTATTATTCTCAAACCTACACTGATAGGGGGTATACAGTCGAGTCTGGAATGGATCGCCGTTGCTGAGGCACTGGAAATTGGCTGGTGGATAACCTCTGCACTGGAATCGAACATTGGCCTCAATGCCATAGCACAGTTTACCTGTGAGGTAGGAGCTCAGGGACACCAGGGATTGGGTACAGGTCAGCTTTATCACAATAACATTGATTCCCCGCTGGAAATTGCTCAGGGGCATATCTCCTACAGACCTTCGCAAAACTGGGATTTTTCATCACTTTCGCCATGACCAAAGCCTTCACTGAAGATTCTTTACACTCAGGCCGTCAGATCTGGATATTCGATAAGGAATATATCTCCGAATTTGTTTACGGGGGTATTGACGGTGCCGTTACCACTTTTGCTGTGGTAGCCGGGGCAGCCGGAGCCAATGCGGACATCATCTGGGTGCTGATCTTTGGATTTGCCAACCTGATCGCCGATGGGTTTTCCATGTCCGTGGGCAACTACTTTTCAGTGAAGGCAGAGCGTGATAATTTTGAAAAACACAAGAAGATAGAATACTGGGAGATAGAAAACCTCCGTGAGAAGGAAGTGGAAGAGATAAGGGAGATCTATGAAGCCAAAGGATTCAAGGGAGAGCTGTTGGAACAGGTAGTGGAGGTCATCACCTCGAACAATGATGTATGGGTGGATACCATGATGAAGGAAGAACTCGAAATGACCAAAGACCAGAAGGCTCCGGTCAAAACCGCATTTGCCACATTTTTGTCCTTTAATGTCATTGGGATTATTCCGCTTTTGTCCTATGTGATGTCTGCGCTGTTCGATTTTCAGGGTGATCTTTTCCTAATCTCCTGTATAGCCACAGGCATTGCCTTGATGATCGTGGGTTACCTGAAAAGTGAAGTGACACAGACCTCTCATTTCAAGGGTATTCTGGAAACACTTTTGCTGGGAGGGCTGGCTGCCTTTCTGGCCTACCTTGCCGGAGATGTGCTGGCTGCCTATCTTTTATGATCGGGTACAACTTCTGTCCCGGATCTTCGTGAGGGCCCCGGGTTGTTTCCAACAACAGAAAGATCTGCTTTCCGACCGGATTCAAAAATATTTCTTTAATTACGTAACCTTTTTTATTTTTTTAGGTCTTCCAGTACAAGGTGCCTAAAAACTCATAACAACCATGGTCAAAAGCTATCTGAAAACTGCTTTGAGAAACATTCTCAGGAGCAAGTCATTCTCAATTATCAATGTCACAGGCCTTTCCATAGGAGTAGCGGCCTTTCTCCTTATCATCGTATATGTTAGCTCCGAGCTCGACTATGATAAGTTCCATCGCAATTCATCCAACATCTATCGTGTAACGCTGGACCAGTACCTGAACAATGAGCTCATCCTGACCAGCGCTGAAAACTATCCTGGCGTGGGACCTGCCATGACCACTGAGTTTCCGGAGGTCAGGAGCTTTGCCCGGCTTTATAATATGGGGTATAAGAACAACCTGGTCATTACCTACGAAGATGCTCCCAATGGTCCCGTACAGTTTAAACACCGGAAATTCCTTTACGCCGATTCTTCTTTTTTACCCATGTTCGGCTATTCCATGAAGTACGGGCAGGCCGAACAGGCTTTGAAAGAGCCTTTTTCTGCCGTGATATCGGAAGAGTATGCCGCAAAGTATTTTGGTGATGAGGATCCGATGGGCAAGATGCTGAGACTGAGGGATGATGATGGCAACAATGAGCTGGCAAAAGTCACCGGTGTTTTTAAAGACCTGCCTCACAATACTCACCTGAAATTTGATGTGCTCTTTTCATATAAAACACTGTATGCCCGTGGTGACTGGGCTCCCGGGCGGTATGATCAGTCGTGGCGAAGAAAGGATATGTATACCTATATTGAAGTAGAAGAAGACACTGACCCAAAGAAGCTGGAAAGTAAGCTTCCGGATATTGTACAGAAGTACTCACCTGATCTGGCAGAGAGGAACCGACGTGATGAGCTGGCATTACAGCCACTGGAAAGCATTCATCTCTATTCCAATCTGGCAGAGGAAGCCGAACCCAACGGAACCGCCCGCACAGTCTATACACTTGCCTTGATCGCCGTTTTTATTCTGATCATTGCATGGGTCAATTACATCAATCTGTCTACCGCAAAAGCGATGGAGCGGGCCAGTGAGGTAGGTGTAAGGAAAGTCATGGGGGCCTTCAAACATCAGCTTATCGGACAGTTTTTAGCGGAATCAGCTATTATTAATTTCGCATCGGTACTTTTGTCACTGCTGCTGGTGACTTTAGCGCTTCCGTTGTTCAACAACCTGAGTGGGATGAACGTTGATCTCAACAGTCTGTTGACACCCCGCTTTGTCCTATTGATAACATTACTTTGGATAGGAGGGACTGTTTTGTCCGGTCTTTATCCCGCATTTGTACTTTCATCTTTTAAACCTGTGACCGTGCTGAAAGGAAAGCTGGGCAGGTCCCGGGGAGGTGTCCTGTTGCGAAAGGTGCTGGTGATATTTCAATTCACCATGTCGGTAGCGCTTATAGCCGGCACGCTTGTCGTGTATGATCAGCTTCATTACATGATGGATCAGGATATTGGTATGAATATAGAAAGAGTGCTGGTGGTGGAGCGACCCGGAGTTGCATCCAATGACCGGCAAAGTTTTCAGTCCAGCGTGGATGTATTCAGGGATGAGGTGCTAAAAAACACTGATATCAGCGCTTTGTCTTCTTCTCTCACGGTTCCTGGAAAGAAGAGAGAATACAAAATGGGAGTAAAAAAATACGGGGATGCTGATAATAATGCTGTAACCGTGAGGATCAATAGCATGGATTATGAGTTCGCCAATGTATTTGAGATGAAACTGCTGGCAGGCCGGGTATTTTCCCAGGACTATCCCAACGACCCCGATACTTCTGTTGTGATCACGGCGTCAGCGGTTGAACTCCTCGGCTTCGATAGCGCAGATGAAGCGGTAGGTCAGACACTACATGTTCCGGATTTTCAATGGAGCCCGATCATAGTAGGTGTGGTCAATGATTACCATCAGGAAGCCCTTCAAAAAGCGCTTGATCCCATCGTGTTCTATTGCTCCTATTACGGAGGTGAATTTTACTCCATGAAAACATCCGGAGAACGACTGACGAAGGTGATCAGTCATGTGAATGAAAGCTGGGACAAGGCTTTTCCAGGGAATCCATTCGAGTACTTTTTCCTTGATGACTACTTCAACCGTCAGTATCAGTATGAAAGAAAATTTGGGGATCTGTTTACCTTCTTTGCCATAATTGCTATTGTACTGGGCTGTCTGGGATTATTTGGACTATCCGCTTACACAGCACAGCAGAAGACACGGGAGATCGGGATACGTAAGGTGCTGGGCTCGTCTGTTAATTCCATTTTTGTATTGTTATCGAAAGACTTCATCAGACTGATCCTTATCGCTACAGTGGTGGCCATACCCCTCACATGGTATGTTATGAGCCAGTGGCTGGATACCTTTGCCTACAGGATCAGCGTACACGCACAGGTTTTTGCCATAGCCGGAGGAGCAGTATTGATCATAGCTCTGGTTACCGTCAGCTTCCAGTCACTCAAGGCAGCCCGTGTGAATCCGGTAGATAGTTTGAGGTATGAATAAGGTAGTAGTAAAGTAGTAAGTCTTGAGTCCTTCGTCTTTAGCTTTAGGTAGACATGTTGCTCTGCTTTAGCAGTCAAATGGCAGTCGGCAATCAGCAATCAACTATCCACCAACAACCAACAACGATTTACCATCACTGTCCTATCAGAATAAAAGGAGCCCAGTAATAGGGAGGGGAATACTGGCCACCGCGGATCATATTGAGCTTTGCGGTTCTCAGGGCGGGACCGAATTGGTCGCTGGTCATCTGTCCGTAAAAATCGACCATGAGCCCTGTGGTGGATTCATCAGAAACGCTCCACAATGAGACCATCAGGTTGTTTGCCCCTGCATAGAGCAGTGCCCTGCTCAATCCTATGATACCTTCTCCTCTGGAGATCTTCCCCAGCCCGGTTTCGCAGGCAGAGAGTGTAACGAGTTCGGCATTCAGGTTTAGGTTGTAGATCTCACCCGAATAGAGGTAGCCATCTTCTTTTTGGTCACTCTTCAGAAATATGCGGGATTCTTTTGGATTGAGTTCATCCACTACGCCATGTGTGGCCAGATGTACATATTTGTATTTAGTCAGCGACTGATTTTTGATCGATCGTTCGCTGGCGCTGGTTTCCAGCAGCACTTCGGGGGTCATGCCCCTGTCAGATAGTATGTCTTTCAGTTCCTGTACCTCCCTGCTGGTACCGGGCAGCGCGGGTAGTTCTTCAAAGATTACAGGGGCACAGAGTAAGGCGCCCGTAGGCTGTTTGCCGGATGCCGGGGTAGTTGCATTCTGGTAGTGCAGGGCAAGTGCATATTGGTAGCTTATGGAATAATCATTGATTAGATAGGGCAAAGCCGCATAGCTCCCCTCACTTCGGCCGGAGGCGAGCAAGGTCTCGAATGGTACTGTGCCCAGCCTGCCGTCGGGGATGATCAGGATGTTTTCCGTGCCTTTGGGTATCTTTTTGGGGATGAGGGTTTTGTACAGTTCGGAGGCAGTGAGCCTGAACACCTCATCTTCCCTGAAGTACAAACTGTTCCTGAGCCCGTTGATATACCGGTCAAAATTTTCACCCTGAGGTATATTGTATACTTCCATGCCATTTTTGTCTATTAAATAGGTGTATACACGGCGGGTTTCATTCGCTATAAAATAGCTAAGGATGATGGTCTTTTCATCCAAAGTGGCTCCCACTTGCTGCACAGAAGGGATCTTTACATTGAACTTAAGATTGTAATACTCCGGATAGTTGGTCTCCAGTGCACGTACGAAGCGCTCATATTCCTGCCTGAGCCCGAATAGTTTTTTCTTGCTTTCAGCGTTATCAGTCTTGTCAGACAACTGGCGTTCATAGTAGGTGATCTCTGCCTTTAGCCTTTTTTCACGCTCAATCTCGGCTGCAGGTATGTTGACAAACGATTTGGCCGAAGCGTCCGAGATAGCCTCCAGCAGTACCGCAGACTTGCTTTTTTCAGCAAAATACAACGATGCTTCATAGTATTGGTTCTTTTTGGTCACCACATCCGTCATGCCTACACAAAGGCCCACACCCATTTCATAGACGAGCGCTGCCGAGCGTCCCAGCTCCAGCTTGTCCCCTTCACTGGTCCGCAGCTGACGCATATGATCGATCAGGCTGTCACAGGAGTAGAGCGTTTGTAAGCTGAGTTTGAGATCGTTGAATTTGCGCGTTTTTATATAATGTTTATCCATGAACGCCCGCGCCTTGAAATAGAGCGTACTGAGCATTGTGCTGGCATTGAAAAAGCTTTTTACCGAGGGGTTGACAGTAATGTCCGTGTCGTTAAAGTCAGGTGAGTTGGAGATCAGCGCTTTCTGGTAAAATTCCAGTGATTTTTTAAAATCACCATCAGCATTGTGGTAGTTGCCTATTCTGGAATATACAAATGCTGTTTCAGGATGTCGCTCACCATAATGTTTCTGATAAGTTTCCAACGCCTTTTTGTAGTAAGCAAGGGCATCTGTTCTTTGACCCATGGCCAGACTGATCTCAGCGAGGTTATTGTAAATGATGCCCTCGTTGGGGTGCCCTTCCATATACAACGTTTGCCATATCTCGAGCGCTTCATTGAGATTGTTCACAGCGTCTCCGTAGAATTCCAGACGAATGTAGATAAGAGCTGCATTCAGCAGCGATTGTGCCACTTTCTGGTGCTGATCGCCGTGGATCTTACGGTAGATCCTCAATGCTTCCTCATAATTATCCAGTGCTGCATCAGGATCCGTTGAGGTCAATACCACACCAAGGTCGTTCAGGGAAGCAGCGGTGTGCTCATCTTCTGCGCCAAATAAACTTTTTCTGATGGTGTAGGCCTGATTAAGAAATTCTATGGCTTTCTCCGTATTGCCTGTGTTGGCATATACCATGCCCAGGTTATTCAAACTGGTAGCAGCGGCATCACTCTCCTGTCCGGAAACTGCAAGAGCCTTGTTAAAATATTCTTCCGCCAGATCAAAACGGCCTTTCTGAAGGTAAACCTGGCCTATCAGATTGTTGCAATCCGGCTGGTCAGAAGGGGCAATTGTATTCAGCAGATCATAGGCCTTCACAATTTCACCGGATTCGAGCAAAGGCCTGAGCTCCAGACAGGGCTGCCCCCGGGAAACTGTACATATCACGAGGAGCAGTATGACAAGGCTTGCCGGCTTCATCAGAATCGGACAACATAAGCCAGTGAAACCACATCATCCCGGGTGAGGCCATCGGGATTGATATCACGATCCGTAATTTTGAATCCATAGAGAAATTTGATACTATGGGTTGTACTGAAGTGATATGCAACATTGCCCAGGGCCGTCAGAGCCAGTCCCGTAGTATTGTCCGGTTTGATCCTTTCTCCACTGGCTGATTCAATTTCATCACGGGTGATCCTCCATATTGGCAAAATGCCCAATCGTATGTCCCATTTGGAAAAATGAAAGGCTCTTTCAGCACGGATCATAATATCGGTACCTCTTTTCAGATTGGTGGCGAGATCGTGACTGTTCAAATAATGGGGGTCGGGGTATTCATCCCAATCATCAGTTGCAAATGTGTTTTCATTCTCGTTCAGGGCAATCTGTACTCCAGCGGCAAACATCCAGTTTCTGCTGATAAAAGCCCCTCCCGCCACGATGTCATAGCTGCCAAGACTCGTCTGGTAGTACATGGGTAAAACAGCTTCTTCACCTGTCGTGGTGTGATCAGTATTGGCCCCCTCTTTTATGTCTGACCGGTTGGTGGGTATCTTTCCTCCGAGTGTAGCATTGATATGATAGTTTTCTGTGGTGTAGATATTACGTGTGAAACTCAGTGAAATATCCCCAAGTCCGGAAGTCCTGCCCAGATTACCATCGATCCACATGTAGGGTAGCTTTACCTGCATGGACATGTTATCGTTAATGCCGAAATTGAAATCCACAGTGGCGGCGTTGATGGTAGGAGTTAGCTTTGTTGATCCTGAATAATAGTTCAGTTCAAGTTCACGAAGCCTGAAATTGATCTTTTTCGTATAGACCTGACTGGGCCGCATGGCTCCCATGGTACAGAAGCCCGCATCACTGCAGCCTTGACTGAAGGTCTGTGTGATCATAAAAAATGAAAGGACTGAAAAAAGGTAAAAAAATTTGCTCATCATTTTAAAACATCCCGAATTTATAAAAAATTATGATTTTAACTTCCTGAAAATCATAGATACTATTTGATCTGTTTTAAGCCGGAAAAGTAATCGGTGCTGGCCTTACTGACCTTTGGAGCGAGGAGAATGGCAGAGATCATCGTAGGGATGCTCATTACTGCAAAGGCGCCGTCAATCAGGCTGATAATGGCCGCCAATGAAGAGGTAGCTCCGATGACTATGGTGGCCACATAAAAGTAATTATAATAGTGGGCGCGACTTTCACCGATCATGAAGCCAAGACAGCGGCTGCCATACCATGAATAGCTGAACAGCGATGTAACAGCAAAGAAGAATATGCACATGAGCAAAAGATAGCTGCCAAACCCGGGGAATGCTGTTTCAAAAGCTCTTGCAGTCAATGTAACGCCCTGGCTTTGGTTTTCACGGATGGTGACCTGTACAGTGCCATTGCTTTTTGCCTCAGATAATGTGATGGGGATGTTGCCAATCAGATTGAGCGTGGTTATGCTCAGGCTATCCCCTGAGCGAATGCCCGGAATGCTGAGCAATATACTGTCGCCGTCCTGCTGTATGTCATGGGGAAGCGGCTGACCGGTCGTTTGAGTGGTAAGCTCCTGGCCTTCCTCCTGTTCCAGCGCCTGTACCTCCAGCCGTTGCACACCGTTATCCAGTTTGTAGTTTAGAACGATCCGCGGCTGCCTTTCGGTACTGATGTTTTTCTCCCACTGACCGGTGGAGATGATAGTGAGTGCGGTAAGGGTACATACAACGATGGTATCTACGAACGGACCCAGCATGGCTACCAGCCCTTCCCGCACCGGCTCGTCCGTTTTGGCTGCCCCGTGGGCAATTGGGGCCGTTCCTATTCCGGCTTCATTGGAAAATGCGGCTCTTCGTGCTCCTGCGATGATGATTGCTCCCAGCGAGCCACCAAGTACGGCTTTTCCTGTAAATGCATCGGTAACGATCAGCTTTAGCATAGCCGGTATTGCGGTGATATTCAGGATCAGGATGAGCGTAACTACTATGAAGTAGATCACCACCATCACAGGTACTGTCTGACTGGCTACTTTAGCTATCCTTTTCAACCCACCAAAGATCACTATGGATACGATGAGCGTAAGAACAAGCCCGGTATAGAGGTCCGAGGCTCTTATTTCAGCGCCAAGGAATGCAAACCGGGAGACCGACAGGTTATTAGGAATGAGCAGTACATCACGCACCACCTGCGTCAGTTGATTGACCTGGAATATGGGAAGACAGCCTATAGTACCTGCGATGCAGAACAGGTAGGCGAGAGGTTTCCAGTTTTTGTGAAGCCCATGCCTTATCACGTACATGGGACCTCCATAGGTCTTGCCGCCGCCCGTATCGGACCGGTACATAATGGAAAGTGTGCAGGTGAAGTATTTTGTGGCGATCCCAACCAGGGCGCTCACCCACATCCAGAAGATAGCTCCCGGTCCCCCGGTGACGATGGCCACTGCTACTCCACTGATGTTACCCATACCTACGGTGGAAGCCAGCTGAGTTGAAAGCGCCTGATAATGATTGATCTGGCCTTTTTCCTCCGGATCGTCATACTTTCCTCTGAGTACGTTTATAGCATGGAAGAAATGTTTATAGGGTATAAGACGGGAATATATCACAAAAAACAACCCTCCGCCCATCAAAAGTATTAAAAGAGGTGTTCCCCAGATCCAGTTCGCAAAGTCTACGATCAGGCCTTCCAGATATCTCATAGTTTAAGATGTAAGCTGCTAATATAGAAATAAATGTTGCGGATATCTGAAGATTTAATGTAATCGGCACATCAATGTAGTTCAAAGTTCAAAGCTTAAAATTCAACGTTGACCCCGGAACTTCAAACTTCAAACTTCAAACTTCAAACATTAAACTTCAAATATTAAACTTCAAACATTAAACCGGATCTTCCCCTGTGATGCTCCCATGAGACTGCCAACTATGTAGAGGAGCCGCGCACCCACATTGGCATCCCACTCATCATCGCCAGGCGCCACCTCATTGATGTCAAAACCCACGATCACCTTTTGGGCTTTCACTATCGTTTTGATCAGATAGACCATCTCATCAAATTCGAGACCTCCCGGTACGGGAGTGCCTGTATTAGGGCAGAGTTTGGGATCCAGCCCGTCAATGTCTATGCTCAGGTAAACCTTTTCAGGAAGTTGGCTAACAATTTTCTGACAAAGGGATGACCAGCTTTCTCCCTCATACAGGGCCGATTTAAGATCGCTGTCAAAAAAGGTTTTGATGATGCCACCGGAGCTTTCAATAAATTGCATCTCCTCTTCGCAAAAGTCCCGTATACCCACCTGCACGAGGTTGCTTATACCCTTTACATGCATAGCGTTGTACATGATGGAGGCATGGGAGTATTTAAAATCTTCATAGGATCTTCGGAGGTCTGCGTGAGCGTCTATCTGGAGTATGCCCACACTTCCGTAGGTTTCTGCCACTGCCTTTATCAATCCCAAAGGTGTACTATGGTCACCACCCAACAGACCCACCATTTTTCCCTGTTTTATAAATTTCAGGGCCTGCGACCGGACATAGATGTTCAGCTTTTCACACACTTCATCGATCTCTCGGGGGATTACCTTTAACTCGTTGGAGATCCATTCTTCTTCATTTTGTTCCAGCCAGTCGATGTATTTGCGGGCAAGGTCTCTGTATTTATAGTTTTCAGCCAGTAGATCTTCCTGAACAGGCAGCATGTATATACCCATTTTCCAGGCTCCGGGAAGGTCTTTCAGGAAAAGATCCACCTGAATTGAGGCGTTAAGTACTGCCTCAGGACCCTCGGCTGTACCCGCATGGTAGGATACCGTCACCTCCCATGGTACGGGTATGATTATGAGTTCGGCATTTTCCTGATTAAAAGGTAATCCGAATATTTTACCTGGGAGCCCGGGACCGTTGGGATCAAAGCTGTTGATAATATCTTGCCTCGTGGTCATAATGCCTGCAAATCAAGCAAAAAATGGTAAGAGGGGAGGAGCAAATCCATGTGATTAATATCAGCTGGCTTTTTTGTTTGTGGAAGATGGGACTCAGCTCAGCCTCAGAAGTTCAACAGGTCGGGATACTCATAACTCACCAGATTGCCGGTGCCTTCGGATACCTCTGCCCATGAATCTGTTGTGAATTCAATCCGTGCCACTCCACAGGTGGTCATATTCCCTATCTCCGCCTTGGTAAGATACTCTGCCAGGTAAGTCACGGAAGGATTGTGTCCTACGATCAGGACAGAATCCCATTCGTTCTTTAACTGGTTTACCACCTTGAGTAGCGTACGTATAGATGCTTCATAGATCTCTGCGTTTTCATGGATCCTGCCAGTATCGTATCGTATTTGCTCTGCAATCAGTGAAGCTGTAGTCCTTGCCCGGAGCGCCGGACTGGTAATGATGATATCGAAATGAACGTTGTTCCTGCTGAAGTTAATACCCATGCGGGTGGAATTCTGAAGCCCTATGGGATTCAGCTCCCGGTCTGTATCCTGTTCGTCAGACTGCTTATCCATCGATCTGGCATGCCTGAGAAGGAATAGCGTTTTGGCCATAACTATCAAAAGTTGTCTTTGTTATCTATCAAAGTACATGTTAAAGTAAGCAATGTATAAAGATTATTTCAGGTCGATGAATAATTTTGTTTTTAAAATTTTTCTTGATATTTGAATTTTTCCGAGAGATTAATCCAGAATAATGGCAAAAAACTTAGTGATAGTGGAGTCGCCGGCAAAGGCAAAAACCATAGAGGGCTACCTGGGAAAAGACTATAAGGTGACATCCAGCTATGGTCATGTACGGGACCTCCCCAAGGGAGACAAGGCGATAGACAAAGAGAATGGTTTCAAGCCGACCTATGAGATCAGTGCCGACAAAAAGAGTGTGATCAAGGAGCTGAAAAAGCTGGTAGGTGAATCGGAAACGATCTATCTGGCCAGTGATGATGACCGTGAGGGAGAGGCCATCTCATGGCACCTGAAAGAGGCGCTGGACCTTGACGATGTCAAGACCAGAAGGATCGTATTTCGGGAGATCACTAAAAACGCCATTGAAAATGCCATCAGGAGCCCCAGAGGAATAGATCTGGATCTTGTAAATGCACAGCAGGCACGAAGGGTGCTGGACCGGCTGGTGGGCTTTGAGCTTTCTCCAATTCTGTGGAAAAAGATCAAGACAGGGCTTTCGGCAGGCCGGGTGCAATCTGTGGCTGTACGATTGGTAGTAGAGCGGGAAAGACAGATCGACAAGTTTGAGGCAAAGTCATCCTATAAGGTGACAGCCGTGTTTGATCTGGGCAATAAAAAGGAACTACAGGCCGAATTACCTAAAAGATTTGATACGGAAGAAGAGGCCCTCGCCTTTCTGACAGCATGTAACGGAGCGGAATTTTCCATTGAAGATCTGCAGAAGAAACCTTCCAAAAAGTCGCCGGCGCCGCCATTCACTACCTCTACACTGCAGCAGGAAGCCAGCAGGAAGCTGGGTTTCTCAGTTTCCCAGACGATGACGGTGGCCCAGAAATTATACGAGGCGGGTATTATATCCTATATGCGTACAGACTCTGTTAACCTTTCGGAAGAGGCGGTAAATGGTGCCGTGGCTCAGATCAGGAGCGGATATGGAGAGCAGTATGTGAAAACAAGACATTACAAAACAAAATCAACATCAGCGCAGGAGGCTCATGAGGCCATACGCCCTACCAATTTTGCGGTTACCGAGCCTGCTGCTGACAGGAACGGGTTGAGGCTGTACGAGCTCATATGGAAAAGAGCCATAGCGAGTCAGATGGCGGACGCTCAGATCGAGAAAACGACAGCACACATCGCAATTTCTACTGTGGATCAGCGGCTCACTGCTACCGGTGAGGTGATAAAGTTTGATGGTTTCCTTTCTGTGTACCTGGAGTCTACAGATGATGAGGATGAGCAGGAGCAAAAGGGTATGCTCCCTCCTTTGGAGATCGGGCAGATACTGGATCTGAAGGAAATGAAGGCCAGACAGGGTTTTTCAAGGCCTCCGGCAAGGTATACCGAGGCGAGTCTGGTCAAGCAGTTGGAGGAAATGGGTATTGGCAGACCTTCTACCTATGCTCCGACCATCTCTACCATTCAGAAAAGGAACTATGTGGTCAAGGAATTCAGGGAAGGAAAAGAGCGGGAATACAAGCTGCTTACCCTGCGTAATGGAGAGATCAATAAGGACACGCTGACAGAGATCACTGGCACAGAGAAGAATAAATTGTTCCCTACGAACATAGCCATGGTGGTCAATGACTTTTTGGTGGACAATTTTCCCAATGTAACGAATTATGGTTTTACAGCGGAGGTAGAAAAAGAGTTTGATGAGATAGCCCAGGGGCAAAAACCGTGGGATAAAATGATCGAGGATTTTTACGGTGACTTCCATTCCAAAGTAGAAACTACGGAGAACATGGAACGCTCCGCTGTTCAGAGTTCCAGGGAACTGGGGCTGGATCCTGCATCAGGGAAAAAGGTAGTGGCCCGGTTGGGGCGGTTTGGTCCTCTTGTGCAGATTGGGGAGGAAAACGGGGAGGAAAAGCCCAGATTTGCCAGCCTCAGGCAGGGGCAGTTCATAGAGAACATAACACTTGAAGAAGCACTGGATCTGTTTAAACTGCCACGCGAGGTAGGTGAATTTGAAGACAAACCCATGCAGGCTGCTATTGGCCGGTTTGGCCCCTACATTAAGCATGACAATAAATTTGTTTCCATCCCTAAAACGGATGATCCCTACACCATTACAGCTGACCGGGCTATAGAGCTCATTAAGGCAAAAAGAGAAGCTGATGCCAACAAGTTCATCAAGATATTTGAGGAAAACCCGGATGTACAGGTCTTAAATGGCCGTTTCGGACCGTACATCAAGGTGGGAAAGAAGAATGTAAAGATCCCCAAAGGGAAGGACGCTAAAGAGCTTACGCTGGAGGAATGTCTGGAGCTCGCCGAAAAGGCACCTGAGAAAAAGGGTAGGGGAAGGAAAAAATAAGCACTATCACTTCGCAGGGATGTGCAGCTATCCAACGCTCGCAACCTTAAATCATGAAGGAACTAATGACCCTATTGGGCCGGGCGTTTTTTATATTGAAAACTTTACACTTGCTTCAAAGGCCAGTATACTGCTAATTTATTTTTCTTAAATAAATGAATTTTTAATATTATTTATTTTAGAAACGGCATTTTTTCAATCGTTTTCGGAACCAGGGTCGCAAAATTTTGGGGGTTTTCCTTTGAAATATGAAATGTAAATTTTTACATTTCTTGTGTAAAACGTATCGCGAATGCCGCACTCTCTTAAATATTATGAGGCCAATAAAGAGATAACCGATGAGCAGGAGTTATGGGAAGACGTGAGGTCCGGAAACAAACTGGCATTCGCCTGGCTTTACGATCACTATGTAAATAACCTGTACTACTATGGCCTGAGGATCTGTCAGGATACGGATATTGTGGAGGATTGTATCCATGATCTTTTTGTCGACCTGTGGAAGTATAAGGCCAACATAACCATCAAGACCACGATCAGGTTATACCTCACCATCTCTCTCAAGAGAAGTATTGTGAACAAGGCCCGGGAGAAGAATAAGATGATCACTTTTGAGGAAGATGAGGGTCAACAGCTGGACCACGCTCCGAACATAGAAGAAAAATGGATACAACATCAGTTTGCTTTAGAAAGCAAGCAACGTCTTCACCACAGTATTGAGCAACTTACCAACCGGCAAAAGGAAGTGATCCATCTCCGTTTTTTTGATAACTATGATTATGAGGAGATCTCCGAGATCATGGGGCTGAGTGTGGAATCGGCCTATAACCTGGTGTCAAAGGCTATTGCCACGCTTAAGAAGATCGTCCCTCGATAGGCATACCTGCCCCTGCTGTTACCTTGATTGTTGGTATTTTTCTGATCTCCTGTTTCTCACGGAGTCCGATGGGGTCACATTCGCATTCACATTCGTAGAATCCTGCGGATCCACAGGACTCTGTGAGGAGCCTGGTGGGCAGTGTCAATCTTCGGTTTCCTAACCAGACAAAATCATGGTTATTAACCTTCCACGTGCTGTTCAAAGTACAGTAAGTGCTTAATTTTCATAAAATTGCGTGCATTCCTTTTTCTGAAAAAACAATAATTTTTTTGATGATATTTCCAGCCCGCTTTACTCTTCTAGGAAAATCAGGTAAAACAGTTGAAATACAAAGATTTTAGCACGGAGAATTTTATTAACGATTCCTTTTT
>LYSV01000229.1 GCA_001657315.1 Flammeovirgaceae bacterium BBD 1991-12 | reverse complement strand
AAACCGGATCAAGGGTACGGCCTATTTCTTTCGTGGCCTGGCCTATCATGACCTGATCAAGGCCTATGGAAGGAACCCTAACCATCTGCTGGAGGGTTTCGATCTTGGTGTACCTTTGGTCCTGGACCCTTTCCAGGGACTGGATGAATCCGCCTTCCCTGCCAGGAATACCGTAGTTGAGGTATATGACCAGATTGAAGCTGATCTTCTCGAAGCCATTAGTTTACTTACCGATGAAGGATTCCCTCATTTTGCCACCCAGATCGCTGCCAAGGCACTTCTGGCCAGGGTCTATCTTTTTGAGGGCAGATGGGAAGATGCTGCCAACATGGCCAATGAGGTGATCAACGAGTCTCCTGTAGGGCTTGAGTCTGGCGATGATTATATCGAAATATTCCGAAGCAGTTCGGAATCTATTTTTGAGCTGTTCTTCACGGACGTAGAAACCAATGCTCTGACGGTTTATTATGTAAAAACGCCTGAGGGAGCCGGAAACGGGGATGGAGTTTTGCGTGATGACATGATAGAGCAGTATGATGCTGCGGATAAGCGTGCTGCGCTTTTAACCTCAGCCATTCAGGGCCCGGAGACAGTTACCTTTAACCTGAAATTCAATAGCTACAATGGCACTCAGTTCGTTGATAACATAGCTCTGCTAAGAATTTCCGAAATGTACCTTATCCGCTGTGAAGCCAATTTTGAGAATAACTCCTCCATTGGTGCCACACCTTTGGAGGATCTTAATACAATGCGTACAAGGGCCGGACTTACCGAGCTCGGAAGTATTACCCTCAGTGATATTATGACAGAAAGAAGGATAGAACTCGCCTTTGAAGGACACCGGTTCTGGGACCTGACAAGAAGAGGGATGGATGTTCCCAAGGGCAAGCCCGGTACCATTGACTGTGGGGATGAATGCGTGATCCCCTATACCGATCACAGGATAGTGGATTCCATTTTTCAGGGTGAGCTGGATGTCAATGACAACCTGATTAACAACCCTGGATATAGTACTAATTGATTTGAAAGAAGGGATATAAAACTTTAGAGATATGCACAGATTAATAAAACTATATTCTTTAGCTACTGTGGTTTTGGTCTTTGGGGGGATGATGATCTCATGCGAAGAGCAGGATAATCGCTATCAAGGACCACCTGTGGTTGAATTTCAAAGAAGCATTACCGGAGTATCTACCGATTATACGGTAGGCGATGGTGCAGTAGTGGATACTGCTGTAGTACAACTTGTCGGACCGCACCAAACCAGTGATATGAATCTGACTTTCGCGGTTGAAAATACAAGTACCGCCGTTGAAGGCACTCATTACAACCTGCTGACAACCGGCACTTTTGTACTGCCCGCAGGAAGCAGTTTTGGTTACATCAGGTTTGAAGTTCTTACGGACAATGCAGCTGCAGGCGAATCTTTCTCCATAGATTTTACACTGACAGGAGGTGATCTGGGGGTCAGCGAAAACTATAAGACCCTGACCCACGAAATGGAGTTTGAATAAAAGTCTGATTCAATTTGGACTATAATAAAAGAGAGGCTGTCTCGGAGGAGATAGCCTCTCTTTTTGACCAAATATGTCTTGTATTTCGTTAATTCTCTCTGCGCCTCTGATATCGGAACGTCTCAGCGGTTTTAAACCACCATAAGTTCTCCGTTTCTACCTCACCTCAAACTCCTGGCTCCCCATTTTATATCCTTCTGTGTAGATCTCCAACTGGTAGATACCGGGGTCGTATTCGCTGCCCTTTTCATATTCAAATGTGAGCTGCTGACGGGTATTGTCAAATAGTATTTCCTGATTGGCTGTGTAAAACTCTTCTTTATCCTGATACATGAATGTGCCCGAACCTCTGGCCACGTCAAAGATCACCTGACCATTCCCGTCGACGATCCTCACCAGTATGTTCTTGCCTTCTATGGGAGCTACATTGTTCTCTGCAATGGTAAAGATCACCTTGATCTTTTCGATCTGCCGAGCCTTGAAAGGGGTTTCACGCTCTTTGCCGCGCCTGTTGATGGCCACTACCCTGACGTCCTCGGCTTTGAGCTTGGAGGCCTCGGCCACTTTGTCCACCAGCTCTTCCCTGGATTCCGTAAGCTGGCTCAGCGAATCACTCAGCACATTCTTTTCAGTTTTTAGAGATGTATTTTCCGTGAGTAGCTCGGAGTTGATCTCCTTAAGCTTACTGATCTCCGCGTCCTTGGCCTTGAGTAGTAGCTCATAGCCCTCCGCCTTGTCTTTCAGGTCCTGTATAGTTCTCCTGCTTGCCCGGCGGTTCCTTGAAAGTTCTGCTTCTATTTCTGCCTTCGCCTGCTCCAGTTCCTCTACATCTCCACCCAGCTGTTCAATTTCCGCTATCTTTTGTTCCAGTTCCTCGCTTATATCAGATAGTCTCTGCATGGTAATGGCCAGCTCCTCCTCTGTATTGGCCAGCTGATCCTCCTTTGCTATACTTTCCTGATGATCGAGGTAGATCTTTATACCTTGTATGATGATCACCATCACCAGTACAATGATGATCACTACGGATTTTCTGTTGTTCCCTGCCTTGGCGGCAGGCTGTAGGGAAGATCCGTTTTCAGCAGTTGGTTTATGCTCTTCCATAGTTGGTTATCATCTCAAACGTGCGTAAAATTATCGTTTATTTAAGATTTTTCAATAAACCTACGTCTTTTCTGACGTTCAGGACAATAGCAATGCGGGATATGATACATAATGAGTCATACTGGACTGCCAGATACGTTAATGACGAAACACCATGGGATGCAGGTGCTATCACTACTCCCCTCAAGGCCTACTTTGAGCAACTCACGAAAAATGAGCTGAAAATACTGATTCCTGGCTGTGGGAACGCATGGGAGGCAGCATGGCTTCATCAGCACGGTTTTAATGATGTCCACATCATTGATGTTTCCGGAGAACCACTTAAAGCCTTTTCAGCGAGACATCCCGACTTCCCAAAGGAGCATCTGATACATGGCGACTTTTTTCAACTGGACGAAGCTTTTGATCTTATAGTAGAACAGACCTTTTTCTGTGCCTTGCATCCATCCGAAAGACCAGCCTATGCCCGGAAGATGCATGAGCTGCTAAAACAGGGAGGCAGATTGGTAGGTGTTCTGTTTGAAGATGAGCTTTTTCAGGACCATCCGCCTTACGGCGGTTACAGGCAGGAATACAGGACATATTTTAAGTCATGGTTTGAATTTCATGTCTTTGACAGATGTTACAATTCCATTAAACCACGGGCAGGAAGGGAATTATTTATAAACCTTTTGAAGAAAGATTAATCTAACGGATGGAACAAATTTTGTTCCGAATTACTTGTAAATTCAGGGTCGGTTAAGATTTTTCGTTCTTATTTGAAGCTACCATTTGCGATATCGCTAATGCTCATTAACCTGAGTGTTACTCTGGGACAAACGCAGAAGCCTGGTGATGACATGGACAGTGTCTTTGTCAGGGGGAGAAGTTTCCTCATTCTTGGCGAAAAATCCATGTATATTGAAAAAGACACCTTACTGTTGCTGCCCGACTCTGTTGCTTCACAGCTAAAAAAAGATGAAACACGAAGGAGTGACGAATTTTACAGTAAAATAAAGGTAAGTTTTTACAAACACAGGTTCACCAAAGAGCTCTATGATCTGCTTTTCCGGGATACCTCAAAAAAGACAAAACCCAGAGGCCCGACAGTGCGGCCGGGCAATAATTATGAAGAACATGCCGGAAAGGTGATCAGCCGGGTGATCATTAAAAAGCTGGAGATCTTCGGCGCCAGTATTAACGACACTACCAAACGATCCAATAAGTGGGCCATCAGAGCCGGTAACAGGCTTCATGTCTATACACGGGGCCGCGTGGTTCGCAATAACATCTTTTTTACGGATGGAGACCGTCTGGACCCGGACCTGATTGTTGATAGTGAGCGGATACTTCGGTCGCTACCCTTTGTTCGTGATTCCAGAATATACGTCGTGCCGGGTGCTACCCGTGATGAAGTGGATGTGATCATTCTGGTCAAGGATCTGTGGTCTATCTCCTTCGATGGGGGTGCGAGTGACCTGGGGGATTGGGACCTGACGTTGACGGAAAGGAATTTCCTGGGGCTTGGGCACGAATTGAGAAATGAGTTCGACTATGATGATATCAATAATCCAAAGGTAGGTTACAGCGGTACGTATACTATAAACAGCATTAAGAACACATTCATCACGGCAGACCTTAATTTTGTCCGTTCTCAGAACCTTGACCGTACGCGCCTGCGGATTTTCAGAAATTTCATAACGCCGGAAACCAAATATGCCGGTGGAATTCAGCTGACCCGGCAGAATGAACTGGTACAACGGATAGAAGAAGAGGGTGTCACTGAGTTTTTTTCCGAATTTGATAATCAGGACTTCTGGTTTGGCAGGTCCTATATGATTGACAGAAAAGAGGATGTACGTACAAATTTGCAGATAGCAACCCGCTTTTCAAGAACCAACTTCGTGGACCGGCCCATGGTCAGTGAAGATACCAATCAGCTTTTCTTTGACAATGACCTTTACCTCTTTTCCATCGGGTATTCAAAGCGTTCCTATGAAAAAAGTAGCCTGATACGCGGGTACGGACGGACCGAGGACATTCCGCAAGGGGCGTTGTATGAGATCACAGCAGGCAGGGACATCAATGAATTCAATGAACGCACCTATGTGGCTACCAGGGTTATTCATGGCAAATACTTTGGACGTTTCGGCTATGCAAGACCTTCACTGGCTGTGGGAGGCTTTCTACGGGATGGCAGGTTCGAGCAGGGTATGCTGAATCTGAATGTTACCTACTTCAGCAATTTGTACAGGTTCAAGAGAGTGAATTTCAGGCAATTCTTTGACCTCGATTACACCCATGGCCTCCGGCGTTTTGATGATGAATTTATTACTATAAATGATCAACTAGGTGTACGTGGTTTAAGCAACGTGTTTTTGCGTGGTACCAGACGGTTCAATTTTAAGAGTGAGACTGTCGCCTTTACTCCCGTCTTTTTTTGGGGCTTCAGAATGGCCATTTTTACCTTTCTTGATTTTGCCATTGTCAATAATCGAAGGACCTCCCTTTTTGATAACAAGCTCTATCAGGGTTATGGGTTGGGTTTCCGTTTCAGAAATGAAAACCTCGCTTTCAACACGCTTCAGATCCGGCTCGCCTGGTATCCGCGAACACCAGCCAATGCCACCAGCTATGATCTTGACCTGACGGGGAGAACATCCCTGCAGATCGGGGACTTCCGGGTGAATGAACCGGAGGTGCTGCCCTTCCGGTGAAAAAATGATATGATCTTTAAGGAAAAAGTACATCAAAAAAGAAAAAATCAGACCTCTTATGAACTTTTAATCATTTGGTGATCAGAATTTTAAAAGAAAGATATTGCTCAATTAGTTTATAAAACCTTACATTAATACATCACCCTTTCCAGCGAATTATTCAAAACATTTCATAATCCTTCTGAGTTCACA
>LYSV01000228.1 GCA_001657315.1 Flammeovirgaceae bacterium BBD 1991-12 | reverse complement strand
TTACCACACCCTTCCATATCCCATTTGACGTTTCTCGCATAGACTTTAACACTTTTCGCACAGTCTGTTCGCTGTTTCCTTTATCATATTTGTGTTAATTAATATTGGTCTTTGTGTTTGACTTTTTCAACCCTTTAATGTAGGAGCATGACAGGGGGAGGGAAAGTTTAAGTGGATAGGGCAGAAAGTCATTGACTTTCTGCCCTTGATTCTCCGGTTGTGACCCAACAAGAAAACATATTACCACTACCCGCAGCGGAGGGAGTAGGTATCATTAAAAAAGACCGTTGCTATACGGGGATCAAAGGGAGACGAAAACCGAAACTACGATCATGAGAAACTCCAAATTTTAGCTATGTTCCTAATTATCTATCTAAAAAGACAAAACCATGAAAAAGCAAAAACAACTACAATTAATAGTGTACACCGTTTTTATGGTGTTAACGAACCTTACCGGCTATGGACAGCAGGTAGGAGAGCAAATTACCACCGCTGATGGTATCAAATACGAGATTACCGATATTCTTGGTCCTGGCTTCGCCATCGCTGAAGTTGTGGAATATACAAGTACAGCAAGAGAGGTGGACATCGACTTTTACCTGATGTACAAGGGTACCTATATCGAGGTGCGCGCTATTGGTGATGAAGCCTTTAAAGGAAAAGCATTGACCAGTGTTGATATTCCTAACACGGTGAGAACTATCGGGAGAGAAGCTTTTCGCGATAACGATTTAACCAAAGTGGTCATCCCCGATCTTGTCTCCAGTATTAGGGCTTCTGCTTTCCAGGATAACCCACTGGAAACCGTGATCGTAAGACGTCACGCTCCCCCATCGCTCGGTCCAGGTGCCTTTAGTAATCCTAATCAAATACACCTGCTAGTGCCTGAAAGCAATACAACAAGTTATTCGACTAATAATAGCTGGGCGGCCTTCCAACCCATTAACCCCGGCACCTTTAGCGTGGGTGACTTCAGGTATGGCATTACCTCTCTTTCTTCAAACGAAGTTGAGATTTTGGACTATACCGGTACCTCAAAACAAGTGACCATCCCCCAAACGGTCATCGACAAAGGTACTGATTACAAGGTGACTGCTATTGGCCATAAAGCTTTTGAGAGAGATTCATTGACAGCGGTTGATTTCGGCACGCCAAGCAATGTCACCCGTATTGGGGTAGATGCTTTTTGGCATAACCAATTGACCAGTCTTGATATCCCGGAAAATGTGAAAAGTATCAGGCAGCGGGCTTTTGGAGCTAATAACCGTTTGGCAGAGGTGAACATAGCGAGTGGTGTCAAGAAAATTGAGATGTGGGCCTTTTCCGCCGCAGTAGATTTAGAAGAATTGGTCATACCGGCCGCGGTGGAATCTATTGGGTTCCAGGCCTTTTTTGGGAGCGACAGCCTTACCAAGGTAACGGTCGAGCGTATTCCACCAACAACCGTTGATCCAACTGCCTTTGGACATGCCGGTGGCATTGTCTTTAAAGAGCTTGTGGTACCCTTTGGCCAGATACAAGGGTATAAAGATGCAGGGTGGGCGAATGAGGCCCAAGGTTTCAGGGACATCACCTCTGGGATGACGATCATTGATGACGTTAAGTACGCAATTACTACCTCTCAAAACGGGGCATCGGTGATTGGCCGTCTTTATGGCATACCACGATATTTCACCATTCGCGAAGAGGTGGAGATTGACGGGGTCACCTACGAAGTGACCCATATAGCCGATAGTGCTTTACGAAGTACGCAGCAGGTGTCAACGATTACTATACCGAGTAGTGTAAAAAGTATTGGGTTCCAGGCTTTTCATAGGATGCCGAACCTTATACAGGTGACTGTGCAGGGCGACGTTCCACCGACGATTGATACACATGCCTTTGAGTATCCATACCGTCACGACAATATAGACCTGGTCGTACCCAAAGGCAAGGAGCAAGCTTATAAAGATGCAGGGTGGACAGGTTTCAAGACCATCTCTACGCTCGTAGGGCGGCAACATCTTAATAATGGCTTCCTTTGGGAAGTCACATCGGTATCCCCCAATGAAGTAAAGCTCCTGGCATATTGGGGCAAAGAGAATGTCAGCATTAACGGTCACGTGGAAATCCCCTCAGAAATTGATTACCTCCGAAACACCTTGAATGAGAACAAGTATTTGGTCACCGCTGTTGGGGACACTGCTTTTACCGGGAGATATAGTAACCTGTGGCTGCCTTGGGTTGACCCATTGACCAGCGTGACCATACCCGGTGGCGTGACCGAAATAGAGAAAGGTGCTTTTAGAAATAATCAATTGGCCAGTATTGATATCCCCGATGCTGTGACACGGATCGAAGAGGACGCTTTTAAGAATAACCAGTTGACCAGTATTGAAATACCTGGCAATGTGACCTTTATTGGGGAAGGTGCTTTTGAAGGCAATGACTTGGCCCATGTGACTATTCCCGGGAGTGTGACCCGTATCAGGACGCATTCTTTTGCCGGTAACCAATTGACAAAGGTGACCATACCGGGCAATGTGACACATATAGATGTATTGGCTTTTGAGAACAACCCGGACCTTCGCTTGGTGACCGTGGAAGCCAATGATCCCCCGGCACTGCATCAACATGCCTTTTCAAATGGAGACCGTAACCAAATACACCTAATGGTGCCCGAAGGCAAGGAGCAAGATTATGTAGATGCAGGGTGGACAGATTTCGCATCCATCAACGAAGAAGGGGCAGAGGACATTGGCAAGACCTTTGAATACAATGACATCACATACAAAGTGATCGCTCCCTTTGGAGTAGAGATCGTGGACTATACCGGTACGGCAACAGAGCTGACCATCCCCTCGAGGGTGAAAGACCAAAATGACATCGAATATACCGTAACGGCCATTAGTGGTAGTAAAAATATTCATAAACAACCCTTTAGTCAAAAGGGATTAACCCATGTGGTCATACCCAACACGGTGACCCATATCGGGATAGGTGCTTTTAATAAAAACAATTTGACCGAAGTGACCCTACCGAATGGTCTCACCAAAATTGAGCAATGGGTCTTTAGCGGTAGCGATTTAAAAGAGGTGACCATCCCAGCCAGTGTGGAATCTATTGGGTACCAGGCCTTTTATGGAAACCAAAACCTTACCAAGGTAACGGTTGAGCGTGTTCCACCAACAACCGTTGATCCAACTGCCTTTGAATCAGCACGTTACCATCTCGATAATCATATTATCAAAAAAGAGCTCGTGGTGCCCATAGGCACAGGCACGATACAAGCGTATAAAGATGCAGGATGGGCGAAGGAAGAATTAGGGTTCGAGTTCATCACCTCCGGGATGACTGTCATTGACGGCGTTAGGTACGCCATTACTACCTCTTCAGCAGGGGCAACAGTGATTGACAATATAAGTTGGGTTGTATGGCATTTGACCATGCCCGAAACGGTGGAGATCAACGGGGAAACCTACCCCGTGACCGCTATAGCCGATAGTGCTTTTCGAAGTACGAGGCTGGAAACGATTACTATACCGAGTGGTGTAAAAAGTATTGGATTCGAGGCTTTTTATAGGATGCCGAACCTCTACCGGGTGATCATGTTGGGCGACAATCCACCGACGCTTGATCAATATGCCTTTGAGCAGCCATACCGTCACACCAAAATAGACCTGGTAGTGCCCGAAGGCAAGGTGCAAGTTTATAAAGATGCAGGGTGGACAGGTTTCAAGAGCATCTCTTCTTCCCTCGTAGGGAGGCTACATAATAATAAAGGCTTTCTTTGGGAAGTCACATCGGTATCCCCCAATGAAGTAAAGCTCAAGGCATATATTGGCTTAGAGGGAGATAGTATTAACGGTCACGTGGAAATCCCCCCGGAAGTCGCATACCTCGCACCCCCAAACAGCTCGAATAACATGTATTCGGTCACCGCTGTTGGGGACACTGCTTTTACCGGGAGATATAGTAACCTATGGTTGCCTTGGGAGGACCCATTGACCAGCGTGACCATACCCGGTGGCGTGACCAAAATAGAGAAAGGTGCTTTTAGAAATAATCAATTGACCAGTGTTGATATCCCCGGTGCTGTGACACGGATTGAAAAGGATGCTTTTAAGAATAACCAGTTGACCAGTATTGAAATACCCGGCGATGTGACCTTTATTGGGGAAGGTGCTTTTGAAGGCAATGACTTGGCCCATGTGACCATTCCCGATGGCGTGACCCATATCAGGGCGCATTCTTTTGCCGGTAACCAATTGACAGGGGTGACCATACCGGGCAATGTGACACATATAGATGTATTGGCTTTTGAGAACAACCCAGGCCTTCGCTTGGTGACCGTGGAAGCCAATGATCCCCCAGCACTGCATCAACATGCCTTTTCAAATGCAGACCGTAACCAAATAGACCTGGTGGTGCCCCTAGGCATAGGCACGATCCAGGACTATGTAGACAACGGGTGGGACGGCTTCAGGTCCATCAGCTTCGGGAGCTTTACCGCTGGCGGCATCCAGTACGGGATTACCTCTCTAACCGACGTAATGGTGGTGGACTATACCGGTACGGCCAAAGAGGTAAGCATCCCTAGAACGGTGGATCATGGATCGCACACCTTCACGGTAACCGCTATATCGGAAGATGCTTTTCAAAACAAGGAACTGGCCAGTGTCGAGATGCCCTCCAGTATCACCCGTATCGGGCAGCGGGCTTTTAGTGATAACCAATTAACAGAAGTTGCTATACCGGGCAATGTGGTAAGTATAGGGGCCCAGGCTTTTCAAAACAACCCCGGCCTTGGCATGGTGACGGTAAGGGCAATCAATCCACCGGTGCTCCATGCAACGGCCTTTGCCAATGCAAACCGTCACGAAATTGACCTTATGGTGCCCATAGGCAAAAGACAGGATTATTTGGATAATGGGTGGGGCGGCTTCAAGTCCAATGCGGAAGAAGAAGGGATTATGGTTTCAATAGACGCGCCGGCACAGGTAACTGCTTTGTCGGCCTTTACAGCCACCTTTCGGTTTGACCAGGACGTGACAGCTTTTACAGTGGATGACATTGCCCTGGGCAATGCTGTCGCAAACAATTTTGTGGGTAGCGGTTCCCTGTATACCGTAGAGATCACACCCACCTCCTGTAATGGCGCCGTTACCATTGATGTCCCTGCCAATGCAGTGGATATGCCCGGCTTCAGTAATTTACCGGCAAGCGCAACGGTGGTCCTGGAAGAGGATCCGAACAACTTTGTAGCCATTGCCCAGGACATTACCGTGCAGTTAGATGCCAGTGGACAGGCCACCATCTCGCCAGGGGATATTGACAATGGCTCCTATGGCTGTAGCGGCACACCGGGATTGAGCCTGGACATCACAACTTTTGATTGCAGCGATGTGGGCGCCCCGGTCACCGTGACCCTTACCGCTACCCAAGGTAGTGAAACGAAAACGGCAACCGCTTTGGTAACCATAGAAGAGCATTTAGACAACCTGGTGGCCATGGCCCAGGACATTACCGTGCAGTTAGATGCCGGTGGACAGGCCA
>LYSV01000227.1 GCA_001657315.1 Flammeovirgaceae bacterium BBD 1991-12 | reverse complement strand
TCTGTGGCCGAGGTGAGTTTTGAGGCTTCCAGGAACCTGGACAAAAATGCCTTTCACAGAATCGCCACCCTGGATTTTATCAAAAAACAAGAGAACCTTATTGTTACAGGTGCTTCGGGAGTAGGAAAAAGTTACCTGGCACAAGCCTTAGGAACACAGGCTTGTTTAGCGGAATACAAAGTAGTCTACTCCAATACGGCCCGGTTACTGAACCGCTTAAAACTTGCCAGGGTAGACGGTACTTATCTGAAAGAAACCAAAAAACTCAGCCGGATAAACCTGTTGATATTGGATGACTTTGGCTTGCAGGCGCTGGATAACTATACACGTGATATATTGCTGGATATCATTGATGAGAGGTTCAATACAACCTCTACCATCGTGGCTTCTCAGATCCCCGTATCGGCCTGGTACGACATCATTGGAGAGGCTACTATTGCCGATGCCATTTTAGACCGACTCGTCAACTCTTCACACCGAATAGACCTGAAAGGAGAATCATTAAGAAAAGGAATTTTAAAGAATGAATGAAAATTTTGTCGTATAATTAAACCGACCTGGTAGTCTCAATTACAGTGGCACGGTTACTCCGATATCATTGGCACCATTACTCCGAAATAACCAGCGTTAGGACAAATAAAAACATTAGTTTACTTTTATGAATTTTAGGCCAAAAATTCAATAATTGTTTAACAAAGGCACACATTGGATTACAACGATGTAAAATTGCATGTGATCAAATAAGTATTTGATTAGTAAGCCTTCGGATTTAAATAATGCGAATAGTTTCTCAAGTATTCAAGTCATTTAGACATTGGAGAACTTCAAGATCACTCATGCCTTAAAGAAACAATTGGATCTTGTTTGGTAGCCATTATGGCTGGAGAAATTCCAAATATCAACCCAGTCACTAAAGCAACAAAAAAAGAAGTAAAAATAGATGTTAGGGTAATTAGCGTGGGAAGGCCAGACAGATTCGTTATTATTTTTGCCGTTAAAGACCCTAAAGCAATTCCAAAAGCACCCCCAGCAAGACTGATCAGTATGGCCTCCAGTAAAAACTGGAAAAGAATATCTGTTCTTTTTGCTCCTACCGAAATTCTTATCCCTATTTCTTGTATTCTTTCTATTACGGAAGCTATCATTATGTTCATTATACCTATCCCACCAACTAATAGTGAAATTCCAGCAATTGACCCTAAAACAATGTTAAAAACCTTTTTGGAGTGTTGTTTTTGTCGAAGAATCTGTTCTGGTATAATTAACTCAAAATCAACAACACCATTATGTCTCCTTGTCAACATGCGAGATATAACATCAGCTGTAAGATAGACCATGTCAGAATCATCGACCTGAACTATAATTTTATCTATTTGATGTTTTTGGACTGATTGTAGTACACTCGTTGTGCGATCGTCGTTGTTTTCATCTTCAGGATTATCCAACGTTGTATTAATAGCAAGAGATGTCAACTTATTTTCAAAACGATTTAACAATGTTTTCACCGGTACATAAACAACATCATTGGAGTTTCTTACACCAAGTGTTTTACTATTATCTTCTGTAAAGTTCTTTTCTTTAAGTACCCCTATTATCGTAATCCAACTGTCTCCAATTTTTATTCTTTTACCAATAGGACTTTTTCTCACAAAAAATCTATTCCTCAAACGGCTACCGATAATACCCACCGGATCACCTAACAATAGCTCTTGCTCGGAAAAATAACGACCGGAATTGAGGTGAAGATCCATAATCGAGAAATAGTCTGCGTTAACACCTATAAGCTTTTCAGAACCCTGTCTACCAAAACTTTCATCAAGAGACTCCCAAACAATTTCGGGACTTGTCTTACGGATAGTAGGTATTACTTCTAATATATTCTGGATATCCTCCATGGATAGTCCAGGGCTATAGCTTTCATTGCTCACTCTCCCTTCATTTACCAGGCTATTTGATGGTTTAATGATTATATTATTCGTTCCAACTAACTCAAATTGCCCCATTAATTCCTTTTCAGAACCTTTGCCGATTGCAAACATGGCAATAACAGATGCCACACCAAAAATGACTCCCAATGAAGTCAATGCAGACCTTAGCTTATTGGCAAAAATGGAATCTAAAGCTTGTTCAAACTGGACCAGGTTAAATACGACTCTCAACGTTCAAAACTTTATACAAAAACTTATTTATCAGGTAAATACTGGAAATCGAAATATAAATCATCACCCGGGAGTGATAACAATACTTTATCGTGCTGACTTATACCTTCTTCAATGATCACTTCAACGTTGTTGGCTTCACCGGCTGTTACTTCTTGCTTGACCAGCCTTGAATCATTCCATTTGTATACAAAATTCAAAGTATCACCCACATTATGAAGACATTCCAAGGGTACAGTAAGCACATTCTCATACTCTCTAACAAGTATGGTGTTGCTCGTGGTCATCCCAGGTCGTATCAATGAATCCATTTCACTGATTTCCACTAATACCTCGAAAACTTTAGCGTTGGAATATTCCCTGCTTTCGCCAATATTGTCAATGAAAGTTACTTTTCCCGTTAACTTTTTATTTGGGAAGGCGTCTAAACCAATTATTACCTTTTGTCCAAGCCTTACTTTACTTATATCAAGTTCATTGACATAAATTTTAGATATCATTTTGGAAAGATCGGGTAATGATGCTACGACTGGTTGAAATCCATTTATCATAGAACCTGCTTCAACTCTATTTCCAGATAAGTCTTCGGTATAAATTACTAGCCCTTTACTGGAAGCCGTAATGATAAATTTATCCAGTAACGCATTTAGCTCCGCCAATAGACCCCTGGCTTTAAGTACAAAACTCCATGCCTCCTTTGTTTGATTAACTGCCTTCTTTTTCTTCAATTCATAACTTCCAATAGCTTTCACATAGTCTCTTTCAGCCTTGATTTTAGCTATTTCAACCTTTCGTTGCGCTTCCAAGGGTTCATAAATCGATTGTTTTATATCTAATTCACTCTCTTGCAAGGCGAGCTTTAAATTGAAAAACTCCTCTCTAGCCAAGTAAAGGTCCAGAGCAGTATCAAGTTTTACATTTTCGTAAGCTGCCAAAAGTTTTTGAATATCGGCTTCCACCTGACCAATTTTTTCCAGCAAGGGAGCGCGGTCTAATGTAGCCACATAGTCTCCTGCATTTACTTCAGTCCCCTCATCAACCAAGTGATCTATTTTTACTCGGAAAATACCTGCCCTGACGAGTTCAATGGGACCTGAAATGGGAATTGAATTTTTAGCCATCAGCTCCCCGGTAGCTGAAACATCGATTAAAAAATTTCCTTTTCGTGTACCTACCATAATATAAGACTCATCATGGTTATTGCTACCTATAAAATAAAACCCTATCGAACATATTGAAATGCCTAAAATCAAAGTAATACTGATCTTTCGCTTCATTAAAGTTTTAGACACACCAATTAGTTTAAATTAAACTTTGAGATCTTTTAGTTAGGATCATAGCATGTTTGAATAAAACAAGGTTTCGATTAATAGTCACAGGATCAGCTTTTAATAATTTTCCGTATAATTTTAGATGGGAACCTCGAACTTTCAGCAGAAGCCAGCGGTCGCAAAATGATAACATAAAGGCCAATGGATAATTGACCCATATCTACCAGATCACTCATCGCGTCCGAAACTGTAGCTTGGTTAATTAATATTCCTTTTGCATTATAAAGCTCAAATCTATATGGAGAAAAGCATTCTTCTTCAATTTCAATTTGGATAAAACGAGTGGATGGGTTTGGAAAAATATTGAAGTTACCCACAACTTCGCAAGGTACGTTAGGGTTGTCTCTTGGAGATAGCCCATCAAAGGTACTTTCTAAGAAATTAGGCAATAAAGGCCCTGCTTCAGCGCTGTTAAAGTCAAAACGAGTGAGCTGGGGGCTTGCTTCGAAACCTTTTTTGTCGGGTTGATCTATAACAATTAAGTCATGATTTTGTAGTCTCGATAAAGGAGCTATCCAATTATCTCCATTGTAAATTCGTCCGTCCGGGGCTAGTTGTAGCCCGAAAAAAGTAGGCCCGCCGGTTGAAATATTTGGATTAATATTATCAAAGGGATTGTTGCTAATTAGACCTATCCTTGAATTATTAATTTCTTCAAGAGAAGCTCCACGGAGATCATATTGAATAATTGGTTCTAATACATAGTTAACACCTTCCAAGAGCAAAGAAGTTGAAACGTATAGCATAGTATTACCCGGAGAAAAAGATAATCCAAACGGGGTGCTATCTATAACATCCAATGGCCTGTAATTAGATATCACACCACTCTCTGCATCAAAGTCAAATAAACTCAGCGCTTGATCGAAACTCTTTATGCTTATGGTTGAGGCTAACTTTTTACTATCCGGTGATGGTTTTAAATACCCCCTTCCAAAATCAAAAAAATCTTGCACGTCACTATCATCATCTTCCGGGTAATGTCGAGGGCCAATGGCCTGCGTATTAAAAGAAGATAAACCATTGGCGGAAATTAGGAATGTATAAAAAAAATCGGTTCCGTATTCATGAGTAATCAACCAAAAACCCTGTTCATTGGTATGCGGAACAGCCGTAAGCTTCCCTGTTAGATTAGTTAGCAATAACTGGTTTTTTCTTGTTTCGACAACATCACCAAGACCATCATTCAGCTGCATGTCAATAATGTGGTAATAGAGATCTGAATAGGATAAAGTAGCATCCCTGTAAAGAGTAAATAGGTAGAATTTTTGATCAGAACTAGGTAACGGGACAATCAAGGCAGATTGTGTAGTTCCTCCTCCATTAAGGCCACTGCCATTCGGCATAATTTGGTGTTCTAGATCCCATACATTTGTAGCATCCGTGTAAAACAAAAGTTCACCCGTAATAGGATGGCTAGCAACTGCTGAAATCCCGCGAGTTTCGAGGGCGCCATTATCCAAGGGAATGGGGTCACCATTATTGAAATCAAAACCCGCACGATTACCAAAATACCATATATTTGCTTCTTTCTGAGATAAAATTGATGAAAAGACAGCTAAATTCAGAACAACTATAATCAAAAATCTATTTAACATAATTCTAATGACACTTTCCTCGATCCAATTTCAAAACGAAAAGAGAGAAGAAAAAATTTCGTGGCTGATACAATAACTTCCGGACCATTGAACTTAATACAGTTTCAACCATCCAGAAGCTATAAATAACAAATCAAAGTAGAGGTTTACTAAAAAAATCGTATCCTGGTAAAATCAGATCGACATGTTTGGGAAAATCCGCCACCACTTCCTCCTCGAATATCAAAAACTATAATTCCTCCCAGATTATCTGTCGTTAATGTGAATGTTACTGATACTCCGGGGCCCCTATCTTGTGCATAATCCTGCGTTTGAGGATTCACATTTGACCCAAATAAAGCAACACCAAACGAGTCACCCGCCGGAATAACCCAAAAAGAATTATCACTACTCACTGGTTGAGTTACAGTTATTCGGTACTGTGTATTTGGCTGTATTGGACTTACCGGCCCACCGTTTACACTGCTAATTTGAACGTTGCCTATCGGAATGGGAACGGGGTCTGCTGGTCTCGGCCTAGGGCTACCATCTGAGAAAGTACCCTTACATTCAATTTGTGCAAACGCAGATCCATGAATACATGTAAAAACAAATAAAAAGATGAATACTTTAAATAATTTTTCCATTTTAATTTATATCTAATTTAACATACTTGGTTTCACAACTTGTTTAGCCAGTTGGACACTTGGAAAATACTTTCTCTTAGATAGCATGTTCCGATGATTACA